>NZ_BAAAJG010000025.1:0-453982 GCF_039526725.1 Pseudonocardia aurantiaca
CCCACAGACGAGCCACATGGGTCCCGAGCAGCCCACACTCCCGAACCCGGCCGTTCGACACCAGCCACCTAGGAGGGTCCTGAACGACCTCCGCCCGTAGCGAGCGGCGTCCAGGTGGGTGCATCGCAAGGCGGAGGATCGGGCCGATACCGCTGTTGTATCGGTCCGATCGTCCAACGCCGCGAGGTGCCTGCCTGGGCGTCGCGCAGTAGGGCCGAGTTGTTCAGGGCGCTCCTAGGTCCGAGGGAGTCAGGGTCGCAGGACGGCCGAACGTCCCGAAACAGCAGAGCCGTGACGATCCTGGGATCGGCAGGCCCAGGTAACAGACGAGGCGCGCGGTTGCGCGCATGACAGGCCGCGCATGTCAGGAGGAGCCCAGCAGGCAACAGCGATCCGACAGCCACCTGACAGAGCGCCGCGAGACCCTCCTGGCCGTACCCGGACGCCAACCGCGCGTCCCGCCGAGAGGAGCGATCGTGCCCACGATCCGCAGCCAGCCCCGCTCCGCCACCGTCGACGTCGCCACCGGAGTCCGGCTGCACTACATGGAGCAGGGCGATCCGAACGGCGAGGTGATCGTCTTCGTCCACGGATGGCCGGACTCCTGGTACTCGTTCAGCCGGGTCCTTCACCACCTGCCGGAGCGCTATCACGCCTACGCGCTGGACCTGCGCGGTTTCGGCCGGTCCGACCGGCCAGCGGACGGATACACCATCGACGATCTCGCCGCGGACGTCGTCGCCTTCCTCGATGCTGTCGATGTTGACCGGGCGACTCTTGTCGGCCACTCGATGGGCACGTTCGTCGCGCGCAGGGCCGCGCAGATGGCGCCGGACCGGACGGTGGCTCTGGTGCTCATCGGATCCGCGGAGAGCACGACGAACGCGGTGATGCGGGAGGTCCGTGCGCTGCTCACGGAGCTGCCGGACCCGGTGCCGGTGGATTTCGCCCGGGAGTTCCAGGCCGGCACGGTCCACGTGCGGCTGCCGGATGCGTTCTTCGACGGCATCGTGGCCGAGAGCGCCGCCATTCCGGCGCGTGTCTGGCGCCGCACCTTCGACGGCATCCTCGCCTTCGACGACAGGTCGGAGCTGGCCCGGATCGGTGCGCCGACGCTCGTGATCTGGGGTGAGCACGACGGACTCTTCGACCGGGAGCAGCAGGAACGGCTCACCCGGCGGATACCCGGCGCACGCCTCCGCGTGTATCCCGACGCCGGGCACTGCCCCAACTGGGAACAGCCTCGTCGGGTGGCCGACGACGTCGTCGCGTTCCTCGGCTCCGCCACCAGGTCCTGAGGACTCAGGCGCAGCGGGGCGGGCCGCCGTGCCGTTGCACGCTGTCACGGTCGCAGGACGGCCTTGATGATTCCGTCGGCGCGCGGGTCGAACCCCCGGTAGAAGTCGGGGGCGGCATCGAGCCCTCCGTGATGGGTGACCACTGCGCCGGGACGGGCCCGCCCGGACATGATGAGGTCACGGAGCAGCACGGTGTAGCGGCGGTCGTGCGTGCGTCCGAATCGCACCGAGATCCCGTTGGAGAAGAACGTTGCCCATGGCACTGTGAGGCGGCCGTCGGCGTGCCCGTCGTGGGCCGGGTCCAGGTCCTTCGTGGCGTAGACGCCGATGATCCCCAGATGCCTGGTCGGGTTGATCAGCCGGGCGAGATCGTTGACGACCTGCGTCGGGTTCTCCTCGCCGGGCGCCAGCCGGTCGTGGGCCTGGAACCCGACGGCGTCGATGCCCGCGTGGACACCGCGCATCGCCGCCTCCCCGGGCGCGATGCCGCGGGCTCGGCGCAGTTCCCAGATCTGTTCGACCGGATCGCCCTGGCGGTAGTCGACGGGGATGGCGCCGATCTCGTCGGCCTTCTTCAGCCGTGCGGACACTGCATCGACGACTCACCGGGCGGGCGCACACGCATGACCCCAGCGTGGTCCTGCCGCTGATCTCCTGTCGTCACCGTCAGCGCGTATCTGCGCTGCCCGCGAGCACCCCCACGGGATCCCGGATGACTGGAAGCCAGCTGTGTGCGACGCGAAAACCGGGTGCGGTGCTTGTCTCATGATCGGGTCGACGCAATCAAGCCCGACCCGCGAGCCGTCAGATTTCGAGCCCCGCCTTGTCCGCGGCAGGATTCCGGGGTGTGGGCGACGCGCGGAGCATCGACGGCTTCGAGGAGCTTGTGGAGCCGTTCCGCCGCGAGCTGCAGCTGCACTGCTACCGGCTCCTCGGGTCTGTTCACGACGCCGAGGACGCCGTGCAGGAGACGCTGGTTCGGGCGTGGCGCAGTCTGGCGCGATACGAGGAACGCGGGCAGCTGCGCGCGTGGCTGTACCGGATCGCCACGAACCGCTGTTTGAGCATGATCGAGGTCCGACGCCGGCGTGAGCTGCCGATGGACCTCACACCGGATACGCCGTCGGCGGAGGTCGCCTGGCTGGAGCCGTACCCGGACTCGTGGTTGCCGGCGACCCCACCCGGTCCCGAGGCACGTTACGAGTCGCGCGAGGCGGTGCGGCTGGCGTTCGTCGCGGCGCTGCAGTGGCTACCCGGCCGCCAGCGGGCGGCGTTGGTGCTGCGGGACGTCCTGGGCATGTCGGCACGCGAGACCGCTGAGGTGCTGGAGGTGTCGGTCGCCGCGGCCAACAGCGCATTGCAGCGGGCGCGCGCCGCCGTGGCGGCGGTGCGGGACGAGCGCGGTGCGGAGGACCCCGAGGCGCATCGTGTCGCGGAGCGGTATGCGGCGGCATGGGAGCGCGGCGACGTCGACGCGATCGTCGCGCTGCTCAGCGCGGACGCCCGGTACGCGATGCCACCGGTGCCCGAGTGGTACGCAGGCCAGGACCCCATCCGTGCGTTCCTGCTGCGCGGCCCGCTCACCGACCGGTGGCGGTTCGTGCCCGCCTTGGGCAACGGTCAGCTCGGGTTCGGCACCTACTCGTGGGACGGCGGGCGCCGCGACTGGGTCGCGGTGGCCGTCGACCTGATGTCGGTCCGCGATGGGCGGATCACCGAGGTCCTGTCGTTCCTCGGCGCGGACCATTTCCCACGATTCGGGCTGCCCCTCGTGCTGCCCGGGGACGAGATTCCGCCCGGACGATGAGTTCCGCTCACTCCCTGGGTTGTACGCGGCGACAGCGCCACCACCGACAGGGGAGACGAGATGAGCGACGACGGTGACCTGATCCGGACGATGATCGAGCGTTGGGCGGAGGCGGTGCACGAGGGTGACCTGGACGGGGTGCTCGCCGATCGCGCGGCGGACATCGTGATGTTCGACGTCCCGCCGCCGCACCAGGGTGTGCGGGGGATCGACGAGTACACGAAGACCTGGCCGGGCTTCCTCGAATGGCAGACGAACGGCGCGGTGTTCGAGATCGAGTCGCTGGAGGTCTTCGCGGGCGACGCCGTCGCCTTCGCTCACGCGCTGCTGCGCTGTGGCACTCCTGACGAGCTCGCGCGCAACCCGGAGTCCCGGCTGCGCCTCACACTCGGGCTGCGCAAGGAGGACGGGCGCTGGGTGGTCGCGCACGAGCACCACTCGTTCGCCGACACCAGCGGCGACCAGGACGCCGGCGCCGAGGAACGCGCGGTGCGCGCGGTGCACGCGCACTGGTCCGACCGCACGGCCGCCGGGGACCTCGACGGCCTGATGGAATCCGTGTCCCCGGACGTCGTCTCCTACGAGCACGCCGGACCGCTCCAGTACGTCGGCCGCGACGAGGTGCGCGAGGTGTGCCGGCGCGGGCTCGCGGCGTCGTCCGGGCCCGTCTCCATGGCGACCCCTGACCTGACCGTCCACGTCGGCGACGACCTGGCCGTCAGCTGGGGGCTCGACCACGTTCGCGCCGAGGGTCTGGACGGCGTTCCCGTGGACAGTTGGTCGCGCGCGACACGGGTCTTCGCCAAGAGCGATGGTGCGTGGATGCTGATCCACCAGCACCTCTCGTTCCCCGCCGTCGACGGGGGCTGAGGCGCCCCCGCTGAAACGTGAGCGGGCGGGCCGGACACAGCCCTCCCGGTCATGGCGCGAGGTCGGCGAGGATGTCGTCCATCGTGATCGTCCAGCCCTCGGTCCCGCCTGCGTTGTCGAGAACGGCGACCAGGACGATGGCGTCGTCGTCGCGGTGGGAGAGAAGGACCGGGAAGGCGGACCGGAAGAGACCGAGCGCTGCGGCGTTCTCCGGGAGCACACGGGCGACCAGGCGCCGCACGCCCCTGACCTGGGCCCGCTGGGCGACCGCGGTCACGAGCCTGCGGCCGATACCCCGGCGGTGCCAGGCGTCGACGATCGAGACGGCCATCTCGGCCTCGTCCGGGCGTCCGGTGTTGCGGACCGCGCGGCCGATCCCGACCGGTGTGCCGTCGGCGGCCTCGGCAACGAGCGCGATCCGGTCCCGGCCGTCGACGTCCAGCAGCGCCCGGCGCATCCCCGCGCTCAACGCGGGGATCGGCGAATGGAAGCGCAGGTACCGGCTCCGCGGCGAGAGGCCGGCGAACAGCGCGTCGAGCAGGTCGCCCTCGTCGCGCCGCAGGTCGCGCAGCGTGACCTCCGTGCGCGGCGCGCTCTGCTTGGTTGCCATCGCGTACTCCCTGGTGCCGGCGGTTGGCGTGCACCAGACTGTGGGCGGCAGGGGATCGGCGAGATTTCTGGGGCCGTGAAATCTCCTGGTCAGCAGGTGGTGGCAACGGATGACGGTGGAGTTCCGGCTACTTGGTGACCTCGAGGCTCGACTCGACGGACGCCGCATCGACATGGGTCATGCCCGGCAGCGGTGCGTCCTCGTGGCGCTGCTGGTCGACGTGAACCGTCCCGTCCCCGCGGACCACCTGATCGACCGGGTCTGGGCGGACCGGCCGCCGTACCGGGCCCGCAACGCACTGTCGGCGTACCTGTCGCGCCTGCGGCATCTCATGGTGGGCGCCGACGACGTGCGGATCGCCCGCGAACCCGGCGGCTACGTGCTGTCGGTCGACCCGCTCGCGGTGGACCTGCATCTGTTCCGCCACCTGGTCGCCCAGGCCCGCGCGGCCGACCGTCCCGGGCCTGCCGCGGCGCTCTTCGACGAGGCTCTGGAGCTGTGGCGCGGGGAGGCCTTCACCAGCCTCGACACACCGTGGTTCTCCGACCTGCGCATGTCCTTGGAGGCCGAGCGGCTCGCGGTGACGCTGGACCGCAACGACGTGGCGCTGCTCGCGGGGCGGCACTCCGAGTTGCTCGGCGAGCTGTCGGCCGCGGTCCGTTCCCACCCGCTGGACGAGAGGTTCGCCGGCCAACTCATGCTGGCGCAGTACCGGAGCGGCAGGCAGGCCGACGCACTCGTCACCTACCAGCAGGTGCGGCACCGGCTGCTCGACGAGCTGGGTGCGGATCCGAGCGCGCCCCTGCGCCAGGTGCACCAGCAGATCCTGAGCGGTGACGACGGGGCCGCACGATCCGTCGACGCGCCGCCACCCGCCCGGGAGCCGGGTCCCGACGCCTCCGAGCCCGCGCGGCTCGGTCCGGACCGGGCTCGGAGCAACCTGCCGCGGCGCGTGACCACGTTCGTCGGGCGGGACCAGGAGGCCCTCCAGGCCGCGGCCGCATTGCGCGACGGACCGCTGGTGACGCTCACGGGGGTCGGCGGTGTCGGCAAGTCCCGGCTGGCCGTCGAGGTGGCTGCCCGCCGGCACGCGCGGTTCCCGGACGGAGTGTGGCTCTGCGAGCTCGCTCCGCTGGTCGACGGCGGAGCCGTGAGCCACGCCGTGGCGGCCGCGCTCGGGGTGAAGCAACAGCACGGCCTGACGATCGAGCAGACCGTGATCGAGTACCTGCGCGTTCGGCATCTGCTGCTCATCGTGGACAACTGCGAGCACGTCCTGGACGCGGCGGCGAAGCTGCTCGACCAGGTGGTGCACCAGTGCCCGGACGTGGCGCTGCTGGCCACGAGCCGGGAGCCGCTCGGCGTCGAGGGGGAGCGGGTCCTGCCGGTTCCCCCGCTCCCGGCGGAGGCGGCCACCGTGCTGTTCGCCGATCGCGCCAGGGCCAACCGGCCCGACTTCCGCCTCGACCGTGAGGCCGTCGGCGCGGTCGCCGAGATCTGCCGGCGGCTGGACGGCCTGCCGCTCGCCATCGAGATCGCCGCGGCCAGGATGCGGGCGATGAACGCGGCGGAGCTCGCCGGCCGGCTGGACGGCGGGCGCCTCGTGGCCCGTGGCCCGCGTGGCACCCCGCCCCGCCACCAGAGCCTCGCCGCCGCCATCGACTGGTCCTACCGCCTGCTCTCCGAGCCGGAGAAGGCCCTGTTCGCACGGCTGTCGGTGTTCGCGGGCGGGTTCGACCTCGACGGCGTGCACGGTGTCTGCGCCGAACCGGGGACGACGGGGGACGACACGCTCGACCTGCTGACCGGGCTGGTCGACAAGTCCATGGTCGCCCCGGTGAACAGCGCGCCCAGGTCCCGCTACCGGGTGCTGGAGACGCTGCGCGCCTACGGGCGGGAGCGCCTGCGGGAGGCGGGCCTGGAGGCCGGGCTCTCCCGGCGGCACGCCAGGTACTTCACCCAGCTCGCCGAGCAGGCCGCCCGCGCCATGCACGGAGCCGACGAGCGGGAGTGGGTCGAGCGCGCGCTGCCCGACTACGACAACCTGCGCGCCGCGTTCGAACGGGCGGCCGCGGACCGGGACGCCGACCTCGCCCTGCGGCTGGTCACGTCGCTGCCGGAGCTCGCGCACCTGCGGGTCGGCTACGAGTCGGCGGACTGGGCCGAACGGGCGCTCGACCTCGCCGACCCCGACCATCCCCTGTTCGCGGCGGCCGTCGGTTCGGCTGCGCGGGGCGCGTGGAACCGCGGCGAGTTCGCGCGAGCCCGGTCACTGGCGGCCACCGCAGGCGGGCGCATCCCCGGGCGCGGCACGGGCCGCGTCGCCTATCCCGGCGACGTGCTCGCGGACGTGGCGCTGTACGAGGGCGACGTCGACGCCGCGCTGCGGCACTACGACGCCGAGGTGCTGCGCGCCCGTCGCGACGACGACCCGATCCGGCTCGTCTGGACGCTGTACTACGTCGCGGTGTGCCATGCGGTGCGGCGGGCGTCCCAACGCGGCCTTCCTGCCGCGCAGGAGTCCCTCGAGGTGGCGGAGAAGACCGCCAACCCCACCGCGCTGTCGATGGCGAGCTACGCCCTCGGCTTGGTTCTGAAGAAGACCGACCCGGACCGGGCGCTCGCGCTGTTCGACGAGGCGGGCGAGCTGGCCGCGTCGGTGCGCAACTTCTGGTGGCACGGCACGGCGCTCATGGAGGCCGCGGCCACCCGCGCGGTGCATGCCGACCCCGCGGGGGCCGCGCGAGCGTTCATCGAGGTGCTCGACCACTGGGACCGCGTGGGGGACTGGAGCCAGCAGGGGATCAACCTGCGGTACGTGGTGCGCCTCCTGGTCCGGCTCGGCGCCGACGACGACGCGGTTGTCCTGCACCATGCGCTCGTCGCGGCGGGCAGACCCTCACCGCTCGACGCGGCCCGTCTCGACGTGCTGGCCCGCGGCCTCGGCGAGCAGCGGTTCGCCGCCGCGGCACTGTACGGCGCGGGCCTCTCAGGCGCCGCCGCGGTGCGGCAGGCCAGGGCGAGCCTGCGGCGTCATGCGGTGGGAAGGGCCTGACCAGCGCATTTCACGGCCACCGAAACTCTGTCGATACCTCCCCGCGCACAGTCCGGCATATCGGACTACCCGCACGAGGAGAACGAGGTGACCATCATGTCCAGCACGGTGGAGCAGAACGCCGACCGCGAGTTGAAAGCCAAGCACAGGGCGTTGTGGGCGTCGGGCGACTACCCGGCGGTCGCCGTCGATCTCATCCCGGCGCTCGGGCCCGAGCTCGTCAGGGCCTGCGGGGTGCGGGCCGGCCAGCGCGTCCTGGACGTGGGCGCAGGCTCCGGCAACGCCGCGATCCCCGCCGCGGAGCAGGGTGCCACCGTCACGGCGTCGGATCTGACACCCGAGCTCCTCGACGCCGGCCGGCGGTTCGCGGCGGGCCGTGGGGTCGACCTGGACTGGGTCGAAGCCGACGCCGAGGCGCTTCCGTTCCCCGATGACCATTTCGACGTCGTGATGTCCTGCGTCGGAGCGATGTTCGCGCCGCGCCACCAGACCGTCGCCGACGAGCTGGTCCGGGTGTGCCGGCCGGGCGGGACGATCGGTTTGATCAACTGGACGCCCGAGGGGTTCATCGGCAACCTGTTCCGCACGATGGCCCCGTACGCGCCGCCGCCTCCGCCCGGCGCGACCCCACCGCCGCGCTGGGGCGACGAGCAGCACGTGAAGGAGCTCTTCGGCGATCGGGTCACCGGACTCGACATGCGGCGCCAGCAGACCGTGATGGACCACTGTGCCGACCCGGCCGAGTTCCGCGAGTACTGGAAGCGGAATTACGGGCCGACGATCGCGGTGTATCGGTTCAACGCGCCAGACCCCGGGCGGATCGCCGATCTCGACCGGGACTTCCTGGAGTTCCTCACCACCTGGAACCAGGGCAGCACGACCGGGCGGACCGCCTACGAAGCCGAGTACCTGCTGGTCACCGCCCGCAAGCGGCAGGCGTAGCAGCGGTCACGGCGACCGGGGAACCAGCGGGGTGACCACATGTCGGTGAGGCAGGAATCGAGCACCACCTCAGCGATGGCGCGGGCGGGCTGCCGGGACTCGATCGCGGTGATCGTCGCGTACCTGCCGTTCGGGTTGGCGCTCGGCGCCACGCTGGCGGCCGGAAGCGTGCATCCGCTGGTCGCCTGGTCCTCCTCGCCGCTCCTGTTCGGCGGTGCGGCGCAACTGCTCTCCGTGCAGATGCTCGACGCCGGGGGGAGCGCGGCAGTGGTCATCGTGGGCGCCCTGGTCGTCAATGCCCGGATGCTGCTCTACAGCGCCTCGCTGGCCCCGCACGTCCGAACCTGGCGTGGCCGGTGGAGGTGGGTGGGCGCCTACTTCCTGGCCGACCCCGTGTACGCGCTGACCCTCGCCCGGTTCCGCCGTCCCGACCACGGCGGCGACGCCCGCGACCGGCTCGCCTACTACCTCGCCGTCGGCCTCACCCTGTGGACGGCGTGGCAGCTGATGACCGCGGCCGGCACGGTGCTGGCCGGGGTGCTGCCCGCATCGCTTCGCCTGGAGCTCGCGGCGCCGCTGACCTTCCTGCTCCTGCTGCTGCCGATGCTCACCAGCCGCTCCACCTACGCCGCGGCCGGGGTCGGCGGGGCCGTCGCGGTGGCGGCGTCGGGGCTGCCCCTCGGGCTGGGACTGCTCGTCGGCGCCACGGCAGGCATGATCGCCGGCGCCCTGGTGGAGGGCCGTCATGCGTGAGCTGCTCATCCTCGTGGCGATCGGGCTCGGGACCTACGCCATGCGCGCGGTGTTCCTCCTCGGAGTCCGGGCCGAACCGTCGCCGGCGATGGCACGGCTGCTGGCGCACGTCGGGCCTGCGGTCCTGGCGGCCATCACCCTGCCGGCCCTGGTCGCGCCTCGGGGCGAGGTCTCGGTAGCGGAGAGCCTTCCCGCGCTCGGTGCCGCAGCGGTCGCCTGGATCGTGTGGCGGCGCACTCGGAGCCTGCCGGGCGCGCTCTTCGGCGGGCTCGGGTCATGGTGGCTCGTGGGCTGGGCTCTCGCCGCACTCTGACCCTGGGCCGTTCGGTCGCTCGACACGAACCGGGGTCGGTGGTGCACTGGCCGGTCCCAGTGTCCCGAGGAGGGTCGCCATGGCCAAGTTCGCACTGTTCTTCAACTACAAGCCCGAGACGTGGGACGCGATGGTGAAGAAGCCGGGGGACCGGACTGCCGCGGTCCGGGATCTGGCGTCGAGCGTCGGCGGCTCGTTGGAGTCGCTCTACTACATGCTCGGCGATCGTGACGGGATGGTCGTGATGGACGTCCCGGATGTGAGCAGCGCCGCCGCACTCTCGCTGGCGGTCAGCAGCTCCGGCGCCTTCTCACACGTGGAGACACGTCAGCTCATCGACCCTGACGACATGCCGTCGACGCTCGAGATGGCGGCCCGGGCTCGGGATTCGTACCGGACACCGGGCACGTAGCGGATCCGCTGCCAGTCAGTTAGGGCTGCGACGCCGGCAACCCGAGCAGTTCGAGGTTCTCCGCGCCGATGAACGCTGTGATCTCGGCGATCCGGTCGCCCCGCAGCGTCAGTACGTCGACCGACCACGGGAGATGCATGCCAGCCTCGTCGTTCCAGAGGTAGCTGCCCACCGCCGGCTGCCCGTTGGCGGTGGTCGGGATGTGGCGCCAGGAGCCGCACTCGGTCATCGGAACCTTTACCGCGAACTCGGTGACGGCCTCGATGCCGTGGTACCAGTGCGGCAGCGGTGGCATCGACCAGGTGACGTCCTCGGTGAGCAGCGCGACCAGGGCGGCGGCGTCGCCGCGCTCCAGCGCGCCGGAGAATCCGGCGACGATCCCGCGCAGCCGCGCGTCGTCGACGCTGTGCAGCGTCTGCTGCTGGGTGCGGGGCGGAACCCGCTCAGCCACCAGCTTCCGGGCCCTTTGCAGCGCACTGTTCACCGAGGCCGTGGAGGTCTGCATCATCGCGGCGATCTCGGCAGCGGAGAAGCCCAGCACCTCGAACAGCAGCAGCGCCGCCCGCTGGTTGCCCGGGAGGTGCTGCAGCGCGGCGACGAACGCCAGCTCGACGGCCTCCCGCTGCTCGTAACGCGCGTCGGGGCGCGCCCGACCCGATGCGAGGCCGGCGTCGGCGTAGGGGCCGAGCCAGGCGACGTCCGTGAGCGGGGCGTCGCCGACGACGGTGTGGTCGCTCGCGGGACCGAGGTCGACCGGCATTGCGCGTTTCCCGCGCCGCGAGACGGCGTCCAGGCAGGAGTTGGTGGCGACGGTGTAGAGCCACTTGCGCAACGAGCTGCGGCCTTCGAAGCGCGGGAGTGCCTGCCATGCGCGCACGAGGGCGTCCTGCAGGGCGTCGTCGGCGTCGTGGCTCGAGCCGAGCATCCGGTAGCAATGGGCGTGCAGCTCATGCCGGAGCGGCTCGACCAGCCGGGAGAACGCGGCGGCGTCGCCGGCCTGGGCGCGGGCCAGGCGCAGCTCGTCGGAGTCCTCGGAGTCCTCGGAGGCCGGGGCCGCGGTCCGCGTGAAGTTGTCGCCCACGCGATGATTCTGCCTCAGGAGAGGAGTCTCGTTCCGCGACCGCACCACCGAAGTTCCAGGAGGCTCCGATGAACGACACGGCAACCGTCACGGCAGGATCCCTCGAGGTCCCGGGCGCACGGCTGCATTACGAGGTGCGGGGGAAGGGGCCGGTGGTGGTGCTCGTCGGCTCCCCGATGGATGCCGCCGCCTTCGCGCCGGTGGCCGACCTTCTCGCCGTCGACCACACCGTGGTCACGCTCGACCCGCGTGGGATCAACCGCAGCTCGGTGGACGACCGGGCCGTCGACTCGACGATCGAGATGCGTGCCGACGACCTCTCGCGGCTGCTGACCCACCTCGACGCCGGACCGGCAGCGGTGTTCGGCTCCAGCGGCGGCGCCGTCGCCGCGCTGGCCCTCGTGCAGGCCCACCCCGAGCAGGTCCACACCGTCATCGCCCACGAGCCCCCGCTCGGCGAGCTGGTCGACGACCGCGAGCAGGTCCGTGTGCAGACCGATGATCTGGTCGCCACGTACCTGGCCGGGGACGTGACGGGGGCCTGGCAGAAGTTCTTGGCGCAGGCGAACATCGACATGCCCGAGGGCGCCGTCGAGCAGATGTTCGGGGGTGAACGCGACCCGCAGGCGGTCGCGGACGAGCACTTCTGGTTCGCGAACGAGATGCGCTCGACCGTCTCATGGCGCCCCGACGTGGCCGTGCTTCGCGACGGCCCGACCCACGTCGTGGTGGGCATCGGGGAGGAGTCCGGCGGCCAGTTCTGCGACCGCACGTCGACCGCGCTCGCCGCCGCTCTGGGCATCGAGACCACCACGTTCCCCGGTGACCACATCGGGTTCGTCCACGTTCCCGAGCGGTTCGTGGTCGAGCTGCGCGCGGTCCTCGGTAGGAGCTGAGCGACACCGATGACCAGCCGGCAGACTGCCCCCACCACCCCGCAGCCGCTCGACCACCGCTTCACCGCGCCGCTGGAGAAGGACGGGACGTACGCCACGTTCGTCACCGTGCCGGGCTCCGCGGAGCTCCTCGGGACGCGGCGGGCGGTGAAGGTCGGCGGGACGATCGACGGCCACCCGTTCACAGCGACCCTGATGCCCTCGGGCGCCGGCCCGCATTGGCTCCCCGTCAGGGCGGCGCTGTGCAAGCTCATCGGGAAGGACAAGGCCGGGGAAGAGGTGGAGTTCCGCCTCGACCAGCGCTTCAGCTGACCCCTCTCACGCCGACGGCGGGCGCCGCCCCGACGCTGGCCGTCGCGGTGAACGCCTCCGGTTTCCAGGTCGCCGCCGCGTTCGCCGGCTGGCTCGGCGGGCGGATCACGGAGAGCGCGTGGGGAGTGCGGTCGATCCCCCTGGCCGCCGCGCTGCTGACGCTCGTGGGTCTCGCGATCGCGGTCCACTGCCTGCGGCGGGACAGCCGGACGAGCCCGGCCGCGGTCACCGCGGCCCGGGCGGCTTCGCCGTTGTAGTGGTGGCACCGATCGTCGGCATCGGCCGGTGGTCCTCGACCACCACGCCAATCGGTCCGGGATCCGGCATCAGACCGTCGTAGGAGCCGGGCACGGTGAGCCAGAGGTTCGACGTGGGCGCGCTCGCGCTGCCCAACATCATCAGCTGGACCGGAGCGTCCGGCGCACCGCCCGGGTCGATGAACGCAGCGCGGGGGACGATGTCCAGCTCGTGCCGTTCGGGGTTGAGCACGACCACGATCGCGGGGGTGAGCCGGGCGATCGCGACGGGTCCGGCCTGCCTTCCGCGGGTGGACGACACGTACACGTTCGACATGCCCACGAAGCAGGCGAAACGGTCGTTGATGGCAATGGCGGTATCGCCGCCGGGGCTGGTGAGCAGCACCTCCGTGGTGCGCCAGTCGCTCGTCGGCGGATAGTCGGCGGTGCGGTTCCGCGCGACGACGGCGTCGGCGCACCGGGTCAGCGCGTTGTCGGTCAGGGGGTCGCCGCTCATGACGGGTGGTCCGGAGGCCAGCTGTTCGAGCCCGGGCGCCTCGGCACCGGGCGATCCCGGGCCGGGAGCGGACACCGCCACCATCGTCGTCACGGTGACGGCGGCGACGACCGCTGCTGCGGTGGTGAGGAGGGGTGCCAGGCGCCTGCGCTGCGGGGAGTCCATCCCGGACAGCACGGTGTGCAGCGCGCGTTCGCGCACTTCGGCGGGCAACTGGCGGGTGGGCGGCAGACCGAGCTCGTTCATCGGACCTCCTCCGGGAGCAGGGTGCGCAGCCGGGCCCGTGCCCGGGAAATGCGCGAACGCAGGGTGGCTTCGGGGATGCCGAGCGCCTGTGCGGCGTCGGTCTGGGACAGCTCGGCGACCATGCAGAGCGCGACTGCCTCGCGCTGAGTCGCCGGCAACTCAGCGATCGCGGCGAGCACCCGGTGCAGGCGGCGCCGGTCGTCGAGCGAGGTCACCACTGAGTCGGCGTGGTCGGCCACGTCGGGCGCCGGGCCGACCCGATGGGTGAGCCTGCGGAACCGGGCCCGGCTGCGGCCCTCCGTCCGCGCCTCGTTCCCCGCGACGGCGAGCAGCCACGGCCGTGCCGACTCGGCGACGAAGCGGACGTTCGCCCGGCGCCGCCACGCGGTGAGGAACGTCGCGGCCAGCACGTCCTCCGCGGTGGTCGGTGACGCGGTGAGCCGGTAGGCGTGGTTCCACACCGCATCGGCGTGGCGGTGGTAGAGCACGGTGAAGGCGTCCCGGTCGCCGCGCTGCGCCAACGCCCACAACTCGTGGTCGTCGACGGGAGGTGCGTTCACGCCGGCCAGCCCCTCTCTGGTCGTCATACCCGTGAGTGGCCGGCACCCGCCTGGCCGTTGCACGCCGCCCTCGGCGATCTCCTCCTACCGGGCCACCCGTGCCGGACCGTGGCGTCAGGTCCGCAGGTAGGAGGCCCCGTTGACGTCGACGATCGCCCCGGTGGTCGACTCCGCGCCCGGCGTCGCCATGAACACGACGACCCGGGCGATCTCGTCGGGGGTGGCCGCACGCAGCAGCGGGCTCTGCGCCCGTACGGCCTCGCCGTCGGGCCCATTGAGGTAGTCGTTCGCCATGTCCGTCTCGACGAAGCCGGGCGCGACGGCGGTCACGTAGATCCCGTGCGGCGCCAGCTCGCGCGCGAGCGACTGGCTGAGGCTGTTCAGCCCGGCCTTGCTCGCCCCGTAGGCGGTGTGCTCCGGCTCCCCGCGGAACGCACCGCGAGAGGTGACGTTGACGATCCGCCCGCCGCCCGCGGCCACCATGTGCGGCACGACCTCGTGGACGAGGTTCGCCGGGCCGACGAGGTTGGTCTCGATCGTGCGGCGCCACGACTCCTGCCACTCGGCGTACGACGTGCCGAGCACCGGGTGCCGTTCGTAGATCCCCGCGTTGTTGACCAGCACGTCGATCCGCCCGAGGCGGTCGACCACGTCCTGGACGAGGGTGCGGACCTGGTCGGGGTCGGCGACGTCGGCCTGCAGCGCGAGGTGGTCGCCCGCGGGGAGCCCGGCGAGCACCTCCTTGGCCGCGGCGCCCTGCGTCCGGTACTGGACGACGACGGTCGCGCCCGCCGCGGCGAACCGCTCCACGACGGCCCGGCCGATCCCGCGCGAACCACCAGTGACGAGCACAACCGTGCCGTCGAACGTGCCTTCGAAGGTCATCGGGACAGCTTGCGCCATCCGCGTGCGCGGGCAGCATGCAGCACCGCCTCGGTGAGCGCGACGAGCACGTCCGGTTGAAGCTGAAGTGAGATGCGTCACACACTTTCTGTCTGGCTTGTCACCCGGGTCGGCTCAGGCCTCGTGCGCCTCCGGGTCGCGGGCAAGCACGGAACGGCCGCCGTCCACGGGCACAGTGGCCCCGGTGACGAAGCCGGCCTCGTCCGACAGCAGGTGGGCGATCGTGGCCGCCACTTCCGCGGGGGCGCCGACCCGGCCCAGGGGGTGGATGCGGCGCATCTCCTCCGTCACGTGGGCGGCGCCCGCCGGATCTAGGTCGTCGAGGAACGCTGCGTAGCGCTCGGTGGCGATCGAGCCGAGCGCCACGGTGTTCACCCGCACGCCCCGCGCCCCGTACTCGACGGCGAGCGCGCGGGTGAGCCCCTCGATCGCGGCTTTGGCGGTGACGTAGGGGGTGCAGCCGGGCACCGCGCGCTGCGCCTGGTGCGAGGAGATGTTGACGATCGCGCCACCCGTTCCCGCTGCAAGAAAGCGGCGCACCGCGGTGGTGCAGCCGACGACCGCCGGGGCGAGGTTGGCGTGGATGTGCTCCAGCATGTCGCGGGCCGACGCGGTGTGCACCGAGGCGTCGCGGAACACGGCCGCGTTGTTGACCCACCCCGTCAGCGGAGCCTGCTCCTCGGCCAGGTCGGCCGCCCGCCCGGCGACCGTGTCGTCGCCGGCGTCCCCGGCGATCGGGATCGCCAACGGGTGCTCGGCGAGCCATTGCAGCGCGGCCGGATCCATCTCGACGACCGCCACGTGCCGGCCGTCGCGCAGGAGTCGCTCCACGACCGCACGACCGACGCCACGTCCGCCTCCGGTCACGACGTACGACCGGTCCCGTCCGCCCTCCCCCACGCCGTCAGGGTAGGGGCGGCCCCCGGCTCCTGCCGGATGTGACGTTGTTGCTGAACCATGATCTGCTTTCGACCGCGCTGCGGAACCGGCGCTCCGGTTATCTGCTTTGCGCCCGTGAACTGCGAGAATGGCGCCGTAACCGGTCAGTGTCGAGGCCAAACATGATTGTGATAGTGGTCACATTTTACTGCGGTGACGGCTCGACGAGTAGCAGCGCGCCAATTTCGGGGCTGTTAACTTCTACGGACATGGCAGCACCTGTGGAGTCCCCGACCGGCGTGATCCGAAACCCGGCACAGGTGTGCATCGACTCGCCAGCACCCGCTGACGGGGTCCCCTGCTGGCGCCTCGCCGAATCCACCGGCGTGCTCGACGTCAACTCCCGCTACGCCTACCTGCTTTGGTTCCGCGACTTCGCCGAGACGTCCGTGGTTGCCCGGATCGACGGTACGGTCGTCGGTTTCATCTCGGGATATTTGCGGCCGGAAGAGTCGAAAACGCTGATGGTGTGGCAGGTGGCGGTGGCCGGAGAGGCCAGGGGGCGGGGCGTGGCGGCCGCGATGCTCGACGCGCTATGCGACCGGGTGCCCGGCGTGGAGCACCTCGAAGCGACGGTCACCCCCGGCAACACGGGCTCGATCACGCTCTTCACGCGGTTCGCGGAGCGACACTCCGCGGCACTGGGCCGCCGGGAGCTGTTCGGTCCCGACCTGCTCGGCGACTGCCATGAACCGGAGATCCTGTTCCGGATCGGCCCGATAAAACGCTGATAAGAAGGCCAGAAACATGAACACCAAACTTGAGACCACGGGGATGATGTTGGAATGAGCGTCTTCGACGAGCTGGAGTCCGAGGTCCGCTCCTACTGCCGCAGCTGGCCGGTGGTGTTCGACACCGCGAAAGGGGCCAAACTCAGCGATGTCGACGGTCGGACGTACCTCGATTTCTTCGCAGGGGCCGGCGCGCTGAACTACGGGCACAACCCCGATGCGTTGAAAGGCCCGCTGCTGGAGTACCTGGCGCGGGACGGGATCACCCACGGCCTGGACATGTACACCGTGGCGAAGGGCGACTTCCTGCGTACCTTCGAGGAGCTGGTGCTGCGACCGCGCGGCCTGGACTACAAAGTGCAGTTCCCGGGGCCGACGGGCGCGAACACGGTGGAGTCGGCACTGAAGCTGGCGCGGAAGATCACCGGGCGAAAGCCGGTCATCAACTTCACCAACGCGTTCCACGGGATGACGCTGGGTGCGCTGTCGGTCACGGGCAACTCGATGAAACGGGGCGGGGCGGGGATACCGTTGGTGCACGCCACCCCGATGCCCTACGACAACTATTTCGACGGCACGATGCCGGACTTCCTGTGGTTCGAGAAGCTGCTCGACGACTCCGGCAGCGGTCTCGACGCGCCCGCCGCAGTGATCGTGGAGACCGTGCAGGGCGAGGGCGGGATCAACCCGGCGCGGGCGGAGTGGCTGCGCGGACTTGCCGAGCTATGCCGAGCGCACGACATCCTGCTGATCGTCGACGACGTCCAGATGGGGGTGGGGCGCACGGGGCCCTTCTTCTCCTTCGAGATCGCGGGGATCCAGCCCGACATCGTGTGCCTGTCCAAGTCGATCAGCGGATACGGGCTGCCGATGGCGCTCACGCTGATCAAGCCGGAGTACGACCAGTGGGGTCCTGGCGAGCACAACGGCACGTTCCGCGGGCACAACCCGGCCTTCGTGACGGCGACGGCTGCACTGCGCACGTTCTGGGCCGACGACGCGCTTGAGCGGGCGACTCTCGCCAAGGGCGAGCGGGTCGAGGCGGCGCTCACGGAGCTGGCCGGCTCCTCCCAGACGGTCGAGCTGACGCCGAAGGGCCGCGGGCTGGCCCGCGGGCTGAGCTTCTCCCAGCCGGAGCTGGCCGCGAAGACGTGCGCCGCCGCGTTCGAGCGGGGGCTGCTGATGGAGACCTCCGGCCCGTCCGACGAGGTCATGAAGATCATGCCGCCGTTGACGATCACCGAGGGCGAGCTCGACGACGGCCTCGCCGTGGTCGGAGAGGCGATCCGCGCTGTCACCGAGGGGGTTTCCGCATGATCGTGCGCACGCTGGACGAGATCACTGGCACCGACCGCGACGTCCGGACCGAGCACTGGCGCAGCAAGCGCCTGGTGCTCGCCGGCGACGGGGTGGGGTTCTCGCTGCACGAGACGGTGCTGGACGCCGGGTCGGTGAACGACTTCTGGTACGCCAACCACATCGAGGCCGTCTTCGTCACCGAGGGCGAGGGCGAGCTGTACGACAAGGACAACGACGTGACATACCGGCTCGGGCCGGGATCGGTCTACGTGCTGAGCGGCAACGAACGCCACCAGCTGCGCCCGCGCACGCAGATGCGCACGGTGTGCGTGTTCAACCCGCCCGTGACCGGCCGCGAGGTGCACGACGAGAACGGGGCGTACCCGCTGGTCGTGCTCTCCGCCGAGGAGATCGAGGAGGCATCCTGATGACCGTGATCGACGCACCGGGTACCGACCGGTATCCCACGCGGGTCGCCGACCGGCCCTCGCTGGTCGAGCGCACCGACCCCACCGTCTGGGGCGGCCACCACACGCCTGGACCGCTGTCCCCCGACGACCTGAGCGCGCATGACCGGGACGGGTTCGTCACCGTGCCAGAGCTGCTGACCCCGGCGGAGGTGGCGGCCTACTCCGCCGAGCTGGACCGGCTCGCCACCGACCCGCAGGTGCGCGCGGACGACCGCACGATCGTCGAGAAGACCTCCCGCGAGGTCCGCTCGATCTTCGAGGTCCACAAGATCAGCGACGCCGTCGCCGCTCTGGTGGCCGACGAGCGCGTCGCAGGCCGGGCGCGCCAGATCCTCGGCTCGGACGTCTACGTCCACCAGACTCGCATCAACTACAAGCCCGGTTTCGGCGGCGGGGGCTTCTACTGGCACTCCGACTTCGAGACCTGGCACGCCGAGGACGGGATGCCAACCCCGCGTGCCGTCAGCATCTCCATCGCGCTCACCGAGAACTACCCGCACAACGGCTGCCTGATGATCATGCCGGGCTCGCACCGGACGTTCGTCGCCTGCGTCGGCGAGACGCCCGCGGACCACTACAAGGAGTCGTTGCGCGAGCAGGAGATCGGCACTCCGGACCAGGAGAGCCTCACCGCGCTCGCCGACCGCCACGGGATCGCCATGCTGACCGGCCCCGCAGGCTCGGCCACGCTGTTCGACTCGAACTGTATGCACGGCTCGGGCAGCAACATCACGCCCTACCCACGGTCGAACATCTTCGCGGTGTTCAACAGCGTGGAGAACACGCTGCAGGAGCCGTTCGCCGCCCCCGCCCCGCGCCCGACCTACATCGCGGCCAGGGAGTTCACGCCGATCCCGGACTGACCGTCGAGCTGCCGAAAGGCGACTCCAGCGGCAGCAGATCGGGGCGCTTGGGCAGGTAGCCGTCGCCCGTGGCGTGGCCGCGCAGCCGACGCCGGACGTAGGGCATCACGAAGTCCCGCATCCAGGCGAGGTCCTCGCGCTGCCGCGCGCGCCACGGCGTCGGTACCGCTTCGGGCAGCGGCACGCGCCAGTCCTCGGTGACGGGCTCGCCGAGCGTCTCCAGCACGCGGAGCGCTACCCGGCGGTGCCCCTCCGCGGTGAGGTGCAGCCGGTCGCGGCCCCAGCTGCGCGGGTCGGCGAGCGGCGTCATGCCCCAGAGGTCGACGACGGTGCTGCCGTGGCGCTCGGCGCTGGCGCGCATCAGCTCGTTGAAGCACGCCACCCGCCCGCGCAGGCGGCGCAGGATCGGGTGCATGCGGCCGAGGTCGAACCCGGTGAAGACGAGCACCTGCGCGCCGGTGGCCGTGACGCGCTCGAGGGCGGCGTCGAAGCGGCGGGCGAGCTCGTCCGTGTCGCAGGAGAACCGGATGATGTCGTTGCCGCCCGCGCAGAACGTGATGAGGTCGGGGTGGAGCCGCTCGGCAACGGCCAGCTGGTCCTCGACGATCTGGTCGAGCAGCTTGCCGCGCACGGCGAGGTTGGCGTAGCGGAACCCGGGGCGGCTCGCGCCGAGGTGTTCCGCGACGCGGTCGGCCCAGCCCCGGGGTGTGCCGTCGGAGCGCCAGTCGTCGAGGCCTTCGGTGAAGCTGTCTCCGATGGCGACGAAGCTGGTGAAGGATCTCATGGCGTCCGACCCCCTTTGTTCATGTGTACGTCATGCCAGCGACGGCGGAGGATCCCTCCAATATCACTCACGGCGTGTGATTCGCGCCAGTGGTGCTGATGGATCCGCCCGGATAGGGCACCCTCACTCCCATGGCACGGTCCGAGCCGGAGCGTGGCGGGGGCGGCGAGCCCACGCTTGCGACATTGCTCGGCGGGCGCGGTGGCGCCGTCGACGCGACGGTGCCGGTGGTCGCGTTCGTCGGGGTGTTCACGCTCGCCGACGTACAGGTGTGGGCGTGGCCGGTCGCCTGGGCAGGAGGCGCGGCGGTGCTCGCCGGCGCCGCGGTCGGGACGGTCCGGCTCGCCACGGGGAAGCCCGCGCGCTCGGTCGTCCTCGGCCTGCTCGGCGTCACCGTGGCTGCGCTCGTGGCGCTGTCCACCGGCCGGGCCGTCGACTTCTTCCTTGTCCAGATCGTCAGCAACGCCGCCAGCGCGCTCGTATGGGCGGTGTCGATCGTCGCCCGGTGGCCGCTGCTCGGGATCATCGTGGGCACGCTGCTCGGCCAGCGCACGCGTTGGCGGCGCGACCCCGACCTCATGCGCGGCTACCAGCGGGCCAGCTGGGC
This sequence comes from Pseudonocardia aurantiaca, assembly GCF_039526725.1. NCBI lineage: Bacteria > Bacillati > Actinomycetota > Actinomycetes > Pseudonocardiales > Pseudonocardiaceae > Pseudonocardia > Pseudonocardia aurantiaca. Next base: position 20,505 of record NZ_BAAAJG010000025.1, read on the forward strand.
GTGGGTGGCGCAGTATCTGGTGCGGCTCGCCACCCTCCTCCCGCTGTACGCGGCCGGTGCGATAGTCCCGCTCGGCATCGCGCGTGTGCTCCTCACGTGGCCGCTCGTCGGACTGTGCGTCTTCATCTCGTGGCCGCTCCTGCGCTCCGCCCTTCCTCCGGAGCACGGCGGGTTACGCCACCCGAGGGACCCGGCGGACCGTCCCGCCTCCTCGACGTGAATGTGGTCACGACCAGGTGATCGTCTGGAACGAATCCGGGTGGGTACACCGTCGGATCAAGTGGAAGCCTCCACGCCCTCGGATGTGATCGCAGACAGGAGCCATGCCGAAGTATTCGACGCACGAGCCCCCGACCATCCCGACTCTCCGGCCCACGGCCGATCGGCTTACCCAGCGGCTCCCCGAGCCGCCGACCGGGAGCACCGCGCCCACAGCGCCCACCGAGCCCACCGCGGCGCCCGGGGCGTCCCGAGCCCCGGACCTCACCATCAACAAGGTGATCGCCGGCGCGGGCGCGGCGGCGACGTCGGCGATTCTCGGCTCGTTCTTCGGTGCGGCGGGCACAGTCACCGGCGCGGCGTTCGGCTCGGTGGCCAGCACCGTCGCGACCGTCGTCTACCAGCGCTCGCTGGACCGCACCCGAGACCGCCTCGTGGCGCGCGTCAAGGTCACCCCGAGTCGACGGACCGACGTCGCGGAGGCGCAGGTGCGCCTCCCCACGCAGCGGGTCGCCCCGGAGGGGGAGACGGTCCGGATGCGGGTGGAGCCCGACATTCAGCCCAAGCCCCGGCGCCGGGGCCGCCCCTGGCTCTGGGTCGCAGGCTCCACCGCGCTCGTGTTCGCGATCGGGCTGCTCGTCGTGACGGGCGTGGAATGGGCGAAGGGGTCCACCCTCACCACGGGCGAGACCGGCACGTCCGTCGGGCGTGTGCTGACCGGCGGGGCCCCTGCCGCCGAGCCGACCAGGGCGCCGAACCCGACCGAGAGCAACCAGGGCACGCAGCCGTCGAGCCCGGCGGAGCCGAGCACCGCTCCCACGCTCGCGCCGACCCCGTCGCCGACCCCGGACTCCGGCGCCACCCGGAACCCGGGCCCCACCCAGCAGCTGCCCGGCCTCGGGAACGGCAACGGCGAGAACCCACCCGAGAGCAACAGCAACCACGGCACCCAGAGCAGCGCCCCGCGGTCCCCGCTGGTCCCGGTCCCCGGAGGCGCGGGCAGCCAGGGAGGCGCAGGCGGCGCCGGCACGCGAGGCGGCGCGAGCAGCCAGTAACCACCCCAACCCCCGAACGCAGGAAAGCCACGTTCATTGCGCCAGATGCGACGAACGTGGCTTTCCTTGCGTCTGGGGGACGGGTCAGGTCGTCAGGCGGGTCTTGAATTTCCTTGCGGCTGCTCCGGGGTCTTCGGCCTCCGTGATCGCCCGCACCACGACGATCCGATCCGCCCCCGCCGCGAGCACCTCGTCGACTCTCGTGTGGTCGATCCCGCCGATCGCGAACCACGGCCGTGACGGCGACCGGCCTGCCACCGTCCGCACGAGGTCGAGGCCCGGGGCGGGGCGGGACGGCTTCGTCGGAGTCGGCCAGCAGGGGCCGACGCAGAAGTAGTCCACCCCCGCCTCCTCGGCCGCGCCCGCGGTCTCCTGGGCGCTGTGGGACGAGCGGCCGACCACCACGTCGTCGCCGACGATCTTCCGGGCCCACCCGACGGGCAGGTCGTCCTGGCCCAGGTGCAGCACGTCGGCCCCGGCGGCGAGCGCGATGTCCGCGCGGTCGTTCACGGCGAGTAGCGCACCGTGCCGCGCGCACGCCTCGGCCAGCACCTCCAGTGCGGCGAGCTCGGCCTTCGCCTCCAATGGTCCGTCACCGCCCTTGTCGCGGAGCTGGACGATGTCGACGCCCCCCGCGAGCGCCGCGTCGGCGAACTCGGCGAGGTCACCGGTGCGCCGCCTGGCGTCCGTACACAGGTAGAGGCGGGCGTCGTCGAGCCGCGCCCGCAGGGCGTCGCGGTCGAGTCCTGGCACGTTTCCTCCTTCGTGGCCCGTGACCACGCGAGGTCGGTCACGCTGAGCGACCCTACGCGGGGCGGCGCGCGGGGCGTATTGTGAACGCCAGGTGACGCACGGGAGCCCCGGCTGGGGGCTGAGAGGGGATCCGCAGATCCCGACCGTCGAACCTGATCCGGGTCATGCCGGCGCAGGGAGCGGGGAGATGACGAACTCACAGTTGACGGTGGTCGGGGCCGGCGTGATCGGCATGTCCTGCGCCTGGAGGGCCGCCGCCGCGGGGTTCCAGGTCACCGTGCTCGACCCGGCGCCCGCATCGGGCGCATCCTGGGTGGCCGGCGGCATGCTCGCCCCGGTCACGGAGGCGTGGCCCGGCGAGGAGGAGCTGCTCGAGCTCGGCGAGGAGTCCCTGCGCCGCTGGCCGCAGTTCGCCGCCGAGCTCGAAGCCGCCGCCGGCCGGCCCGCAGGGTTGCGCACCGAGGGCACCGTCGTGGTGGCCACCGGCGCGGGCGACCGCGCCGAGCTGGACACACTCGCGGCCTACCTCGGGAAGCTCGGACGCGCGGTCGAGCGGCTCTCCGGCCGCGAGATGCGCCGCCTGGAACCCGCGCTCGGCCCCGACGTCCGGGGCGGCCTCTCCGTGCCCGACGACCTCGCCGTCGACAACCGCGTGCTGCTCGCCGCGCTCCGTGTCGCCGCCGAGCGGGCGGGTGCCCGGTTCGTCGAGCGCGCGGCCAGGGCCGTGCTCGACGACGGCTCGCGTGTCACGGGTGTGCGCACGGACGGACCCGGGGTGGACTCGCAGGTCGTGCTCGTCTGCGCCGGCGCGCACTCGGCCCGCCTGCACCCGTGTCTCGAGGGGCTCGTGCGGCCGGTGAAAGGGGAGATCCTGCGGCTGGCCCACCGGGCGGGTGCGTTCCCGCCGCCGAGCCGCACGGTCCGGGCCCTCGTGGACGGGCGGCCCGTGTACGCCGTGCCGCGCGACGGCGGCGGGCTCGTCATCGGCGCCACGCAGGCCGAGACCGGCTTCGACACCGAGGTCACGGTCGGCGGGGTGCGCGACCTGCTGCGCGACGCTGAGCGAGTGCTGCCGGGGATCGCCGAGTACGCGCTGGTCGAGAGCGCGGCGGGGCTACGGCCGGGCAGCCCGGACAACCTGCCCCTCGTCGGCCCCGCAGGCCCCGACGGCCTGCTCGTCGCCACCGGCCACCACCGCAACGGCATGCTGCTCGCCCCCGTCACCGCCGACGCGGTGCTGGCGCTGCTGCGTGGTGACCCGGTTCCCAAGGTGGTGCAAGCGGCCGACCCCGCCCGCTTCTCCCTGGCGAGGAGGTAAAGGACCGTGCAGGTCTGGATCAACGGTGAGCAGCGCGAGCTGGCGGAAGGCGCGCGGGTGGCCGACGTGCTCGCCGTGCTCGGGGCCCCGAGCACGGGAGTGGCGGTCGCCGTCGACGGCGAGGTCGTGCCGCGGGCCGGCTGGGCGGACTCCGTGCTCACCGATGGCTCGCGCGTGGAGGTGCTGACGGCGGTGCAGGGAGGGTGAGGGAGCACATGTACGACGAGACTCTCGTGGTGGGCGGCCACAAGGTGGCGTCCAGGCTGATCATGGGCACTGGCGGGGCCGCGAACCTGGAGATCCTCGAGCGCGCGCTCGTCGCGTCCGGCACGGCCCTCACCACAGTCGCGATGCGCCGGGTCGACGCGGTCACCGGCACCGGAGTGCTGGATCTGCTGCGGCGACTGGGCATCGAGGTGCTGCCCAACACCGCGGGCTGCCGTACGGCCGCTGAGGCCGTACTCACCGCACGGCTGGCCCGTGAGGCGCTGGATACCGACCTCGTGAAGCTGGAGGTCGTGGCCGACGAGCGGACGCTGCTGCCCGACCCGATCGAGCTGCTCGACGCCGCCGAGCAGCTCGTCGACGACGGATTCACGGTGCTGCCCTACACCAACGACGACCCAGTGCTTGCCCGCAAGCTCGAGGGCGTCGGCTGTGCCGCGGTGATGCCGCTCGGTTCGCCGATCGGCACCGGCCTCGGCATCCGCAACCCGCACAACATCGAGATGATCGTGGAGCAGGCCGGGGTGCCGGTGGTGCTCGACGCGGGCATCGGGACGGCCTCGGAGGCGGCGCAGGCGATGGAGCTGGGCTGCGACGCCGTGCTGCTGGCCACTGCGGTCACCCGGGCAGGCGAGCCGGAGCGCATGGCCCACGCGATGCGGCTGGCAGTGGAGGCGGGGCGGTGTGCCCGCCTGGCCGGGCGCATCCCGCGCCGCTACTGGGCGCAGGCCTCCTCGCCCGACATCGACGGGTAGTCCGGCTCAGGGGATCAGGCAGCGGCCTGGAACGCGATCCGCGGGGCGTCGGGCGGGTCGACGTATGACCAGGTCGGCTCCCGGTCAACGGGCTCGGTCGCGAGCAGAGCGGCCCAGAACCGCACCAGCTTCACCGGCTCGTGGCAGTCGACGACGATCTCGCTCAGCCGTGCGCGCATGACGGCACGCTAACGGGCCTCGACGAGCCTGTCGGTGGTCGGAAGCACGACCCCGTCGCTGGCGGGCTCCGTGCGCCCGACCGTGGTACGCAGCGGCACCTCGCGGATGAGCAGCACCGCCACCAGCGTCACCAGGGACGCGACGGCGGAGATTCCGAACACCGTGCCGATGGCGTCGCCGTAGGCGGCCCGCACGTGCGCGGCCTGGGCAGCCGGCAGCGCGGCGAGGTCGGCGAGGGCCGTCTGCGTGCCGCCGAGCAGCGCGGAGACGCGGCTGCTGAGCACGACACCGAGCACGGTTACCCCGACCGTGCCGCCGAGCGACCGCAGGAACGCGACGAGCGCGCTCGAGGCGCCCACGTCCCGCACGTCCACGGTGTTCTGCACGGCGAGCACCAGGTTCTGCATCGTCATCCCGAGGCCCATCCCGAGCACCACGAGGAACAGCCCGATGCGCAGGACGGGGGTGGTGTGGTCGACCATGGACATCAGCGCCAGCCCAGCCGTGATCATGACAGCGCCCGCCACGATGTAGGGCTTCCAGCGGCCGTACCGGGTGATCAGCAGGCCGGACCCCGTGGAAGCGAGGAGCAGCCCGCCGATCAGCGGCAGCGTGAGCAGGCCGGCGCTCGTCGGGTCGTAGGAGCGGGCGATCTGGAAGTACTGCCCGAGGAACACCGAGCCGCCGAACATCACGCACCCGACCACGAGGCTGCCGAGCACCGACAGCACGACGGTGCGGTCGCGGAAGAGCCACATCGGCACAACCGGCTCCGGCACCCGCGTCTCGACGACGACGGCAGCGGCCAGCGCGGCGAGCCCGAGCGCGAGCAGCACGAACGACGTGGGCGACGCCCAGGCGAACTGCGCGCCGGCGAGCGACACCCACACAAGCAGCACCGACACGCCACCCGCGATGAGCGCGGCTCCCCAGTAGTCGAGGTGCACCTCCCGCGGGATGGTCGGCACAAGCAGGGTGCGCTGCAGCACCAGCATCGAGACCAGCCCGACGGGCACGCCGACGAAGAAGCACCAGCGCCAGCCGAGCGCCGGTGTGTTGACCAGCAGGCCGCCCACGAGCGGGCCCGACACGGTCGCCGCGGCCAGCACAGCACCCATGTAGCCGGAGTAGCGGCCGCGTTCGCGCGGCGGAATGAGCGCGGCGATCACCACCTGGACGAGGGCCTGCAGCCCGCCGGCGCCGATGCCCTGCATCGCCCGCCAGCCGATCAGCAGCCCCATCGAGCCGGCCAGCCCGGCCCCGACGGACCCGACGACGAAGATGGCGATCGCGATCTGGACCAGCAGCTTCTTGCTGAACAGGTCGGCGAGCTTGCCCCAGATCGGGGTGGACGCCGTGGTGGTCAGGAGGGTCGCGGTGACGACCCATGTGTAGCCGGTCTGCGAGCCGTGCAGGTCGGCGACGATCGTCGGGAGCGCGTTGGCGACGATCGTGCTGGACAGGATCGCGACGAACATCGCGAGGAGCAGCCCGCTCAGCGCAGTCAGCACCTCGCGGCGGCCGGTGACCGGTTGGCTCTCGGTCGGCATCGGACGGGTTGCGGTGGTCATGCGGGCCTTTCCGGGATCGGACGGGGCTCGGGCGTGAGTACCGGGGGCGCAGCGAGCACGCCGAGCTCGTTCGCCCGCGCTTGAAGCTCCTCGGCGAGCGCGGTGATGAGCCGGGCCGCGGCCTCGACGTCGGTGGTGGGCGTGCGCGCGAGTGCGCCGCAGAGCAATTCGTGCCGGAGCCGCTCGCTGCGCCGCAGCACCTCGTGGCCCTCCGGGGTGAGCCGGACGAGGCTCGCGCGCCGGTCGGACGGGTCGGGCCTGCGGCAGACGAGCCCTCGTTGCTGCAGCTCGCCGATCTGGCGGCTGACCACGGACTGGTCGACGCCGCGCCGCTCCGCGATCTCGCTCAGCCGGTGTTCGCCCTCGCCGAGCAGCCGGGCCATCTCCAGCACGGCGAGCGTGCTGTGGGGCCCGGCGTTCGGGCTTCCGTCGGTGAACCGTCTGCCCACGCCGCGCCAGGTGCGGACCAGTGCGACAACGGCGTCGCCGAGCTCGTCGACGGCGCGGTCCGCCGCCGAGCTCTTGGTCGTTTGCATAGGACAACTTTACGTCATGATGCTTGCACCATGCAAACGATTTGCTGAACTCCGCCCGCCCGGACCGGTGGTCCTCGTCACCTGTCGTGGGCCGGCACCACAGGTTTCACGCCGGTCCGGTGGCGGCGGGCGAGCTCCTGGTAGATACCTGGGTTGCCCTCGACCCACCAGCGCGCCGACTGCGTCAACGGGCCCCTCTCCCGGGCCACGGTGCCGAGCACGAGCTGCTCGTCGGGCACCACGACGCCGGGCGGGACCGTCCCACCCGCCCCGACGAGGCAGCGCGCGCCGATCCTGGCCCCGTCCTGCACGGTGGAGCCGTTGCCGATGAGCGCCCCCGCTCCGATCACGGCGCCGTGTACCACGCAGAGGTGGCCGATCGTGGCGCCCGCGCCGACCTCGGTGGCCGGGTTGTCCCCGCCGTGCAGCACGCATCCGTCCTGCACGTTTGCCCCTTCGTGGACGATGATGGGCCCCAGGTCAGCGCGGAGGACCGCGTTGTACCAGATGGAGGCGTGCGCCTCGACCCGGACGTCGCCGATCAGCGTGGCGGTCGGGGCGATGAACGCGTCGGGATGCACGGTCGGGGAGAGGCCCTCGAATTCGAACAGCGGCATGGGCCGGAGGGTGCCACCCGGGCGCGCTCGGCGTGCCTCCCGGACGGTGCGGTAGGACCGGGGCAACCTGGGCCAGGTAGGAGGTGGACGGATGGGCATGCGACGTGCGTCAGGGGTGCTCCTTCTCGCGCTGCTGCCGCTGGTGACCGGCTGCGCCATTGGCGCAGGCCCTCGTCCCGCGCCGCCGGCCGCGGCGCCCGCCGAGGTCCCGCAGCGCCCCGCTCCGGACGGACTCCGCGCGCCCGGAGACCCGTTCGCGAAGGCGCAGCCCGACGCGGCCGAGGACACCAGGGCCGCGCTCGCCGTCTACTACGTGGCGGAGACGGCCGCGGGCTTCCGCCTGCAGCGGGAGTTCCACCGCGTCGCCGCGAACGACCGGCCCAGTGAGGCCGTGCGGGAGATGCTCGCCAACTCCACCGGCACGGACCCCGACTACCGCAACCCGTGGCCCGCGGGCACCGCCCTGCGGACGCCGGTGGACCAGCGCGACCACGTGATCACCGTCGACCTCACCGGGCTCGGCGCCGGACAGATGGGCTCCGAGCTGGGCGCCATCGCCGTACAGCAGCTCGTGTTCACGGTCCAGGGCGCGCTGCAGTCCACCGACCCGGTACGGATCCTCGTGGACGGCCACCGCGTCGACAAGCTGTGGGGTGTCGTCGACACGTCGGACCCGGTGGAGCGCGGCGACTCCTACGAGCTGCGCTCGCTCGTACAGATCGACGCCCCCGCCCACGGAGCCGAGGTGAGCCGGGACGTGCAGGTGACCGGGGAGGCGGCCGTGTTCGAGGCGAGCCTGCTGTGGGAGGTGCGGCGCGGGGACGTGGTCGTGCGCTCGGGCTCCGCCGCCACGGCGGAGGGTCAGCGCTTCGCCCCGTACGCCTTCGAGGTGACGCTCGAACCGGGTGAGTACACGGTGCGGGTCATGGAGGATGACGTGTCGGGCGGCGAGGGCAGGCCCGTGCTGACCGACGACAAGATGATCACGGTGAGCTGAGGCCCTCAGTCGGGTGGTGTGCGTGGGGCGCGCAGGCCCAGGCTGCGCAGCTCCAGAGCCGCCAGCGCGTGGATCGCCTCCCGGTCCTCACGCCGCCAGGCCGCGGCCGGGTCGGGGGCGATTCGCAGCAGCTTGCGCACCGGGCGGCGGGTGATGGCGCGCAGCGCGAGGAGGTCGCTGTCGATGGCCCGCACCGCGACCGCCGACCGGGCCTCCCGCGCGTATCGGAACCGAAGAGGCAGCCACAGGAAGAGGACGGGGAGGCAGCCGAGCACGACGATCCCGATCGCCGTGCCGGACGCCACCGCCGAGATCGTCTCCGCCTGGTCGCGCCCGGCCGTCGCCAGCGACTGGCCCGCGTCGGTGCCCGCGCCGAGCGCCCGGGCCAGGTCCTCGCCCACGAAGGGCACACCCGACGCAGTACGGGCGGCGTCGTCGAAGGTGCCGCGGATCGACTCGCCCGCCCCCTGAAGGGCGAGCGCGGGTGCCTGCAGCTGCAGGAGGAGCTCCTGGGCTGTGCGGGCCACGATCACGCACAGCGTGACCCAGGCGATCACGAGCAGGTCCGACAGCAGTTGCAGCGCCGCGCGGAGGGGACGTTCGGCGTAGATCCGCATGGCGGCGCAGCGTAGATCAGGGCCCGGGGTAGATCACGACGGCGTAGATCAGAGGCGCGGCGTAGATCAGAGGCGCAGCGTGGATCAGAGGCGCAGCGTGGATCAGGAGGTGTGGATGGGGCCCTCGCGCTCGGCCAGCCGGTTGCCCACCCCGCCCCAGTGCAACGCGATCATCTCCGCCGCGATCGAGACGGCCGTCTCCTCCGGGGTGCGGGCGCCCAGGTCGAGGCCGATGGGGCTCGACATCCGGTTGATCTCGGCGTCGGTGAGCCCGCGCTCGCGCAACCGCTCGATGCGGTCGTCGTGGGTGCGCCGCGACCCCATCGCGCCGATGTAGGCCACCTCAGGCAGCCGCAGGGCCACCTCGAGCAGTGGCACGTCGAACTTCGGGTCGTGGGTGAGCACGCACAGCGTGGTTCGCCCGTCGACGCGGCCGGCCTCGGCCTCGGCCTGCAGGTAGCGGTGCGGCCACTCGACCACCACCTCGTTGGCGCCCGGGAACCGCGACGCCGTGGCGAACACCGGGCGGGCATCGCACACCGTGACGCGGTAGCCGAGGAAGCTCCCGATGCGCGCGACGGCGGCGGCGAAGTCGATCGCGCCGAACACGATCATCCGGGGTGGCGGCGCGAACGACTCGACGAAGACCGACAGGCCCTCGCCGCGGCGCTGCCCGTCGGTGCCGTAGGTGAGCATCGCGTTGCGGCCGGAGTCGAGCAGGCCGCGCGCGTCGTCGCGGACAGCGTCGTCGAGCCGAGTGGAGCCCGTGCCACCGTCGGTGTGGTCGGGCCAGACGATCAACCGCTTGCCGAGTCGTTCGGCCGGGCCGGAGACGACTGTGGCCACCGCGACCGGCGACTCGGCCTTCACGGCCTCGGCCACCTGCCCGAGCTGCGCGTACGTCTCCGGGCTGACCTTCTCCACGAAGATGTCGATGATCCCGCCACAGGTCAGCCCCACGGCGAACGCGTCGTCGTCCGAGACGCCGTAGCGCTGCAGCACCGGGCGGTCCTCGGCGAGCACCTGCTCGCCGAGCTCGTACACCGCGCCCTCGACGCACCCGCCCGACACGCTCCCGACGGCCTCCCCCGAAGGACCGACGAGCATCGAGGCGCCTGGTTGGCGGGGTGCGGAGCTGTAGGTGCCGACGACGGTGGCAAGCGCTGCGGTCTCGCCCTTCTCCCACCACTCGCCGAGCTTGGCCAGCACATCACGCATGTCTGATCACCTCGAGCAGTTGTTCCAGTGTGGCCAGACTGTGCCCGGCCAGCAGATCGTCCAAGTAGGGGAGCGCGGCGACTATTCCGCCCTGCACCGGTGCGTAGCCGTCCTTCCCGGCGTGTGGGTTGACCCAGACGACCCGGTGCGCGAGCCGCCGCAGCCGGGACATCTGCTCACCCAGCACGTCGGTCTCGCCGCGCTCCCACCCGTCGGAGAAGACGACGACGACTGCACCCCTGGCCGCCCCGCGCTGCCCCCACCGGTCGACGAACGCGCGCAGCACCTCGCCCAGCCGGGTGCCACCCGACCAGTCCGGGATCGCCCGGCCGGTCGCCGCGAGCGCGCGCTCCGCGTCGCGCATCTGCAGCTCCCGGGTGACGCGCGTGAGCCGCGTGCCGAGTGTGAACGCCTCGACGGAGCCTGGCGCCCGCCGCACGACGACGTGCGCGAACCGGAGCAGGGCGTCGGCGTAGGGCTCCATCGAGCCGGAGACGTCGACGAGCAGCACGATCTTGCGCGGCCGCCGCGAGTGGTCGCGCCGCCGCAGCTCGCGCAGCTCGCCCTGGTTGCGCAGCGCCGCCCGCAGCGTGCGGCCCGGGTCGGTGCTGCCGTGGCGCGCCGGGCGGAGCCTGCGCGACGAGCGGGTCGGCGGTTCGGGGCGCAGCAGCGCGAGCAGTCGCCGCAGGTGCTCGCGCTCGGCGGCGGTGAGGTCGCCGAGGTCGCGGTGGCGCAGCACTTCAGTGCCGCTGGCCCTGGCGTGGATCTGCGGTCCTGCCTCGTCGCCGTCCTCGCGCTCGTTCTGCTCGGACGGCGTGAGTGCGGCGAGCTTGGGCGGTGGCGGCGGGCGCTCGTCGGTGATCCGGGTCCGCCCGCCCTGCTGCGGGGTGAACCAGTCCTCGAACGCGCGGTCGTAACGCGGGAGGTCGTCGGGGTCGGAGCAGAGGGTGAGACGCCCCGCCCAGTACGTCTGGGTCCGGCTGGTGACGTCCAGGGCGTCGAGCGCGGACAGGAACGCCGCCACCCGGTCGGTGGTGACCGCGAGCCCGGCGTTGCGGAGCACAACCGTGAAGCCCACCAGGCCGGCGAGCGGGTCATCGGCCGGCGGCGCTGCCGGAAGGGAAGCGGTCACGGCCTCAGGACGCCAGCAGGCTGTCGAGCTGCTTGCGGATGCGGTCGGCGTCCTCGCGGTACTTGAGGACCGCTCCGAGCGTGGCGGCCGCGCTGTCGACGTCCAGGTGCCGCGCGCCGACGAGCTGCAGTGCGCGGGCCCAGTCGATGGTCTCCGCGACGCCGGGTGGCTTGAGCAGGTCGGCCTGGCGTAGCTGCCGGACGGCCCCCGCCACCTGCGTCGCGAGGCGCTCGGGGAGACCCGGGAGCCGCGAGTGCAGGATCTCGATCTCGCGCTGCAGATCGGGGTGGTCCAGCCAGAGGTAGAGGCAGCGGCGCTTGAGGGCGTCGTGCACCTCGCGCGTGCGGTTCGAGGTCAGCACGACGAGCGGCGGCGTCTTCGCCCTGATCTCGCCGACCTCGGGGATGGTCACGGCGTGCTCGGTGAGCACCTCGAGGAGGAATGCCTCGAACTCGTCGTCGGCGCGGTCGATCTCGTCGATCAGCAGGACGCTCGGGCTCGTCTGCAGCGCGCGCAGGATCGGGCGGGCCAGCAGGAAGCGCGGGTCGTAGAGGGAGGCCTCTACGGCGCCGGCGTCGAGCGTCTCGCCCGTGGCGCCTGCCGCGGCTTCGAGCGCGCGCAGGTGCAGGAGCTGGCGGGGGAAGTCCCAGTCGTAGAGCGCCTGTGCGGCGTCGATGCCGTCGTGGCACTGCAGGCGGATCAGCTCGGCACCGAGCACCTGGGCGAGTGCCTGGGCCAGCGCGGTCTTGCCGGTGCCGGGCTCGCCCTCGCAGAACAGGGGCCGGTTCATCCGCATGGCGAGGAAGGTGGCGGTGGCGAGGCCGTCGTCGGCGAGGTAGCCGGTGGTCCGGAGCGCCGCCGCCAGCTCCGCGGGGGATCCCGCAGCGTTAAGAGGCACACACCCAGCATGACGGAACGATGGGTCCGCAGCCACCTGCCGCGTGTGGCCTGGCGCACTCGCCGCAGGCCCGATGTGACGCGGTGTAGTCACCACAAGTGTCGCGCAATCCGTAATACTTCCAGATTGGATGTATTGTTTATCGGGCGTGATCATGTCATGATTTCATGTGGTTGACCTGCCGATTCTTGCATAACGTGGAGTTAATCGTCCCGTTACCGTGACGTCGGTCACGCCCGGTCGTATTGACGATTGCGGGTGCGGTGTCCGTAGCGTCCGTTCCTGGTCGCCCCACCCAGGGGTCGGCCAAAATGCATCCGGAATCGTCGCGCCGTGCCCTGTCCCGCGGTTCCGGTCCGTCGAGTTGGAGACGGGACAGGGAGCGAGGTCGCCATTCAAAGGAGTCACTCCCCCGACTCCGTTGGACCGGCACGAGACTGCCCGCCGGGTTACCCCCACCCGCTGACGAGCAGCTACCCCTCGAAGGTGCGAGTTGGAGACACTGAAATGACTTCTCGACCGGGTTCCCCCAAGCGAAGTCTGCTGCGTCTCGGAGTGGCGGGTGCAGTTGCCGTCGGTGCCACCTTCGCTCTTGCCGGCACCGCCAACGCAGCACCGGATTCGGCCTGGGACGAGCTTGCCCAGTGCGAGAGCGGCGGTAACTGGGAGATCAACACCGGAAACGGCTTCTACGGCGGGCTGCAGTTCAAGCCGACCACGTGGCGCGCCTTCGGCGGCTCGGGCCTTCCCCACCACGCCAGCCGCGAGCAGCAGATTGCGGTTGCCGAGCGCACGCTCGCGGCCCAGGGCTGGAATGCATGGCCGTCCTGCTCGCGGAAGATGGGACTGCGCGGCAACGCCGCCGAGCCCACCCGCATGCGTGCATCGGCCCCGGCCAAGGCCACGCGTCCCGACGCGGCTCGCGTCGCCGAGAACGGCGCGGACTACACGGTCGCAGCAGGCGACACCTTGAGCAAGATCGCCGCCGCCCAGAAAGTCTCCGGCGGCTGGCAAGGGCTCTTCGAGCGCAACCGCGACGTACTGAGCAGTCCCCACGTGCTCCGCGTCGGCCAGCAGCTCGACCTGAGCTGAGCGGTCGCCGAGCGGCGCGGGTGCGATCACGGGTCCGCGTCCGTTCGTGCGTTCGTGCGTTCCGGCACCAGGTCAGGCCGAGCCGACCCACTCGTCGGAGCCGTCGGTGAACACCTGGTGCTTCCAGACCGGCAGCAGGCGCTTCACCTCCTCTACCAGCTCGGCGCAGGTCTCGAAGGCCTCGCGCCGGTGATCAGCCGCAACGGCGCAGGCCAGCGCGACGTCCCCGATCTCGAGCCGCCCCACCCGGTGGCTCACCGCGATCGCCCGGACGCCGCGCGCCCGGCCCGCGATCTCGGCGGCGATGTCGGCCACCACCTTTGCCGCGGTCGGGTGGGCGCTGTACTCGAGGCCGCGCACCGAACGCCCGCCGTCGTGGTCCCGGACCACGCCGGCGAACGTCACCACGGCGCCGGCGGCCGCCTGCTCCACGAGAGTGGCGTGCTGGGCGACGTCGAGCGGTGATTCTCCGACGGCGGCGCACAGCACCGCCGCGCCCGTGATGTGTCCGCTGGCCTGCTCGGTCATCGGTGATCGCCTCCTCGCAGCTGGTCGACGGCGTGGTCCAGGACGTCCGCGAGCACAGCCAAACCGTCCCGAACTCCGCCTGTCGATCCGGGTAGGTTCACGACGAGCGTGCGCCCGGCCACCCCGCTCAGACCGCGCGAGAGCACCGCGGTCGGGACCTTGGGTGCGCCGGCGGCGCGGATCGCGTCGGCGAGGCCGGGCACCTCGTAGTCGAGCACGCCGCGGGTGACCTCCGGCGTGGCGTCCGTGGGCGAGATGCCTGTGCCGCCGGTGGTGATCACCACGTCCACGGCGTCGGCCACGGCCTTACGGAGCGCGTCGCCCACCGGCTCGCCGTCGGGCACGACCTCGGCGTCCGGTGTCGCGTAGCCGCGCTCGCGCAGCCACGCCACGATCACGGGGCCGCTGCGGTCGGCGTAGACACCCGACGAGGCACGGTTGGACGCGGTGACCACGCGGGCGCTGCGACTCACGACCGGTCCTCCGGACGGGTCCAGGTGCCGGTCTTCCCGCCCTCCTTGCGCTCCACGCGTACGCCGTCGAGCACGGCGGCGGGGTCGACGGCCTTGACCATGTCGTGCAGCGTCAGCCCGGCCACCGCGACGGCGGTCAGCGCCTCCATCTCGACGCCGGTGCGGTCCGTGGTGCGCACGGTGGCCCGGATGCGGACTTCCGTGCCGTCGGGCTCGAGGTCGAGTGTCACCCCGCTCAGCGCGATCGGGTGGCAGAGCGGCACGAGGTCGGGGGTGCGTTTCGCGCCCATGATCCCGGCGATGCGGGCCGTCGCGAGCGCGTCGCCCTTCGGCAGGCCGTCCCTGCGTAAAAGATCGACCACCTCGGCTGTGGTGCGCAGCGTTCCGGTGGCCACTGCCGTGCGCGCGGTGGGCTCCTTGCCGGTGACGTCCACCATGCGGGCGGCACCCGCGGTGTCGACGTGGGTCAGCTCCACGTCCGAACCCTACGGGGTGCGCGAAGCGGGCGCAGAACCCTCGGTGCGTGTGATCTGCATCTCTGCTTAGCAACCTGGAAGTATTTTGTGCGTTGTTCATGCAGGGTGTGCTGACCTGCGTCGACCGAGACCGACACCGCCGTTCGGCCTACATCCGGGCGCAGCGTGCCGCCATTTGAGGGGTTTGCTCAGGCCGCGCTCGGTCGTAGCGTCCGCGGCGGCCCGATGGGATGTCCCCAGATCCGGTGTCGGGCCCCGGAACCGCAGCGCTCCCCTGTCCGGCGGTCCCGGCTCCCCGTTGCCTCACCGAAGCGTGGGACAGGAACGGACCGCGGCTCCCCGGCCGCGCCGCCACCCCCGGGCGGAGAAGTCCGTGCGCAGCGCACGGAGATACCTCATGGCGCGCAACCGCGGCCGTCACCGTGCCCCGAGCACGACAGGTCGGACGATCGCCCGCACCGCCATTGCCGGTGCCATGGTCGGAGCCCCGCTCCTGGTCACGATGCCCGCCGCCAACGCCGCGACCGACTCGACATGGGATCGCGTCGCGCAGTGTGAGAGCGGCGGTAACTGGCAGATCAACACCGGGAACGGTTTCCAGGGCGGACTCCAGTTCACCCCGTCCACCTGGTCCGGGTTCGGCGGCGGAGAGTTCGCGGCGACGGCCAACCAGGCCACCCGCGAACAGCAGATCGTCGTGGCCGAGCGGGTGCTCGCCGGCCAGGGCTGGAATGCATGGCCCGTGTGCTCGAAGAAGGCGGGCGCCACCGGCGAGGCCCCGGCCCAGCGGGCCGCTCCCACCGCGGCTCCCGCTCAGGCGGCGTCCGCCGTCACCAGCGCCCCCACGACTGTCGGCGGGTACGTCGTCAAGAGCGGGGACACGCTCTCCGGCATCGCCGCGGCCCAAGGCGTCGCGGGCGGCTGGGAGGCGCTGGTGCAGAAGAACTCCGCGCTCGCGGCCAACCCGAACATCATCTTCCCCGGGCAGCGCCTGACCGTCTGAGGACGCGGTGATCGCCGCGGTTCCGGTTCGGGGGCTTTCCTGAACCGGGACCGCATGGCGGTCGGCGAGGACCGGCGCAACATCCACAGCGCCGGAAACCGGCCAATTTCTTGACGCAAGACATCAGCAAGAAGAAGGCGCCTGGCAGATGCGTCTACCTGTACGTGGTCCGGGCTTCATCCCCAGAGGTGTGTGATGAGGGTGTTGGCAACCGTGGCCGTCGAGATCAGCAGCGTGGTGACCCACCTGGTGCGCTATCCGACCGGTCTGCGCTGTCCCAGGATGACCGCGAACCTGGCAGACCGCACCGGAGGCTCGGTGGAGCCGATCGTTCTCTTGCCTGGGCTGGCCGACAACATGGCGGTATTCACCCGGTTGAGGATGGCTCTCGAGGACTGTGGTGTCGGACCCGTGGTCGCGTTCGCCTACAGCCCGCTCGTCGGCGACGTCCGCAGCGTGGCCGCGAAGCTGGCCGAACAGGTCGAGGAGCTGTGCGCCATCACCGGGGCCTCCAGGGTCAGGCTCGTGGGGCACAGTCTCGGCGGGTTGATCGCGCGGTACTACGTGCAGCGGCTCGGCGGCGATGCCCGGGTTGACCTCGTGGTGACCGTCGCGACCCCGCATCGCGGCACGATGGCCGCATGGCTGTTGCCGCCGCTGCCGTTGGCGCGCCATCTCCGCCCGGACTGCGAGCTGTACGCCGAGCTCGCCGAACCTGCGCCGACGTGCCGGACCCGGTTCGTGACCTTCTCCAGTAGGGGCGACGCGGTGATCCTGCCGGCCGGCAACGGCCAACTCGACCACCCCGACCTGCCTACCCATAACATCGTCCTGCCCGGCATGGGCCACTTCACCATGGCCGACCACCGCCTGGTCATCGACGAGATCTGCCGGCAACTCGCCGCTTCCCCGGCCACCCAGCAGCGCGATGGGTGCCCCATCGCGCGTGCCTCGTAGCTTCGGCACCAGCGGAGAGCAACCTGTTCGACCAACGGGCGGAACTCATCGGAAGCGTGCGAGCTGCCCCGGGGTGTCGACGTCGTCCGGTCTGGCGACGTCTCCGCATTCGACGAGGGCAAGCGCCGCGTGTCCGGCCAGGTACGTCCGTGCGCCGGCATCACCGATGGCGGAGGAGCGCACGCCCGCCCAGTGCTCGCGCCCTATCAGAACGGGATGTCCCGGGCGGCCGGCGTACGCGGCGCGTACGAGGGCGTCAGGAGAGCCGTGCGCCAGTAAGCGCGCCACGGCGGCTGCGGTGACGCCCGGCAGGTCCACGAGGTGCACGAGCGCGGCGGCCGATTCGGTGTGTTCGAGCGCGGCGAGCCCTGTGCGCAGGGATGCCCCCATCCCTTCGGCCCAGTCGTCGGCCACCACGGCTTCGACGCCCGCAGGCAGCAGCGTGCGGACCGCGTCCGCCTCCGCTCCCAGCACCACGACAACCGGCGCGCAGCCACCCTCGGCGAGCACACGCAGCGCGCGCCGCACGAGCGGTTCGCCGTCCAGCTCGACGAGCGCCTTGGGCCGGCCCATCCGGCGGCCCGCGCCGCCGGCGAGCAGCAGGCCGGTGGCCCCGGCTACTTGTTGATCTCCGTGACAGGGTGCACGTAGGGCACCTCCTCGAGCGGGAACTCGACGTCACCGAATGGCGAGAGCGAGCCCTGCACGGGGCTGGCGAGCTCGGTGACCGGGTGCTCGCCGTCGGGCAGCTGCGGCCAGGTCGGGTCGATACGGCCCTGCCGGGACTCGGCCACGGGTCCTCCTCGGAAGTCGGCTGTCGGGATCGAGTATCCCGTACGCCCATACCGGCGATGTGTCCGGATACCTGCGACTACCGTGGAGCTGATGTCCGTGCCCACCCCGCTGGTCGACTGGCTGCGCGCCCAGGACGACGCAAGTCTCGCCACGCTGCTGCGGCTGCGTCCCGACCTGGCCGTGCCGCCGCCTGCGGACCTCACCGTGCTCGCCACCCGCGCGGGGATCAGGGCGTCGGTGCACCGGGCCTGCGACGAGCTCGACACCGTCACGCTCGCGGTGCTGGAGGCGCTCGTCGTCGCGGACGCCGACGTCGAGCCGGTCGACGTGTCCGCGGTGAGCCGCCTCCTCGGCCCGGACCTGCCTGCGGCGGCCCTCGACGCTTCCCTCGGCGGGCTCCGCGAGCGGGCGATCGTCTGGGGTCCCGACGACGCCCTGTCCCTCGTTCCGGCCGCCCGCGAGGTCGTCCCGCGCCATCCGGGCGGGCTCGGCCGCCTCGCGAGCGGACCGGCGGGCTCGTCGGCGCTGCCCGATCTGCTGGCCGCCGTCACACCCGACGAGCGCCGGGTGCTCGACGCCCTCGCCGCCGGGCCGCCGATCGGTCGCAGCCGCGCAGGCGGGGACCCGGAGAGCGCGGTGGGCCGCCTCCTGGCCCGCGGGCTGCTGCTGCGCGTCGACTCCGAGACCGTGGAGCTCCCGCGCCAGGTCGGGCTCGCGCTGCGTGGCGAGCGCCCGCTGGGGCAGATCGCCGTCACGCCCCCGGACATCGGCGCCCGCGACCGCGGCGGCGACGTGGTCGACCGCACCGCGGGCGGAGCAGCGCTCGAGGTCATCCGCCGGCTCGAGTCGCTCATCGCCCACTGGAGCCGTATCCCGCCGCCGGTGCTGCGCTCCGGCGGCCTCGGCGTGCGCGAGCTGCGGCGGGCGGCCAAGGAGATGGACACCGACGAGGCCACGGCGGCCCTGCTCGTGGAGCTCGCCGTGGCGGCCGATCTCGTGGCCGAGAGCGACGGGGTGGCGCCGGACTGGGTGCCCACCACCAACGCCGACGTATGGGCCGCTGGCGGTCCCGAGGTGCGCTGGTCGCTGGTGGCCCGCACGTGGCTGGACCTGCCCCGGCTGCCTGGGCTCGTCGGTCGCAAGGACGACGCGGGCAAACCGATCTCGGCGCTGTCGGACGGGGTGCGTCGCCCGGTCGCGCCTCGGGACCGCCGCCGGGTGCTCGCCGGGCTCGCCGAGCTGTCGCCCGGCACTGCGCCGGGTTCGCCGTCCGCGCTGGCCGACCTGCTCGCGTGGCGGGCGCCGCGGCGGGGCGGCCGGCTGCGCGACGAGGTGGTCGGCTGGGCGCTGACGGAGGCCACCGTGCTCGGCGTGGTGGCGCTGGACGCGCTCTCCGGCCCCGGTAGGGCACTCATCGGTGACCAGGCGGGGCTCGTCGCCGCCCTGCGCGCCACGCTGCCCCCGCCGGTCGCCCATGTGCTCCTGCAGGCCGACCTCACTGCCGTCGCCCCGGGGCCCCTCGAGCCAGAGCTCGCACGTGAGCTGGCCCTCCTGGCCGATGTCGAGTCGGCAGGCGGCGCCACCGTCTACCGCTTCACCGAGGCCACGGTCCGCCGAGCGCTCGACGCCGGCCGTTCCGCGTCCGACCTGCACGAGCTGCTCGCCAAGCGCTCGGCCACGCCCGTGCCGCAGGGCCTGACCTACCTCGTCGACGACGTCGCACGCAGGCACGGGCGGCTGCGCGGCGGGGCGGCAGCGTCGTTCCTGCGCTCGGACGACGAGGTGCTCATCGCCGAGGTGATCGTCCACCCCGGCTCGATCGGGCTCGAGCTGCGTCGCATCGCCCCGACCGTCGTCGTTTCCCCTCTTCCGCTTGTCGAACTGATGGACGGATTGCGCGCCGCCGGCTTCAGCCCCGCCGCCGAGGACACCGGCGGTGCCGTGCTCGACCTCTCCGACCGCGGCAGGCGCACCGACCCGCGTCGCCGCTCCGGGGCCAGGCCGGGCCCGCCCGAGCCCGGCGCCGAGCAGCTCGCCGCGCTCGTGTCGCGGATGCGGGCCGGTGATGCGATGGCCGGGGTCCGCAGGGGTACTCCGGCCGCGGCGACCAACGGGGCCACTGTCGACATCCTGCGCTCCGCCGCCGCTGCCCGTCGCAGCGTCTGGATCGGCTTCGTGGACGGGCACGGCCGGGTGGGGGAGCGGGTGCTGGAGCCCACCATCGTGGGCGGCGGGGTGGTCGAGGGCCGCGACACCGTGGACGGTGCGGTGCACCGGGTGCCGCTGCACCGCATCACCAGCATCGCGGTGGTCGAGGAGCCGGCGCAGGGCGCGTGAGCCGCGCCTGTCCTGGCTCACACCGCAAGTAGCTGCTCTTTGGCCATACGAGATCGTGCTCTCGCATAGGAGCGGCGTGCAGTGATGCGAGGGCGGCGGCGGGAACACCGCTCTCGCATCAGAGCGGTGTTAGCGCGCGCCCGCCGTCATGCGGTAGTGCATCGCGTGCTCGACCAGCGTGATCAGCGTCTGCTTCGTCGACTGCCGGTTGCGGGCGTCACAGCTGATGATCGGGATCGTCGCGTCGATCGACATCGCTTCCCGGACGTCGTCGATGCGATGCTGGAGCAGCCCGTCGAAGCAGTTGAGGCCCACGACGTAGGGGAGCCCGCGGTCCTCGAAGAAGTCGATGGCCGCGAACGAGTCGGCGAGCCTGCGGGTGTCGACCAGCACCACGGCGCCGATCGCGCCGCGCACGAGGTCGTCCCACATGAACCAGAACCGGTGCTGACCAGGCGTTCCGAACAGGTAGAGGATCAGGTCGGCGTCCAGCGACACGCGGCCGAAGTCCATGGCCACCGTGGTGGTGACCTTGTTCGGGGTGGCCGCGAGGTCATCGACGCCGGCGCTCGCTTCGGTCATGACGGCTTCGGTGGTCAGTGGCACGATCTCGGAGACCGAGCCGACGAACGTCGTCTTGCCGACGCCGAAGCCACCTGCCACCACGATCTTGGCCGAGATCGTCGCCGTGGTGGCGACCCCTCCCTGCCCAACGCCTGTCCGACGGGGGTACGCCGACGCGGAGCGAGGCGGAGTCCCGTCAGTGGGATAGCTAGAGCCGACGGAGTCCACTCAACACCCTTTCCATCAGGGCGAGGTCCGGCGCCTTGCCGGCACTGCTCGCTGTCTGGTGCACCGTCACAAAACCGAGCCCTGCCATGTCGCCCAGCAACACCCTGGCGACGCCGAGCGGCAACGACAGGAGGGCGGCGACCTCGGCGACCGATCGCGTCTGCTCACACAGCTCCGCGACGGCCCGGTGCTCGACCTGCAACAGGCCCATCTGGTCCCGGCCGCGCTGGCTCGTCGAGACGAGCGCCTCGATGGCCAGGTCGAGCCCGGATTTCGTACGACCACGTGTCCATGCGTACGGTCGGACGGCGGAGGCTCCGGTCTCCTCGCCGACCTGGTCCGTGCTGACGAGCCGCATGTCGATCGGTGCCGTCGGCGGGCCGGGCGGCACCTTGGCGGGTGGCGCCTTGGCGGACGGCCGGTCCGGCGGCGCAGCCTGCTTGGCCTCCTGCGTACCTGCGTCGTCGTTCAGCTCGACGTCCGTGCCCCGCCTGCGACCCCAGCGCCGCCGCCGCGGCGAACGGCCTGCATCAAAGCTGAAGCCGTTCATGATGTCGGCGAAAGTCGGCTCCGAGGGTTGCCGGCGGTTGTCGTCGGAACCGGAGGTCATCGGACTCACCTGCTTTCTGCCGATCGATCGTCTTATCGGTGGAACGATGGTGCGGTCTGGCTCAGATGCCGTACGTGCCCTGGAGCTCGGCCCGCAGCTCCGGGGTGAGCAGCTGGCCGACGCGGTCGACGAGCAGCGTCATCTCGTATCCGATCAGTCCGATGTCACAGCTCGGTGACGCCAGAATCGCGAGGCAGGAGCCGTCGCTGATCGACATGAGCAACACGATGCCACGGTCCATCTCCACGACCGTCTGCACGACACCGCCCGCGTCGAAGCAACGGGCCGCGCCCTGCGTCAGGCTGACGAGCCCGGACGACACAGCGGCAAGCTGGTCGGCCCGGTCGCGGGGCAGCCGGTCGGACGCCGTGAGCAACAGCCCGTCCGCCGACACCACGATGGCGTGGGCGACTCCCGGGACCCGCTCCGCGAAATTCGTGACTAGCCAACCGAACCGGCTCGGCTGAATCTGTGGCGCCGTCATGAGGACTCCTCATCGTGTTTCCCACCCGCGTCCCCCGCGGGCCCCGTACCACTACCCCCGTTGGCCCCGGAGGCCGTTCCTTGCTCGCCGCGCAACCTGCTCTCGCGACCCTGACGAACACCCTGCTGGTAACTCGCGAGCCGGCCACGGATGGTCTCGGCGCTGCGCGCCGAGGACACCGGGGGAGCCAGCACGGCGGATCCTGCGCTTCCCGGCACGAGCCGTGCTCGCGGCCGGCGCTTGGGCAGGCCGGCAGCGGTGAGCTCGTCCTGCCGCTCGGCAACGATGTCGCTGGCCGCCCGCCAGCCCTCGTCGGCAACCGTGGCGAAGTCCTGCTCGGTGGGCGGCTGCGGCGCGGGGGCCGCCTGCTCGCGCTCTTCCGCGGGGCGGTCGGCAGCGGCCGGAGGTGGTGCGGCCGGGGGTGTGAACGCCGAAGGCGTGGAAGGCGCGGCGGGCGGAGCCGCCGCAGCGGGGCTCTCGGTGAGCCGGATCCCGTCGTCCTGAGTGCTCTCCCAGTCGACGGGGATCGGCCGGTTCGAGCGGAACCACGCCGAGGCGATCTCCTCGAAGATCGGCGTGGTCTCGCCCAGGTCGAACGCCTCGGCCTGGCGCGCCTCTGCCGCTCCCCGGCTGCCCGGTTCCCCGATCACGGGGACGCTCGGCGCGAACAGCTCGTCCGACGGCGCGGCCTGGCCGAACGGCTGCACCGGAGCGGCCGGCTGCGATCGCGGGGCGGGCCTCGGCGGGGGAAGGGGCTTGGGCGCCTGCGGCGGCGCGGGGGTCTGCTGCGGAGCGGCCTGCGTTGCCCCCGTCTGCGTTGCGCCCGTCTGCGCCGCGCCCGGCTGCTCGGCCTGGATGGACGGCTGCTGCTCGCCCTGCAGGGCCGCGGGCTGCTGGCTGGAGTCCTGCTCCTGCGCCGGGCCGGGCTGCTCGAGCCCGGGCTGATTCGCCCCGGTCAGCGGCGAACGAGCCCGCTCGAGACCGACCTGCTCGGGACCGGCCTGCTCGGGACCGGCCTGCTCGGGACCGACCTGCTCGGGACCGGCCTGTTGGGCTGCGGCAGCCTGCTCGCCCTGCTGCTGGGCCGGTGCGGACTGCCCGCTCGGCGCGATCGGCGGCCGGTTGATCAGCGGCATCGGCATCGTCGGCGGGGACACCGGCGCGGACCCGCGCGGTATGCGCTGGGGCAGCCCGGAGGGCCGACGAGGCTCGGCGGGACGCTCCTCGGCCGGGGCCTGCTGCTCCGCAGCCGCCGGGGCGGCCCGCTCCTCGGCACCGGTCTTCTTGCTGGTACCGGTCTCGTCGCGCGGGCCGGTGCCGTTCGAGGAGACCTGCTCGCCCGGCTCGCTGTGCGAGCCGTTGTGCTGAGCGGCGTCCGGGCTCGCCCCGTTGCGCGGTCCCTGCTGATCGGCCTTCGCAGCCCGCTCGGCCGCCGCCTTCGCGGCTGCGGCCTCCTGGTCGCGGCGGGCCTGCTGGGCGATCTCCCTGGCCCGATCCTCGGCGGCGCGCTCGGCGTCGCCGGGGTCGGGCGACTGCGCCGAGGGCTCCCGCCGATCGGGCGGCGTGGGCGGAAGCGGCGGCCCGTCCGGACGGAGCGTGGAGCCCGGGCGCCTGCTGGGCAGCGGGTTGCTCGCGCCGTTGTTCTGCGTGTTCTGCGGCGACGGCGTGAACAGTTGCCCGTCCTGGCGTGCGGGCGCGTCGAAGACGCCGGTGGGGTTGGACGGGCCGTCCGTGCCCGCCACCAGCGCGGAGAGGCCCCCTGCCCGGGCGGTGCCGTTGATCGCCCCTGGTCCGCGTTGCGGCTGGGCGCCGGGACGGCCGCCCTGGACGCCTGCCGGCTGCGGGATGCCGAGCGGCCGCACCTCGGCGGGCTCAGTGGACGGGATGAGGTGGGCAGGCACGGTGACGAGCGCGGTGAGGCCCCCGCCAGGCCCGCCTGCGGAGGAGGTGATGAGCCGGACGCCGAAGCCGTGGCGCGCGGCGAGGCGGCCGACCACGAACAGGCCCATGCGCCGGGACGCGGAGACGTCGACCGACGACGGGCCGGAGAGGCGCTGGTTGGCGTCGCTGAGCTCGTGGTCGGCCATGCCGACGCCGCGGTCGGCGATCTCCACGACGATCGACCCGTCGGTCGTGCGGGCGGTGCTCATGACGACCTGCGAGTCGGGCGGGGAGAAGTTGGTGGCGTTGTCGAGCAGCTCGGCCAGCAGGTGAACGAGGTCGGAGGCCGAACGTCCCTGGATCTTGGCCGTCGGCGGGGTCTGCACGACGATGCGCTGGTACTGCTCGATCTCGGACACCGCGGCGCGGAGCACGTCGACCATGGGCACCGGCGCGATGTTGCGCTTGGCGAGGTCGGTGCCCGCGAGGACCAGCAGGTTCTCGCTGTTGCGCCGCATACGGGTGGCGAGGTGGTCGAGCTGGAAGAGGTTCGAGAGCTGGTCGGGGTCCTGCTCGTTGCTCTCCAGCTGCTCGATGAGCTGCAGCTGCCGCTCGACGAGCGCCTGGCTGCGGCGGGAGAGGTTCACGAACATCGCGCTGACGTTGGACTGCAGGGCGGCCTGGTCGGCGGCGAGGCGGACAGCCTGCCCGTGCACCGCGTCGAACGCGCGGGCCACCTGTCCCACCTCGTCGCGGCCGGAGAGCGGCACCGGGTCGACGACGACGTCGGGCGTCTCGCCGGACCGCATGCTCTCGACGGCGCGCGGCAGGCGCCGCTCCGCGACGTCGAGCGCCGAGGTGCGCAGCACCCGCAGCGACCGGATGAGGGCCCGCGCGATGAGCACGGCGACCGCGATGCCGAGCAGCAGGCCGAGCATGAGGACCACGGAGTTGATCCCGGCCAGGTTGCTGGCCTGCTCCTCGGCCGCGACGCTGCCCGCGACGAGCTCGTTGCGCAGCAGGTCGGCCGAACGTTCGGCCGCAGCCCGCGAGCCGTTGTACGCGGTGTCCCACTCGGAGGGGACGATCGCGATGGGGCGGTCGGGCGGGGTGGCGACGATGGCCGCCTTGAGCCGCTCCCGCTGGGAGTTGGCGGCGTCGTCGAGGAAGTTGCCGAAGCGAGTGAGCTGGTCGGGGGTGAGCGCGACCTGGTACTCGCGGAAGGCGGCGGAGAGCTGGGCGTCGGTGGACCCGGTGTCGGCGGTGTCGGTGCCGCCCAGGCGGCCGGAGCGGATGGCCGCGCCGAGCACGGTGTGCTGCACGGCGAGCTGCTCGCCGGCGTTGGTGACGGCGGTGAGCGCGTCGGCGAGGCCCGCGATGCCGGGCGTGCGCAGCTGCCGCAGCAGCGCCCGGTCCAGGACGTCGATGCCCTCGACGACCTCGTCGTAGCGGACCCGGATCTGCGGCGACGTGAGCGCGAAGTTGTCGATCGAGTCGGTGCGCAGCGGCTGGAGCTGCGACAGCTCACCCTCGGTCTGCTGGAGCGCCGAGAGCGTGGTGGGGTCGAGCTCGCTCGCGCCGCGGACGGCCCCCAGCATCTCGTCGATCTGGCCGTCGGCCTGGCCGAAGCCGATCTCGAGGACCCCCCGGTCGCCCGCGCGGTTTCCGGCGACGAAGAGGGTGGCCTCGTCGCGCTCCTGCCGTAGCGCGTCGGCCGCGCCGGCGACCTGTTGCTGCACCTGGAGCAGCCGCGTGCTCCGGCCGAGGTCCGCCGCCACGCCCGCTTGGTCGGCGACGCGCAGTACACCGAGCACGAGGGCGAGGATGGCGGGCACGAGGCCGACGACCACCAGCTTCCACGCCAGCGTCCAGTTCCGCGGGTCCAACCGCTCGGACCAGGTGGGCCCGGTCTCGATGGTGGTCACGTCAACGTCCCCCTGAGGATTGCCGGCGACGATCCGCCGCACTCTGGCACGCAGGAACCGGCATCCGCGAGGGGGGACCGGACGAGCTGCGGTCCAGGGGCGGTGGATGGCCGTGATCGGGGGCAATACCCGGGGAGCATGAGCATCGGATCGATCCGTCGCGCCTTCGGGGTCGGGGACGGACCGGTGGGGATTCCGGCCCGCGTTGTGCTCTGCCCGGTTCCGACACGCGCCCTCTGGGGAAAGGGCGACGACCTCCAGGACCCGGTACGATCGCGGCGGCGCACGTGCGCTCTCGGACTAGAGCCGGGAAAGTATAGCTCGGCTTCGGAGCGTATACCCCCGTCGAGGTCGGTGCGCTCGGCCGTTCCTCTATCAGCGCTGCACCTACACGCTAGGTGACGGCCGTGGGCCCACCGTCAGCCACTAGGAGTACAACACCCCATGACCGATGGGCCGCTCATCGTCCAGTCCGATAAGACGCTGCTGCTCGAGGTCGACCATCCGGACGCCGCAGAGGCCCGTGCTTCCATCGCCCCGTTCGCGGAGCTGGAGCGCGCCCCCGAGCACGTCCACACCTACCGCGTCACCCCGCTCGCGCTCTGGAACGCGCGCGCGGCGGGTCACGACGCCGAGCAGGTGGTCGACGCGCTCGTGCGCTTCTCCCGCTACGCCGTGCCGCAGCCGCTGCTGGTGGACGTCGTCGACACCATGGGCCGCTACGGGCGGCTGCAGCTGACCAACTCCCCGGTCCACGGCCTCGTCATGGTCGCGTTCGACCGCGCGGTGCTCGAGGAGGTGCTGCGGCAGAAGAAGATTGCCCCGCTGCTCGGCGCCCGGGTCGACGACGACACGGTCATCGTGCACCCGTCCGAGCGCGGCCACCTCAAGCAGGCGCTGCTCAAGATCGGCTGGCCCGCCGAGGACCTCGCGGGCTACGTCGACGGCGAGGCGCACCAGATCGAGCTGGACCAGCGGGACTGGACGCTGCGCGACTACCAGCAGCAGGCCGTCGACGGCTTCTGGGACGGCGGGTCGGGCGTGGTTGTGCTGCCCTGCGGTGCCGGCAAGACGCTCGTCGGTGCGGCCGCGATGGCGAAGGCGAAGGCCACCACGCTGATCCTGGTCACCAACACGGTCTCGGGCAGGCAGTGGAAGCGCGAGCTCATTGCGCGGACGTCTCTCACGGAGGACGAGATCGGCGAGTACTCCGGCGAGCGCAAGGAGGTCCGGCCGGTCACGATCGCGACCTACCAGGTGATCACGCGCAAGACCAAGGGCGAGTACAAGCACCTGGAGCTCTTCGACTCCCGCGACTGGGGCCTGGTCATCTACGACGAGGTGCACCTGCTGCCCGCGCCCGTGTTTCGCATGACGGCCGACCTCCAGTCGCGCAGGCGCCTCGGCCTCACGGCCACCCTGGTGCGGGAGGACGGCCGCGAGGGCGACGTGTTCTCCCTCATCGGCCCCAAGCGCTACGACGCCCCCTGGCGCGACATCGAGCAGCAGGGCTGGATCGCGCCCGCCGAGTGCGTCGAGGTGCGAGTGACGCTCACCGACTCCGAGCGCCTCGGGTACGCCGTTGCGGACGCCGAGGAGCGCTATCGGATGGCGGCCACCGCCCACACCAAGATCAACGTCGTGAAGTCGATACTGGGGCGGCATCCCGGCGAGTCCGCGCTCGTGATCGGGGCCTACCTGGACCAGCTGGACGAGCTGGGCGAGACGCTCAACGCCCCCGTCATCCAGGGCTCCACCAAGAACAAGGAACGCGAGGCGTTGTACGACAGCTTCCGCCGCGGGGAGATACCGGTCCTTGTGGTCAGCAAGGTCGCGAACTTCTCGATCGACCTCCCCGAGGCGAGCGTGGCGATCCAGGTCTCCGGCACGTTCGGCTCACGGCAGGAGGAGGCGCAACGGCTCGGGCGGCTGCTGCGGCCCAAGGCTGACGGGCGGCAGGCGCACTTCTACTCCGTGGTCTCCCGCGACACGCTGGACACCGACTATGCGGCGCACCGGCAGCGGTTCCTCGCCGAGCAGGGCTACGCCTATCACATCGTCGACGCCGACGACCTGCTCGGCCCCGCGATCCCGGACGTCTCCTGAGCCTTTGTCGCGCCGACCCCGGCCCGGACCCCGACGTGGATCGGGGCCTGGCTCCGGGACACCTCCGGGGCGTTCCCGGAGGTCCGTGGGCCGGCGGGGCAGCAGAGTTGTGGCCATGGAACAGAAGACCGACACCAGCACCGACGCCCCGGCCGACAGCACGTTCGTCCCGCCCGTGACTCCGCCGATCGCTCCCGCCACGCAGGCCCGCCCGAAGTTCCGCCTGCGGCGCAGCAGTACCGACCGCATGCTCGGCGGCGTCTGCGGCGGCCTCGCCGAGAGCCTCGACATCGACCCCGCCTTGCTGCGCATCGCCATGGTGGCGCTGACGGTCATCGGTGTCGGCGCGACGATCCCGGTGTACGCGGCGATCTGGCTCCTGGCCCCGGAGACCGACACCCCGTGACCGGGGGCCAGGGGCGGAGGCATCAGTGCTCGCCGGCCGCCCCCCGGCGGATCTCCCGCCGCGTTTCGG
Source organism: Pseudonocardia aurantiaca (assembly GCF_039526725.1). Classification (NCBI taxonomy): domain Bacteria; kingdom Bacillati; phylum Actinomycetota; class Actinomycetes; order Pseudonocardiales; family Pseudonocardiaceae; genus Pseudonocardia; species Pseudonocardia aurantiaca. The sequence goes on from NZ_BAAAJG010000025.1 coordinate 48,530, forward strand.
CGTGGCGGTGGGTCTCGTAGGCGATCAGGGCGCAGAGCACGGCCGCGAGGACGGTCAGCGTCAGGATCGCGGGCAGCATTGCCGCCACAGGGATCAGCCCGAGCAGCACCACGACCACGACCAGCCGCTCGACGTTCAGCCCGCCCGTCATGTACCGCTTGAACCCGACGTGGGCGAGCAAGTAGAGCGCGGCCCCGCCGCAGAGCGCCGCGAGCGGCACGCCGTAGATCGGGTCGGCCGGCGTATGGCCGTCCTCGCCGCCGACGTACCCGAGCACCTTCTTGAGGCCGAGCGACATCATGATGATCCCGATGATCATCGGCAGGTGCAGGAGCGTGTAGCCGCCGCGGGCGAGGCGGATCTGGCGCACCCCGTCCGCTGCGGCCAGCGCGCGCTCGGCGACAAGCGAGGTGACGTCGAAGTAGGCCCACCACATCGCACCTGCCACGGCGAGCCCGAGCGCCGACGCGATGATGATCGGCCAGGAGATCGGCAGGTGGGTCACGCCGACGCCGATCGAGACGATCGACTCGCCGAGCGCCACGATGATGATCAGCCCGTGCCGTTCGCTGAAGTGCCGGGCCGAGCGCAGGCGCCAGTTCGAGCCGCCGAGCACGGTGCCCAGGTAGTCGCCGACGAGCGCGGCCAGCCACAGCAGCGTCTGGGTGGTGCCCGTGGTCTGGGAGGCGATCAGCAGCAGCACCGTGCCGGTGAGCATCGAAGGCAGGAACCGCAGCACCTGCCCGCGAAGCTGCGGGTCGTCGCGGCTGGCGAGCCAGAAGAGCGCGATGTGCACCGCGCGCACGAAGAAGTAGCCGAACGCGAAGACGAGCGGTCCGTACAGACCGCCCGGCAGGTCGTCGAACGCCTCGGGGATCGTGATGGCCTGCACGAACACCGCGGCCATCGCTACGAACACCCCGACGCGCACCACACCCTCGTCGGCCTTGACCACGTTGCCGAGCCACGAGTAGCCGACCCAGCACCACCACATCACGGTGATGATCAAGGCCCCGCGCAGCACGTTGACGGTGCTGCTCTCCTCGGCCATCAACCCGGTGACCTGGGTCAGGGCGAACACGAAGACGAGGTCGAAGAAGAGTTCGAGCGGCGTGGCGGCCGCGCCTGCGCCGACGGCCTCCATCCGGGCCCGGCGTGGTGTCCCCATACGCGGAGATCGTCCTCCAGGCGGCCTCACGTTCACCAGCGACTTGCGTAGTTACACGGAGGTGCCGCGGCTCCCGGCGCCCATAACGTGATCGCCACGGCGGCGCGGCGCGCGGACGTCCTCACAGGGGGACCGGGGGGTGCGAGGACACCCGCGCTGCGTCGCCCGCCATCCCCCGCCGGGGTCGTGGCCCGACTCGCGCGCACTCACGCCCCGACTCGCGGGGTCAGGTGAGTTTTGGGGTGCTCTCCCGCAGCACGACCTCGCCGCGTACGCGGCGCACCCGCGGCTGGTCGGCGGGTTCCTGCAGCACCATGTCGAGCGCCCAGACGCCCAGCTCCTCCAGCGGGAGGCGCACTGTGGTGAGCGCGGGCGACACGTCCCGCAGCGTGATGATGTCGTCGAAGCCGGCCACCGCCATGCCGGACGGCAGCGACACCCCGCGATCGCGCAGCGCGGCCATCGCCCCGACGGCCATCACGTCGTTGACGGCGAAGACGCAGGTGGCGTCCGTGCCGCGGTCGAGCAGTTCGATCATCGCGGCGTAGCCGCCGTCGCGGGTGAACCCGCCGTGCACGATGTCGCTCGGCTCGATCCGTGCGCCCGCGCGGGTGGCGGCTTCCCGGAAGCCCGTGGAGCGGTCGCGGGCCGTCAGCAGGTCGGGCCGGCCTGCGAGCACCGCGAACCTCCGGTGCCCGAGGCCGCACAGCTCCTCGGCGAGCGCCCGGGCTCCGGCGCGGTTCTCCAGCACGACGGTGTCGGCCTCGATCCGCCGCTGGCTGATGAACGCCACCCGCCCGCCGGACTGCTCGAACGAGCGCACCTCGGCCCCGAGCCGCTCGATCAGCGCCTTGTCCTGCACCCGGCTGCCGGCGACGATCACCGCTCGCGCCCGCTGGCTGCGCAGCGCGGCGACGTAGTCGAGCTCCCGATCCTCCCGCCCGAACGTGCACGCGATGGTGACGACGAGCCGGTGCTGCTCGGCGGCCCGGATGGCGCCTGCCGCGATCGTGGAGAAATACGGGTCGCCGACGTCGCTGACGATCAGGCCCACGATGTCGGTGCGGCCCCTCGCCATCGCCTGGGCCTGCGCGTTGGCCGAGTAATGCAGGGCGTCGGCGGCCGCGAGGACGCGCTCCTGCAGGTCGGGGCGCACCTTGCGGGTGCTCCCGTTGAGCGCGCGCGACGCCGTGGCCAGCGAGACCCCGGCGGCGCGGGCCACGTCGAGCAGCGTCACCGACGCTCCCGACACCCGTTCCGTCATCGATCCGCCCCTTCTCCCCGCTACCCCACCGTCAGCAGGGTGACCCCGCAGACGTCGAACGTCTGCAAATTTCACCCTGCAGTACGTCGGTCCGTCACCGCGCCGTCCAGCCGGACGGGATCGTAGGGCGACAGGTACCCGCACATGCCGAGCGTGGCGGCTACGGGTTCCTCGATTCGCGCCACCGTGGCCTCGCGGAGGTGGCTGTGGTCGCCGGCCGCGAGCGCCCCGATCTGCTCGCCGGTGCGCCTGCTCACCGCGGCCGCCCCCTGCGCCCAGACCTCCCGCCACCTCGCGAGCTGCGGCCGGACGAGCGCGGCGGCGGCGGCGAAGAACGCCTCCAGCGCCGCACCGTCCCCGGCCTCGCTGTGTTTGCGCAGCTCGGCGAACCCCTCGATCGCGAGGTCCCGCCTGGCCCGCGCCCGCTCGGGCGACGGGCCGTCCGGACCGGCCAGCGAGATCGCCCGCTGGTATGCCTCCCGGTCGGTGAGGTGCTCAGGGGGCAAGGTCATCACCGCGTCACCCGACTCCGGGAGCCCGCTGTTCTGCATCAGCGCCACGACGTGCAGGTCCCCGTCGTTCACCGCGCGGTGGATCGTGCCCGGCGTGAACCAGACGACGTCCCCCGGCCGCAGCGGCGTCTCCGTGAACCCAGTCGTTGTGAGCGTCTGCACCCGGCCGGCGCCGCCCACCACGACGTAGCCCTCCGAGCAGCACAGATGCATGTGCGGCGAGCCGCCGCAGAGCCCGTCGGCCGCATCCCACGGGTAGACCCGCAGCGCCGTGATGCCCACGGCGCCGGGGAAGTCCGGGAGGGAGGCTGTCACAGCGCGTGCTCCGTGGCGAAGCCCTCGATCTCCTCGCGCGTCCAGATCCGGTCGGCGACGACGACCCGGTGCGCCAGCGCGAGCGAGTCGCCGTCGGCGAGCGTGATCTCCTTGTCGAACGCCGGGGAGGGGTTGATGGCGGGGAACGGGTCGTTGCGCACGAACCAGGTGAGCCCGCCCCGGCTGGTGGTGCCGGCGAACACCAGCATCGTGGCGCCGCCGTCGACCTCGTCGTTCTTGCCCGTGTACGCGAGCCACGGCGACGCGGTGGTGCCCATGGTCTCCGGCCCGCCGCCCCCGTCGGCCGTGACGATCTCGCCCCCGGTGAAGCCGCGGGGCCCGCGCCAGAAGAAGCCGGTGTAGCCGGCGTTCGGTCGGCCGTGGGTGGTGGGGCTGCCCAGTTCGAGGGCCTCGCCGCGGATGTTGGTCAGCTCGGTGGCGAAGTCGAGCATCCAGGTGCCGCGCGCGGTGTCGACGCCGTGGAACCGCAGGGTGCGGCGCTCGGACACCCACTCCTCGCCGGTCGACGCGACCCACGTCAGCGACTCGGCCAGGTTCAGCTCGTCGCCGGTGAGCTCGATGATCTCGAACGCGTCGTGCCGCATCGCCCCGACGTTGTCCAGCGGCGTGTATCCCTCGCCGTGGACGTAGGTGTTGCCGCCCCAGAAGTTCTGCCCCGACACGTGCGACCACGTCATCTGGAGGCCCTTGTGCCAGCGGTGGTCGTGCGGGCGGTAGGAGGAGACGAGCGCGCCCGAGAGCGTCCGCATCGGGTGCAGGTAGGGCTTCGACGCCTCGAACGCGGGGATGTCGGCACCGTAGACGTAGCTCGCGATCTCGACGTCCCCGACGCCGATACCGATCTCGAGACCGTGCTCGTGCGTGACGGTGAGCGAGCTCATCGAGCGACCTCCGCGGTCTCCGTCGTCATGGGGTGGTACTGGCCACCGCCGTCGAGGTGGTCGTAGAACGGATTCCCGGGCTCCAGCTCCGAGCGCAGCACCGGGCGGCCGGTGATCGCCGACTGGTACAGGCCGCTGATCAGCTCCATGCTCCGGCGGCCGTCGGCCCCGCTCGCGGCGGGACGCTCGCCGCGGTCCATCGAGCCGATGTAGTCGGTGAGCTGCACGGTGTGCGAGCTGCTGACGTCGTCGGCGGGCAGCCAGCCCGCGGCCACGTCCCCGGCCACGCCCTTGCGCGGGGTCCACTTCCAGTTCGAGTTGCCGTAGCCGTAGAGGTGCGAGACCTCGACCGTCGCGTCGCTGAAGTCGAAGCGCAGGTAGCTCTCCTCGCGCGGGGACAGCACGCTGTTGACCACCGACACGAGCGCACCGGACTCGAACTGGACGGCGGCGAGCGAGACGTCCTCGGTCTCGACGCGGCGGTCGAGTGTGCCCATGAGCGCGCGGACCTCCCGCCAGTCGCCCAGCAGGGAGAGCATGAGGTCCATCTGGTGGATGCCGTGGCCCATGGTCGGGCCGCCGCCTTCGGTCTCCCACTTCCCGCGCCACGGCACCTCGAAGTAGGCGTGGTCGCGGTACCAGAGGGTGTGGCAGACGCCGACGAGCGGCCGCCCGAGCGTCCCGTCGGCGATCTGGCGGCGCAGCGTGCGGGCCGCGGAGCCGAAGCGGTGCTGGAAGACGTACCCGACGTACGGGCCGTCCTCGTGTTCGAGGGCGCTGAGCGCGTCGTACTCGGCGAGCGAGAGCACCGGCGGCTTCTCACACCACACCCACGCCCCAGCCTCGAGGCAGGCCTTGACCCCGGCGTGGTGGGCCACCGGGGGCGTGCAGATGATCGCGAGGTCCGGGCGGGCGGCGGCGAGCATCGTGTCGAGGTCGGTGTAGCTGTCCGGGATTCCCCACTCGGCCGCAAACGCTGCGGCGCGGTCGCCGTCCACGTCGACGGCCGCCACCACGTCGATCCGGTCGCCCTGGGCCCGGATCGCGGGCATGTGGCGGTGCCCGGCGATGCCGCCCGCGCCCACGATCGCGACGCGGTAGTGCTTACTGCCGTCTGGCATGTGCTCAGAACTCCTCGGTTGTGGGTTCAGCGGTGGCGCTGGCGGATGGCCTGCGACGGGGTGACGTAGCGGAGGCTGATGGCGAGCCCGAGCACGGCGACGAGCATGTAGGTCACGGCCATCGCCGCCGTCAGCGAGATGGGCACGCCGCCCGGGTCGGAGATCGCGCCGAACAGCGCGACCACCAGCGTCTGGGACTGGGCGGAGGAGACGAAGAACGTCAGCTCGAACGCGCCGAGGGTGCGGACGAGCACGAGGATCCCGGCCGCGAGCATCCCCGGCAGGAGCAGCGGGATCAGCACGCGGGTGAACAGCCGCAGGTTGTCGGCGCCGAACACGCGCGCTGCGTTCTCCACCGACGGGGAGATCTGCTCGACGAACGGCACCATGATCAGCACGACGAGCGGCAGCGTCGGCACGAGGTTCACCAGCACGACGGCCGTCATCGTGCCGCCGAGCCCCACCCGGTACATCAGCGCCGCGAGCTGCACCGCGTACGTCATCGGCGGCAGGATGATCGGCAGCAGCATCAGCAGCATGACCACCGACCGGCCCGGGAAGTTCCGCCGGGCCAGCAGGTAGCCAGCGGGCACCCCGGCCAGCAGGCAGATCACCACGACCGCGATGCCCGCCTGGAACGTGTTGGCGAGCGCCCGGGACATTCCGGTGGCCGTCCACGCCCGTCCGTACCAGGTGGCGGTGAACCCGTCGGGCCACCAGCCGCCGCGCCACGTGGTTGCGAACGACTGCACGAGCACGGACGACAGCACAGCGAGGACGACGAGCACGAAGCATCCCGCGGCCACCCACGTGATGACGGATGTGAGCGTCGGGCGTTCCCTGCGGGTGCGGGCAGGCGGCCGGGCCGGCGCGGGGGCGCCCCGTTCCAGCAGGGTTTCGGTGGTGGTCATCCCTTGCCTCCCGAGGACGGGCCGCGGTAGAGCCGGTTGCGCAGCAGCATCAGCACACCCAGGATCAGCAGCTCCAGCACCGTCATGACCATGGCGATCGCCGCGGCGGCCGGGTAGTCGGAGCGCTGGGAGGCAGCCTGGTAGATCGGCAGTGTCAGCACGTGGGTGGCGTTGTCCGGCTGGCCGACGAGGATCGCCGACGGGAAGATGGCGAACGCCTCCACCAGGCACAACGTGAACGCCGTGACCAGGCCAGGGGTAGCCAGCGGCATGATGATCCGCCAGAACCGCGCCGCCCGGCCCGCGCCGAGTGTCGCGGCGGCGTCCTCGATGGACCGGTCGATCCCACCGAAGAAGCCCATCAGCATCACGAACGCGAACGGGATGCTCACGAGCAGCGCGGCGATGAACGTGCCGGTGTAGTTGTAGATGAACTGCTGTTCGGGGATACCCACCGAGGTCAGCAGCAGGTTGATCCAGCCGGTCGTCGAGAAGACCTGGGCCATGCCCTGAGCGATGAGCACGGAGCCGAACGTCAGCGGCAGCAGCACCACGAGCGTCACGAACTGCCTGCCCGGGAAGTCCCGGCGCATCCGGAAGGCCAGCGGGGCCGCGGCGGCCACACTCAGGAACGCCACCGGCACGGCGAGGCGCAGCGTCTTCCAGATGGAATCACGCAGGTACGGGTCACCGAAGAAGTCCGTGTAGTTGGAGAGCGGGTCGTTGCCGCGCAGCGGCTGGAACGAGATCGAGAGCCCGTACAGGAACGGGTAGACGAACAGGGCCCCGATGATCAGCACCGCGGGCAGGATCAGCAGCAGCGTCCAGTCCACTCCGCGCTCGGCGAGCCGGTGCCGCAGCGGCTGCGGGGGCCGCTTCGGCGGCGCCGCGGAGGAGCGCGCGTCCGGTTCAGCCGTGAGCGTCATCGTCCGCTCCCGGCAGAGGTTCGGCCGGGAAGACGAGCACCCGCTCCTCGGGAGCACTCAGCGTGACCCGCGCCCCCGCCGCCACCGGCTTCTCCGTGCGGAAGTGCAGCACCTCGCCCTTCTCCGTGCTCGCCCGGACCGCGAGCTCGCGGCCGTGGTACTCCACGACCTCGACCAGCGCGTTGAGGTCGTTGACCCCCGCGCGTCCGAGCACGAAGTCCTCCGGCCGCACTGCGACGACCACGTCGGACCCGGCGCGCAGCCCGGCCGCCGGGTCGGCCGTGCCCCGCAGCCGCAGGTCGCCCGCCACCACCTCGACCCGGCGCGGGTCGCCGTCGATCTGCTCGACCCGCGCCGCGATCATGTTGCGGTATCCCATGAAACTGGCGACGTACGCGCTGGCGGGCTGGGTGTAAACCTGCTCGGGCGTGCCGGTCTGCTCCAACCGCCCCTGGCGCAGCACGACGAGCCGCGTGGCGAGTGAGAGCGCCTCCTCCTGGTCGTGGGTGACGTAGAGGACCGACAGCTCCCGCTCCTGGTAGAGCCGCTTGATCTCGGTGCGCATCTCGATGCGCAGCGTCGCGTCGAGGTTGGAGAGCGGCTCGTCCATCAGCACGATCTCGGGGTCGATCGCCAGCGCACGCGCGATCGCCACGCGCTGCTGCTGACCACCGGAGAGCTGCGACGGCAGCTTGGCCGCGTGGTCGGCGAGCTGGACGAGGTCGAGCGCGGCCTGCGCCCGGGTGCGCCTTTCCGCGCGCGGGACCTTGCGCATCGCGAGGCCGAACTCGACGTTGCGCTGCACGGTGAGGTGTGGAAAGAGCGCGTAGCTCTGGAACACCATTCCGAACCCGCGCTTGTCAGCCGGCAGCGAGTCGATCCGCTTGGTGTCGCGCCAGATCGAGCCCGTGGTGAGCGGCTGCAGGCCTGCGAGGCAGGCCAGCGCGGTCGACTTCCCGCACCCGGACGGGCCGAGCAGCGCCACGAACTCCCCGCGCGCTAGTTCCAGGTCCAGGTCGGTCAAGGCCGCGGTCTTGCCGTACCAGCGCGAGACCTGACGCATCTGGAGTGTGCCGAATCCGCCGCCGTCAGCTGCCGACATGGCTGCCGACCTCCCGCTGCCAGATCTCGAACGCCTTCACCTGGTTCTCCGGCGTCAGCGGCGTGTGGGTCACGCCGGTGGTGAGCGCCTGCGGGTAGAAGTCCGGGCGTCCCCATTGCTGGAGCAGCGCCTGGCCCTCCGGCGGGGCGTCGGCGGGCGTGACGTTCTTGTTGGCGGTTGTGAGCGCGCCGGTGGCGTAGGTGAGCGCTTGCTGGTCGGGCTGCAGAGTCCACTTCATCAGCTCCAGCGCGACGTACAGCTGCTCGCCGGAGACGCCCTTCGGGACCATCATGAAATGGGCGTCGGTGATCCAGTTCTGGTTGTCGAACAGCCCGACCTGGCTCGTGGGCGCCCAGGTCCCGTCGCGGCGGCTGGCGATGTCCATCGACAGGATCGTCGGGATCAGCTGCAGCTGGCCGGACCCGAACTGCTGGTTCATGATCGTGGAGCTCGGCGGGTAGGACTCGACGTACTTGCCCAGCTCTCGCAGGTAGGCCCAGGTCTTGTCCCACCCGTTCTCCGGGTCGGACGGGTCGCTGTCGCCCAGCATGTAGGGCAGTGACATGAGGAAGGTGCGCCCGGGGCCGGAGTTCGGCGGCTGGGCGTAGGTGAACTTGCCCGGGTGCTGGCGGGCCCAGTCCAGGAGCGCCTCCGGCGTGGTCGGCGCGGCCGCCACCTCGTCGGGATGGTGGGCGAGCAACGGGCCCGCCGGGCCGTACCGGTTGACGACGCCGATGCCGTTCGCCATCTTCTGCAAGGCCGCGCCGCTCTCGTCCTGCACCTGGGAGAGATCGGGCAGGTTCGAGGCGTAGTTCGGCAGCAGTGGGAGCATGAGGTCCTCGGTCTGCGCCGCGCCCATCACGTCGGTGCCGCCGACGACCACCGTGATGTCGACCGCGCCTGCCAGCTGCTGCGCCCGGACCTTGCCTGCGACGTCCGGGGCGGGCGCGGACTGGTAGTTGATGCTCGACACCAGCTCGGGGTGCGCGGCGGCGAAGCCGTCGTAGATCGCCCGGTTGACGGTGACGTTGCCGGCCCCGTCGAGCATGGTGAGGACGATCGGGCTGCTCGGCTTCACCGGGGTGACAGCCTCACCGTCCCCGCCTGCCGTCGGCGCTCCCGGCGCACCACACGCCGTCAGCGCCAGCACGGCCGTGGCGATGAGACCGAGGCCTATCCGGCCGCCTCCGGGACCACGTCTGATCACCTTGTACCTCCATGTACGGCGGTGGGTGCTGCGGTATGCGCTTTCCAACTGCTTGGTAACCGCTTTCCAGCATGGACGCCGTCACCTGACGAGTCAAGACCAGCCCAGCGCGACGGCCCGTACGGCGGGTCCGGGGAGGGTGGGATCGCGGCGACCTGCGGGACGTTCCGCGCGGCGGCCGTGGTCGCCGCCCTGAGCGTGGTGGTGGCGATGGCGGGCCGGGCGGTCAGCCCCGTGCGGAGCTGACCGCCCGTCGCGTCCGGCAGCCGCGGCTCAGGGACGGCTGCGACCGCACCAGTTCGCCAGCCGCTCCGTCGGGCCTGCGTCCGCGCGGGGTGGCACCGGCGCGGCGAAGGGGACCCGCCCGCCGCGGGGCTCCGCGGGGAGGACCTGCTGCATCACGGTGAGCACGGCCTCGGCGACCCCGGGGTCGGCCTCAGCGTGCTGGCCCGTGGCCACGGCGAGGTCCCAGCCGTGCACGAGGGTCTCGCTGGTGTACGCCATCACGGCGGCCCGCCCGGGAACGGTGCCGAAGGGTGCGGTGACGATGCGGTCGAGGAGCGCGTCGCCGTCCGGGGCGCCCCACACCGCCCACATCCCGTCGATCGCCCCGGCATAGGCGCTCGCCCAGTCGTCGCCGACGGTCTCGGCGCTCCACGGGGCGGCTGCCGCGTCGCCGCCGCGGCCCAGCACGGCCGCGCGGTCGACGGTGGCCACGAGGTGGGCGAGCAGCGCCCGCACGTCGAGCTCCGTGCACGGGGTCGGGTCGTCGAACTGGTCGGGGCGCACCCCGCGCACGACCTCGAGTGCCCAGGAGAGCGCAGCGGAGTAGAGGGTGCGCGGGTCGGAGGTGGCGGTGCTGCCGGTGGTCGCTGTCGTCGTCATGGGGAGCAGTCTTCGCGTGAATCACGACGCCTTGTGTCGCGTATTCATGCCAACGTCGAACGCATGCGCGCCGATCGTCTGCGCGGTGTTCGCCGGGCGCCCAGGAACTAGTGCCCCGCGCCGCAAGTCCACCACATATCTCGACGGCCCAGCTCCCCGCTGGGCGCACCGGCGCACGGCCCGAGTACGCCCGGTACGAGGACCGCGCCCCGGCACACCCAGCGGAAACCTGGATCCGCCGATATACGCACCGGACTTCCGGCGCGGGACACTAGGACGCCGCAGGGGCGGCACCCGGAACCGGGTGCCGCCCCTGCGGGACGTGCGGGTACTGCGAGGTGGCCGGACTCAGAAGTCCATGCCGCCCATGCCACCGGTCGGGTCGCCGGCCGGAGCGGCGTTCTTCTCCGGCTTGTCGGCGATGACGGCCTCGGTGGTGAGGAAGAGCGCCGCGATGGAGGCGGCGTTCTGCAGCGCGGACCGGGTGACCTTGGCCGGGTCGATGATGCCGGCCTTGATCAGGTCCTTGTACTCGCCGGTGGCCGCGTCGAGGCCCTCGCCCGCGGGGAGCGAGCGGACCTTCTCCGCGACGACGCCACCCTCGAGGCCGGCGTTGATCGCGATCTGCTTGAGCGGGGCCTCCAGCGCGACCTTGACGATGTTGGCGCCTGTGGCCTCGTCACCGTCCAGGCCGAGACCCTCGAACAGGCCGGCACCGGCCTGGATCAGGGCGACGCCACCACCGGCGACGATGCCCTCCTCGACGGCCGCCTTGGCGTTGCGGACGGCGTCCTCGATGCGGTGCTTGCGCTCCTTGAGCTCGACCTCGGTGGCGGCACCGGCCTTGATGACCGCGACACCGCCTGCGAGCTTGGCGAGGCGCTCCTGGAGCTTCTCGCGGTCGTAGTCGGAGTCGGTGCGCTCGATCTCGGCGCGGATCTGGTTGACCCGGCCGGCGATCTGGTCGGCGTCACCGGCGCCGTCGACGATGGTGGTCTCGTCCTTGGTGACCACGACCTTGCGGGCGCGGCCCAGGAGCGACAGGTCGGCGTTCTCGAGCTTGAGGCCGATCTTCTCGGAGATCACCTCGCCACCGGCGAGGATCGCCATGTCGGTCAGCATCGCCTCGCGGCGGTCACCGAAGCCGGGGGCCTTGACGGCGACCGACTTGAAGGTGCCGCGGACCTTGTTGACGATGAGGGTGGCCAGGGCCTCGCCCTCGACGTCCTCGGCGATGATCGCGAGCGGCTTGCCGGTCTGCATGACCTTCTCCAGCAGCGGGAGCAGGTCCTTGACCGTGGAGATCTTGGAGGAGACGAGGAGGATGTACGGGTCCTCCAGCTCGGCCTCCATGCGCTCGGCGTCGGTGACGAAGTAGGGCGAGATGTAGCCCTTGTCGAAGCGCATGCCCTCGGTCAGCTCGAGCTCCAGACCAAAGGTCTGGGACTCCTCGACCGTGATCACGCCCTCCTTGCCGACCTTGTCCATCGCCTCGGCGATCAGCTCACCGATCGTGGGGTCGGCGGCGGAGATCGACGCGGTGGCGGCGATCTGCTCCTTGGTCTCGACCTCCTTGGCGGTCTTCAGCAGCTGCTGCGACACCGCCTCGACGGCCTTCTCGATGCCCCGCTTGAGGGCCATCGGGTTCGCGCCGGCGGCGACGTTGCGCAGCCCCTCGCGAACCAGTGCCTGCGCCAGGACCGTCGCGGTGGTGGTGCCGTCACCCGCGATGTCGTCGGTCTTCTTGGCGACCTCCTTGACCAGCTCGGCCCCGATCTTCTCCCACGGGTCCTCGAGCTCGATCTCCTTGGCGATCGACACACCATCGTTGGTGATGGTGGGCGCGCCCCACTTCTTTTCCAGAACAACGTTGCGGCCGCGCGGGCCGAGCGTCACCTTGACGGCGTCGGCGAGGGTGTTCATGCCACGCTCGAGCCCGCGGCGCGCCTCCTCGTCGAAAGCGATCATCTTCGCCATGGGGGTGTTGTCCTCCGATTGGGATGACACGAAAGTCTGGCGTCGAACGCGGCGCCCGCGACGGACGACCGACAACCCTGCGCCGATCTCACCCGCTCGACATCTGGCACTCTACCGTCCCGAGTGCCAATTCCGGTTCTAGCACTCGCCGATGCCGAGTGCAAGGTGATCAGAGGGGTGTGGATGGCCCCGAACGGGTCGGGGGGACCGGCTGCAGCCGGTCCCCCCGTGTGACGCCGCCGGAGCGGCTTCGCTGTACCTTTAGATGCGACGGACGGCGTCGGCCTGACTGCGCCCGTCCCGACCCGCCGTCGTCTCGAACTCAACGCGGTCGCCCTCGTCCAGGGTGCGGAACCCGTCCGACTGGATCGCGCTGTAGTGCACGAAGACGTCCGGCCCGCCGTCGGTGGCGATGAAACCGAACCCCTTCTCCGCGTTGAACCACTTGACCGTGCCCTGAGCCACGGCACCTCCATGTTGCTCGCTGACCAACCCGCTCGACGCTACCTCAGAACCGACGTCTCGGTCCTGACGACAACCGTTGGAGTCGTGCCCGGCGGGACTTGCAGGACACGGCCCGGATTCAGGCAGGATGCGATCGTGCCGAGCGCCAGAAGGACCGTTGAAGAACACCAGGCCGCCGTCGCCGCGCTGCTGCCGGCGATGCCTGCCGAGGACGTCCCGCTGGCGCTGGCGCGGGGGCGGGTGCTGGCCTCCGACCTCGTCGCGGGCGTCTCGCTGCCGTCGTTCGACAACTCCGCGATGGACGGGTACGCGGTGCGCGCCACCGACCTGGTGAAGGCCACCGAGGGCAACCCGGTGGAGCTGCCGGTGGCCGCCGACATCCCCGCTGGACGCACGGACGGGCCGCCGCTCGAACCCGGCACCGTCCACCGGATCATGACGGGGGCGGTGCTCCCTGCGGGCGCCGACGCCGTGGTGCCGGTCGAGCAGACGAACGGCGGCACGGAGCGGGTGCTGGTGGGCGCCGCGCCGGAGCCGGGGACGTATGTGCGCTACGCGGGCGAGGACGTCCGGGCGGGCGATGTGGTGCTCACCGCGGGCACCCTCCTCGCCGCGCCGCAGATCGGGCTCGCCGCCGCGGTCGGCTCCGTCACGGTCCCGGTACGGCGCCTGCCACGCGTGCTCGTGCTCGCCACCGGCTCCGAGCTCGTCGCGGCCGGCACCCCGCTGCAGCCCGGGCAGATCTACGAGTCCAACGGCCCGATGATCGCCGCCGCCGTCGAGGACGCCGGCGGGCACGCCGAGCTGCTCCGGTTCGTCCCCGACGACGTCGAGCGGTTCCTCGAGCGGCTCCGCGAGCGCCTCGTGGGTGACCCCGTCGACCTCGTGATCACCTCGGGCGGGGTGAGTGCGGGCGCGTACGAGGTGGTCAAGGACGCCTTCACCGGACAGGGCGTCGAGTTCGTCACGGTCGCGATGCAGCCGGGCGGGCCGCAGGGGGCGGGGCTCGCCGATCTGGGTGGCGGCGTGCGGGTCGCCGTGGTGACGCTGCCGGGGAACCCGGTGAGCACGCACGTCTCGTTCGAGGTCTTCGTTCGGCCGGCGTTGCGGGTGGCGATGGGTCACCCGTACCCCGTTCGGCCCGTCGTCACGGCCACGCTCAGTGAATCGTGGACGTCGCCGGCCGGCCGCCGCCAGTTCCGCCGCGGCGTGCTCGACGCGGTGCACGGGACGGTCCGGGAGGTGGGCAGACCCGCTTCTCATCTTCTCGGGTCGCTCGCGCGGTCGGAGTGCCTCATCGTCGTTCCGGAGGAGGTCACGGAGCTGGCGGCGGGTTCTCCTGTGCAGACCTGGTTGCTGGAGGGCTGATCGTCCAGTAAGTTGTGGTGCAGCTCACATGGCGAGGACGCAACAAACGGAGCCGCCACAGCGTCTTAGTGATGGGTGTTCGGCCGATCGGTGCACATCAGGGGTTAGTTTCCCCTCGATCTGGACGATCGAACGGATTCTCAGGGATACTTTAGACACGCCCCGGGTACTCGGAGCGTGTCGCAACGGACCTACCGCCCGTCGCTGGGGAGCGGACGAGCGGTTCCACGGCCGGGGTCGTCGTCTCGGGGGATGGCGGCCCCGGCCCTTTGCGTTCTGCAGCTCCTGATCGAGTGACAGTGGTATGGCGGAAAGTCACGGCGAGGACTGGCGTACCGTAGCCGCGCCAACCCGGCCCGGCCGGGTCGCCACGCCGAGGAGCCCACTCTCCCCCATGCCCGACTCCCGCCCAGGGTCACCCACCGGATCCGCGCCCTCCGGGTTCTCCCTGCTGCACGTCGCCGCGCTGGTCCGCGCCGCCGTCCCGCCGATGCACCCCGGCGGCCGCCCGCTCGTCGCCGGTGTCGCAGCGGCCGCCGCGCTGGTCCGCGCCGCCACGGGCCGCGGCACGCTCGCCGGTGCGCTCGCCACCGCGGCCACCGCCGCCTTCTTCCGCAACCCCCGCCGGGTGCGCCCGCCGCTGACCGGCGTGGTGCTCTCCGCGGCCGACGGCACCGTCGCCACCGTGTCCGACGTGCTGCCACCCCCCGAGCTGGACCTCCCCCGGGAGCCGGCGCCGCGTGTCAGCGTGTTCCTGTCGGTGCTGGACGTGCACGTGCAGCGGATCCCCGTCGACGGGCGCGTCGTCGACGTGCAGTACCGGCCCGGCGTGTTCCTCTCCGCGGACCTGGACAAGGCGAGCGAGGACAACGAGCGCAACGCGGTGCTGCTGGAGACGACCGACGGAACGCGCCTGGGCGTCGTCCAGATCGCGGGGCTGCTCGCCCGGCGGATCGTGTGCGACGTGGCGCCGGGCGACGAGGTCGCGGCGGGGGAGACCTACGGGCTCATCCGCTTCGGTTCGCGGGTGGACGTGTACCTGCCACCGGGCTCACGGGTCATGGTTGCCGTCGGGCAGCGGACCATCGGCGGCGAGACCGTGCTGGCGAAGGTCCCTGGAGCGCGATGATGACGATGCCCAACTACGCCGCCGGTGTGCGACTACTCCCCAACGCAGTCACGGTGCTCGCCCTGTGCTCCGGCCTGTCGGCCGTCTACTTCGCGCTCGGCGGCCGCTTCGAGCTGTGTGTCGCCGCCGCCGGGGCCGCCGCCCTGTGCGACGCGCTCGACGGCAGGCTCGCCCGCCTGCTCGACGCCAGCACCCGGATCGGGGCCGAGCTCGACTCGCTGGCCGACCTCGTGTCGTTCGGCGTCTCGCCGGCACTCGTCCTCTACATCTGGCAGCTGCAGGGCAGCCGCTTCGGCTGGGCGGTCGCGCTCGTCTTCGCGGTATGCATGATGCTGCGCCTCGCGCGGTTCAACACCCTCATCGACGCCGAGGACAAGTACCCCTTCGCGAAGGAGTTCTTCGTCGGTGTGCCCGCGCCGGCCGCCGCGCTCTCGGCCGGCATCCCGCTCTACCTCACGCTCCACTTCGGGCCCGGCTGGTGGTCGTCGCCGGTGCTGGTGGGAGTGTGGGCGCTGGTCGTGGCTGTGCTGATGGTGAGCAGGCTGCCCACGCTGTCGTTCAAGACGGTGCGGGTGGCGCCCAACTACATCGCCCCGCTGCTCGTGCTCGTCGGCCTCGCCGCGGCCGTGCTGATCACGGTGCCCTTCCTCGGCCTCGCGATCGTCGCCTCTCTCTATCTCCTGCTGATCCCCTACACCGGCTACCGGTATCGCTGGCTCGCCCGCCACCCGGAGGCATGGCACGTGCCTGGACGCGAGCGCCGCGCGGTGGCCCGGGCGGCCCGGTCCGCCCGCAGGCTCGGCCTGCGCTCGCCGCTGCGGCGCCGCGTCGCAGGCCGGGCGAGCGCCGTGGCTCGCGCCGTCCGCCGCTTCGGGGACGACCCCGCCGGTGTCATGCAGCGCGCCACCCGCCCGGGAAACGGCCGAGCTCCCGGCCCCGCCCAGCGCGAGGGCCAGCAGCCGCAGCGCGGGCGGCTGCGGCTTGGGCTGCGGCGGGTCCGCCGCCGCTGACGCACCCGCTCCCGCGTCGAATAGCGTTCACCCGTGGCTCCCTCCATCGCACTCGTCGCGCGGCTCGCCGCCTCGGCCGGTGACGCCCGCCGCGGCGTCGTCCGGCTGCACCCCGAGGTCATCGACGCGCTCGGTCTGCGCTCATGGGAAGCGGTGACGCTCACCGGTGCCCGCGTCACCACCGCGCTCGTCGCGGCGGGGGAGGGCCCGGCGGGCCAGGCCACGCTGGACGACGTCACGCTGTCGAATGCGGGGCTCACCGACGGGGCCACAGTGGTCGTCGCCCCGGCCACGGTGGAGCCGGCGCGGCGGGTGCTGCTCACCGGCTCCCGGCTGGCGCGGGCGGCGCTGGCGCCGGAGACCGTGCGGCTCGCGCTCCTGGGCAAGGTCGTCACGCGTGGCGACGCGGTGTCGCTGCTGCCCCAGGACGTCGCGCCCGCGCCCGGCCTCGACGCGCCAGCGGCCCGGCAGCGGGTGGCCGGGGCGCTGGGCAGCGCCTGGACGACCGAGCTGCTCACCGTGGCCACCGTCGAACCTGCCGGGGCCGTGGCGGTACGGCCGAGCACGGTGGTCGGCTGGGAAGGCGGTGCGATGACCGGCGCCCAGGCGGCCCCGCCCGCGTCCGGCGCAGTGCTGCCGGAGGTGCGCACCTCCGCGCCCGCTCCCCCCTCCGCCGCCGAGCCACCCGCCGAACCCCCGGTCCCCGTCGGGGATCTCGTCGGCAACACCGACGCCGCCGGCAAGCTCGTCGAGTGGCTGGAGCTGACGCTCGGCCGGCCGGAGCTGCTCACCCGGCTCGGCGGGTCGGCCCGGCTCGGGGTGCTCGTCGTCGGGCCCGAGGGTGTCGGGAAGCTGACGCTCGCCCGGAGTACGGCCGCCGCTGTCGACGCCACCACGGTGGAGCTGGCCGCGCCGGGCGTCGCCGCGCTCGAAGCGGGTACGGCGTCCCAGCGCGTGCACGAGGTGGTCGGGGCTGCCCGGGCTTCGGCTGCGGCGGGTACTCGCACGGTCCTCGTCGTCACCGACGTCGAGGCGCTGCTGCCTGCCGCGTCCCCGCCACCGCTCGCCACGATCGTGCTCGACGTCCTGCGCGCCGCCGTCGCGACGCCGGGGCTCGCGCTGGTCGCGACGACCTCGGCGCCGGAGTCGGTGGACCCGCGGCTGCGGGCCCCCGACCTCGTCGACCGGGAGCTGGGGCTCGCCCTGCCGGACCTGCGCACCCGCACGGAGCTGCTGCGCAGGCTGTTCGCATCCGTTCCGCTGGCCGATGGCGTGGACCTCAAGGCCGTGGCCGAGCGCGCTCCCGGCTTCGTGGCCGCGGACCTCGTCGCCGTGCGCCGGGAAGCCGCTGTGCAGGCTGTGCTGCGCCACGGCTCCGAGGGCGAGGGCGAACCCCGGATCTGCCAGCAGGATCTGCTGGACGCCGTGGGATCAGTTCGGCCCATCTCGATGTCGTCCTCGGACACGCTGCAGACCGGCGGCATCACCCTGGACCAGGTGGGCGACATGGCCGAGGTGAAGCAGGCCCTCACCGAGGCGGTGCTCTGGCCGCTGCAGTACCCGGACTCCTTCGCCCGGCTCGGCGTCGCGGCCCCGCGCGGGGTGCTGCTCTACGGGCCGCCCGGCGGGGGCAAAACCTTCCTGCTGCGCGCGATCGCCGGCAGCGGTCAGCTCAACGTCTTCGCGGTGAAGGGCGCCGAGCTGCTCGACAAGTACGTGGGCGAGTCGGAGCGCGCGGTGCGCGAGCTGTTCCGCAAGGCCGCCGACGCCGCGCCCGCGCTCGTCTTCCTCGACGAGGTCGACGCCCTCGCGCCCCGGCGCGGGCAGTCGTCGGACTCCGGGGTGGCCGACCGGGTGGTGGCGGCGCTGCTCACCGAGCTGGACGGGGCGCAGCCGCTGCGGGACGTGATCGTCGTTGGCGCCACCAACCGTCCGGAGCTGATCGATCCGGCCCTGCTGCGGCCGGGGCGGCTGGAGCGGCTCGTCTACGTCCCGCCGCCGGACGCCGAGGCCCGCGCCGAGATCCTGCGGGCGGCCGGGCGCAACATCCCGCTCGCCCCCGATGTCGACCTGGACGCGCTCGGCGCCGAGCTGGAGGGCTACTCCGCGGCCGACTGCGCCGCGGTGCTGCGCGAGGCCGCGCTCGCGGCGATGCGGGAGTCGCTGGAGGCCACCGAGGTGACGAGCGCGCACATCGCCGCCGCACGCGCGGCCGTGCCGCCGTCGCTGGACCCGATGCAGCTGATGGAGCTGGCGACCTACGCGGAGCGCCGTTCGGTCAGCTGAGCTGCCGTCGCATGAGCTCCCAGTCGCCGAACGCCCAGTGCTCGACCACCCGGCCGTCGCGTACCCGGATCATGTCGAGCCCGCCGATCTCGTAGCTGCGCCCGGACCCGGTGTGGGTGCCGCGGAGCGTGTAGCGGTTCACCGAGGTGTCGCCGGACGCGACGGTCTGCTCGACGGTGGCCGAGAGGTCGTGGATGCCGTCGCCGAGGCGCTCCCACTTGGCCCGCCACGCGTCGCGGCCGTGGTGGTCGCCGTCCGTGCCGCCGCGGTGGTCGACGACGTCTGGGTCGATGAGGGCCATTGCCTCGTCCATGCGTCCTGCGAGCACGTCCTGGTACAGGTCGAGGATGCGGCGGTGGACCGTCTGGGCGTCGGGCACGGCTACCTCCCAACCGCGACGCATTGCTGGCCGCCGCGGCCGCGGTCTTCGCCGAGTCAGGGACCGACTACGGCTGGCACGCGGCGATGCACGAAGACGGCCGCCGCCTTGCTGGCCCGCGCCGGAGGCGAGGTGTCGCCGGACGTGACGGCGGCGTACCTGCTCGCGCTCGCCGCCGGCATCGCGCTCACCGGCCCGGCGGACGCCCGTGCCGAGCGCCTGCTGCGCCTCGTGCGGCAGGGCGCTACCGGGTTCCGTACTCCCGGGTGACGATCACGATGATCCCGGGGCTGGCGTCGTTGATCCCGTCGAAGCGGGCTTCGGCCCGAAGGCCGAACTGCGTCGCCAGCGCCCGCGCGGGCGCTTCCTCCTCGGTGCCCGGGCGGTAGTAGACGGTGGTGATGGGGATGATCCCGTCGCCGTAGGCGCTGATGTCGGTGACCACCCAGCCCGCCTGGCCGAAGTCCTCCGCGGCGCGGGCCGCCAGGCCCTCGATCCGGCTGTTGTTGTAGACGCGCAGCGGTGCGCGCGCCGCGGTGGCACCGCTCCCGGAGGCGAGCCGGTCGCTGGTGCCGCTGCCGCCGTCCCCGGGGCCGGGCGCGGGAGCCGCAGGCGCGCCCGGGACTCCCGGCGCGGGCGCCTCACCGGGAGCGGGGGCCGGGACGCCCGTGCCCTCGGCAGGCGGCGCGAAGGACGGGACCGGCACACCACCGTCGACCGTCGGGAGCGCGCCGGGCGGCGTGGCGTCCGGCGCGGCGGGGCTCGAAGGGACGACGGGCGGGGCCGCCGTCGGGTTGGCCTGCGGGGAACCGTTCGTCGCGAGCGTGGCGAGGCCGATGATCGCGGCGACGATCGCCACGCCGAGCAGGGCGATCCCGCCGACCCGCAGCGGGGATGGGCCGCCGGAGGGAGCTGGAGCCGTCATGATCGGACCTCGCGGACCTGCGCCGCCGCGGACCCTGACATCGCGGACCCTGACATCGCGGACCCTGACATCGCGAATTCGATCACGCCTCCCCCTCGCCTGCGCTCGTCACAGGCCTTCGCCGGGGTGCTGCGTTGATTGGTGCCCTCGCTCACGCCTGCCTCCGGATCGGTGTGGGGCGTGTCAGCGGCGGGTGGCGCCGGCCACGCGGATGATCATGGTGCCGTCACCAGGGCTCGATGCCCAGCCGGCGCGCGGCGCGCGTGCGCTGCCTGCTGGCCCGCAGCCTGCGCAGCCGCCTCACGAGCAGCGGGTCGGCCGCGAGGGCCTCCGGCCGGTCGATGAGGGCGTTGAGGATCTGGTAGTACCGGGTGGCCGACATGTCGAACAGCTCGCGGATCGCCTGTTCCTTCGCGCCCGCGTACTTCCACCACTGGGCCTCGAATGCGAGAATCTCACGGTCTCGGCGGCCGAGGGCGCCTGGCGCGCCGACGAGAGCGGTGCCGCTGGGTTCGGTGGCGGACTCCATCACGCTCCTCGACGAGGCTCACGGTTTCGCGAATCACATGCCTGTCATTCGCGGGCGCCATTCAACCACGCGCACCGACCGGAACTGGGCAGGGACGCGCGCCCCCGTTGGGGTGGATCGGCCCCGCGCAGCCCGGCCCGTAGGCTCGGCTTCTGTGGCTGTCCGTCCCATCCGCATCATCGGCGATCCCGTCCTGCACCAACCGACGCGCTCAGTCGAAGTGTTCGACGAAGAGCTGAAGGCGCTGGTCGAGGACATGTACGACACCATGGCCGCCGCCGACGGGGTGGGCCTCGCCGCCAATCAGGTCGGCGTGGACCTGCGTGTGTTCGTCTACGACTGCCCTGACGAGGTCACGCGCACTCGGGTGCGGGGAGTGGTCGTCAACCCGGTTCTGGAGACATCGGAGCGGCCTGAGGGAATGCCCGACCCCGAGGACGACGAGGAGGGCTGCCTCTCGGTGCCCGCCGAGCACTTCCCGACCGGGCGCGCCGAGTGGGCGAAGGTCACGGGTGCGGACACCGACGGCCGGCCGGTCGAGGTGGAAGGCCAGGGCTTCCTCGCCCGATGCCTGCAGCACGAGACCGACCATCTTGACGGCGTCATCTACCTCGACCGGCTCGTCGGCCGGAACCAGCGCGCGGCGAGGAAGATGCTGAAGCACAACGGCTGGGGTGTGCCTGGACTCGAGTGGGACCCGGCGACGCAGGACGCCGAAGAGGTTTAGCGTCACGCGCCGCAAGTTCACCACGAATCCCGCCGATGTACGCACCGGACTTCCGGCGCGGGACGCAGGAACACGATCGGGCGATTTTCCGTTCTTCTTCTGCAACGCTGTAAGCGCTGCAAGAAGGAGGCCGTCGTGGACGAGCTCGACTCCTACTCCCGCACCGTCTCCGCCGTGGCCGCCGAGCTCACAGGCCGGGTGGCGGCCATCCGCACCGGCCGGGGCAGCGGCTCGGCCGTGGTCGTCGACGCCGGTGGGGTGCTCGTGACCAACGCCCACGTGGTGGGTGAGGCCCGCGCCGGCCGCGCCGACTTCCTCGACGGCACCCAGACGCCCGTGACCGTCGTCGGCACCGACCCGCTCTCCGACCTCGCGGTGCTGCGTGCCGATCGCCCCGGCGACCTTCCGCCGCCGGTCCGGCTCGGCGACGCCGACCGGCTGGTGGTCGGGCAGCTCGTCGTCGCCGTCGGCAACCCGCTCGGCCTCGCAGGCTCCGTCACCGCCGGGGTCGTGAGCGCACTCGGCCGGGCGCTGCCCACCCGCAGCGGGCGGGCCGGGCGGGTGGTGGAGGACGTCATCCAGACCGACGCGGCGCTAAACCCCGGCAACTCCGGCGGGGCCCTCGCCGACTCCCGCGCGCGGGTGGTCGGCATCAACACCGCCGTGGCGGGCGTGGGGCTCGGGCTCGCGGTGCCGGTGAACGCGACCACCCGCCGCATCGTCGAGACCCTGCTCAGCGACGGACGCGTGCGGCGGGCGTACCTGGGGGTGGTGGGGAGCCCGGCGCCGGTGCCCGCCCGCGTGGCCGAGCGGTACGGGCGCAGCAACGGGCTGCGACTGGCCGAGGTGATCGCCGGCAGCCCGGCGGCCGTGGCGGGGCTGCGGGCGGGCGACCTCGTGCTCGACGTCGGCCGCCGCCCGGTGCAGGACGCGCAGGGCATCCAGCGCCAGCTCTTCGGCGAGGCGATCGGCGTCCCGCTGCCGGTCACGGTGCTGCGCAACGGCGCGATGGTGGACGTGGTGGCGGTACCAACAGAACTGGGCTGAGGTCTCGGCCGGTGCCTCCATACCGTCTAGCTACCGGACCAGGCCGTGCTCCCACGCCCAGGCGGCGACCTCCACGCGGTTGCGGGTTCCCAGCTTCGTATGCACGTTCGTCAGGTGCGTCTTCACCGTCGAGAGCGAGACGAACAGCTCCGCCGCGAGCTCGGCGTTCGTGCGGCCCCTCGCTACCGCCCGCACCACGTCCAGCTCGCGGGGCGAGAGCGGGTCGGGCAGCGCGGGCGCACGGGAGACCGGCCGGGCGGCCAGGTGCTGGAGCAGCCGTACCGTCACCGACGGCGAGACGAGCGCGTCGCCGGCGGCCGCTGCGCGCACGGCTTCGACCAGCAAGCGCGGCCCGGCGTCCTTGAGCAGGAACCCGGCCGCGCCCGCGCGCAGCGCCCCGTAGACGTACTCGTCGAGATCGAACGTGGTGACGACGACGATCCGCGGCGGCTCCGGGTCGGCCACGAGCGCCCGGGTGGCCTCCAGCCCGTCCAGCTGGGGCATCCGGATGTCCATGAGCACGACGTCCGGGCGCACCGAACGGGCGAGCGTCACGGCGTCCACGCCGTTGCCGGCCTCGCCGACGACCTCGATCCCGCCCTCGGCGGAGAGGATCAGCCGGAAACCGGTGCGCACCATCTCCTGGTCGTCGGCGAGCAGGACCCGGATCACCGGGCGCCCCTGCGGGGGACGGAAGCCGGCGGAGCCGGCGGGGTGGGTGAACGCAGCGGAAGCCACGCCGAGACCGTCCACACGCCGTGCGCGGTGGGCCCGGCGGCGAGCCTCCCGTCTAGCGCGGCCACCCGCTCGGCCATCCCGGCGAGGCCGAACCCGCCCACCCCGCCGCGCGGCCCCGCCGGGACCACGGGCACGCCGTTGTTGCGCACCGACACCAGGAGAGCCCCCTCACGGATCCGGATGTCCACCTCGACGACCGCGGCC
Source organism: Pseudonocardia aurantiaca (assembly GCF_039526725.1). Lineage (NCBI taxonomy): Bacteria > Bacillati > Actinomycetota > Actinomycetes > Pseudonocardiales > Pseudonocardiaceae > Pseudonocardia > Pseudonocardia aurantiaca. The sequence goes on from NZ_BAAAJG010000025.1 coordinate 71,627, forward strand.
TCCGGCGCGTGCCTGCGGACGTTCGTCAGAGCCTCCTGCACGACCCGGTAGCCCGTCGCCGCGACCCCGGCCGGCAGCACGGCGTGCTCCAGGCCGGGGTCGGTGGTGAGCCGGACCAGCCGCTCGTCGGGGTCGAAGCGCTGCACGAGGGTGGCCACCTCCCGCAGCTCGGCGCCCGGTGTGCGCGCGCCCTCGGCGTCCTGGCCGCGCAGCACCCCGACCATGCTGCGCATCGCGGCGAGGGCGTCGGTGCCGGCCGTCTCGATCGCGGCGAGCGCGCGGTCGACGTCGTCGGGCGAGGTCCGCGCGACCACGGCGGCCGCCTGCGCGGCCACGACGATCCCGGTGACGTGGTGGGCGACCACGTCGTGCAGCTCGCGGGCGAGCTCCATCCGCTCGGCCGAACGCACGTCGTCCAGCGCCGCTCGCCGGCGCGTGTCGACCTCCCGCAACACCAGCCCGATCGCGGCCGCCCCGCCCCACCCGAGCGCGGAGAACATGCTGAAGGCGCCGGCGGTGGTCCCCGGCGTGCGCAGCATCGGCGACGCGACGATCGCCACGGCAGCGGCCGCGGTGAGCACCAGCGCGGTGCGCAGCTCGCAGTGCCGCAGCACGAGCACGACGACGATGGCCAGCGCGAGCAGCTCCGCGAACGAGAGGGCAAAGGAGGGCGAGGGCGCAAGCGCTCTGACGACCGGCAGCGCCGTGAGCAGCGAGAGCGCGATCGACGTGGTGACGGCCGCAACGGCGATGGGAACCAGGCGCACGCCGGGCCGCCTGCGGAGCAGGACGATCGCGGGCACGACCAGCCCGGCGAAGACCGGGAGCCCGTAGCCGCCGGACACCCCGATCGCCGCGTCGAGCAGGAGCCAGAACCCGTAGGCGGCCAACTCGGTCACGAGCCCGACGTGCTGCCGGACCCAGCGCAGCAGGCGGATCACCCGGAGAGCCTATTTCGGATCCGGCGTCGTCCCCTCGGCCGGAAGTACGAGGGCACCCGCCCGGGTTCGGACCTCCGGCCGAAGCGCGCGGCAGGGCCGCCGGGAGAGCGTTGCCGCCATGACGGACGTGATCGCCGTGGTGCTGAACACCGCGGCCTGGTTGGGGGGCGTGTTCGTCCTCGTGATGATGGCTCTGCTGCCGCTGCTGGAGCAGCTCGGCACCCCGGGACGGCGCCAGTGAGCGCGGGGGATGGGCCGGTGCTGCGCGGCGTCGGCATCATGCACCGGTTCGGGGCGACGACGGTGCTGCGCGGCGCGGACATGGCGGTGCACCGCGGTGAGGTGGTGGCGGTGACCGGACCGTCGGGCTCGGGGAAGTCGACACTGCTGCATTGCCTCGCCGGCATCCTGCAGCCCGACGAGGGCGAGGTGTGGCTGGGCGCCGAGCGGATCGACAGGTGGTCGGAGGCGAGGCGCACGGCGCTGCGCGGCTCGCGCATCGGCTTCGTGTTCCAGTTCGGGCAGTTGCTGCCGGAGCTGCCGGCCGTGGAGAACGTGGCCCTGCCGCTGATGCTGGGCGGCGTGCGCCGGGCCGCGGCCGTCGAGCAGGCGGCCTCCTGGTTCGGCCCGCTCGGCCTCGCGGGGCTGGAGGGGCGCAGGCCGGGGCAGCTATCCGGCGGGCAGGAGCAGCGCGTCGCGATCGCCCGGGCTCTCGTCAGCGCGCCCGAGGTGGTGTTCGCCGACGAGCCGACGGGCGCGCTCGACTCGGAGACCGGCCAGCGGCTGATGGAGTTGCTCGCCGGGCTGGCCGCCCGCACCGGCACCGGGCTCGTCGTGGTCACACACGATGCCGAGGTGGCTGCCCGGTGCGACCGCACGGTGACGATCCGGGACGGCCGCACGGCCCCGGTCGGCGTCGCGGCCGCCCCGTTCGCCGGAGCGGAGGCGTGATCCTCCGGACGGCGGGCCTGAGCCTGCGGCTCCTGCGGCTGGGGGGCCGGCCGGCGTTGACGTCCGCTGGGTTGGTCGGGGCGGGGATCGCGGTCGGGACGGTGCTGCTCGCCGTCGCGTTCGGAGCGATCCACGGGTGGGGCGCGCGCGAGGACCGTTCCGGATGGCGCACCGAGGAGCCCGTGCGGGCCGCCGCCGCACCGGTCGCGCTGCTGCGGACCACCCCCGACATCGTCGCGGGCCGGGCAATGGACAGGGTCGACCTCGCGGCGCTGCAGCCCGGCCTCGCACCTCCTCCCGGACTCCCGCGGGTGCCCGCGCCGGGCGAGGTATGGGTCTCGCCCGCGCTCGCTGCGCTGATGCGGCAGCTCCCGGCGGACGCGCTGGCCGAGCGCTTCCCGGCGCCTGCCGGGCTGATCGGCGACTCCGGACTCCGCGGCCCCGACGAGCTGGTCGCGATCACCGGCCGCACCCCGGACGAGCTGTCCGGCACCGGCACCCCCGTGGCCGCGATCGGGGCCGTCGGTCCTTCCGGGATCGAGATCTACCGGCAGCTCACCTACGTGGCGGCCGCGCTGCTGGTGTTCCCGGTTGCGAGCCTGCTCGGCGCTTCGGCCCGGCTGACGGCGGCGCGCCGCGCCGAGCGGCTCGCGACGATGCGGCTGCTGGGCGCGTCCGCGGGCCAGGTGACCGTGGCGGCCGTGACCGAGGTGACGGCGATCGCCACCTGTGCGGCCGTCATCGGGGTGGTGGGGCAGTGGCTGCTGGCGCCGGCTCTCGCGGCCATCCCGCTGGGCGGTGGCGTCTGGTTCGCGGGTGACCTGCAGCCCGGGCCGGGCACGGTCGCGGGGATCGTCGGCGGCGTGGCCGTGCTCGCCACGTTCGCGGCGCTCGGTGGGATGCGCCAGGTGGTCGTCGGGCCGCTCGGCGTGGTGCGCAGGCAACGGGCGGGCGGAGCGCGGCTGCTCCGGCTGCTCGGCGTAGCCGCGGCGCTGGCGATCTTCGCGGCCGTGAACGGCATGCTGCGGGCCAGTCCCGTCGCCGTCGTCGGGCTCGTGTTCGCGGTCGGGGTGCTCGCGATGTTCGGCACGGTCTCGCTCATCGGACCGCTCGTGGTGCGGCTGCTCGGGACGCGCATGACGCGCTCCGCCCGCTCGCCCGCGGCGCTGCTCGCCGGACGCAGGCTGCTCGACGACCCGAAAGGCGCGTTCCGCCCGCTGGCCGGGCTCACCCTCGCCGTGTTCGTCGCGGGGTTCATCGCCCCGCTCACCGCGGTGCTGTCCGGTGCCGACGCAGGCGACGACACGGCTCTCCGGGTCGCCGCGGCGCCCGGCACGGTGACCGACCTGGACGCCGCCGTCCGCGAACGGCTCGCCCAGCGCGGCATCGCGGCGGACGTCGTGCTCGCGGACGTCGGGGGCGACCCGGGCCTCGAGGTCACACCGGTGCTCCCGGCCGACCGCGACCGCGTGCGTACGGCGCTCGACCCGCTCGTTCCCGACCCCGTCCGCACCGCGGGGGAGGCCGACCTCGACGGCTCGACTCTTGTCGGTGACCTCGAACGCGGCGCCATCGTCGTGCTGGCGGGGACCTTCCTGATCGCGGCGACGGCAACCGGAACCGCGGCGGCTGCCCGGGTGCTCGACCACCGCAGGACGCTGCGGCTGCTGCGCCTCGCAGGCACCCCGCTCGACGTGCTCGACGCGGCCCGCCGCGCCGAGACGCTGCGCCCGCTCCTCCTCGTCGGGGGCATCGCACTCGGGCTGGGTCTGCTGTGCGCCTCCCCGTTCACCGCCGCGACCGGGGCGCTCCAACCGTCGGGGCTCGTGGTGCTCGGCACAACCGTCGTGGCCGGAATCGCGACCGTCGCCGCCGCGGCCGCCGCCTCCCGCCCGCTGCTGCGCTCGGTCACCACCGCGCCCGCGCACGAGGACTGACCCCGCTCCCTTCGACGATCTCTGGAGAGACCGTGACCATGTTCGACGCTCCCCGGCACGCCCGCGCGGCGGCTCGCGCCGTGGGTCTGGTGAAGATCCACGGGCGCGGCGACGCGCCGTCCGCGCGCTGGACGGCGTGGACCTCGCCATCCCGGGCGGCCGCTTCACGGCGATCATGGGGCCGTCCGGCTCCGGCAAGTCCACGCTCATGCACCTGCTCGCCGGCCTGGACACCGCCACGTCGGGTCGTGCCCTGCTCGGCGACACCGACCTCACCGCGTGCAGCGACACCCAGCTCACGAACCTGCGCCGGGATCGGATCGGGTTCGTGTTCCAGGCCTTCAACCTGCTGCCCCAGCTCACCGCCGAGCAGAACATCGAGCTGCCCGCCCGGCTCGCCGGGCGCCGAGTCGACCCGGGGTGGCGGGCCGCGCTGATCGGCATGCTCGGCATCGGCGACCGGTTGCACCACCGGCCGACCCAGCTGTCAGGCGGCCAGCAGCAGCGGGTCGCGGTGGCGCGGGCGCTCCTCGGGCGGCCCGAGGTCGTGTTCGCCGACGAGCCCACGGGCAACCTCGACACGGCGAGCGCCCACGAACTGTTGAACCTCCTGCGCGGGTCCGTCCGCGAGCTCGGCCAGACCATCGTGATGGTGACGCACGACCCGGTGGCCGCGTCGTTCGCCGACGACGTGGTGCTGCTGCGCGACGGGCGCGTCGCGGGCTCGGTGCCGGACCCGCGGCCGGACACTGTGCTCGCCGCGCTCTCGGCCGTCTCCGGCGCGCGGGTGGGCGTCTGATGGCCGGGTCCGTCGCCGCGGTGCTGCTCGCCGAGACCCGCCGCAAGCCGGGCCGGGTGCTACTGACCGGGCTCGCCATCACCGTCGCCACCGTGTTCGCTGCAGGCACGCTCCTTCTCGGGGAGACGCTGCGGGCCTACCTCGCGGACCGTGCCGAGCAGACGCCCGCCACCGCGGCCGCCGTGGTGCGGCCGAGTGACCTTCCCGGCGAGCCCGACCCCGTCGCTCTCCTCGGCGAGGTGGCCGCCGTGGACGGCGTGGCGGACGCCGCCGGCGTGTGGAGCGCGTTCCCGACGGTCGGCGGCGCGGGCGCGGGCGCGCTCTGGGCACTTGGTTCCGACCCGATGGCCGGGCCGCTCAGCCGGCTCGCCGCGCCGATGCAGGGGCGGCTGCCGAGCACCCCGGACGAGGTCGCCGTCGGCGAGTCCACAGCTGCCCGCTCGGGCCTCGCGCCTGGCGCCGCGATCACGCTGCGTGGCGACGAAGGCGTACCGCTGACCGTGACCGTCACCGGGGTCGTGCCCGTGTCCGACGCCGCGGTCAACACCCTCGTCGCCTTCCCGGTGACCGTGGCAGGGCTCGGCGGGTTGCTCGGCCAGGTGGACCTGGCGGCGGATCCCGGGGTCGACGCGGCCACCCTCGCGGGACGCGTCGCAGCCGCGCTCGGAGCACCGGACGCCGTGCGGACGGGCGAGCAACAGCGGGCAGCGGAGATCGCGGAGGTGTCGGAGTCGGTCACCGGGGTGCTCGTCGCCGTCGGGGTGTTCGCCGGGCTCGCGGTCGTCGCGGCCGCCGTGGTGGTCGCGTCGACCTTCCGGATCGTGCTGACCGCCGTCGCCGTGATCACCGGGTACGGCCTGCTGGCGCTGCTCCGTGGGACCGGCACGGCGGACGTCCCGGATCTCGTGCTGTCGGTGCCCGGCCTGGCCGGAGTTCTCGCGGTGGCCGTGCTCGCCACGGTGCTGGCCGCAATCGCGCCCGCAATGGCCGCGTCGCGAATCCCTCCGGTGGCAGCACTCGGCTCGGCGGGCGCCGCGGATTCCGGGGCGCCGCGGACCGGGCGGCGCCTCGTGGTCGCCGCCGTCGCGGCCGCCATTGCGGGAGGGCTCGCGTGGGCCGCATTGAACGGAGCGGAGTCGCCGGAACTCGCGATGGTGATCGTTGCGGCGTCGGGAATCGTGGCTTTCGGCGCGCTCGTCGTCGCCGGTCCGGTGTTCGTACGTGGACTGGTCGCGATCGCCGGGCCGGTCATCTCCGCGATGGGTGGGGGGCCGGGCCGACTGGCTGCCGCGAATGCCGCCCAGGTGCCCCGGCGCACGGCTGCGACGATCTCCGTTCTCACGCTCGGGGTCGGGATGACATCGGCATTGCTCGTCGGGATCTCGTCGACTCGGGCGGGGGCCGAACGGAGTATCTCCGAGCAGTTTCCGGCCAAGATCGTCGTCGGTCTGCCGGACCCCGGGAGCGCCGCGGAATTCGCCGCCGTGCTCGCTGCTGATCCGCGACTGACCGTCCATGCCGACGGGAGCGCGGTATTCGCGGACCCTGCGCAAGGGGTCCCCGACGTGGTCGCGCGAACGGCGGTGGAGGAAAGTGCGGCCGGTTGGCCGGGCGCGCTCCTCCAGTACGCGGGGGATGCCCGGGCCCAATTGGAGACGACGTTGGGCACAGCGCAGGCGATCGGGTTCGGACTGGTCGGGATGACGGCTCTCGTCGCCGTTGTGGGGGTCGGTGTGACGCTCATGCTCTCGTTGACGGAACGGACTCGCGAGACTGCATTGATGCGCGCGGTCGGGTTGTCCCGGACGGGAGTTCGGGCAATGGTTGCGTGGGAGGCCGCGCTCAGCGGAACGGGTGCCGCCGCCGTTGGTGCAGTGATCGACGCCGTCTACGGGATCCTGGGCGTGCGGGTGCTCGAGCTCGTGCCGGGTGCACCCGCGATCCCGTTCGCGGCGCTCGGCGCACTCGTGGCAGGCGTGGTCGTAGTCGCGGTTCTGGCGGCGGTGCTTCCCGCCCTGCGGGCGGGCCGGGTGTCCCCGACGCGGGCGTTGCAGGAGGCGTAGGGCGGGATTCGCGCCTACGGAACCGGGCGGCCTGGGGAACGGTGCCCCGGGGCGGCGGCGGCGGGGGCGGAGCGGGATCGAACCTGTTGCGCGTGCCGGGGCTTGTGGTAGCGTCCCCGCTGCCTTGATCTTCGGGTTGGGGTTGCGGTGGTGGTTCTGGTTGGTTGCTGACGTTGCGCAACGGGCCGGGGCCGCTCGCCGCAGGGGCTGCTGGATGTGACGTCTTACCGTCTGGCTGCGGGTCGCTGCCTCGGGCGCGACGTGTTTGCCCTCTGTGGTTCCACGTGTCTGTGTGTCTCTGTGTTTCTGCAGGTCAAGGCGCTAGTCCGCCATCTGCGCCTCTGTGGTTCTTCCTCTCGGGACTGACTGTCCTTCGGCGATCTCAGGAGCTTCCGACGTGGGTTGGGTGTCTGTTCACGACGGTGGGGCCGCTGGCCTCGCCGTGCGTGCTGACGTCCCCGTGCGGTTGCGGCTCTCGCCGGGGGAGCGGTTGTGGGCGGTGGTCCGGTGGGTGCTGGGTCTGGCCGGTGCCGTGGTGGTGCTGTGGTTCGGCGCGGCGTTCCTCGCGGCGTCGCCGGCGGCTGCGGCGGTCGCGGTTCCGGTTGCGGCTGTGCAGGTCTCCCAGAAGGGAGGCATCAGCAGACCTGCGGGCGGTAAGAACAACGGCGGTAAGAACAAGGGCTCGGATTCCGGATCTGGTTCGGGTTCTTCGAGCAGTAATTCCAGCGCAGATTCCAATAACGACTCGGGCGGTTCCGGCCGGTCCGATTCCAGCTCGAACTCCGACTCTCGCTCGGACAACTCGGGTTCGAACAACTCCGGCTCGAACGGTCGCAGCTCGAACGACAGTTCGGGTTCGAACAACCGCTCCGACTCCGCGAGCCGGAACTCGGACAGCTCGAACTCGAAGAGCTCGGACTCGGGCACGTCGAACGCCCGGAACTCGAACAGCGCGAACAGCTCGAACACGGCCAACGCGGCGTCGACGAAGAAGGCCAAGAACACGGGCGCCAGTGCGGAGCCGGCGAGCGATACTTCGGGCGGGTCGGCTGCGCAGCAGTCCAACTCGCGCAACCAGACTTCGGCCAATAACGCCGGCGACAACAAGTCGGGGCGCAACTCCGGGCAGAACCAGTCCGCCGCCACGGACTCCTCGTCGAAGAAGTCGCGGAACCAGCAGTCCGCTTCCGCGGGCGCCGAGCGAAACGCGCAGGACGCGGCGCGCAGCACGAACGACAACTCCGACCAGCAGCCCGGCCGGCAGGCCGACCGTGAGGGCCAGCGGCAGCGTGGCGACGACCAGTCGGATGCCAAGAAGGCCCGCCAGCGTTCTGAGGCGAACCAGCGGGACAACCAGTCCCAGAACCGCAACGGTGACGACGGCGCGGACAACGCCGCGACGGCCACCGATGCCGCGGAGAAGGCGCGCGACGAACTGCGCGCCCGGGTGGCTGCCGAAGCCGAGCGGGTCAGCACCACCGTCCGGGAGCGGATTGGTGATGCGCAGCAGGAACTGGCTCGTGGCCGCGCCTCCGACAACCAGCGCGCCGTCAACCAGCGCGCCGTCAACTCGAACGACAACTCGAACGACACCCAGAACCAGAACGAGCGGAACAGCCGGAACAACAAGCGGGACAACAGTGGCAACGACCGGAACACCGATTCCGGCACCCCGTCCGGCACCCAGTCCGGCAAGGGCAAGAACGCGGACGCCGACGCGGTCGAGCGTGTCGCCGAGCCGTGGCTGCGGCTGGCCGAGGACGTGACCGGTGGCGCGGCCGAGCGGGAGCTGGCCCAGGTGCGGGAGAAGCTGGGCGCGGCGCTGGACGAGCGCGGTGCGCGGGGCGCGGACACCGCGACCGGTGAGAGCACGGACGGGCGCTCCGCGGGCGAGGGGCGGTCGACCTCGGCCGGGGCGACGGGCAAGAAGGTCCGCGGCGAGGTTGCGCGGCGGGTGTCGCAGCGCCTGGGGTCGGCGACGGCCGGCGCGGACTCGGCGGGCGGGAACTCGAACTCGGGCCGCGGGTCGAATGCGGACCGGCGTGCGCGGGACACCGGAGATGTCGAGGACCGGGTTCGGGCCGAGGTCGAGCGGTGGGTGTCGGAGCTGGCGTCGAACGACTCCCGCCCCGCCGTCACCGACGGTGACGGCGCGACGGACGCCGGGCGGGCCGTGCAGGCCGCCCGGCGCGCGACCACCGACGCGGCGGCGCAGGCCGATCAGTCGTCGCGGGCGGGCGGGCAGACCCCGGCGAAGCGCCGCGCGACCGCCACCGACGCCGACGCCGCGACCGTGCGGGGTGGCTCCGGCTCGGTGGACCGGGCTCAGATGCGCCGTTGGGTGGCCGAGCAGGCCAAGTCGGTGCGCGCGGCGGTCGCCGAGAACGGTGACGTCGCGGGCGCGGTGCGGGACGTCGTGGACGGGTTGCGGGAGTTCGTGCCCGACACGGTGCGGGCGGCCTCGAAGCGGCACGGGGTGTCGGATGAGGAGCAGCGGGCGGGGCAGAAGAAGGCGGACCGGGCGGACGGGACGGACGCGCAGGCGGTGTGGGCGGCGCTGCTGGAGTCCTCGGGTGCGCAGGACGGCGCGACTGCCGAGCGGCTCGCCCTGACCGATGTGTCGCTGCGGTCGGCGGACCAGACGGGCCGGAACTCGCGCGGTCCTCCGCAGGACGGCGTGTCCCTGCTGCACTCGTCGGACTCCCAGCAGAATTCGTCCCACCGGAAGTCGGCCGATGGGGAGTGGGTCGACGGCGAGTGGGTGGCCTACGACCAGTACAACGATTCGGCGGCGCAGACCGAGCGGGTGCTCGAGGGCCGGATCAAGGCCGACAACAACCGCGAACAGCTGGCGCAGGAGAAGAAGAAGGTCAGCGCCGGTGAGGTGAGCGCCGCCCAGCACGCGAAGAACCAGCGGGAGTCCCGGCAGCGGGCCGAGCAGCTCGCGGCCGACCGGGCGCAGCTGTCCCCGGAGCGCAACGACCTGATCGACGAGGTCGTGGACGGGCACCAGGAGCTGACCGCGCGGGAGAAGCAGCTCGCGGCGGAGGAGAAGAAGGTCGCCGCCGGCACCGTGGACAAGCGGACCCACGCGCGGAACGTGGCGGCGTTGGAGACGCAGCGGGAGAAGGTGTATGAGGCCACCGACGAGCTGATGGCGGCCACCGACCACAACGCGGGTGTGGTGCCCGGGGACGGCATCGACGGCGAGGGCGCGGCCGCGGGTTGCGGGTCGAGCGGGGTGTTCGTCGAGTGCGGCGCGGTGAGCGAGAACGCCGACGGCAAGCGCAGCCAGGACCGGTGTGTGGCCTTGGCCGGGGTGTCGGGCGGGTGTGGGGCGCAGTCCAAGTCGGGCGACAACGAGGGTTCCGCGTCGTGCACCCTGTCCGGTGCCGACCGGGGGTGCGGCAGCAGCGCCACCAGCCGCGACGATCGGGGTGAGCTGGCCACGGCGTCCGCGCGTTGCTCGGGGGATGCGCGGAGCTGTGGTCAGCACAGCCTGGCCACCCCGGACGGGGCGGCGGCGGCGTGCACCTCGGGTTCGGGTGGTTCGTGCCGCAGCGACTCGACGGGCCCGGCCACGCAGCCCGGCGCAGCGCCGGGGTCGCGGGATGGGTCGGGGCGTGACACGGCGGCGTCGGCGGCGTGCACCGGTGAGTGCGGCACCCAGACCTATGCCGACCGGTGGAAGGCCGAGTCCGGCTGCGACACCAAGGCTGGGGCGTGTGACAGCAGGTCCAGCGGCTCCGGCAGTGACGACCAGGCCGCCATCCGCGCCGCGAACACCCGCGAGCGGGGCGGCGAGGCCCGCTCGGTCGCCTACACCGGCGGCAACGGCGATGGCGGCAGCACGGTCAGCCGGGGCGCGGGTAGCGGGTCGGCGCGTTGTGAGTCGGCCGCGGGTTGCGGCACCTCCAGTTCGGTCGAGCTGGGTGACGGCGCGGGTGACGTGAGCGCCGACGCCGGGGTCGACTGCGATGGCACCTGCGCGGGCACCGCCGCCGCCACCTCCGACGGCGGCCACCATGCCACCCCGGCAGCCGACCCCACCGCCACTGCCGCCACCGCCGTGCGCGCGCCGGCGACCACGACCAACGGGTCGGCCACCTGCACGGTCAGCGCGGGTGGCTGCGACGCCCACAGCGGCACCGAGACCGGTAGCGCGGACGAGGCCGGCACCGCGGGCGGCAGCGACGCCACCGTCAAGGTAGACGGCACCGGCACCGGCGCGGCCGCCACCGGCGGCTCGGCCAACGGGGTGCGGGCGGCCGCCGCCCAGTCGAGCACCGGCAAGGCCACCTGCGAGGCCACCGCCGGTGGCTGCCAGGCCCACAGCGGCACCGAGCTGGACAGCCCGGTCGACCAGCAGCGGGCCTGGCAGGCCCGCCGGTCCGACCGCACCGGCACCGGCACCGGCAACCGGGTTCGGCAGGCCGCGCTGACCGACGGCGACGCCACGGCGTCCAGCACGGCGGGGTCGAGCGTGGACTGCGGCGGCGCCGCGGCCTGCACCGGTAAGGCGGCCGCCGAGACCACGGGCAAGGTCACCGGTACCCCCGCGGTGGCGGGCGGCCCGGCCCCGGTGCGGGAGACCAGCGCGTCCTCCAACTGCAATACCGCCGCGGGCGACTGTTCGATCGAGGCCGCCTCGCAGGTCGGCGACAGCGCGGCCGAGCCGTCCCGGGCCGACCGGCGTGCCGCGGCGGCGGGCGGCCAGGGCCAGCCAGCCGGGCGCGAGCTGGTGGCGTCCAGCACCGCGGGCGCGCGGGCCGACTGCGACAGCGCCCGGTGCACCGGCTCGGGTGCGAGCAAGACCTCGGGCTCGGCGTCGGGTGACGTGACCGGGGTGCGCGACAGCACCGCCACGTCGACCTGCTCGGTGCACGGCACGGGTGGCGGCTGCGACGCCGCCTCCGACACCACCGTCGCCGACCGCAACCCCACTGCCGACCCGGCGAGCGGTGTGGTGGCGGTGTCCGGTCCGGTGAGCGTGTCGAACGCGACCGCCGCCGTGAACTGCGACAGCACCGACAGTTCCTGTGGTGGCAGCGCCGCCTCGGAGACCAGCGCCCGCGACACCGCGGTGTCGCCGCACGCCCGCGGCACCCGCGCCACGGCCGACTGCGCGGTGACCGGCGGTGGCTGCTCCGGTGAGTCCACCTCGTCCGCGTCGTCGGCGCCGGACTACGTCGTCGTCGACCCGGTGACCGGGCGGCCGGTGGCGGGCCAGCCCACAAGCGGCCCGACCTCCACGTCGTCGTCGACCGCGACCCTGTCCTGTGCGGCGGGCGCGGGCTGTTCGGGCACGGTGAACACCAGCACCGCCGGGTGGGACGGGGCGGTCAACGGCGGCGCGCCGCGCACCTCGAACGGCACCGCGTCCTGCACCGCGGGCACCGGTGACTGCCAGGTCCGGTCGGTGTCGCAGGCCTCCACCGGCTCCGGCGCCGCGGTGGCGCTGGCCGGTTCCCAGGCCGGCCCCACCCAGACCGGGACCGGGACCGGGACCGGGACCGGGACTGGGGCTGGGACTGGGCGGGGGGTCAACGCGGCGCGGCTGACCGCGGGCCCGTCGGCGGCGTCGGCCGCGGGTGCCGCGCTGACCTGCGAGGGCCAGGGGGCGTGCACCGGGAAGGTGTCCAGCGCGGCCACCGCGACCGACCCGTCGGTCTCGCCGGACCCGCGCGGCTCCCACAGCGAGGGCTCGTGCGCCGGGGTGACCGGTGGGGTGTGCCAGGCCGTCACGAACTCCGGTGCCTCCTCCGGCCCGGACGCCAACGTGATCGCGCCGCTGGTTCAGGCCCGCTCGACCGCGAACGCGACCGTCTCCGAGGGCACCGTCGGCGAGCAGCCCGCCGGCCAGGACCAGCCGGGTCAGCCGGGTCAGGACCAGCCGGCGACCCCGCCGGCGCCGACCGCGCCCGGTTCGAGTGCGAACTCGGGTGGGCCGACGGTGCCGGGCGCGTCCAGCTGGACGAGCGCCTCGGCGATGCTGGACTGCGCCGGTTCGGCCGCTGGTTGTGTGGGCACCGCCTCCAGCTCGGCGGCCGGCAGCGACGGCCCGAACGCGTTGAACGGTGCCACCGGGGCGCGGGGCCCACCGGCGGGCGGCACCACCACCAGCGCGAGCTGTGCCAGCGGGCAGTCGGCCTGCCAGGCGCAGACCAGCTCCACCGCGGGATCCGGCCAGGTCGTGGCCGACATCATCGCCGAACAGCAGAACAGCACCGCCGCCCAGTTGGCCGCCCAGGCCACGCAGGCGGAGCAGGCAGCCGCGGACGCAGCGCGCATCGCGAGGCGCGTGGGTGCCACCGACGAGCAGAAGAAGACCGCCGCCGACGCTGCGAAGGCGGCCGGCGAGGCGGGCAAGGCCGCCACCCAGGCAGCCGAGCTGGCGAAGAAGCCGGTCCGGAACGCCCCGGCGACGATGGCCCAGTCGACCGCGGCCGCGCAGTGCGCCGGCCCCGACTGCCAGGCCGTCACCACCGGCGCCACCTCGGGCATGGCGGGCGACTCGCGGACGAAGGCGAGCTGCACGGCCGCCGACGGCGGGTGCGCGGTGGGCAGCGACGCCAGCGCCGTGCTGGTCCGGGACGCGGGCCAGACCCAGGGCAAGAAGCCCAAGCCGATCCCCGGCCTCACCGGCAGCGGCCAGGCCAACTCCACGGCCACCTGTCCCGAGGCCGGCTGCACCGCCGCCCTGACCGGGTCCGTGAACGCGACCGCGAGCTCGGACGGCAGGCAGAGCCGCAGCACCGCCACCGTCGACACCGGCTGCGACGGCACCACGGCGTGCCAGGCGCAGATCAGCGCCGCCTCGACCATTTCCGGCACCGCTCCCGGCGTCGACGAGGCGAGCCGCTTCGTCGCCACCTCCGCACAGGTGGGGGCCGTCTGTGACAACGGCAGCGCGGCGGGCTGCGCCACCCGCACGTCTTCCACCACCGATACGGTCGCCGCCCCCGGCGGAGCGGTCCGCGGCACCTCCACCGCGACGTGCGCGGCTGCGGGCGGCTGCCAGGCCGCCACCAGCGGGTTCGCCGCGGTGGGTGTCACCGAGGTCAGCGGCACCTGTGCCGGCACCGGGTGCCGCACCCACACCGAGGGCACCGCGCGGGCCGCCGCCCCCGGCGGCGTGAACCGCGCGGCGTCGAGCACCGACTGCACGGCGGCCGCCGCCGGCCAGTGCGCCGGACAGAGTCAGGTCGGGGCGACCGCCGCCGGCGCCCAGGTCGCTGCGACCTGCCAGGGCAGCGACGGATCCACCTGCCGCCAGAGCATCTCGGCGTCGAGCGGGTCGGAGAGCACCACCGGTGGCAACCGTGCCTCCGCGAACTCCACCTGCGGTGCGCAGGGTGGCGCCGGTTCGGGATGGTGCGCCACCAGCGCCCTCGCCGAGACCAACGACCAGGGCGCGATGGCCGCGGCCACCTGCCAGGGCAGCAACGGCTCGGGCTGCGAGCACACCTACGCGGCGTCCAGCCGGGCGTCGAGTGCGACCGGCGGCAATCGGGCCACCGCGAACGCCACCTGTGGGGCGAACGCCGGCGCCGGTTCCGGCTGGTGCGGCACGAACGCCGTCGCCCAGACCGGCCCCGGCCAGGCGATGGCCGCCGCGTCGTGCACGGGCAGCCCGGGCTCCGGCTGTTCCTACTCCTACCGCGCGCACAGCTCCGCGTCCGCGCCCGGCGCGTTCGCGACCGCCACCGGGCACGGCGCGGGTGGCATGGGCGGCGGCATGGTCATGACCACCGCGGCGGCCTCCGGTGGCGGCGGGGCCGCCCAGGCGTCGGCGTCCTGCACGGGTAGCGCCGGCACCAGCTGCAGCCACTACTACGAGGCCACCGCGTCGGCGTACGACTCGCACCCGTCCGGATCGTGGGCCCGTGCGTACGCGCGCGGCTCAGGTGGCGGCGGCATGGGCGGCGGCGGCGTCTCGGTCATGGCCTACGCCGTGGCCGGCGAGGGCTTCGCCAACGCAGGTGCGAGCTGCTCCGGCGCGGCCAACTGCGCTGCGAGCTACTCCGCCCACGCCGAGGCCTACGACGAGCTGGTCACCCCGTACGGCAAGTACACGGCCGAGAAGTGGGCGACGTGCTCCGGTTCGGGCAACGGCGGGTGCGGCGCGTGGGCCATCGCGATCGCCGGGCCGGACGGGGTCGCCAACGCCGGCTGCAGCGGCGACGGCGGGTGTGACGTCGGCGGCGCCGGTCTCGGCTTCATCCAGGCCAAGATCGACGTCAGCGGCCTCGGCCTGTTCGTGGACGAGAAGGGCAACCCGATCAAGATCGAGGACGTCGACCCGGATCACGCGGCCGTTCGCGTGACGCCCGGCGAGAACGGCGACGTCGTCATCGAGATCAAGCCGAGGGGCACCAACACTGTCACCAAGTACACCTGCCCGGCGCCCTGCACCAAGTCCGTCGGCGGCATCAGCGGCGGCAACGACCGCGGCCAGAACAACCCGAACGGCGACTACCACGCCGCGATGCCGGTGGAGGGCAAGCCGGGCAGCGAGCACCGGGCGCGCGGTGAGAACGGCGTCGGGATCGCGCAGGACGCCCAGGGCAACGCGGAGGCGTGGGCGCGGGGCCGCGGCGAGGCGGTGGACGGCCGCACCGGTGACCGGATCGTCTTCACCCGGCAGGCGCAGGCGGCATCGGGCGTGAACAACGTCCGGTTCGCCAACAAGGCCGGCTCGCCGTTCGCCAGCACCTGCAACGGTGGCTGCGAGTGGTGGTCCCCGACCGGCGAGCACCTGAAGGTCAATGGCAACTGGGGCGAGATCCAGGCCCAGGACGGCAAGGGGAGCCCGGCGCGGATCCAGTTCCACGGCGGCGGGCACTTCACCAACGCCCAGGGCGACATCGTCCATGCGAACCAGATCGCGCCGGGCCAGGGCGTCACCGACATCATCGGGCGCGGGCGGGACCTGACGCCGGGGATCTACTCGGTGAAGGGCACCACCGGCTACATCCAGTTCATCGACCCGAACTACAACGCGAAGAACAACCCCAACTTCTCGGACGCGGCGGGCACCGGCGTCTTCAAGATCGAGCTCACCGGCGGCGACCTGAGCAAGGGGATCAAGGCGACCACCCCGGACAAGAACGGCATGGGTGGCTCGCTGTGGTGCGAGGGCAACTGCCGCCGGACGATGCCGGGCGTCAGCAGCGACGGGTCCAACAAGCACATGTACGAGCCGGTGACCACGTGCAACAACTGCCGGATCACCGAGCAGCTGCCGACCGGCACCGGCCGCTTCCCGTGGGGCTACGGCAGCGTCGAGCTGTTCGACACCAGCAACGGCCTCGTCTCCCGCTACACGCCGTGGGGCGACAAGCAGACCTGTAAGGCCGGCACCAGCGGGGGGTGCGGGTTCACGCAGTACAACCGTTCTCTTGCCGACGCCGAGGGCAAGGGCGCCGGTCAGGGCGGCGGCGCGATCTGCAACGCGTCCGGCGAGGGCGGCGGCTGCTACGGCATGAACGCCGAGGGCGACTACCAGAACGCCACGGTGACGAAGAAGGGCGACAACTGGGTCCCGGTCCGGATGGGCCTGCTCTACCGGGTGCACGGCGAGTACGCCCGATACGGTGACAACGCTGGCCGGTTCTGTGTGGGCGCCGATGGCGCGTGCAGCGGGAACGCGGGGTCCCCGCTGTTCGACGCGCCGCCGGAGGCGAACGGGTCGATGGCCGCGGTGCTCGACCCGAGTCTGAAGATCTCCCCGGAGATGGCGAAGCAGCTGTCCGAGCTCAAGCTGCCCGGCGGTCAGGATCTGGGTCGCAAGGCCGACGACCGGAGTCCCCTGACCGCGTCGGAGATCCAGCAGCTCGAGAACGCCGGCAGGCAGGATGTGCTGGACACCTACCGGAGCGACCTGCCGTTGTCGCAGGCCCAGCGCGACGGCACGCAGATGTCGTGGCTCGAGGACACCGCCACCCTGGAGGGGCTGGCGCCGCACTACAAGAAGCTCGAGAAGCCGATCGACGACCTCGCGACGCTGACCGAGAAGGCGTTGGCCGACGACAACTACATCGACAAGAGCGAGTGGGCCAAGATCAAGCCGGTCCGCGACGCGATCGAGAATGACGCGCCCGGCATGCTCGCCCGCTGGATGCCCGCCCAAACCCGGCTGCAGCTCATGCGCGGCGCGGGCTGGACGTTGGAGAACTTCCGGGCGGCCAACGCCGAGGTCGGTAACGACCCGCAGCTCATCGAGCACCTACTCGGCCAGCCGTACGCCGCCAACGATCCGAAACGGGCGGACGAGCAGCAGCAAGCCGCGATCGAGATGGTCGCCAGCCAGCAGAAGGCCGTCACCGACGCCCAGCTGGCGATGCACACCGGCCTCGGTGCCCGCACGACGGCGCTCAACGACCGCATCAGGATCTTCAACAACGCCGCCCAAGTGATCCAGGAGCGGGGCGGGCCGAACCCCGGCGAGGCGATCTGGCTGCAGCGCGAGCACAACGCGATCACCACGGAGCAGGACGCTTTGGTGGTCGCCACACGGCCGTACCAGGCCAACATCGACGCCGCGGAGCGGACGCTCCGCCAGACCGACCTCGCCTACGCCGACGCCTCGGGCAACGCGGCCTGGGCGAATGACCTGCACGGCGCCTTCAACCGGCACAACCGCATCAACAGCCTCTACCAGCGACTCTCGGTGTCGTCGCAGCCGCGGCAGCAGGAGCTGTCGGAGACGTTCGGCAGGCTCACCGCTCTGACCGAGCTGCGGTACAGCTACGTCCGGGACAAGCGGTTCGAGGCGCCGGCGAACTACCGGCCCGGTGACCCGATCGGGCCGCACCAGAGCCTGCTCGGTGGCAGAGCCCTGCCCTCGACCATGCTCAGCGACTACGCGTTCATCCACACGGGCGCGCGCTTGCTGGACGACTGGAAGGCCTACAACGGCCGGTTCCGGGACCAGATCAACAGCACGCTGAGCCTCGACATGCAGGCGGAACTCGCCGCCTTCGGCGTCACACCGCAGATGAAGGAAGCCGAGCTCCTGCCGCGGGAGACCGACTGGCATGACAAGAAGGCCCTCGCCGACCTGGTCGGCAAGGACAACGTCGACGCGGTGCAGAACCGGATCAAGGAGCTGTCAGGCGACGGCCGGGCCGAGGCCATCTCGATGCCGTACCAGAACCCGGACGGCAGCTGGACCTCCATCACTTTGATGCGGGTCAAGCAGAAGGACGGCAGCTGGCGCTTCATCGACCAGAGCGGCGCGCACTTCGGAGACCTGCAGGACTTCCGCGACAACAACGAGGTTGTCAGCGAGAAGGGCACCCTCATCGCGAACAAGAACCTGAACGTGGAGGGCCTCGACAAGCACGGTCTCGATCGCCGCACGGGGAAGGCCCCCACCGGGTGCGAGGGCTGCAACATCATCCAGACGTCGGGGCACACCCCCGCCGGCTGGTGGGACAAGTTCGGGGGCTACGTCGTCGGCGGGGCGATGATCGTCGGTGGCGTGCTGCTGTGGGCCGGTGGCGGGATCGTGACCATCGGCACGCTCGGGGCCGCGTCGCCGCTGGGTGCGGCGGCCGCGATCGGCGGCACGGCGCTGATCGTCGGCGGTGTGGCCTACACGACCGTCGACGCGATCGACAACATCAACAACCGCAGCGCGCACGGCCAGTCCAACAGCTGGTCCAACCCGGCGGCGCGGGCCGACTACCTGAGCCTGGCCGGCAACGTGCTGACCGTCGTCGGGGTGGGTGTCGGGATCAAGGCCGCGGCGAGCGGCGCTGCCCAGTACACCGCCAGAGCTGTCGGAGGCAGCCTCGGCGTCAGAGGTGCCGGTGCCACCGCATGGCAACGGGGCATGACGGGCGCTCCCGGCTGGGCAGGCGCCCACCAGGCTGGCCAGATGGCGTCGGGCACAACCTGGCGCGGGCTGCTCGGCCTGCGTGCCGCGACCCCGATGAGCCGGGTGGCCTACGGGGCGAACGGGGCCGCGTTCGCGACCTTCGGCTACACCTTCGGCGAAGGTGTGCACTCGACAGTCGTCAACTGGGAGACGCTGAAGGCGAACGGGCAGCTGGGGGCGACCCTCGGCGGGTTGGCGATGAACCTCGGCATGCTCGGCATGCCGGTGGCCTTCTGGGGGGCGAGCAGAGCGACCGGCTTCCAGGGAATCGGCCTGCCCCGCATTCCCCGGGGAAGCATGCCGGTGACGAACGTCCCCGCGCCGCGCGTCGAGCCCGCTCTCCGTGCTGGGCCGCTGAACACGGCGCTGGGCGACCCGACGGGGCTGCCGCCCGGCAGGCCCGTGGTCCAGGGCGGCGTGCCGACCGTGCCGACCGGGCCGGGCGGGCGACCGTTGACCCCGCGGCAGCTGGTCCGGGCGATGGGTGAGCGCGGGGTGGCGATCACCCGCAAGGACGCCCGCGCCATGCTGGCGGAGCAGGCCAACCTCCGGGTGGCCGACTGGGTGCGCAACAACCAGGGGGTCCGGCAGCCACAGTCGGCGGCGGAGCTCGCCCAGCAGCTGGGCATCGGCACCGCGCAGGCGCGTGACGCGCTACGGGCCGTCAACGGGTCCCGCCTGATCGAGCAGCTCGACACCGTGGGCCACGTCCCGGCTCGGCAGCTGGTCGCCGAGTTCGGGGTGACCAAACAGCTCGCCAAGGGCGCGCTGCGGGTGGCGGGCAACCGCAAGCTGGCCGAGCTGGCCGCCCGGGTCGTGGACGGGAGCGTCAAGCCGCTGTCGATCCCGGAGCTGGCCAAGGAGTTCAGCGTCAGCCAGTCCACCGCGCGGGCCGCGGTGCGGCTGGCCGCGAACCCGCGCGCGATGGACGGGATCGGCCGGCTCGCGCGGGGCGAGGTGCGGCCGTCGGTCGAGGCGTTGGTCCGTGACTTCCAGGTGAGCCGGGCCGAGGCACGCACGATGATCCAGGTCGCC
This sequence comes from Pseudonocardia aurantiaca, assembly GCF_039526725.1. Classification (NCBI taxonomy): domain Bacteria; kingdom Bacillati; phylum Actinomycetota; class Actinomycetes; order Pseudonocardiales; family Pseudonocardiaceae; genus Pseudonocardia; species Pseudonocardia aurantiaca. The sequence continues at coordinate 91,237 of NZ_BAAAJG010000025.1, forward strand.
GGCGCCAGGGGCATGGCGGCCCGGATGGAGTTGATCGTCCGCGGTGAGTTCCGGGCGCTGGACCACAAGTCGCTGGCTGCCGAGTTCGGCGTCAGCCGGGGTGAGGCCCGTGCGACGCTGCGGGCGGCCCGCAACAGCGCGGTGATCGACCACCTCGGCAGGCTCGCCGCAGGCGGCGTCCGCCCCACGGCCGAGGAGCTGGCCCGCGACCTCGGCGTCGCGGTGTCCGAAGCGCAGAAGCTGCTGCGGGTCGCCGAGAAGGCCGGGCTCGTGGCCCGGATGCAGCAGGTCGCGCGGGGCGAGATCGTGCCGCCGCAGGCCGAGGCGCTGGCCCGGGAGTTCGGCATCGCGTTGACCGACGCGCAGGCGATGCTGTCGGTTGCCAGGAACGCCGGGCTGACGGCCCGGATCGGGGAGATCGCGCGCGGGGAGATCGCGCCGCAGTCGGCCGAGGCGCTGGCCCAGGAGTTCCGCGTCCCGGTGACCGATGTGCAGCCGATGCTGCGGGTCGCGGAGAAGGCGGGGCTGGTCGCCCGGATCGGGCAGGTCGCGCGGGGCGAGATCGCGCCGCCGCCTGCCGACGCGCTGGCCCGTGAGTTCGGCGCCGAGGTTGCCGACGTCCAGTGGGCTCTCGACGCGGCGGACATCGTCGCGCTGGCCACCGAGGTCGGGCTGCACTACTCCGTCGGCGGCATCCAGTCGCTGGCGATCGGCAAGCTGGCCGCCGGGTTCAACGTCAGCCGCGCCGACGCGCGGCTGGCGCTGCGACTCCTGTTCAGCCCCGAGCTGGCGCAGGGCGTCGCGCTCAGCGCGCACGGCGTGGGCGAAGGAATCCCGGCGCCGCCGGCCCCCATCGGCGAGGCCGCGCCGGGCGCGGCGCGCACTGACGTGCCGCGACTCGTCGGCGGGGACGGGAACGCCGACGGCGGCAACGGCGGCAACAACAACGGCAACGGCGACAACGGCGGAGCCCCGGCGGCTCCCGGCGGCCAGGACGGCCCCGGAGCTCCCGGGCAGCCGGACGGCGTCCCGGGCAGCCCCGTCCGCGAGGTCCCGCGGCCGGGCGGCAGCCTCGGCAACGGCCGTGGGCAGGACGGCGGCGGCAACGGAGAGAACGGCGGTCCCCCGGCGAACGGCGCCGGTGGCCCGCCGGACGGCCCCGGCGGCCGCAACGGCGGCGGCCGGACCAGTGCCGGGGAGCCGCCAGAGCCGAACCCGGTGACCGGCACCGCGTCGGGCGTGCCCCCGCCGGGGCGGACCGTCTCGATCAAGAAACTCATCAAGGCCATGCGGGGCATGACCTCGCGCGCCGTCGAGGACGTCGCGGGCGAGATCCGCACCGGCCTGTTCCGCAACCGCATGACCGTCGACGAGCTGCGCGCCCAGATCGCGCAGATGAGGAGCGAAGGCAACCAGGAGTTCAGCTACGCCGAGTACGAGTACGGGGGCGACACGCTCGTCTTCGTCCAGCACCGTCCGGCGGCGCCGACGGTGGTCCGGCGCGGTGGCGCGCTGGACACCCTGCAGGGTCTGTGGCGCACGACGGTCGACAACAGGGCGCTGGCCGAGATCACGGCCGCGTTCCACGAGCGCCAGCTGCGTGGTGCCGAGGCGGGCGACCGTCCGGGCATCGAGCACGCGATGCGCGCTGCGCAGAACCGTGCGCACCAGCTCGGCACGGAGATGCACGCCCTCCGCAAGCACGGCCCCGAGGTCGAGAAGGCACTGCGGCCCTACCGCGAGACGGTGGAGAAGGTCGAGTCACTCCTCGAGGAGTGGCGGATCGACCGGCAGGGCTTCGAGCGGGCGAACGCGCGGCCGCGCGAGGAGCTGAACGACGCCGAGCGCTGCGCGCTGGTCTGCTACGCGAACTACGACACGCCCAAGGGCAGCAGCGCACATGGCGACATGCCGCGGGACGTCCAGATCGCGGCCCTGCTGGCGCTGGACGGCAACCCGGTCCGGGGACGGCTCGACTTCCTGCACCTGCGCAGCCGCCTGCCGCGCGGCGTGGTCGTCCAGATGCTCACCGGCGAGGGCAAGACCCTCGTGGCCCGCCTCTGGGCGCTGAAGCAGGCGCTCGACGGCGGCGACGTCGTGGTGATGACCCACAACAGCACGCTCGCCGAGTCGGCCGCGAAGACGGCGCAGAAGGTGGGCGAGAAGCTCGGGATCACCGTGCGGCTCCGCCCGGAGAGCGCGAACACCCGGGCCGGGGTCGGCCACAGTGAGCCGGACGGGTTCCTCGGAGCGCCCAGGCCGCCGTCCAACCTGCACGAGATCTACGAGGCGAACGTCGTCTACGGGTCCGCGCGGGAGATCGTCGGCGACTGGCAGCGCGGCCTGCGCGACCCGGCCGAGCGGTTCGGGCCTCGTCACGTGATCATGGACGAGGTCGACATGCTGGCCATCGACTGGGGCCGCACCGCGTACCGGCTGGGCGAGCAGGCCCCTGGCACCGTCGGCAACGTCGCCGATATGTACGCGATCGCCGACATGGCCCGCGTGATCCGGGACGGCGAGTTCAGCGTGGTCGGCGGCCGGGTGTGGATCAGCCCGAAGCAGGCGAAGGCCTTCGCCGAGCGCGTCGGGCTCGGCGGCGAGCTGACCGCGCGGCACATCGCGGAGCTGGCCGACGCCCTCACCTCCGGGTGGCACCACCGGTACAACCGGGAGTACCTCCGCGACGGCGACAACGCCATGATCGTCGACCAGGACAACGGCGACGCGATGCCCGGCAACCGCTGGTACGACCACGGCTGGGTCGAGGCGCTCGAAGGCACGACGATCAAGGCGCCGCTGCGGACGCTGTCGGAGAAGACCCTCCTCGACTACCTGAACGCGCAGCTGTCCTACCGGGGTGTCACCGGCACGGCGACGAGCGCGGCGAAGGTCCTGCGCGACGTCTACGACCTCGACGTCGTCGAGATGGCCCCCAATGACCCGCGGCGGCTCGCGGAGCTGCCGCGGCGGGTGTTCGCCGACAACCCGGCGCTGCAGCGCAGCGTGGCCGAGGAGATCCTCGAAGCCCACCGGCGCGGCGACGTGCGACCGATCCTGGTGCTGATGCGCGACATCGCGGACACCCAGGCCTTCGCCGCGATGCTGAAAGAGGTGCTGGCGACGGGCCCGCATCCGGTTGTGCCGCGGATCGTCAACGCCAGGACCCCGAACAAGCTCTACGAGGTCATCGCGGAGAGCGAAGCCGGGAAGCCGTTCGCGGTGACGGTGGCCACCGCGAAGTTCGGCCGGGGCACCGACATCAACCTCGGTGGGAGCCGCACCTTCCCGGGTGTGCAGGACGCCGACCTCGCCATGCTGCTCGAAGCGGGCGGCGGCCACGTCGAGATCGTCAGCATGTTCGGCACGCGCCGCGCCGTCGAGCAGGGCGGTGGTCGCTTCGGCCGCAACGGTCAGCCGGGCACCTGGCGCGAGTCGCTGTCGCTGAGCGACCCGCAACTCGCCCGGTTCGGCAACCGCAACCTGCTGCGGTTCCTGAAGAACCACAGCTCGGGTGAGCTGACCGGCTGGCGCCTGCGGCTCGCCAACCGCGTTGTCACGAAGGCGCAGCTGCGGGCCGACGAGCTGCGCGCGACGGAGCTCAGGCTCACCGTCGAGGGCAAGCTCCGGCCGGAGAACGTCGTAGAGCAGCTCGTGAACACCCGGGCGGAGGCCTCGGTCGACCAGGCGGCCGCCGCGGTCCAGGCGGCCCAGCGCAGGCTCATCGACGCGCTGGAGAACTTCGCGCAGAGCGGCGGTCTCCGCGACGGCCTGCCCGTGCGCGACCTCGGCCCGGTCTGCGCCGACCTGTGCGCGGCACAGCACGCGCTCACCACCGCGCAGCGCGAGTACCGCGAGGTCGTCGGCCGGAGCAACCGCGTTCCCGCCCTGCCGGTCCCGGCTGCGGTCGAGGCCCCGGCGGCGAACCAGGTGGGCGCGGAGGTCCCGGCCCCGGCGGCCAGGAACCTGACGCTCGACGCTGCCGCGGTCGAACAGGCCATGGACCAGGCCATGGCGGGCGACCTGACGGGCGCGATCGCGACGCTGGAGCGGATCGCACAGGGCGCCGTCGACGTCGCAGGTGCTCTGCCCGGCGAGTGGGGTGCCGCGGAGTGGACCCTCACCGAGGCCCAGCACATGATCGCCATGCTCAGCCGGATCGCGATCACCCGCCAGCTCGACACCGGGCACCACCCGATGCGGCTCCCCGACCCCGGCTTCGCCCGGCTCGGCGCGCTCGTGGCCACCCTGCCGGCGGACACCGCCGCCAGAGCCGTCGAGGCGATGCAGGTGCAGGAGCGCGAGCTGCACGCGCTGCTGGCCGCCATCGAGGGGGCCGCCGGTCCGGCGGCCGCCGATGGCCCCGGCGGGGTCACGGGCGGCCCGGACCCGGCCGGTCCGGCCGTCTCCGCCGAGATGCGCGTGCAGCTGGAGCGGCTGATCCGCAGCGGCGCCCCCGAGCAGGTGGTCCGGGACATCCAGGACCTCGCGGCGCGCGGCGAGCTGACCGCGGACGACCTGCGCGTCCTGCTCGGCGTCGGTCAGTGGGAGGGGCACGCCGGGCCTGCCCAGGCGATCGGCCAGTTCGCCGCCACCCACGGCCTGGAGTGGAGCCCGGCCACCAAGAAGCGGTTCCGCGCGGCCCTGCGGGAGCTGCCGGCCGAGCCGGTCACGCCGGTTGTCGGCGCGGTCCAGGACGGGGCCGGGTTCGCGCCGGGTTCGCTGGAGGCGCTCCTGCTCAACGCGATGGGCGGCCGGCAGCGGCGGACGGCCGACGAGGTCATGGCCGGGCTGCCGTGGTGGATGCCGGCGAGCTGGCGCGACGCGGTGATCGAGCGGGTCCGCCAGGGCGCCGTCGACGGCTTCCGCTACAGCGAGCGGACGGTCAGCCGGAAGCCGGTCGGGTACATCCATCGCACCGAGGTGACGGAGGAGCCGTCCGGCAGGCCGGCAACGGGCCGCGGCTGGCTGCGGACCGCGCTGGTGACGGCTGCGGTCGGCGCGGCTGCGGGCGGCGCGTTCGCGCTGCTCGGCGTGGCGAACCTGGCGGCGCTGGCAGGCGGGTCCGCGGTGGCCGCCGTGGTCGCGGTGGCCGTCGGCACCTACCGGTACGTCCGGGCGAGCCGCGGGCCCCCGCCATTCACCACCACTCTCGTCGGCACGTTCGTGGTGCTGACCACCGGCCTTGGGATGGCCGGTGTCGGCCCGGCCGCTGTTGTGGCAGCGCTGGGCGGAGCGGTGATCGGCAGCGCCGTCGTGCGGCTGCTGCCGGTGGTGCATGCCGTGCTGTGGCAGCGGGGCGCGCTCGTCGCCGGGCTGGCGGCGGACGCCGGGCTGGCCGGTCGCGGCGGGTTCCCGGCCCGGGTCGCGGCCCGCGTCCGGGTGATGCGTGAGCTGCGCCGCGACATCGCGGCCGCCCGCGCCTCGGTGGCGGCGGCACAGCAGCGGGTGGTGGAGGACCGCGAGCTGGTGGCGGACTACCAGGCGCAGATCGACGCCGCGGTGCGCGAGGGCATCCGCTGGCTGCTCAACCCGCCGGACGGGAGCGTCCCCGGCGCGGCCGAGCGCAAGGCCATCGTGCGGGTGCTCGGCGTGCCGAGGGCCCTCGTGGACGCCTACGCGATCGACCCGGCCATCTCGGTCGACACGCCGGTGGCGGTGGGCGCGGCGCCCGACCGGTTCCAGCGGTTCGCGGTCGACCTCGCGCTGGTCAAGGCCGCGGTGCTGGGTCGGCAGCAGGCGCTGGAGCAGGCTGAGCAGCGGCTGGCCGATGGCATCACCGCCGCGCAGGTCGCGGTGGCAGGCGCCCCCGCCGCGTACGCCGCCGCCGGGCAGCGGGCGCTGGGGCAGCTCAGGGTCGTCGGCGGCGGGTCCGTCTCGGTGCGGGCCACCGGCCGGGTGCACGGCCTGGTCGCCGGGGCAGGCGGCGGCTCGGGTGGCGGCAACGGGCCGACTGCTCCGGCCGTGGCCGCGGGCGGGCCGAACGGCACTACGCTCACCGGCTCCGGCGGTGCCGCGCGGCCGAGCACCGCGCCCGCGGTGCCCGCGCCACCCACGGCAAACCCGATCCGCGGCCCGCCGGCACTGGACCGACTCAGCCGGTTCGGTGCCGGCCGTGCGCTGCGCGACGCCCTGCTCGCGCGGCAGCCGCTGCGGCAGCTGTTCGCGGACGTGGACCGCGGGCTGCAGGAGGCACTGGCGGAGAACCGCGAGCTGCGCGGGCGCTTCGAGGAGCAGGCCGGTGGGCTGCGCGCCATCGTCGGCGGTTCGGCTGCCGCGGTGCCCGCTGAGCTGGCGCGGGACCTGGCGCGGTCGAACAAGAAGCTGGCCGACGCGCTGGCCAAGCGCCGGGCGGTCGAGGCCGCGCTCGCCGAGAAGCTCGCGAGTGCGGTGCGGGCGGCGAGCGCCGCCGGGCTCCAGCACTCGCTGCTGGCCGAGGTGACCGGCCTCGGCGGCGACACGATCTCGATGCTGACCGGCCCGTGGCGCGGCGACCCCGAGCGCTTCCCCGCGGTCGACGCGGTCAACAGCCGGCTGATGCGCTGGTTCAACCGCGGCGCCGAGTACGGCCTGCCGGACGGCGGCATGGTGACGGTGGGCTGGCTGCGCGAGCAGCTGGGCGACACCGGCCGGTTCGTGGTGAGGGTCGGCGACGACGGCTCGTTCACGCTGGTCGGCCGCAACCGGACGGCGCACTACGACCTGTCCGACGGGCACTTCCACCCGGCGGGCTACGACCACTCCCGCCCGCCGCGGGTGGCCGGGTTGCTGGAGTGGCTCCGCGCCGCCGGTCACCAGGGCGTGGTGACGTTCCACTTCATCCCGCAGCACGGCAAGGGCTTCGCCCCGCTGGGGGCGACGTTCTACTACCTGGTCAACAGCGTGCTGAACGTGGCGCTGTGGACGAAGACGCCGATGCTGCAGATGTGGGGCGTGTTCTCCGACGTCCGGTTGGCCTACGAGGTCCGGCACCTTGCCCCGGAGCTGCGGTGGCGGGCCGTGGTGGGCTCCACCGGGGCCCGGATGGACATCCCCGGCGCCCGCGCCTACCTGCGGCTGTTCACCCTGCTCAACCCGGACGTCGCCGGGATGATCGGCGAGACCACGATCGCGAAGGAGGCTGTCACCAAGCTGCTGGGCCCGCAGGCCATCCACGCCGTCAACCCGGAGTGGCGGACCCAGATCGACCGCCTGGTCACCGCGGCAGGCCTGCTCCGCGCCGCGACCGAGGATGGCAGGCTCGACGCGGCCCGGCTCCCCGCCGCGCTGCACGCGATGGTGGCCGGGGGCCCCGAGCGCGACGCCACGCAGCTGCTGCCGGTGCTGCTGGGCAACGTCGACACGATCCGCTCGTTGCTGGCCGCGGCCGGGCACGCCGACGTGGTCCGGTCGCTGCTGCCGGCCGCCGACCTGCGCCACCTCGACGTCTACAACCCGCACCTGCGCGAGCTGCTGGAGGCCGTGCAGGAGCAGGGCCACGTGATCGTGATCCACAACGATTTCGGGCTGGCCCGCATCCTGGAGGACTTCCGGTACGGGGCCGAGCGGCCCGACGGCCGGTACGGGATGCCGCTGCTCTCGCTGCTGCGCCAGTACCCGGGCGCGAGGGTGATCTTCGCCCACATGGGCATGGGCAAGTTCACCGAGCCGACCCCCGCCTACGTCCGGTTGTGGGGCCGGATCCTCTCCGACCCGCGCCTGCGCCACGTCTCGACCGACATCTCGTGGAACGAGGTGGCGCGCCACCTGCGCAGCACGCAGGAGATCGCCGACGCGTTCGTCGACCTGGCCCGCCACCACCACGACCGGCTCGTCTACGGCACCGACTCCGTGAAGCCGGAGTCGTTGGCGCAGTACTTCCGCCAGATCCACGACCTCGACCCGCTGCTCGACCGGGTTCGCGACGAGGTCAGCGTCGAGGCCTGGTCGAACATCCGGCACGCCAACCTCGAACGGCTATTGATCGCGGCCCGCCGGGACGTCCAGCAGTGGGCCTACGTCCACCTGCGCTCCGGGCTATGGGACGAGGTGCTGGCGCAGGTCTCGCCGGAGCACCGCCGGACGCTCGACGCGTGGATGGTCCGCTACCGGCTGGAGCGTGACGAGAGCACGCTCACGCGGCGCGACTCCGACGTGCCGCTCGTCGGGCCCGGCCGGTGGCAGGACCCGTCCGACGAGGCCACCGGCCAGCTGCGCAACCTGCTGCGCTGGCACAACGCGGTCACGTCGGAGGTCGTCAGCGCCGAGCGGCTGATCACCTGGAAGCTGTTCGTCGCCTCGCTGCAGGCCTCGGTGGAGGACCACCAGCGCGCCCGTGCGCAGCGGGCCGCGGCGACGGGGCAGGGCCCGGCGCTGGATGGGGCGCATGACACCAGCGGCCTCGGGCTCGTCGACCCGGCGGGCGCGCCGTACACGGTCGACGCGCTGGTGGCGGCGGACCAGACGCGCCGGGCCTTCGACGACCCGGCGACGACGCGCGGGGTGCTGGCAGAGGTGCAGCGCACGCAGCTCGGGCAGGACGCGGCCGACCGCGAGATGGCCAGGCAGCGCCACAGCTTCCTCGTCAAGGCCGCGATCGGCGCCGCGGTGGTGGCCGTGGTGCTCGCGGTCGGCCTCCCGCTGATGCAGGTCACCGCGACGTTGAGCTACGCGATGTTCGCGGTGCGCGGTGCGCTGACCCTCTACCGCACGGCCTACTCGCAGCAGATCCGCGTGATGATCGAGTCGATCCTGGAGCGGGGCCAGTTCGACCCCAACACGATCGACGTGCTGATCGCGAAGACCCGCAAGTACGCGGTGCTCAGCGGCGCCGGTCCGGCCCGGATGAAGCGGCTCGACAAGACGACCGACGAGTTCCGCGCCGAGGTGGCGCGCATCGCCGAGGCGTGGGACGCCGCCACCCGCAGCGGGAGCGCCTCCGCCGCCGACATCCAGGTCCTGCGCGACCGGGCGCTCACGGCGTTCTCGGAGATGCTCGACCGGGTCGGGGTCTACTCCGGCACGCAGTACCAGTCCTACCCGTCGATCTCCGCGGACGCCGGGCTGCTGGGCCGGGTGGTCAACCTCGTGCTCGCCGCCTCCTACGCGGTGCACTTCGACTGGCACCTGCAGCAGGCAGGCGCGACCAGCGGCCTGGAGCTCTGGGTGAACGCGGTCTACGCGGTTACCGACGTCCTGTTCTTCCTCCCGGCCATCGCGTCGGTGGTCACCGGGTTCGCCGGCAAGGACGTCGCCGGGCACCACCCGCTGGCCCGCAAGCTCGTGCACCTGCTCGGGCTGCCGATCATCACGCTGGCCAACGCCATGCTCACCGTGCAGATGGCCGTCGAGCTGAACCTGCTGTTCGTGGTGCCGGCCGCGGTGCTCACCATCGCCACCGCCTACCTGACGAAGCTCGGCCTCGCCGTCGAGCTGGGTCTCGGGCGGATCGCGCCGCGCAAGGGCGCATACGCCAACGCCGCAGTCGCCGCCGGGCTCCTCGGCTTCGGTGTGATCGGCATGCTGCCCACGACCTGGCCCGCACTGGCGATCGGGATCGTCGGCGGCAGCGGAGTCCTGCTCGCCCTCTCGAAGATCGACACCTGGCTGAGCAGGCGGGCGCGGGCCCCGCCTGCCCTCACCCGGCCGCTGCGCGACGCGACGGCGGCGGATCTGGACCGCATCCGGGACGAGGCGATCGTCCACCCGGACGGGGTCGGCGTGGTGCTGGCGCCCCCGGGTGACCGGCTGCGCGCGTTCGGGCTGGAGTTGCGGGCCGGGACCGGCGAGGTCGTCCTCGTCATGCACGGCGACCGGGACGGGTTCCTCTACCCGGGCACCGACGCCGACGTGCGGGTGACCGCCGCCCAGGTGGCGGACCTGCTCGCGGACCTACTGCCGCCCGCGGCCGACCGGACGCAGCTCACGGTGTGCGCCTGCACGCTGGCGACCGTGCCCACCGGGGGGATGCGGGAGCTGTCGGTGCTGACCGGCCGCACCGTGGTGGCGCCGACCTCGGATGTGTGGGTGCACCGGCCGGGCCGGGCGGGCGCGCGGGTCTCGACGACGGGCGGCTGGATGCGCGTCGACGGGCTCACCCCGCCCGTGCCGTCGGCTGCCCCGCAGGCGCTGGTGGCGCCCAGGACCGTGCCGGGTGCTCAGCGGGTGGGCCCGCCCGGGGTGGCGCTGCCGATCGCGCCGCGGGCCCCGCCGGTCCGGGCGGGCGTGTACGGCGACGGCGGGCACGTCGACGGCGACTCGCTGGTCTCGGCCGAGCTGCGGGCCTTCGCGGTCGCGCGGGTCGCCGTGCACGGCGGCGACACGCTCGCCAAGTCGCGGCGGCACCGCGCCGGGTTCGCGTCGTACGAGTTCGTGAAGGAGGCCGCCTGGACCGGTGCGCTGATGGGCGACCTCGTGGAGGAGCTGGGGCTGCCCTACCTCGAGTCGATCGTGGAGCCCGGTGAGCGGGTGCTCGCCAACGTCACACTGATCGCCATCGGTGACAAGGGCCAGCGCCGCGAGTTCGACGAGCTCGACTTGCTCGTCGTCGGGGCGGACGGGGTGGTCTCCCGGTACGTCAGCGCGAAGGCGAACCCGCGCAACTTCAAGCTGAAGAAGGACCGGAAGAAGGTCGCGGACCTGTTCCGGGACGTTCCCACCCACTCGCTCGCCGACCTGCGGACCTGGCTGGGGGCGAACACGCAGCTCAAGGCCGGTGAGATCGCGACGACCGAGTCGGTCGAGGTGGCGTACCGGACCGGCGGCGAGACGAGGGTGGTGACGCTCGACGAGTTCCGCCGGACGTTCCCGCCGCCCGCGGACGCCGGCCTGGTCCCGGTGGAGCCGCTCGTGCCCGCCGGGTTCGATTCCAGGGCCCACCAGCTGGAGCTGACGTGGGAGCAGGTCGCGGACATCGCGATCGCCGCGGTCCGGCGGTACCTCGAGGAGCAGGGGCTCGCGGGTGACGGGGCGCGCGGGGGGATGCTGGCCGTCGAGAACCTGCCCGCCCCTGTACGCGACGCCGTGCTGGCCGTCCTGCGCCGGTGGGCGCCGGTGATGCGGCCGATGTCCGGGTCCGAGTTCCCGTACCTGGCCCGCGGCCCGCCGCAGGTGGAAGGCCCTGTTGTCGTGCTGGACGCTGACCCGGCGCTGATCGCGGAGCTGGAGCGCGCGGGTCTCGTGGACCCGCTGCGGACGTTGCGTGCGTTCGGCTGGGTCGATCCGACGGTGGCGTTCGCCGCCGACGGTGTGGTTGTGATGTTCCGGCACCGGCTCGCCCAGCTGGACGAGCTGGTCGCCCGTGGTCTTCTTGCGCCGTCGTGGTTCCCGCGGCTGCGCGCGTACGAACACCGCTTCCGCATCGCGGCGCACCCCGCAGGCGAGGACGAGCGCGCCGCGGTGGCCGTTGCGCTGCTCGACGAGCTGCACGCCGCCGAACGGGCCGTGATGCGCGCTGGCGGCTGGCCGGTTGCGGTGGGCGGGCCCGACACCCGGACGCGCGCCGAGACGCTCGCGCGGGTGCCGGACGTCCAGCCGGGTGCCCGTCCGCTGTCCAGGGCGGAGTTCCCGCACCTGGCGCGCGCCCCGCCAGAGAACGTGGCCCATGTGCGCATCACCGACGCCGACCTCGGTGACGGTGGCTCGCTGATCGCGTTCGGCCAGGCCGGGATGATCGTGGTTCCGGCCCGGGTGGCGCGTGTGGTCGAGCGGTTGATCGCGGCCGATCCGGCGTTCGCGGACTGGTGGGCCCGGCTGCTGTACCACGAGCTCGGTGACCGTGCCGACAGCGCCGAGCAGCTGGCGGCCGAGCTGATGCGAGCGGTGGAAGGTGTGCTCGTCGGGCACCCGGTGCTGGCGGCGCTGGGCGTCGAGGCGCTCCCGGCGGGCCCCGGCCTGCCGCCGTTCGGGTACGGCGACTACTTCGGCAACCCGGAGTTCCGGGCCTCCGAGGAGGACCGGAGCCGTTACCTCGCCGATCCGCCGATGACCGCCTCGATGGTCGAGGCGATCCATCGCGCGATCGACCGCCTGGGTGCGTTCGGGGAGCGGATGCCGCGCGCGGACCTGCACGCGGTGCTCGCCTACCTGTCGACCCTGTACACGAAGCCCAACGCGGCACTGCGGGCAGGCGACGCCGACGGGATGGCCCGTTACGAGGCGTTCATCCGGGTGGCCGTGTCGGGGTTCAACCAGCTGCCAGCCGTCGCGGGTGAGACCAGCTACCGCGGCATCTGGATGTCGCAGGAGGACATCGCCGACCTGCCACGGACGCACCCGCTCGGTGGGCTGGTGGTCGATCCGGGGTTCGCCAGCACCGAGCTGCCCTGGTACGTCAAGGACCCCGCCAACCCGACTGAAGGGTTGCGCACCGTCTACTACGGCGAGAGCCCGGTCACGATCGAGGTCCGGTCCCGCACCGGGCGCAGCTCGATACAGCTGATGGACGTCATCCAGGGCCGGTTCCACGAGCTGACGTTCCTGCCCGGTTCCACGTTCCTGGTCCGTGACCTGCAGATCACTCGCACCGGGTCGGGCACGCTGGTGGCGCACCTGGTCCTGGAGGACGTCAGCCACCTGCGTCCGGCGGGCGGCGAGCAGGTGTCCGAGCTGCACACGCGGCTGGTGGGCGAGGTCGCCGCGCTACGGGACCTGATCGCGGGCGGCGGGCGCGCGCCGTCGTGGGCGTCCGCGCTGGACGTCGCCGAGCGCCTGCTCACGGCCGCCGAGGCCGAGCCCGTGCCGACCGGGCCGACGCACTGCGCACAGTGCGGCCACCGGGCCAGTGCGGATGCCCGGTTCTGTGAGCTGTGCGGTGCCAGGCTCTCTACCGCCGGTGACGGGCCGCGCGGCGGGATGCTGGCGATCGAGAATCTGCCCGCCCCCGTGCGGGACGCGGTGCTGACCGTCCTGCGCCGGTGGGCGCCGACGATGCGCCCGATGTCGGGAGCCGAGTTCCCGCACCTGGCGCGCGGCCCGCCGCAGACGGCCGGTCCCGTTGTGGTGCTGGACGCCGACCCGGCGTTGGTCGCGGAGCTGGAACGGGCCGGGCTCGTGAACCCGGTCGAGACGTTCCGGGCGTTCGGCTGGGTGGACCCCACGGTCCCGCTGGCCGCCGACGGCGTGGTCGTGATGTTCCGGGAGCGGCTGGCGGACCTGGACGCGCTGGTCGCTCGGGGCTACCTGGCGCAGGGGTGGTTCCGGCGGCTGCGGGCCTACGAGCAGCGGTTCCGCGTCGACGGGGTCCTGCCCCCGGCCGTCGACGGCGAGCGGGCGGCGGTGGCGGCGGCGCTGCTGGCCGAGCTACACGCCGCGGAACGCGCGGCGGCGGCCCAGGACGCACTCGCCGAGGTTCCGGCGGCTGTGGCCGACGTGCTCGCCGCCCTCCCGCCGGCCGACGCCCGGGCGGTGGCCGCCGCTGACCGGCCCGCGATCCCGGTCGGCGCCCGGTTCCCGCGGGGTGCCCTGGTGGCGGCTGCGGCGGCTCTGGCGGCGGGATGGGCCGCGAGCGGTCTGCTGCTCGGCGCGTCCGGCGCGGCGACGGTGCTCCTCGCGGGTGCCGCCGCGGTGGCCGGGGCGTTTGCGCTGGTCCCGGGCCTGCGTCAGCTGGTGCGGCAGCGGGGCCCGCCGCTGGTGGCGGCGGTCGTGCGGGTCGTCCGGGGTGCGCTGGTGGCCGGGGCGATCGCGGTCGCCGTGCTGACCGGGCTCGCGCCCGCGGCCGCCGCTGACGGCCCGGCCACCACAACCGAGGTTGTGGTGGCGCGGGGCGACTCGCTGTGGACGCTGCGCGGCGGCGCGGCGGGCGTCGAGGCGATCGTCGAGCTGAACCCCGGCCGGTTCCCGACCCTCGCGAGCCGTGACTTGCTCCACCCGGGCGGGCGGCTCGTGGTCCCGGCGGAGCAGACGGCGCCGGAGGTCACAGCGCCGCCGGAGGTCACAGCGCCGCCGGAGGTCACAGCGCCGCCTGAGGTGACCGCTCCGCATGAGGTGACCGCTCCGGCGGAGGAGACGGCCTCGCCCGAGGTGCAGCCATCGCCCGAGGTCACGGCGCCGCCGGTGACGGAGACCGGCGCCGAGGGTGGGCCGCGCTGGCTTACCTGGCTCGGCGGCGGGCTGGGTGTCGCCGGGCTGGTGGGGCTGCTGCGTCGGCGGGCTGCCCTCAAGCGGCAGCGGGTGTGGGCGGCGAAGGTCGCCGCCTGGGACGAGATCGGCGTCGCGGCCGCGCCCGCCGCTGGGTCGGACGTGCGGCTGGGCCACGTGCTGCAGTGGGTGTTCGGCGCGCTCGTCACCGGGCGTCCGGTCGCGGGGCTGCGCGACCTGGGCCACGGCCGGGGGGCCGGGCCGGAGCTGGCGGCGCTGTCGGCGTACCTGGCCGGGCTCCCGGACCGCGGCGCCGTCGGCAGGCTCGTCGCGGAGTTCGTGACCGCTGGCCTGCTGCGGGTCGAACGTACCTCGGAGGGCCGGGTGCTCATGCCGGCCGGGGTGTTGGCGCAGATGTGGGCGCTGGCCCCGCCGGAGCTGCGCGCGGCGCTGGCCCGCGACCCCGTCGCGGTGCTGGGCGACGGCGCGCTCGCGGCGGACCCTGCGCAGCTCGCCGACGCCGTGCTCGGCGCGCTGCGGGAGGCGATCTGGGACCGCGCCGCCGTGCGCCCGGGGCTGCCGTTGCGGCTGCGCGGCGGCCGGGCCCGGCTGAAGGCGCTGTTCGCGGGTGTGCGGCCGCTGAGCCGGGAGGTCGACCGCATCGCGGCCGAACTGCGCACCCCGCGCCGTCAGCTCAAGGTGGCCGAGGGCCTCGTGGACCGGCTGCTCGCCGCGGGCCGGGCCCGTAACGAGGCGATCCGGGCGTTCGTCGCGGCCGACCTGGCCGCCGAGCGGGCGCCCGGTGACCAGGGCGCCGCGGCCGCGCTGGCGATGGCGCGCGCGGAGTTGCAGCGGGCCGAGCGCGCGCACCTCCGGCTGCTGGCCAAGCTCCCGGCGCACGTGCGGGACGCCGGGCCGGAACGGGCGGTGGCCCGGATCGCCGCCGAGATCCGCGACCTCGAACAGCAGATGGCGCGCGCTCAGGACGCGGAGCGGGTCGCCGCGCTGGCCGCGTCGAACGCCGCCGCGGTGGCGGGCTACACCCGCCGCCAGGTGGGGCCTGTCCGGGACGCGGCGCTGCTCGGCTGGGCGCGGTTCATGGCCCCGCTGGCCGGGCTGATGGGAGCGTTCCCCGGCCAGGCGGCGGGCGCGCCGATGATCGCCTCCGCCGACTTCGCCGCGTACTACGGGCAGCCGACGTCTTGGGTGACCGGGCAGTGGGCGGCGGGCACCACGGCGGCGTCCGGCGCGGGGCTGGCCGCGGCGCTGCTGGGCGACCGCCTGATCAAGAACATGGTCGCGGTGGTGGTGATGGGCGCCGCCGGGTCGGCCGCGCTGCTGGTGCTCGGGATGGTGCCCGCGGCGATGCTCTTCTTCCCGTCGGTGTTCGTGGTCGGGTCGATGGGGGTGGCCGGTGGCCTGGTGCGCGGCCGGATGGACCGCTACCACCCAGTCGCGCGTGAGCTGAAGGACGCCCGCGAAGCCAGGTACGAGACGGCGTTCAAGGCCGCCCAGTTCGTGCTGCCGGTGGCGATCGGGCAGGGCATGGCTGTCGTCGGGTTCCAGGTGACGATGCTGGGGCTCGCCGTGCTGGCCGCGGCGCTGACGGCAGGCGTGTGGCTGGTGCTGCGCGGCGAGGGCCGGGGCGCGCAGCCACGCGCGCCGCCCGCGGTGTGGTCGTCCGTGGTGGGCAGCCTGCGTCAGATGATCGGCACCCCGCACGGGCTGCTGCGGGCCGCGCTGTCGATCCCCCTGCTCACGGCCCTGACCGGGCTGTACGCCACCGCGCTCGGCGGGGCGATGGTCGACCAGCTCGTGCTGCTCAACGACCCCACGCAGGCGATGTTCGCGACGACCGCGGTCGGCGTGAGCGTGCTCGTCACGGTGCGCGGGCTGGCGACCATGTTCACCGGCTCGAGTTGGCCGAAGCTCAAGGCGCTGCTCGGCAGCCCCGGCGCGGTCGCCAAGGCGCTCGGGCGTGACGTGCAGGTCGGGCCGGTCAGCGAGGCCAGGGTGCTGCGCGGGGTGACGCTGCTGCCGGTGGTGCTCGCGCTTCCGGCGTTGTGGCTGGTGCTCACCCCGGGCCTGTGGCCGTTCGGGGCGCTGCTGACCACGGGCGCGGTGCTGGCCGGTTGGGCGCGGATGCCGCTGAACCGCTGGGTCGAGGGCGCCACCGGCGCGTCGCTGAACAACACCGCCAAGGCGGGCACCATCGCACTCGGCGGCGCGGTGTCCGCCGCCCTGCTCGGCCAGTTCTCCACGCAGGTCAGCGAGCGGGTGGCGGCCGGGCAGCCCTACGCCGACGTCGTCGCGGCCGGGAACCTGCGCCTGGCGCTGCTGGTGATCCCGGTGGTGGTCCTGCCCGCGCTGGTGGCCCACCTGATCGGGAAGCTGCGCGTCGGCACCCTCGACGAGCTGCGCACGGCGCTGGAGAACGCAGGAGCGAGCGAGGCCGTCGCCGCCGGGATCGGGGCGAAACTCGCCGCCCGCGGCCTCAACGACGTCGGCTCGGCGCGCGCCCTGTTCCTGAGCCCGGCCTGGCGGCCGTGGTTCGGGGCCGGGTGGCGGTTGGCGGCCCGCACCGCCCGTCAGGGTTCGGTCGACCTCACCCCGCAGGAACGGGAGTGGCTGGTCGCCGCGCTGGAGACGTTCGGCCCCTCTGGCCACGGCCCCGGACCCCGGGCCGCCCGGGTGCTGGTGCTCTTGCGCACCGCCCGGACTGTGGTGCTGCGGTGGTTCCGGCTCGCGGGGTTCACGGTGCTGGTTGCCGGGGGCATGACGGCGGTGGCGGCGCTGGTGCGCCCCGACTCTGCTGCGGCCGCGGCGCACGGCGCGGCTGCGGTGGCGCCGGGCTGGTGGGACGGCGCCGCCGGAACTGCGACGGCTGTCGGGGCCGTCCTGATCCTGGGAGCGGCCGTCGTCGCGAGGCACACGGTGGTGCGGGGCATCGAGCGCGCGTTCGGGGACGTCCAGGTCGGGCTCAAGGCGTGGCTGGACGACATCGATGAAGCCCGGTGGTACTTCGTCCACGAGGCGCCGGCGCACCGGCCCTACGCGTTGCGGTTGCTGGAGGACGCGGAAGCCGGCCTCCACCAGCTGGGTCGCCGGTTGTCGGCACCGGGTGGGTGGTTGCTGCCGCGTGGGCGCCGGTCCGCTCTAGCCGGTGCGGTGGCCGACGGGTTGGCGGAGATCGGCGTGGTGCGCCGCTTCCACGATTTTCTCGTGCTGGGCGAACGCGGCGTCGAGCCGGGCGCACAGTTCTGGGCGGCGGCCGTGCCGGTGCTCGCGGAACTCGACGTGATGGCGAGGGAGCCGGTGGGCCCCGGACAGATGCGTCGTCGCCTGCTGGACGTGCTGGCCCCCGCGTGGGCGCGAACGACGCCGGACGCGCAGCCGTGGGCGTTCCTCGACGCTCCGCCGCCAGGGATGCGGCATGACCGCCTCGACCGCCGTTCGTGGTCCGAGTGGAGTCGCCGGGGCCGGTTGAGCGTGCTGGTGGCGGCCCTGATCGAGCCTGAACTGGCCGCGCAGTACGCCCAGAAGCAACTGTTCCGGCATCTCTCCGCGGTGCTCGCCGAAGGGGTTGTCGAGCTGGAGTTCGTGCGCGCGGAGCGGGGGGACGTCGCGCCGGTCTTGGCGCCGCTGCTCGTCGTCGAGCTCGGACTGGAAGCCCTCGACCAACTCCTGTTCTGGGAGGTGCCCGCGCCAGAGGGCCTGCGTGCCCAGGTCGCGGCCGCGCGGGCCGTCCTGTGGAGCGCGACCTCCCCGGACGAGCCGTGACCACCGTCGCCGGGCGGAGAACCCGGCGGCCCCGCACCGATCGGGGCCCTGACGAACCGGCCCTGCCATTCACCCCACGTCCGAGCACAGCCCAGACCGCTCCCCGAGAAGAGAGATGAGATCGATGTTCGAGTCCCTGTTGTCCGACCACCAGACCGCCCACCTGCTGCGGACCAACCTCGAGGACGTGCGGGAGCCGCGGTTCCGCACGCTGCGCACAGCGCTGTCGTGGGCCGCCCCGGCCGCGGCGATGATCGCCGGAGCGTGGGCGGCCGGGGCGCTCCTGGCTGGGGCGACGCACCCCGTCGCCCCATACGTGCTGGTGGTGGGCGGCCTCGCGGCCGGGGTGGCTGCCTTCGGCGGAATGAACCTGTTCGAGCGGCTGGTCGGACCGTCTGGCGCGGCGATCGGCGTCGGCGTGGCGCTCCAGCTCGCACTACCGCCGTTGCTCGACGCCGGGATGCTCCCGGGCTGGGTGGTGCCGCTGGGCTGGCTGGCCACGGCGGTGCCGGCGGGAGTGGTCGTGCGGCGGGCGCACAACCGGCAGCCTCCCGTGATCAGGACGGCCCGGCCGGTGGTCCTGACGCGGGCGGAGCTGGACGCGCTGGTGGGCCCGGCGACCCGTGGTATCGGGTCCGCATCCGTGGCGGTGTCCGGCCGGTTCCGGCTGCGCGGCTGGCCGCGTACGGCGCTGCAGGCCGTCGAGTTGGGTGGGAACCCGCCGCCCGAGATCGACGCGGTGGTCAGCCTGCAGTCCTCGTCGGGCCGCGGCACCGGGTTCCTGATCCGGGACGACGGCACCACCGCGGACCTGGTGACGAACGAGCACCTGTTCCGGAAGTCGCGCACGGCGCGCGCCGGGATCGCGGGGACGGTCCGCCGGGCGATCCCGCTGCCGCGTCCGAACCCGGTGCGGTTCGCGGAACTGCTGGCCGACGCGGTGCCAGGGCTCAGCCGCGAGGAGCGATCGGCGCTGGCCGAGGAGACCGACCTGAGGGTCGTCCGCATCGACTCCCGCGGGCTCGCCGTTGCGCCGCTGCCGATCTCGACGGCCGCAGACGGCGACGAGGCCGTGCTGTCGGTCGGCTACCCGCTCGGCGGGATACCGCGGCTCGTGTGGCCCGCTAACCCGATGCCGGTGCCCGTGATCGGCATCGGCCGGCTGGCCCGGCGGGCTGGGCAGGCCGAGTTGTGGTCGCCGTGGCGGATCCAGCCAGGCAACTCGGGAGGACCGCTGCTGGTCAGGGAGCGGGGCGCGCTCCGCGTCGCGGCGGTGACCTACCTGCAGCACGCGTCGAGGCGGTCGCGGGGCGACGCCCCGCACATCTCCGCCTCGGTACTGCGCGCCTACCTGGCCGCGCTGGACGAGCACGGATGAGTGGCCGCCGGCAGCGCCGGCTCAGAGGAGTGCGTCGAGGTCGATCTTGGCCGGGAACGGCTCGGCTGCGGAGAAGGAGCCGGTCACGGCGCCCGCATCGGCGTAGCCGAACTCGCCGGCGAGGTGACAGGCCAGCAGCGAGACGGGCTCCGACACGTCGAGGATCCAGTAGTGCGCGATGCCCGCGTCGGCGTACTCGCCGCGTTTGTGGACGTGGTCCGTGCGCCGCGAACCGGGGGACAGCACTTCGACCACCACGAGCACCTCGGACGCCCGGATGACCCCGCCGTCACGGCGGGTGCGCAGCCGCGCCTCCCGGGACGCGACGATCACGTCGGGCCGCCGGACGGTGCCCGGCGCGTCCGCAGGGGCGAGTTGGAGGTCGACGTCCATGTCGAGGAGGACCTCGAACTCGGGCGGTAGCTGGCCGCGCAGCGCAACCCCCAGCTCGAAGGCAGCTCTGTTGTGGTCGGCAGCCGGACTCAGGGTCATGAGCAGTCGGCCTTGCACGAGCTCGCTGTAGCCGAGTTCGATCTCACGGATCTCGAGGTACTCGGCCACGGTCAGCAGATGGCGCGGGGCGACCGGCTGGATCGTCACGGCAACATCCTCACGTCATCGCCGAGGGTGGCACGTGCCACCGACGATCCTCGCAGCCACGCCGTGGGAACGATCCCGTGCTCAGTCGGCTGCCGGGCAGGATCGCCCGGCAGCCGGCGCGGCGCGATCAGCTGGAAACCGGCTCCAGGACGAACACGGGGATCTGCCGGTCGGTCTTCTTCTGGTAGTCGGCGTAGTCCGGGTAAGCGGCCACCGCGCGCTTCCACCAGTCGGCCTTCTCGTCGCCCGTGACCTCGCGGGCCCGGAAGTCCCTGGTGACCGTGCCGTCCTGCAGTTCGACGTGCGGCTCGGCCTTGACGTTGTAGTACCAGACCGGGTGCTTCGGCGCCCCACCGAGCGACGCGACGATCGCGTACAGCCCGTCGTGCTCCACGCGCATCAGCGGCACCTTGCGCAGCTTGCCGCTCTTCACGCCGCGCGTGGTCAGCAGGATGACCGCGCGGCCCTTGATGTCGACGCTCTCGGTCGTGCCGGTCTCGAAGATCTTCTCGGTCTGCTCGCGAACCCAGCCCTCTGGGCTCAGCTCGTACTCACCGTCAAGTGGCATGTCCCGATCCAACGCCGCAAAGCCGGCTCCTCTTCCCGCCCGACGTGGTGGCGCGGCGACCGGGGGCCGGGTTACGGTGACCGGTACGCGGGAGCTCGCAGCGAGCGGGCTGAGAGGGTGGCTGGCGCCGCCGACCGCATGAACCTGTCCGGGTAATTCCGGCGTAGGGAGGCGAAATGGGAGAACCCACGGTGGGCACGACTCCGCCCCGTGTCATGACGATTGCGGGCACCGACTCTGGCGGCGGCGCCGGTGTGGCCGCCGACCTGCGCGCACTGGCGGCGTGCGGCGTCCACGGCTGTGTGGCGGTCACGGCCGTCACCGTGCAGAACTCGCTCGGCGTGTCCGGTTTCCACGCGCTCCCGCCCGAGACCGTCGCGGCCCAGATCGAGACGGTCGCCACCGACATCGGGCTGGACGCCGCGAAGACCGGCATGCTCGCCAGCACCCCGATCATCCAGGCCATCGTGGGCGCGTGCGACGGGGTGGGGATCGGCGGCGACGGCCCCATTCCGTTCGTGGTCGACCCGGTCGCGGCGTCGATGCACGGTGACCCATTGCTCGCCGAGGACGCGCTCGAGGCCTACCGCGGCCTGCTGTTCCCGCGGGCCACCCTGATCACCCCGAACCTCGACGAGGTGCGGCTGCTGGCCGGAGTCGACGTGCACGACCGCGAAGCGCAGTACGACGCCGCCAAGGTGATGCACGGCTTCGGCTCGAAGTACGTGCTGGTCAAGGGCGGCCACCTGCGCGAGGACACCGAGTGGTGCGTCGACCTCCTGTACGACGGCCACACGTTCACCGAGCTGTCCGGCCCGCGCTTCGACACCGGCAACACCCACGGCGGAGGCGACAACATGGCCTCGGCCGCCGCCTCCGGGCTGGCGCGCGGGATGAGCGTGCCCGACGCAGTGGCGTTCGCGAAGCGGTACATCGTGGAGGCCGTCCGGCACTCCTACCCGCTCGGCGCCGGCCACGGACCGGTCTCGCCGCTCTGGACGGTGCGGCCGTGGTGGGAGGAGCCCACCCCCTGATCTCCCGGCCGTCCCGGCCGGTGAGCACAACTGGAATACGCGGGAGCTCGTGATGCAACGGGCTGAGAGGGCGGAGCACCGCCGACCGCAGAACCTGTCCGGGTAATGCCGGCGTAGGAAGGAAAGCCGATATGACGGCACTCGACGACCGTTCGGTCGCGCCCCAGGTCACCACGGGTCCCATCCGGGGCTCGCGCAAGGCGTACCTGGACGGCCCGGATGGTCTGCGCGTCCCGGTCCGCCGGATCGAGCTCAGCAACGGCGAGCACCACGACGTCTATGACACCTCGGGGCCCTACTCGGACGAGAACGCTGTGGTGGACGTCCGCGCGGGGCTGCCCCCGCTGCGCACGCCGTGGATCGACGCTCGGGAACCGGTGGCGGGCGCGGCCACCCAGCTGGCATGGGCCAGGTCCGGGATGATCACGCCGGAGATGCGGTTCATCGCGGTCCGGGAGGGCGTGGACGCGGAGCTGGTGCGCTCCGAGGTCGCGTGCGGCCGGGCGGTGATCCCGGCCAACCGGAACCACCCGGAGGCCGAGCCGATGGTGATCGGGCGCTCGTTCCTCGTGAAGATCAACGCCAACCTCGGCAACTCCGCCGTGACCTCCTCGATCGAGGAAGAGGTGGAGAAGATGGTGTGGGCCACCCGCTGGGGCGCCGACACCGTCATGGACCTCTCCACCGGCGCGAACATCCACGAGACCCGCGAGTGGATCCTGCGCAACTCGCCGGTGCCCATCGGCACGGTCCCGATCTACCAGGCGCTGGAGAAGGTGAAGGGCGACCCCACGAAGCTCTCATGGGACGTCTACCGCGACACCGTGGTGGAGCAGTGCGAGCAGGGCGTCGACTACATGACGGTGCACGCGGGCGTGCTGCTGCGGTATGTCCCGCTCACCGCGAAGCGGGTCACGGGGATCGTGTCCCGCGGCGGGTCGATCATGGCGGCGTGGTGCCTCGCGCACCACCGTGAGTCGTTCCTCTACACGCACTTCGCGGAGCTCTGCGACATCCTGCGCACCTACGACGTCACGTTCTCCCTCGGCGACGGGTTGCGGCCCGGCTCGATCGCCGACGCCAACGACGACGCCCAGCTCGCCGAGCTGCGCACGCTCGGGGAGCTGACGGCGATCGCCCGCTCCCGTGACGTGCAGGTGATGATCGAGGGCCCCGGCCACGTTCCGCTCCACAAGATCGCGGAGAACGTGCGGCTGGAGGAGGAATGGTGCGGCGAGGCGCCGTTCTACACGCTCGGCCCGCTCGCCACGGACATCGCGCCCGGCTACGACCACATCACCAGCGCCATCGGGGCCGCCACCATCGCCGCGCGCGGTACGGCCATGCTCTGCTACGTCACGCCGAAGGAGCACCTCGGCCTGCCGGACCGCGACGACGTCAAGACGGGCGTGATCACCTACAAGATCGCCGCGCACGCCGCCGACCTGGCCAAGGAGCACCCACGCGCCCAGGCCCGTGACGACGCGCTGTCGGCGGCGCGCTTCGAGTTCCGCTGGCTCGACCAGTTCCACCTGTCGCTCGACCCGGACACAGCGCTGGCGTTCCACGACGAGACGCTCCCGGCCGAGCCGGCCAAGAACGCGCACTTCTGCTCGATGTGCGGGCCGAAGTTCTGCTCGATGCGGATCACCCAGGACGTCCGCGACTACGCCGAGAAGCACGGCCTGACCAGCATCGAAGCGATCGAGGCCGGATTGTCGGAGAAGTCGACGGAGTTCGCGGAGAACGGCGGGAAGGTCTACCTGCCGGTGGTCGAGGGATAGCGTCGGGTTGCAGCAAGGTGGCTTGCGGGGGTGACCCGGATGCTCACGCCTGCCCCCGGTCGAGCCCGGCGCCTGCGCCGATCCTGTGGCGGGCCGCCGGGATGACCAGGGGAGTGCCGGTCTCCGGGTCGTCGATGACCCGGCATACCAGCCCGAACACCTCCTCCACCAGCTCGGCGGTGACGATCTCCCGCGGGTCGCCTGCGGCCACCACCCGTCCGTCGCGCATCGCGATGAGGTGCGTCGCGTAGCGGGCAGCGTGGTTGAGGTCGTGCAGCACCGCCACCAGCGTGCGGCCCTGCTCCTGGTGCAGCCGGGCGCAGAGATCGAGCACCTCGATCTGATGGGCGATGTCCAGGTAGGTGGTCGGCTCGTCCAGCAGCAGCAGGGGAGTCTGCTGGGCCAGCGCCATCGCGATCCAGACCCGCTGCCGCTGGCCGCCGGAGAGCTCGTCGACAGGGCGGTCGGCCAGGTCGGCGACCCCGGTGGCGGCCATCGACTCGGCGACCACCCGCTCGTCCTCGCGGGACCACTGGCGCAGCAGCCCCTGGTGCGGGTAGCGGCCGCGGGCGACCAACTCGGCGACGCCGATGCCGTCCGGCGCCACGGACGACTGCGGCAGCAGCCCGAGCGTACGGGCGACGGCGCGGGCCGGTCGCCGGTGGATGTCCGCACCGTCCAGCAGCACGGCCCCGGCGGTCGGCCGCAGCAGCCGGGCCAGCGCCCGCAGCAGCGTGGATTTCCCGCAGGCGTTCGGGCCGATGATGATGGTGAATGACCGGTCCGGCACGGTGACCGTGAGGTCCGTGGCGACGGTGTGCCGCTCGTAGGCGAGGGTCATGCCGTGCCCGCCGAGCCGCCAGGTCGTCATGGGAGTCGCTCCGTTCTCGTCACCAGGCGTGCCGGCCGTCTCGGCGCCGTCACAGCCGGCCCGCCCTGCGTTCGGTAGCGAGCAGCCAGATCAGATAGCCGCCGCCCAGCACGCCGGTCAGCGCGCCCACCGGCAGCTGGTGTCCGGCGACCGCTCGCTGCGCCACCTGGTCGGCGGCGACCAGTAGCACCGCACCCACCGCCATCGCCGGCAGCAGGTTCGGCCCGGGCGCCCGGGTCAGCCGCCGGGCCAGGTGCGGCGCGGTGAGCGCCACGAACGACACCGGCCCGGCGGCGGCCGCCGCGAGGGAGACCAGCAGCACCGCTGCGCCGAGCAGGAGCAGCCGCAGCCGCTGCACCGGGACGCCGAGCGCCGCGGCGGCGTCGTCACCCAGCTCGGTCATCCGCAGCGCTGGCCCGCAGGCCAGGAAGACCGTCGGCACCAGCACGGCCAGCGCGACGAGCAGGGGCAGCGCGTTGACCCAGCCGCGCCCGTCCAGGCTGCCGGTGAGCCAGAGCACCGCCCGGGAGGCGTCCATCAACGGCGCCCGGGTCAGCAGGTAGCCGTTGACTCCGGTGAGGATCGCGCTGATGCCGATGCCGACCAGGATCAGCCGGTATCCGTGCACCCCGCGCCGCCAGGCGAGGGCGTGCACCAGCACGCCGGTGAGCAGCCCGCCGGCGACCGCCGCCGCGCCAAGGGCCAGGCTGCTTCCGCCGACCACGACCACCAGCAGCGCGCCGGTCGCCGCGCCCTGGGTGAAGCCGAGCACGTCGGGGCTGCCCAGCGGGTTGCGGATCAGCGACTGGAACACCGCGCCGGCCAGGGCCAGGGCGGCACCGACGCAGAGCGCGGTGACCACCCGGGGCAGGCGCAGCTCGGTGACGATGAAGTGCTCCGCGGGGTCGCCCCCGCCGGTCAGGACGCGCAGCACGTCGACCGGGCTCAGCGGGTAGTCGCCGCTGCCGACGGCGATCACGCCCAGCGCCAGGGCGAGCAGGGCGCAGCCGGTGCCGACGGCGAGTGCCCGTGGGCGGAGCCGCAGCGAGAGACCGTCCGGGGTGCGGATCACGATCACGGGCGGGCCACCCGTCCGCGCCCGACCAGGTGCAGGAAGAGCAGGCCACCCAGCACCGCCGTCACCAGCCCGACCTGGAGTTCGCCGGGACTGCCCAGCACCCGGCCCGCGACGTCGGCGCCGAGCAGCAGCACCGGCGCGAGCAGCGCGCAGTACGGCAGCAGCCAGCGCAGGTCCGGGCCGGTGAGGGCACGGACCAGGTGCGGCACGAGCAGCCCGACGAAGACGATCGGCCCGCAGGCGGCGGTGGCGGCGCCGCAGAGCAGCGTGATTGCCGCGATGACGGCGGCCCGGACCAGGGCGGGGCGGGCGCCCAGCGCCCGCGCGGCGTCGTCGCCGAGGGCCAGCGCGTTGAGCGGGCGTGCCGCGGCCAGCGCGACCAGCAGCCCGGCGAGGATGAACGGCAGCACCCGGACGACGGTGTCGGTTTCCGCGCTGGCCAGCGAGCCCACCGTCCAGAACCGCAGCCGGTCGAGCGAGACGGCGTCGATCAGCATCACGGCGCTGACGTAGGAGTAGAGCGTGGCGTTGAGCGCTGCGCCGGCAAGCGACAGCCGGGCCGGGGTGGCTCCGCGCCCACCACCCACGGCGTAGACACCTGCGGTGACCGCCGCCGCGCCGAGCAGCGCGAACCAGACGTAGCCGCCGACCCCGGTGACGCCGAGGAAGGCCGTGGCGGTCGCGACCGCCGCCGCGGCGCCTGCGTTGATGCCGAGCAGCCCGGGATCGGCGAGCGCGTTGCGGGTCAGCGCCTGCATCGCCGCCCCCGCCACGCCGAGCGCGCTGCCGGCGAGCAGGCCGAGCAGCGCACGGGGCAGCCGCATGTGGTGCACGACCGCGTACTCGGGCGAGGCCGGGTGCAACAGGCCCTGCCACACGTCGCCGAGCGGCAGGTGTTTTGCACCGATCGCGATGCTGAGCACGGTGACGGCGGCGAGCAGCAGCAGGGAGAGGGCCAGGCCGCCGGCCCTCAGTGCGATGCGTCCCGATCGGCGGGCGTACGGCGGCGGGTGGGGCGCCGCGGTTCCTTCACCGCTGGATGGTGAATGGATGACGGACAGTGTGGCCTCCGGTGCCGTGCGGAACGCCAAACGAGGCTTGACAGTGATTTAGGTGAGGTTAACCTAACCGCGCTGTCCATGGTCATCACCCTCGACGAAAGATCACACTCATGCCCGATCCCGGGTCCGCCCGCCGCCTGTCCCGTCGTCGCCTGCTGGCCGCCGGCGGGGCCGCCACCCTGGTCGCTCTGCTGGCCGGCTGCGGCCGCGACTCCGCCGTCCCTGCCGCCAGCGGCTCCACCGGCCCCTGGACCTTCACCGACGACCGCGACCAGAAGGTCAGCACCGGCAACCGGCCCTCCCGATTGGTCGCCTTCACGGGTGTGGCCGCGGCCCTGGTCGACTTCGGACTGGACAAGCAGATCGTCGGCGTCTTCGGCGAGACGAAGCGCGCCGACGGCACGGCCGACCCGCAGGCCGGCGACCTGAACGTGGGGAGCGTGGAGATCCTCGGCAACGTCTGGGGCGAGTTCAACCTGGAGAAGTACGCTGCGCTCCGCCCTGACCTCCTCGTCACCCACATGTACGACCCGGGCGAGCTCTGGTACGTGCCGGACGAGAGCAAGGACCAGATCCTGCCGCTGGCGCCCAGCGTCGCCGTCACCACCGCCCGGGTTCCGATGACCCGGCCGATCGAGCGGTACGCGCAGCTCGCCCAGGCCCTCGGCGCCGACTTGTCGGCGAAGAAGGTCACCGATGCCAAGGCCCGCTTCGAGGCGGCCGCCGAGGCGGTCCGGCAGGCGGTGACGGCCAACCCCGGCATCAGGGTCATGGCTGCCTCCGGCAGCCCCGACCTCTTCTACGTCTCCAACCCGAAGGTCAGCACCGACCTGATGTACTTCGCCGAACTCGGCGTCGACATGGTGGTCCCCACCGAGCTGGAGGCGGGCGACTACTTCGAGGCGCTCAGCTGGGAGAACGCCGGCGACTTCCCGGCCGACCTGATCCTGCTCGACAACCGCAGCACCGCCCTGCAGCCCACGGACCTCGCGGCCAAGCCCACCTGGCAGCAACTGCCCGCGGTGAAGGCCGGCCAGGTCACCCCCTGGGATGCGGTGCCCCGCTTCTCCTACGCCGGTTCCGCCCCGCTGCTGGAGAACCTGGCCAAAGCCATCCAGAGCGCGAGGAAGGTCGGCTGATGGGCGCGGATGCCGGCACCATCGCCGGGCAGTACCGCCTCTCCGAGATCCGCTGGATCGTGCGGGGCATACCCCGCCCGGCAGCGACCGGCTGGTGTCGACCGTTCGCATCGCCCGGTTGCCGGTCGACACCACGTACGCCTGGGTCGCGGGCGAGTCCGCGACGGTCCGGGCGGTGCGCCGACATCTGCTCGGCGAACGCGGCCTGGACCGCCGGCACGTCACCTTCTCCGGCTACTGGCGCCGGGGCGCCTAGGAGGACGACCTCCGCGCGGCGGCGCTCGCCACCGCCACCGACTGACGGCCATCACCCCACCGCAGCCCACTGCCCCGGCGCTCCGTGCGTCCCCCGGACCGACGCAGAGCGGCGGCGGGAAGTCGGGTCTAGGCTCATCTCTGATGAGTATTATGGGCACGCGCGTGGTCCGCACCGAAGACCCGGAGTTCCTCTCCCGGGGCGCGACCTACACCGACGACCTGACCGACGAGCGGCTCAAGGGAGCCCTCCATCTCACGCTCGTGCGCTCGCCACTGGCGCACGGGCGGATCACTTCCATTGACACCGAGGCTGCCCGCACGGCGCCAGGTGTCGTCGCGGTGATCACCGGAGCCGATCTCGACCTGGCTCCGAAACTCCTCTTCGACGGTGCGAACCGGGGCATGGTCCGGCCGTTCCTCGCCACCGACAAGGTGCGCTTCGTCGGGGAGCCCGTGGTCGCGGTCCTCACCGAGGAGCTGTACCAGGGGCAGGACGCCGCAGACCTGGTGGAGATCGACTACGACCCGCTTCCCGCCGTGGTCGACCTCCGGGCCGCGGCTACCGACGAGGTGCTGCTGTTCGAGGAGGTCGGCACCAACCTCGCGCTCGGCTTCGGCGACGACGAGCAGTTCGACGAGCACCTGTTCGACGGCTGCGACGTGGTCGTCACGCAGGAGATCGTCAACCAGCGCCTCGCCCCCTCCCCGCTGGAGGCTCGCGCCGCCGCAGCGGCATGGGGTGACGACGGGCGCGTCACGATCTTCTGCTCCACCCAGAACGCCCAGATCGCGCGCGACGAGGTCGCAGGCTGGCTCGGCGTCGACCCCGGGGTGATCCACCTGATCACGCCCGACGTCGGTGGCGGGTTCGGGGCCAAGATCGGCGCCGATCCCGAGTTCGCGCTCGTGGCGTCGCTCGCGAAGCGGGCGGCCCGGCCGGTCCGCTGGAGCGAGAGCCGGTCGGAGAACATGACCGGGATGGTGCACGGCCGCGCGCAGCTGCAGACCGTCACGATCGGCGGCAACCGCGATGGCAAGGTGCTCGCCTACCGCCTCGACGTGCTGGCCGACGGGGGCGGGTACCCGCGACTGGGGACCGCGCTCCCGTTCTTCACTCGGCAGATGGCCCCCGGCGTCTACGACATCCCCAAGGTGGAGTCGCGCGCCCGCGTGTTCGTCACCACCACGACCTCCACGGGCGCCTACCGCGGGGCCGGCCGTCCGGAGGCCACAGCGGCGATCGAGCGGGCGATGGACCTGTTCGCCGCCGAGATCGGCATGGACCCGGCCGAGGTGCGCAAGCGCAACGTCGTGCCGCCGGAGAAGTTCCCCTTCGAGACGAAGGGCGGTGCGGTCTACGACAGCGGCGAGTACGCCAAGGCGATCGACCGGGTGCTGGAAGGCGCCGGGTACGCGGAGCTGCGGGCCGAGCAGGCCGCCCGGCGCGAACGCGGCGACGCGGTGCAGCTCGGCATCGGGGTCTCCGCCTACGTCGAGATCACCGGCGGCGGCGAGTTCGAGGAGGACGCCGCCGTCGAGGTGCACGCCGACGGCACGGTCACCGTGCTCACCGGCACGTCTCCCCACGGCCAGGGCCACGCGACGGCATGGGCGATGCTTGCGAGCGAGCATCTGGGCATCCCGATCGAGAAGATCACGGTGAAGCACGGCGACACCGACCTCATCCCGCGCGGGAAGGGGACGATGGGGTCGCGGAGCCTGCAGACCGGCGGCGTGGCCGTCTACCAGGCGGCCGGTCAGCTGGTGGAGCTCGCGAAGCAGCGGGCGGCCGACCTGCTGGAGGCGAGTGCCGACGACCTCGAGGTCACGGACGGCCGGGTTGCTGTCAAGGGCACCGACACCGGCGTCACGCTCGCCGAGCTGGCCGCGCGGGAGCAGCTCAAGGTCGAGACGGTCTTCAACAGCGGTGCGGCGACGTTCCCGTTCGGCGCACACGTCGCCGTCGTGGAGGTCGACGTCGAGTCCGGCAAGGCCGTCGTCGACCGGATCGTCACGGTCGACGACGCCGGTCCCGTGCTCAACCCGTTGCTGGCCGAGGGCCAGCGCCACGGCGGCATCGCGCAGGGGATCTCGCAGGCCTTGCTCGAGGAGGTCGTCTACGACGCCGACGGCAACCCGCTCACGGCCACGTTCGCCGACTACGCGTTCCCGTCGGCCGCCGAGCTGCCCAGCTTCACGCTCCTGAACATGGAGACGCCGACCACTCTGAACCCGCTCGGGGCCAAGGGCATCGGCGAGGCAGGCACGATCGGCGCCACGCCCGCGGTGCAGAGCGCGGTCGTCGACGCCGTCTCGCACCTCGGCGTCCGCCACATCGACATGCCGACCAGCCCGCTGCGGGTGTGGACGGCCATCCAGCAGGCTGCCTCGGAGGGAGCCAAGTGACAGGCACGGTGAAGGTCCAGATCGCAGTCAACGGCGCGCCCACCACCGCCGAGGTCGAGCCCCGGCTGCTCCTCGCGCACTACCTGCGCGACGTCGTGAAGATCAAGGCCACCAACATCGGCTGCGACACCACCTCCTGCGGCGCCTGCACCGTGCTGCTCGACGGCGAGTCGGTGAAATCGTGCACCGTTCTGGCGGTGCAGGCCGACCAGCAGGTCGTCACGACGATGGAGGGGCTGTCGCCCTACCCCGACGAGCTACACCCCGTGGCCGCGGCGTTCCGCGCCGAGCACGGCCTGCAGTGCGGGTTCTGCACGCCTGGCATGGTCATGGCCGCGGTGAGCCTGCTGGAGGAGAACCCCAACCCCACCGAGCGCGAGGTGCGTGAGGGGCTGGAGGGCAACCTCTGCCGCTGCACCGGCTACCACAACATCGTCCGCGCGGTGCTCGCCGCCGCCGGGCGCGACCCGGAAGAGGCCGAGGGCGCATCAGCCGACCCGGCCTCCCCGGGCATCTCCACCGGGAGCGGCGCATGATCCCCGTCGGTTTCGCGTACGCCCGGCCGGACTCCGTGGACGGTGCACTCGCGCTGCTCGCTGAGCACGGTGAGGACGCCACGGTGCTCGCGGGCGGCCACTCGCTGCTGCCCGTGATGAAGCTGCGGCTGTCCGCGCCGGAACTGGTGATCGACATCGGCAGGCTGGCCGAGCTGAACTACATCCGGGTCGACGGCGCTGACGTCGCGATCGGAGCGGGCACCAGGCACCGGACCGTTGAGGTCTCGGACGTGCTCGCGGCCGAGTGCCCGCTGCTCCCGGCCGTCATCCGCACGGTGGGCGACCCCCAGGTGCGCCACCGCGGCACCCTCGGCGGTTCCCTCGCCCACGCCGACCCGGCGTCGGATCTCCCGGCCGCTGTGCTCGCCCTCGGCGGCACGGTGGTGCTGCGCAGCCCGCGCGGCGAACGGCAGGTGCCGATCACCGGCTTCTACACCGGCGTCTTCTCCTCGGTGAAGGAGCCGGACGAGCTGATCGTCGAGGTCCGGGTGCCACGCACCAGCGCGTCGGGGTGGGCGTACGAGAAGTTCACCCGCCGTGCCAACGACTGGGCGATCGTCGGGGTGGCGGTGGTCGAGGGCCGGATCGGGCTGGTCAACATGGGTTCCACGCCGCTGCGGGCCTCTCAGACCGAGGCGGCGCTGGCCGACGGGGCGTCGATCGGGGACGCCGCAGCCCTCGCCGACCAGGGCACGGAGCCGCCGACGGACCTGGCCGGAACGGCCGAGTACCGCAGGCACCTGGCACGGCTGCTCACCCGCCGCGCGCTGACGACCGCCGCAGGAGGCTGACGCCCGACCGGGTCACGTTTTCCCGGATGCGCGCATCTTTTGCGCCGGTCGGGGGAACGATGCCCATATGGGAGCCGACCAACGTGCCGCAGGGGGAGACGATCCGCGTCTCCTCGCCGGCCGGTACGAGCTCGGCCCGGTGATCGGAGCGGGATCCTCCGCAGAGGTCCACCGGGCCCGTGACCTGCGGCTTGGCACCGAGGTAGCGGTGAAGCGCTTCCGGCCCCGAGCCAGCGCGCACGACCTGCTCCAGCAGCGCCGCGAGATGGAGGCGCTCGCCCACCTGCACCACCCGGGGCTCGTCGGGCTGCACGACGGAGGCACCGAGGACGGGCGCGCATTCGTCGTCACCGACCTCGTCGAGGGGCCGACGCTGGCCGAGCGCATCAGCGCGGGCCCGCCGCTCGCCCCCGGCGCCGTGCGCAGGCTCGGCGCTCAGCTCGCGGAGGCGCTCGCGCACGTCCACGCCGCCGGGATCGTGCACCGCGACGTCAAGCCTGCCAACGTTCTCCTTGGGGGATGGCATGCCGGCGGAGCCGGCGGGGTGGGTGGGCACTGGGATGGTGGCCGCCCGCGGCTTGCCGACTTCGGCATCTCCCGCACGCTCGACGCCACCACCGGCACCGCGATCGGCTGTGTCGTCGGCACGGCCGCCTACCTGGCGCCTGAGCAGGTGTGCGGAGAGCGAATCGGGCCGGCGGTCGACGTCTACGCGCTGGGGCTCGTGCTCCTGGAGGCGCTCACCGGCCGCCGCGAGTTCCCCGGACTCGCGGTGGAGTCGGCCACGGCCCGGCTGCACCGCTCGCCCGTGGTGCCGGACGGGCTGCCCGGCGGCCTTGGGACCGTGCTCACCGCCATGACCCGCGACCACCCCCTCCGCCGCCCGAGCGCCGCCGTGGTGGCGAGAGCGCTCGCCGCCGATCCGGCGTCCGCCGCGGCCCACCTGTGGCCGGACGCCGAAGCCCCGAAACCCCACCGCCGCAGCGGCCGCCACCGTCTGCACCGAGCAGCCCGCTCTCGCGCGACGTACCGAGCGGCCTCGGTGGCCCTGACGGGCGCACTGGCGATGTTCACTGCTGCGGCGGACCGGCGACCCCACTAACGTCAACCGAGGTGACGGCAGCCGAAGCGCGGGACCGGTAGCCCGACGGCACACCGTCCCGGCACGGCACACGCCCATGACAGGGGGCGCGGCACTTAGGAGCGCCCTGAACAACTCGGCCCTACTGCGCTACGGGCGGAGTTGTTCAGGACCCTCCTCAGCGGTGTGTGCCGTCAGACCAGGCCTGCGTCCTGGGCTGCTATCGCCGCCTGCACCCGCGAGCGCAGGCCCAGCTTCGTGAGCACCCGTGATACGTGGGTCTTCGTCGTTGCCTCGGTGATCACCAGCTCCGCGGCGATCTCGGCGTTCGACAGGCCGCGGCCCAGACAGGTGAGCACGTCCGTCTCGCGGGGTGTCAGGTCGTCGAGGCCGGGCGGTTCCGGCTTACGTGCGGGCGCCGCCAGCCGGGAGATGACGCGGCGCGTGATCTCTGGGGCCAGCACGCCGTCGCCGCGCGCCACCGCCCGCACCGCCGCGAGCAGCGCGGAGGCGTCCACCGACTTCAGCAGGAACCCGGCGGCCCCGGCGGCGAGCGCGGAGTCGACGTACTCGTCGAGGTCGAAGGTGGTCAGCACCAGCACCTCGCAGACCCGGTCGGTCACGAGGCGGCGGGTGGCCTCGATCCCGTCGATGCCGGGCATGCGGATGTCCATCAGCACCACGTCGGGCCGCTCGGAGTGCGTGAGCGCGACGGCAGCGAGCCCGTCGCCCGCCTCGGCGACGACCTCGATGTCCGGTGCCGACTCCAGAATCATCACGAGGCCCGTGCGGATCGCGGCCTGGTCGTCGGCGACGACGACCCGCACCTTCTCGGCAGGGATGCTCACCGCAGGGCTCCTTCCCGGGCGGGCACCGGCAGCGCCGCGCGCACGCGCCAGCACAGCCCGTCGGCGCCGGCCCGCACGTTCCCGCCCACGGCGGTGGCCCGTTCGCCCAGGCCGAGCAGGCCGGTCCCGGTGCCGCCGCCAGGTGGGGCGTCGGGGACGAGGTTGTTGTCCAGTTCGATGACCAGCTCGCCGGCGCGTTGGTCGAGACACAGGTGCACCTCGCTGCCGGGGGCGTGCTTGGCGGCGTTCGTCAAGGACTCCTGCACGATCCGGAAGGCGGCGAGGTCGACCGCGGCCGGGACGTGGACGCCGTCGGGACGCCGGTCGTCCACCTCGATGCGCAGCCCGGAGGCACGGCCGGCCTCCAGGAGCGTGCCGAGCCGGTCGAGTCCGGCCGGGGACGTGCGCGGGTCGGCGTCGCCGGCGCCGTCCGCGCGCAGCAGGCCGATCATCGCGCGCATCTCCGTGAGCGACGCGAGGCTGTCGCGTCGCACGGCTGTCAGCACGCGGCGAAGCGTTGCCGGGTCGGGGTCGTCGAGGTTGAGTGCGGCCTCGGACTGGATCGCGATCCCGGAGAGCTGCCCGGCGATCACGTCGTGCAGGTCGCGGGCCATCCGGGCCCGTTCGCCCGCGACGGCGGCGGCGCGGTCCAGCTCCGCCATCCGGTGGGCCTGCTCGGCCCGCTCGCGTTCGATGTCGGCCTGCTCGCTGTGTCTGCGCACCTCGTACCCCCAGAACACCGGGATCGACAGCAGCATCGCGAGGTTGAGCACCGTCACCAGCGCTGCGCGGCCGCCGCCGGCGATCAGGCTGAGCAGCGCGAGTGTGGCGACGACGGTGCAGACCGTGCCGGTGACGGCCCAGCTCGTGCGCCTGGACGTGAACCGGACTGCGCAGTAGAGCAGGTCGCCGAACGCGAGCAGCACACCGATCGGGCTCGATCCCGTGACCAGCACGCCGTAGAGCACGGCCACCGTGGCGACGACGAGGCCGATGACCGGGAGCCTGCGGCGGACGACCTCTCCGAGGCTCGCGACGGCGATGGCGGCCATCGACGGCCACAGCGGTGGGTCCGCAGGGCCGTCCCGCCAGCTGACGGCGATCTCCGGCACCACGAGCAGCAACCCCGCGCCGGCCGCGAGGTACAGGGCCGCAATGAGGACGTCCTGCACCCACTCCCGTCGCGACAGCCGCATGCCGCCATCTCAACACGTCGTGGCGGCGGGGCGCGTCGATCGAAGGAGGTACGCGGGGACCGCAGAGATCGATCCGACTACGGACGACGGCCCCGTCTCCGACGAGCACTGTGTTCGGCATGGGGGAATTCCTGAACGAGAACCCGCTCGTGCTGCTCATCGGGGCGTGCGAGGTGGGGTTCTGGGTGCTGCTCGGGGCCGGGCTCGCCGCGCGCTACCTCCTGCGGGCCCGGCGGCTGAGCACCGTGCTCCTGGTGCTCGTGCCCGTGCTGGACGTGGTGCTGGTGACGGCGTCGCTCGTCGACGTGGCCGGCGGCTCGCCACCGAGCCTCACGCACGGGCTGGCGGCGGTCTACCTGGGCTTCACGGTGGCGTTCGGGCACTCGATGATCCGCTGGGCGGACACGGCTTTCGCACACCGTTTTGCCGGCGGCCCGCCGCCGCGCAAGCCTCCGCAGTACGGCGCCGCGAAGGTGGCCTACGAGTGGCGCGAGTGGGGAAAGATGGCCCTGGCCTGGGGCATCGCACTCGCCGTCATTTTCGTGACGGCCGCGGTCGCCGGCACCGGGGTGCCGCCGCTCGGCGAGTGGTTCGCCGACCCGATGTGGAGCTGGGGCGCCCGGCTGATGCCGGTGGTGCTGATCTGGTTCGTGGGCTGGCCACTGTGGACGACGCTCGCGCCGCCGCGTGCCCCCGAGGGCAGTGCCCCGGAGTCTGCCCCGGAGTCTGCCCCGGACTCGGCCCAGGAGGCCACCGATGTCCGCCGCTGAGACCGCCGCTGAGACCTCCCCCGCGCGGTCCCGGATCGCGTCGCTCGACGTGCTGCGGGGGATCGCGATCCTCGGGACGTTCGCCTCGAACGCCTGGCTCTTCGCCGTACCCGGCGGGGCGCTGGTGTGGTTCGCCGGTGGGCTCGGTCCCCAGGACCCGGTGGAGGCCGGGCTGCGGCTGCTGTCCAACGGGAAGTTCCTCGCGCTGCTGACGCTGCTGTTCGGCGTCGGCCTCGAACTGCAGTACCGCGCGGCGGTGCGGCGCGGCAACCCATGGCCCGGCCGGTATCCGCTGCGCGCGCTGATTCTTTTCGCCGAAGGGCTCGTGCACTACCTGCTGGTGTTCGAGTTCGACGTGCTGATGGGCTACGCGATCACGTCGGTGCTGGTGGCGTACCTGGTTGGCCGCAGCGACAGCGCGGTGCGGCTGTGGATGCGGACGGTTGGCGCGATCTTCGTCGGGATGGTGCTCGTGCTGACCGCCCTGCTTGTCCTCACGCCGGATGGACCGGCCCAGCCGCTCGCCGTCGACCCAGCGGCAACCGCAAGCTGGACGGCCCAGGTCGCCGATCGCGTGCAGTACTTCCTGCTGTTCCGCATCGAGATCGTGCTGATCGTGCCGTCCGCCACGGTCCTGTTCCTCGTCGGATCCAGGCTGTTGCGGGCGGGCGCGTTCGCCGACACGGAGGTGGGCGCCGGCATCCGGAAGCGGCTGATGATCATCGGTCTCGGCGTCGCGTTCCCGCTGAACGTGCTGACGACCTTCGGCGGCGCCGACTGGTTCCTCGTCGACCGCTACCTGCTGCCGCCGCTCGTCGCGCTCGGACTGCTCGGCCTGGTGACGTCGATCGTGGTGCGCTCCCGTCGCGAACTCGGCCCGATGCGGCGCGGACTCGCGGCGGTGGGACGCACGGCGCTGAGCTGCTACGTGCTGCAGAACGTGCTCGCGGGCGCGCTCTGCTACGGCTGGGGCCTCGGCCTCGCTGCCCGGTTCGCCGACGCCCGCCCGTGGTGGGTGCTCGGCCTGTGGGCGGGGGTCTGCGCGGTGCTCGTCGTCGCCGCGTCGCTGTGGCTGCGGCGGTTCGACCGCGGCCCGCTGGAACTGGTCATGCATCGGCTGTACGCGCCGCGCCGCGCCTCCGTCGCGGCCGAGAAGGGGTGAGGAACGTGCTGGAGATCGTGGGGATCGTCCTGGTCGTCCAGGGCATCGGGGGGTTCATCAACAACTGGGTGGGCGGCGGGCCGAGCTGGTTCCTCGTGAACTACGTGCCGGCCCTGGAAGGCTGGGAGATGCCGGTGAGCGTGGTGATCGCCCTGGTGGGCGCGGCGCTCGCGGCGAGGGGCGAACGAGCCCGCAAGCAGCGGGCGGCCCGCGACTGACCCACTCCAGGCGGGGCGGTGTCCGCGTGCTTGTGCGGGCGGTGCTGGGTGCCAGTCAGCGGCGGGCGGACCAGGATCGGGTGACCTCCGTGAACCCACGGCGGCGGTACCAGTGCCGGGGCCAGTCGTTCGCGTCCGCGTCGAGCACCACCAGGTCGCAGTCCGCCTTCGCCGCCAGCGCCAGTGCCGTGCGGACGACCGCGTCGCCGTGGCCGCGTCCCCGGCCCGCCGGTTCGGTCAGCACGGCGTCCAGGAGGGCGGTCCCGCCGTCGATCTTGAGCAGGGCGCAGGCGACGACGTCCCGGTTGTCGTGCACGGCGAGATACCGGACGTCGGCACGGGTGTCCTCGATCGCGTAGCGGTCGGCGAGCTGCTCGACCGTGGACTCGCTGAACCCGGGCACCTCCCGGCGCCAGCCGGCGGCCAGCATCGGGCGCAGGGTGTCGAGGTCGACCTGCGCCACCCGCGCCACCGGCTCGCCCCCGGCCGGCGCGGCCATCCCGACGAGCTCGGTCACGTCCCAGCCGTCCGCTGCGAGAGCGGCTGCCGTGTCCGCCAGGTGATCCCCGTAGAGGTGGGCCTGGCGGTGCACGAGCCCCGCGCCGCCGAGCACGCGATCCGTCTCCGAGGCGAGCTGATCGGACGAAACCGGGGAGTCGATCAGCAGTTGGTTGTGCGCGTGGGACGCAGGGACCGGGGCCGTGAGCACGGCAACCCCGCCCGTCACCGGAAGCTCGCTGGTGGCGACCCGGCGCAGCAGCGACCGTTCGAGCGTGGCGTGCCGACCACCCGGGTCCATGGGCGGCACGGCGGGCGCGTCGAACCCGCCGTCCGGACGCGGTTGCCATGGCAGCACGGCGAGCACCGCGCCAGTGGGCAGTGGGCCGTAGGCGTGCGGGAACAGCATCGACGCCGGATCCGTGGGCACGCCGGGTTCGTAGCGGATGGGCGCGCCGATCCGGTCGGGGTCGAGCACGAGGAGCACGAGGTCGGTGCGGCCGCGGAACAGCCGGTCTGCCGGGAGCGCGACCTGCTCGGGCGTCGAGAGATGTACGAAGCCGACGTCGTCGAGAGACGCAGGCTTGACCGCCTCCGCGGCGAGCGCGGCCCGCCAGTCGAAGGCGGTGGCGATGTGCAGGAGGGGAGCGGCCACGGCGGAAGGCTCTCACGACGGCCGGTTGGGGGTTGTCTTTGGCACCCGGTGCCAATTAACGTTCGGTGCGGCCCACCGGAGCGACGTCAGGAGCAAAGTATGGCCCCCACAGGTGAGATCCAGCCCGCTTCCGAGGAGCCCCTGGTCGAGGAGACGTTGGTGGAGGAGGTCTCCATCGACGGCATGTGCGGTGTCTACTAGCCGTCCCAGCATGGCTTTCGATCCGCAGCTGCCCTACCGCGCGAGCCCGCGGGTCGCGCTGCGCCCCGAGCCGTTCGGGGCGCTCGTCTACCACTTCGGCACCCGGCGGCTGTCGTTCCTGAAGACCAAACAGCTCGTCGACGTCGTCTCCGGCCTGGACCGGCACGAGTCGGTGCACGCCGCGATCGACGCCGCCGGTGTCGAGGAGGCGCAGCGGCCCGCGTACCTGCGGGCGCTGGCGGGCCTGGCGGAGAACGGAACCATCGAGGAGCGCGTGTGAAGCTGGTCGACCACTTCCAGTACGGCCTCAACTCCCCGATCTGCCTCACCTGGGAGCTGACCTACGCCTGCAACCTCGCGTGCGTGCACTGCCTCTCGTCGTCGGGGCGGCGCGATCCGCGCGAGCTGACCACGTCCGAGGCCATGGGCGTGATCGACGAGCTGCAGCGCATGCAGGTTTTCTACGTCAACATCGGCGGCGGCGAGCCGACCGTGCGGCCCGACTTCTGGGAGCTGGTCGACTACGCCGTCGCCCACGACGTCGGCGTGAAGTTCTCCACCAACGGCATCAAGCTCGACGCGGCACGGGCCGAACAGCTCGCCGCCACCGACTACGTGGACGTCCAGATCTCCCTCGACGGCGCCACCGCCGAGGTCAACGACCACGTCCGCGGCCCGGGCTCGTATGCCACGGCCGTCCGGGCCCTGGAGAACCTCGCGGCGGCCGGGTTCGCACAGCCCAAGATCAGTGTCGTGATGACCAGGCAGAACGTCGACCAGCTCGACGCTTTCGCCGCGATCGCCGACCGCTTCGGCGCCCAGCTCCGGATCACGCGGCTGCGGCCGTCCGGGCGTGGCGCGGACGTGTGGGACGAGCTGCACCCGACGGCGGCCCAGCAGCGGCAGCTCTACGACTGGCTGGTCGGCCACGGCGAGAACGTGCTGACCGGCGACTCTTTCTTCCACCTCTCGGCCTACGGCGAGGCACTCCCCGGTCTCAACCTCTGTGGTGCGGGCCGGGTCGTCTGCCTGATCGACCCCGTCGGCGACGTCTACGCGTGCCCGTTCGCGATTCACGAGAACTTCCTCGCGGGCAACGTCCGGTCGCCGGGCGGGTTCCAGGAGGTGTGGCAGGGCTCGGAGCTGTTCGCGCAGCTGCGGCAGCCGCAGACCGGCGGGGCGTGCCGCTCGTGCGGCTTCTACGACTCCTGCCAGGGCGGATGCATGGCCGCCAAGTTCTTCACGGGCCTGCCGCTCGACGGGCCCGACCCGGAGTGCGTGCGCGGGTTCGGGGAGCAGGCGCTGGCCGCGCGTGACGGGTCGACCCTGATCCCGAAGTCCGACGTCGACCACTCGCGCTCCGCTCCGCGCAACTCCCGCGGCCCCGTGCCCGTGACCATCGGACGGCGCCCCGAGAAGGCCTGCGAGACGAGCCCGCTGGCGGGGCTCGCCGGCGACGCCTCCGACTCGCGCCTGCGCGTCCCGGTCGCCGGGAGCTGATCGTCGATCCGGTCCCTGTCAGAGTCGCCGGGGGCCGGATCGGACCAACCGGTTGCCGAGGGAAGGGGCCTGTGCTGCTCGGCGAGCACACCTGGACGGAGCTGGCGGGCCGGCGGACGCTGCTCGTACCCGTCGGGTCGGTGGAGCAGCACGGCCCGCACCTGCCGCTGGACACGGACACCCGGGTCGCTGCCGCCGTCGCCTCCCGGGCGGCAACGGAGTGGCTCGCCGGGCGGGCGGCCGAGGCCGTCGACGCAGCCGACTGCCGCGCCCGCCGGTCCGTGCTGGTCGCGCCCCCGCTGTCGTACGGCGCCTCCGGTGAGCACGAGGCCTTCGCGGGCACCCTTTCGATCGGGCACGAGGCGCTCCGTGCGGTGCTGGTGGAGCTGGGGCGCTCGGCCGGGCGGTGGGCGGCGCGGCTCGTGTTCGTCAACGGCCACGGCGGCAACTTCCCCACGGTGCCCGAGGCCGTGGCGCAGCTCCGCGACGAGGGGCGCGACGCGGCGTGGTTCGGCTGCGGGGTGCCCGGCGGCGACGCGCACGCCGGTCGCACGGAGACGTCGATGCTGCTCGCGCTGGCTCCGGAGCTCGTCCGGCTCGACGCGGCGGCGGCGGGCAACACCTCCCCGCTGACCGAGCTGCTCCCCGCCTTGCGCAGCGGTGGGGTGGCCGCGGTCAGCCGGAACGGCGTGCTGGGCGACCCCGCGGGCGCGAACGCGGAGGAGGGCGAGCGGCTACTGGACGCGATGGCGTCCCAGCTCCGCACGGCCCTGTCCCGGTGGGAGCCGACCGGCACGGGCCAACTGCGCCCAGGGTTTGGAAGGTGACATTGCTGACGTTCAACGTCAGCGATGTCACCTTGCAGTACTTCGTGGGGTGCCATGCTCGAAGACGTGACACCTGAGCTCCTCGTGCCCGCATACGGGCACCGCTCACTCGCCGAGGTTCTGCCTGCGCTGCTCACGGCGCTCGGTGTGCCCGATCATCCTGAGCAGGGGAACGAGCTGGTGATCGAGCCGGCGAGGGCGGCCGCACTGCTGCTCGTCGACGGGCTGGGGAGCGAGCTGTTGCGCCGGTACGCGCGCGATGCGCCGTTCCTGGCGGGCCTCCCGGACGTCGGGCCGGTCACGGTCGGGTTCCCGTCCAGCACGTCCATCAGCCTGGCCTCGCTCGGCACCGGCCTGCCGCCCGGCGTGCACGGGATTCTCGGGGTCGCCTTCCGGGCCGAGACCGGCGACCTGATCGAGACCCTCAAGTGGCGGTCCCATGGTGTTCCGTACCCCGTCGACCTGCGCAAACGCCTACCCCCCGAGCAGGTGCAACCTCGGCAGACGCTCTTGGAGCGCGCGGAGGCCGCTGGTCTGGACGTCACCGTGGTGTCGAAGGCCGAGTTCGGCGGCTCCGGGCTGACGAGGGCGGCGCTGCGCGGCGGGCGGTTCCGCGGCACGTACGCGCTGGGTGACCTCGCCGCCGAGGTGATCACCGCGCTCGCCGGACCGGGCAAACACCTCTGCTACGGCTACCACGCCGACCTCGACCTCCTCGGCCACCTGCACGGGCCCGGATCGCTGCCGTGGCGGCTGCAGCTGCGCCAGATCGACTCGCTCGCCGCGCTGCTCGCCGAGCACCTCCCCGCCGACGCGGTGCTCGTGATCACCGGCGACCACGGGATGGTCCAGGTCGACCGCGCGATCGACGCCGACCACCACCCCGCGCTGCAGGAGGGCGTCGACCTGCTTGGCGGCGACCCGCGGTCGCGGCACGTCTACGCACGTCCCGGCGCCCAGGACGAGGTGCTGGCCGCGTGGCGGGGCGTGCTCGGCGACGGCGCCTGGGTCGTGTCCGGTGAGCAAGCGATCGACGAGGGCTGGTTCGGGCCGGTGGACGCGCAGATGCGCGCCCGCATCGGTGACGTCGTTGCGGCCGCGCGGGGCGGCACCGCGATCGTCCGGACGGAGGTCGAGCCCGCGCTCGCGCGGCTGCCCGGCCAGCACGGTTCGCTGACGGCGGATGAGCAGTTCGTGCCGCTGCTGGTGGCCCGCCGAAGCTGAGCGGCCGGGCTACGCGACGGCCGTGGCCAACCTCCCGCCGGTGCCGGTGGAGTTCACGCGCATGAAGTCGGAGACGGTCGAGTCGGCGCCCAGGTCTGCCGACGCGAGGCTCTCCAGTGGCGGATGGACCACGCCGGTCCACCTGGACACCGCTCGCTACGGCCGGAGCTTTCCGCACCCTCCCAGGCCGCCGTGGCGCTGGTCATGAACGTGACACGATGGGGTCGTGATCGAGGTATCCGGGCCGACGCGCACCCGCCTGCCCGCGGGATTTCGTATCGCCCTCGACCACCGCGTGTGGGCGGTCGACGACGGTGAGGTCATGTTCGGCGGAGCTCCGCCGCGGATGCTGCGCCTGTCCCCGACGGCGCGGGCGCTGATCTGCACCGACGGCACCTGCACGGTCGCCGACGACGACTCTGCCGCCCTCGCGCGCTCGCTGGTGGACGCCGGCATGGCGCACCCGGTGGCCGTGCCCCCGCAGGCCGTGCCGCCCGCCTCCGACGTTACCGTCGTCGTGCCGGTGAAGGATCGCGTCGACAGCCTGCGCCGCCTGCTCGGTGCCCTGCCCGAAGGGCTCGGCGGC
Organism: Pseudonocardia aurantiaca; assembly: GCF_039526725.1. Taxonomy (NCBI): domain Bacteria; kingdom Bacillati; phylum Actinomycetota; class Actinomycetes; order Pseudonocardiales; family Pseudonocardiaceae; genus Pseudonocardia; species Pseudonocardia aurantiaca. The sequence goes on from NZ_BAAAJG010000025.1 coordinate 133,363, forward strand.
GTGATCGTCGTGGACGACGGGTCGGCCGACGCGGCGGGCGTGCAGAACGTCGCAGGCGCCGCGGGCGCGCGAGTTTTGCGCCACCCCGAGCCGCGCGGCCCGGCCGCGGCCCGCAACGCCGGGCTCGCGGCGGCGACCACACCGCTCGTGGCGTTCCTCGACTCCGACGTGGTCCCCGAGCCCGGTTGGCTGCCGGTGCTGCTGGAACGGTTCGCCGATCCGGCCGTCGCGCTCGCGGCGCCGCGGATCGTCGCGCTGCCCCCGGTCACGGGCTGGCTGGGCAGGTACGAGTCCGTGCGGTCGTCGCACGACCTCGGCCCGGACCCGGCGCCGGTGGTCCCGCGCTCGCGTGTGGCGTACGTGCCGAGCGCCGCGCTGCTCGTCCGCAGGGACGCTGCGAGCGCAGGTTTCGACGACGACATGCACGTGGCCGAGGACGTCGACCTCGTGCTGCGCCTGCACGCGGCCGGCTGGCGGCTGCGCTATGAGCCCGCGTCCCGCGTGGCGCACGACCACCTCACCACCCCGGTCGCGTGGTGGCTGCGCAAGGCCTACTACGGCACGGGCGCGGCACCGCTCTCCCTGCGACACCCCGGTTCGACGCCGCCGATGGTGCTGAACACGTGGTCGACGGCGGTCTCGGTGCTCCTGCTGCTCGGCAGGCCGAAGGCTGCGCTCGTAGCCCTCGTGGTGTGCGCCGGGGCGGCCGAACGGCTCGCCCGCAAGCTGGACGTGCGGCGGCCGCGGGCCACCGCCGCGCGGATCATCGCGATGTCGACGCTCGGCACGGTCGCGCAGACGGCCGACGCGATCACGCGGCACTACTGGCCGGTGGCGCTCGTGGCCGCCCTCCTCTCCCGGCGGGCGCGGCGGACCGTCGCGGTCGTGGCGCTGACCGAAGGGGCGATCGACTGGTGGCGCCGCCGCGGCGACGACCCCGAGGTGCGCCTCTCGCTCCCCGGATACGTTCTCGCCCGCCGCCTCGACGACCTCGCCTACGGCGGCGGGCTGTGGTGGGGCGCGCTCCGCCACCGCACGCCCGGGCCCCTGCGTCCCGGCTGGACGGACGGCCGGCGGGGTGCCCCCCGTCAGGGCTAGTCCGAAAGAGTGATGTGCAATCCGACCAAGTTTCGCTGAAGCGGAAAAATTGGGCGATAAGTTCCGTATTTGCGGGGCCGGAAACTTACCGGCGTCCGACAGTGTGAGTGTGACCCTGTGCAGTTGTCGGCGGTCCGGCGGCGGCTGCCTTGCACCAACAGATCATCGGGAGTGTGATGTGTTCGCCGCCACAACGGCGTGGCGGCGTCCGGGTGGCAGCGCAACCGCCCGGTCGGTCCCCGGCACATCCTGCGCGGCACGACACCGTCGTCGTCGCGGTCTAAGGAGAAGTCTCATGGCACAGGTCCGGGTCACCGTCGACGGCGTGCAGTACGCCGACGACGTCGAGCCCCGCACATTGTTGGTCCACTACCTGAGGGAACGCCTGGGGAAGACGGGCACGCTGGTCGGGTGCGACACAAGCAACTGCGGGGCCTGCACCGTTCACCTGAACGGGCAGAGCGTGAAGTCCTGCTCGGTGCTGGCCGTCCAGGCCGACGGAGCCGAGGTCACGACGATCGAGGGCATCGCCCGCGACGGCAAGCTGCACCCGATGCAGGAGGCCTTCAACGAGTGTCACGCGCTGCAGTGCGGTTACTGCACACCGGGTATGATCATGCAGGCCATCGACCTGCTCGGGGACAACCCTGACCCCAACGAGCAGGAGGTCCGTGAGGGCATCGAGGGCAACCTCTGCCGGTGCACGGGCTACCAGAACATCGTCCGCGCCGTGCAGAGCGCCGCGGCGAAGATGAAGCCGGGCGTCGCCGCGGACACCCAGGCGCCGGTCTCGGTCGCCGGAGGTGGCGAGTAGATGACCGCAACCGCCGAACCCACCGTCGAGTTCGGAAAGGCCCGCCCCCGCAAGGAGGACGCGCGCCTCATCACCGGACGCACCCGGTTCACCGACTCGATCACGCCGCAGGGCACCCTGCATATGCACGTCGTCCGGTCGCCCCTCGCGCACGCGACGATCACCGGGATCGACAAGTCCGCGGCCGAAGCCGCCCCGGGTGTCATCGGGGTCTACACCCTGGCCGACCTGGGAGCGGAGGCCGTCGGCCTGCCGCACGTCTGGCCCCTCACCCCCAACGAGAAGGCGCCGCAGCGCCCCCTGCTCGCCGGCAGCACCGTGCACTTCGCCGGCGAAGGCGTGGCCGTGGTGCTCGCCCGCACGGCCGCCGAGGCGCGTGACGCGGCAGACCTCGTCGAGATCGACTACGAGCCGCTCGAGCCGGTGCTCGACATGGAGGCCGCGATCGCCGACGACGCCACGGTGCTGCACCCGGAGCTGGGCACCAACGTGAGTGACACGTGGGTGTTCGACTCCGGGAGCGCAGGCACCGGCGGGAGCGTCGACGAGGCGATCGCGGCGGCCGAGGCGGATCCCGACTCCGTCGTGATCCGCCGCCGGTTCCGTCAGCAGCGCCTCATCCCGGCGTTCATGGAGCCGCGATCCGTCGTGGTGGACCCCACCGGTGAGCAGATCCTGATGTACTCGGCGACGCAGGTGCCGCACGTCCTGCGCACGATGACGAGCGTGACCCTCGGCGTGCCGGAGCAAAAGCTCCGCGTGATCGCCCCCGACGTGGGCGGTGGGTTCGGCGGGAAGCTCTCCGTCATCCCCGAGGAGATGCTCTGCGTGCTGCTCGCGCAGAAGCTCGGCAAGCCGGTCAAGTGGAGCGAGACGCGTTCGGAGTCGATGCTCGCGGCGCACCACGGCCGCGACCAGATCCAGGACTTGACCCTCACCGCCAAGAAGGACGGCACGGTCACCGGCCTGGACGTGCGCCTCCTCGCCGACATGGGTGCCTACCTCGAGCTGGTCGGGCCGGGCGTCCCGGTGCTCGGCGCGTTCATGTTCAACGCGATCTACAAGATCCCGGCCTACAAGTTCACCTGCACCACGGTGCTCACCACGAAGACGCTGACGGGCGCCTACCGCGGTGCCGGCCGTCCGGAGGCCACGTTCGGCATCGAGCGGGTGATGGATGAGCTGGCCGTCGAGCTCGGGCGCGACCCGATGGAGCTGCGCGAGCAGAACTGGATCAAGCACGAGGAGTTCCCGTTCACCACGGTGGCTGGGCTCACCTACGACTCAGGTAACTACGAGCAGGCCACGCAGCAGGCGATGGAGCTGTTCGACTACGCCGGGCTGCGCCGCGAGCAGGAGGAACGGCGCCGCTCGGGCGACCCGGTGCAGCTGGGCATCGGCATCTCGACCTTCACCGAGATGTGCGGCCTCGCGCCGTCGCGCGTACTCGGGGCGCTGTCCTACGGGGCCGGCGGCTGGGAGGCAGCGAGCATCCGGATGCTCGCCACGGGCAAGGTCGAGGTCGTCACCGGCGCCTCGGCCCACGGCCAGGGCCACGAGACGGCGTTCGGCCAGATCGTCGCCGAACAGTTGGGCGTCCCGTTCGATGACATCGAGGTCCTCCACGGCGACACGCAGGTCGCGCCGAAGGGTATGGACACCTACGGCTCGCGGTCGCTGGTGGTCGGCGGCATCGCGCTCGTGAAGGCTTCCGAGAAGGTGATCGCGAAGGCCAGGAAGATCGCGGCGCACCTGCTCGAGGCGTCCGAGGACGACATCGAGTTCGCCAACGGGCAGTTCACCGTCCGCGGCACCGACAAGGGCAAGGCGATCCAGGAGATCGCGTTCGCCACGTTCGCGGCGCACGACTACCCGGAGGGCATCGAGCCCTCGCTCGACGCCGACGCCGTGTACGACCCGGACAACTTCTCCTTCCCGCACGGCACGCACCTGGCGGCGATCGAGATCGACACCGAGACCGGGCACGTCGACCTGCGCAAGTACGTCTGCGTGGACGACATCGGCAACGTGGTCAACCCACTCATCGCCGAGGGGCAGGTGCACGGCGGCCTCGCCCAGGGCATCTCGCAGGCGCTGTTCGAGGAGGCCAACTACGACGACCAGGGCACTCTCGTCAACGGCACGTTCGTCGACTACACCCTGCCGTCGGCGGCGGACCTGCCCAGCTTCGACACCCGCGTGGTCAGCACCCCGTCCACGACGAACCCGCTGGGAGTCAAGGGCGTCGGCGAGGCGGGGACCATCGCGTCGACACCCGCGATCGTCAACGGCGTGATCGACGCGCTGCGCCACCTCGGCGTCACCGAGGTGGAGATGCCGTGCACCTCGCAGCGCGTGTGGCGGGCCATCCAGGACGCACGCGGCGTCGCGACCCAGGAGACCCCGGTCGACACCCACTCGCCGGGCGCGGGCCTCGGCTCGATCGACCCGAACAACCCGCAGGGAGAGGTCCAGTGATCCCGTCCAAGTTCGACTACGTCAAGCCGGCGTCGGTGGCCGACGCGGTCGCCGCGCTGCAGCAGGGCGGTGAGGACGCCAAGATCATCGCGGGCGGGCAGAGCCTGCTCCCGGTGCTGCGCCTGCGGCTCGCCGCGCCGTCGCTGCTGGTGGACCTCGCAGGCATTCCCGAGCTGCGGGGCATCCGCGAGGAGGGCGACCGGATCGTCGTCGGGGCGATGACGTCCTACTACGACGTCCTCAAGGACGAGTCTGTGCAGCAGCACGTCACGCTGCTCGCGCAGGCCACCGAGACGGTCGCCGACGGTCAGGTGCGCCACCGCGGCACGCTCGGCGGGGCGCTGGCCCACGCCGACCCGGCCGGTGACCTCGGGGCCGTCGCCCTCGCGCTCGACGCCGAAATGGTGATCGCCGGCGCGTCCGGCACCCGGACGGTGCCGGCGAGCGAGTTCTTCGTGGACTACTTCACCACGGCGATCGGCGAGGGCGAGATCCTCACCGAGATCCGGTTCCCGAAGTACACGGGATGGGGGAGCCACTACGAGAAGTTCAACCGCACGGCGCAGGCCTGGTCGATGGTGGCCATCGCGGCCGCGATCCGCACGGAGGGCGGTGCCATCGCGGAGGCCAGGGTCGGCCTGACCAACATGGGCACCACACCGATCCGCGCCACCGGCGTGGAGCAGGCGCTGGTCGGTCAGCCGGCCACCGCCGACGCCGTGCGGGCCGCTGCCGAGCGCGTCACAGAGGGCACAGCGGCACCCAGTGACGCCGACGCGGCCTCGGACTACCGTGAGCACCTGGCCAAGGTGCTGACGGGTCGCGCGGTGCTGGCCGCCGCCGGCTGAACGCTCGTCCGTTCCGCCCCGCGCGGAGCGCGTCGTCGATGCTGTGGACGCCTGCCCCACCGCACCCGGGGCAGGCGTTCACGGTTCCAGGAGGAGACAGACAGATGCAGCTGGAGAACAAGTTCACGATCGACGCGCCGATCGAGAAGGCGTGGGAGGCGCTGAACACGCCGGAGACAGTGGCACCGTGCTTCCCCGGCGCCACGCTGCAGGAGTACGAGGGTGACTCGTTCAACGGCACGGTCAAGGTGAAGCTCGGGCCGATCTCGCTCACCTACAAGGGCAAGGGCACCTACGTCTCGCGAGACGACGAGAACCACAAGGTCGTCATCGAGGCGAGCGGGCGCGACTCGCGTGGCAACGGCACGGCCAACGCGACCGTCACCGGCACGATGGTGGCCGACGGGCCGACCCGCACTGCGGTCACGATGCTGACCGACATGACGATCACCGGTCGGCCTGCCCAGTTCGGCCGCGGGGTCATCTCCGATGTGGCTGACAAGATCATCGGCCAGTTCTCGTCGTGTGTGGCCAGCAAGCTCGCGCCCGAGGCCGAGTCTCCCGCCGAACCGGCGGCGGCGCCGTCGCAGGCCGCCGACGCCGGTGGGGGCAGCGCCAACAACGGCTCCGGTGCCGCAACGGCAGCCGCGACGGCCACCACCGCTCCGGCGAAGGGGCCAGTCCTGTCGTCCGCCACCGCCTCGCGGCCGGTCACCCCGGCGCCCGTGCGGAGCGAGGTGGACGCGATCGACCTGCTCGACACGGCGGGCGCCCCGGTGCTCAAGCGGCTCGCCCCAGTGGCCGGCGGCGTCCTGCTCCTGATCATCATTCTGCTGATCAGGCGCGCCCGCTCCAGCTGATCAGGCGCGCCCGCTCCAACTGACCCACGCCACAGCGCTCACACACCGGTCTCGCCGGTGTGCGAGCGCTGAGGCGATGTGCCGCCCGGGTCAGCTGTCGTCGCCGCGGCGATCGTCGCTGCCGCGGCGGTCGCCGCCGTGGTCGTCGTAGCCGCGGTCGTCCGCGCCGCGGCCCCGGTCGTTGCCGCCCCGGTCGTCGCCGCCCCGGTTGCCGCCGTGGTCGTCGTAGCCCCGGTCGTCGGTGCCCCGGTCGTCAGTGCCCCGGCGCTCACGGCTCTGGTCGTCGCGGCGGTCCGTGCGGGTGATCGCGCCGCTGGCGGCGTCCACCCGCACATCGTGCTCCAGGCCGCCGTTCACCACCCTGACCTTCCATTCCCACCTGCCGTGCTCGAGTTCGCGCTCGACCTGGGTGACGCGCCCGCCGCCGACGTGCGCCATGGCGATCGTCGAGGCCTCGTCGGCGGAGAGCCCGCCTGCGCCCGGCTGAGCGGCCGGGATCGTCGGGCTGCTGGTCTCCGAACTGCTGGTCGCTTCGCTGCTGCTGGTCGCTTCGCTGCTCCTGGTGGCCGTGCCGGAGGTCGTGGGGAAGCCGGCGATGGTCCCGGTGGCGACCGCAGCGGGCCGGACGGGCGCGGGAGCACTGTTGCCGGACAGGGAGTACGCGGTGCCGGCGCCCAACAGGACGGTGGCGCCGGCGGCTGCGATGGCGACGAGACGGACTCGCATGATCGGCTCCTTCGTGGGTCGTGTCGTTCGACGACCCGTACGTTGCCGATCACATGGCTAGCGGCGCGCTGCCGCGACCCTAAGACCCGCTTAGGGATCGGGCGGTCCGAGTTCGACCCGAACCTCCAGCCCGCCCTCCACCGCCCTGCCGAGCGTGAGCCCGCCGCCGGCCTGCTCGGCGCTGCGGCGGGCGATGTCGAGCCCGAGACCGGTGGAGTCGGCGCCGCTGGACCCACGCGAGAGGGCGGCGTTCCCGGCCGGTAGGCCTTGCCCGGCGTCGGCCACCACGAGCAGCGCACCTCCTCCGGGGCGGGCCGCGAGCCGCACGGCGAACGCCGTGCCGTCCGGGGTGTGGGCGAAGACGTTGCCCAGCAGCGCGTCCACGCACGCGCCGAGGTCCGCCGCGCCCAGCGCCACGGGGAGCGGTCCGGCTGCGATCTCCACCGACGTCTCCCGGTCGGTGTCCTCGGCGAGCACGGCCCAGAACGCGACACGCTCGTGCACGACGGCGGCCGCGTCGCTCCACGCGCGTCCGGCACCCGGTCCGCTGCCGCGCCGCCTGGCCAGCTCGATCGCCTGCGTGACCGAGCGCTGCACGGCGTCCACACCCGCGCCGATGCGGGCGGCCTGGCCCGGTTCCGGGAGCGCTTCGGCGTCCAGGCGCAGCGCGGTGAGCGGGGTGCGCACCCGGTGGGCGAGGTCTGCGACGGTCTCGCGCTCCTCGCGCAGCAGCTCCGAGATCCGGGCGGCGAGTCCGTTGACGGCCGCGGCGACCACCCCCAGCTCCGCGGGTGCCGCCGGGTCGGCGCGAGCGTCCAGCTCGCCGTTCGCGAGCCGGTGCGACACGGCCGCGAGGTCGGTGGTGGAGCGGACCAGCGACCGGCCCAGCCAGTCCGCAACCGCGAGGCTGAGCCCGAGCAGTCCGATCCCAAGAGCGCCGAGCAGCAGCCACGCCCCCGGCACACCGCGGTTCAGCTGGGCGTCCGGGACGAACGCGCGGATCACCCCGGCGTCGCCCGTAGGGTCGCGCACCGCGAAGACGATCTCGCGCCCGCCTTGCACCGCCGCCGACTCGCTGCCGCCGAGCGTTCCCAGCTGGACGAGCGGGGTCCGCTCGGCAGGCGCCCCGAGCACGCTCCCGTCGGCGAGGAACAGCGTGACGACGGCAGGGGAGTTGGCGTCGAGCTGTTGCACGGCCAGCGCGAGCGCCGCGCGGTCGGTTGTGGCGACGAGGGAGCTGAGCGACTGGGCCTCCACCGTCGCGGCCTGCACGGCCCGGTCGGCGGCGACCGTGCGCAGGAGCAGCGCGAGCGGCACGAGGAACGCGATGAGGACCAGCGACGTCGTGGCCCCGACAAGCAGCAGGATCCGGCGGCGCACGGCTCAGTCCGCCGGAGCGGAGATCCGGACGCCGACCCCGCGGACGGCGTGCAGGTAGCGCGGCTCCTGCGCCGTCTCGCCGAGCTTGCGGCGCAGCCAGGAGAGGTGGACGTCGACGGTCTTGTCGGCCCCGCCGTAGGGCAGCTGCCAGACCTCCGTGAGCAGCTCCCGCTTGCTGACCACCTGCCCAGACCGCGCGGCGAGGTAGTGCAGGAGCGTGAACTCCCGGGGGGTGAGGTCGAGCGCGTTCCCGTCGAGGCTCGCCTCCCGCGAGCGCGGGTCGACGCGCAGTCCGCCGACGACGACGGCGGTGTCGGCCGCCGTGTCGCCCCCACCGCGGCGCAGCACCGCGCGGATGCGCGCGTCGAGCTGTGCGGCACTGAACGGCTTGACCAGGTAGTCGTCCGCACCGGCGTCGAGGACGGCGACGATCTCCGCCTCGTCGTCGCGCGCGGTCGCGACGATCACCGGCACCCGGCTCACGCCGCGGAGCATCCGCAGCATTGTGGCGCCGTCGAGGTCGGGAAGGCCGAGGTCGAGAACGACGAGGTCCGGCCGGTTAGTCACGGCCGACTCGAGCCCGGGCAGCGCTGCCGCGGCCGAGTCGACGGCGTGCCCGCGCTCGGTGAGCCCGCGGATCAGCGCGCCCCGTATCGCCGGGTCGTCCTCGATGAGAAGCACCTGGGCCACACCTGCGCACGGTAGGGCACGCGGGCGCCCGTCCCGCGCCGGCGGCGCGCCGCTAGGGCGGTCTTAGGAGCGCGTTAACGCCGTGCACGGCACGCTGTGACCATGACCCGCCGCACGGGCCCCGCCCTCGCCGCGCTCGCGTGGACCGCGACCGTCGTCGTGGCGACGGTGGTCGGCATGAGCGCCGTCGGCGCGATCGGCAGCGGCATACTTGGCGCCGGGCAGGAACCTCTCACCCCTGCCCAAGTGGATCAGGCTCTCGCGGCGGCGCGCACGGCACCCGCGGCTCCGCCACCAGCAGCCCCCGCTCCCGCAACCACATCGGCTTCGGCCCAGCCACCCCCGCCCGCTCCCGACGCCGCGACCGAGGTCCTCACGAGCCCAGGCGGCACGGTCGTCGCGCGCTGCGTCGGCGGGCTGGTGCAGGTGGTCTCGGCGACCCCGGCTCAAGGCTTCCGGCTCCACGACGAGCACGAGGGCTTCCGGGTGCGGTTCAGGTCGGATGAGTCGGACGTCCGCATGGAGCTGAGCTGCCAGAACGGGCGGCCGGTGGGAGCGGTGAGGGCCGACGGCTGAGCTTCAGAGACCCGAGACCCGGAGCGTGATGTTGAGGCGGCCCGTGGCGAGTCCGGTGTCGGGGGCCTCCGAAGTCGGTAGGAGCTTCGGCACGCCGTGGTAGGCGAGCCGGCTCTCGTCGCCGAAGACGATCAGGTCACCTGAGTGCAGCTCCACATCGGTCCACGGGCGGCCGCGGTTCTCCGTGTTGCCGAACCGGAATACGCACGCCGCGCCGATGCTGAGGGAGACGACCGGGTCGGGCGACCTCTCGTCGCCGTCGCGGTGCAGGCCCATCTTCGCACCGGCGTCGTAGTGGTTGATCAGCGCGATGTCGGGGCGATAGTCGCGCGCCCGCTCGGAATCGTCGTACGCGGCGGCGACCGCCTCGCGGCCGAGGTCGCCCAGCCATTCCGGGAACGCGGTGACGGGCGAGCCGTCCTGGTCGTCGCGGGTGCGGGAGTAGCGGTAGGGATACCAGTGCCAGCCCAGACAGACGCTGCGCACGGACATCTGGCTCCCGTTCGGCATGACGGCGGCGCGGATGCCCGGCCCCTCGGCGGCCCACTGGCGGCAGGCCAGCACGAGCGCGCGCTGCCGCTCGAGATCGAGCCAGTCCGGCACGTGCACCGCACCTGGAGCGAGCACCCGCCGCTCCCGGGGGATGAGGAGTGGTTGGCTCACACCTCCAGTGTTCCCCCGTTGCCAGGTCCTGCTCGCCGCTACTCGGCCCACACCTGCCCCTCGGACAGGTACACCCGGCGCACGGGAGTCTTCATTCCGCAGAGGCTCTCGTACAGGTGCACGAGCAGCAGGCGGACGGCCGCTTCCGCCTCCGGAACCTCCGGCCACAGCGAGCGCGCCCCCGGACCCGCGGTGCGGACGGTCGCTTCGAACTCCTCCTCGCTGAAATCCAACATCAGTGGCGGGTCGAAGCGGTGGCCGTGGTACTCCGCGAGGAGGCGCTTACCGTCGGCGTCGGGTCCGACGAACACCGCATGGTCGTCCTCCGCCACCGCCCAGATGAAGCGGTCGAGGTTCGAATCCGTCAAGTTCGATCCTCTCGCGGCAGAAGCCTTTGGGGTTGCGGCCACGCGCACCAGATCGCTGCTACCGGCTACTCGGCCTGGAGTTCGTTGTCGGAGATGAAGACCCGCCGCAGGGGCGGGCCGACGGCGTCGATGCTCTCGTACAAATACACCAGCATCAGGCGGAACCCGACTTCCGGCTCCGGCAGGTCGGGCCAGAGGGAGCGGCCACCGCGTCCCGCGCCGTGGAGCGCTGCGACGAACTCTTCCTCGTCGAAATCGAAGACGAGCGGCGGATCGAAGCGGCGCCCGTGGTACTCGGCGAGGAGGCGGTGGCCGTCGACATCGGGTGCGACGAACACCGCCCGGTCACCCTCCTCGACCGCCCGGACGAAACGGTCGAGGTACCCGTCATTCATCACCGGGCATTGTGGAAGATGATCCCCAGCACGTGCCGGCTGCCGCTGTGCACGGCGCTCACCCCGTGGCGCATCTGCACCCGGTGATCGCCGCGGGCGCCGCGCTGCGGGCGGTGGCGCACCGGGAAGATCACCGCCTCACCCTGCCGGGGGCGCATGACAACGGGTCGCGACTGCTGGCGCGGGCGCTGCTCCACGAAGACGCTCTCGCCGCCCGTGAAGTCCTCGTCCGGCCTGCTCAGCATCACCAGGAACTGCAGCGGAAAGGTCAGGTCGCCGTAGACGTCCTGGTGCAGGCAGTTGTACCCACCCCGCCCGTAACGCAGCACGAGCGGAGTGGGGCGGTGCTGGCCGAGCGCCGCGCACTCGTCCAGCAGGCCGGCGAGATGCCCCGGGAATGCCCGCTCGCCGAGACGCTCGGCCCACCGGTTCGCGATCGCGGCGATCGGCGGGTACAGCCGCTCGCGCAAGGTCTGCACGAGCGGCGGGAGCGGGTCGGCGAAATAGCGGTAGCTGCCCTCGCCGAACGCGTGCCGGGCCATCACGACCGTGCTGCGGAAGAGCGCATCCTCGTCGAACATCGCGACGACCTCGGCGCACTGCTGCGGCGTCAGCAGCGGCGGGGTGGCGGCGACGCCGTCGGTGTCGAGGCGGTCCTGCAGGTCGGCCCAGTCGAGCGAGCCCAGTCGGTCGAGTACGGCGCCGGTGGTCATGCGTCCACTCTCACGCAAGCCCGCGGCCCTCGCTGGCGGAGAACGGACATCGCGGCAGGCAGGATGGCGGCATGTTCCGCGGACCGCACAACGCCCTGACCGACGTCGCAGGCCTGCGGGTCGGGCACGCCACGCGCACCGGTGACGGCGCGCTGACCGGTGTCACGGTCGTGCTCGCCCCGGATGGCGGGGCCGTCGGCGGGATCGACGTGCGGGGCGCGGCGCCCGGCACCCGCGAGACCGACCTGCTCGACCCGCGCAACACGGTGCAGCGCGTGCACGCGCTGGTGCTGACCGGCGGCAGCGCATACGGGCTGGCCGCGGCCGATGGCGTGATGGCGTGGCTGGAGGAACGCGGGGTCGGCGTACCGGTGCCGGGCTGGATCGTGCCGATCGTGCCGGCCGCGGTGCTGTTCGACCTCGGCCGCGGTGGCGACGTCCGCGCGCGTCCCACCGCGGAGACCGGCGCCGCCGCCTGCGCCGCCGCCACCGACGGGCCCGTGACGCAGGGCGCCGTCGGTGCAGGGACGGGCGCGCAGGCCGGAGGGTTCAAGGGCGGGGTCGGTTCCGCCAGCGCCGTGCTGCCCGACGGGTCGGTCGTGGCGGCGCTCGTCGTCGTCAACGCCGCCGGCTCGGCCGTAGACCTCACCACCGGTGAGCTGCACGGCGCACGGCTCGGGCTGCCCGGCGAGTTCCCCGAGGTCCCCGCCCCCGACCTCGACGCCATGCGCGCGGCCGCCGCCCTCCGGCCGCCGCCCGCGCTCGGCTCGGCCACGACGATCGGCGTCGTCGCCACGGACGTCACGCTGGACAAGGCGGGCTGCTCGCGGCTGGCCGGGGTGGGCCACGACGGGCTGGCCCGCGCGCTCTCGCCCGTGCACACCGCCGCCGACGGCGACGCCCTCTTCGGGCTGTCCACCGGTGCCCGGCCCACCCCCGACCTGACCGCCCTCGTCGAGCTCCAGTCCGTCGCTGCCGACGTCGTGAGCCGGGCCGTCGTGCACGCGATGCTGGCGGCCGAGACCGTGACGACCACAGCGGGGACCTGGCCCGGCTACCGCAAGCTGGCGGGGCTTTCCTGATCCTGATCCTGATCCTGCTCGACGAGGAACTCGGCCAGCCGCCGGACGACGTGGCTGCGCCAGCCCCCGCTCATGATCGTGCGGGACAGCTGCTGGATCGGGTCGTCCGGGTCGAAGCCGCGGTGCTCCAGGAACAGTCGCGTGCCGCGACCCTCCGGGTGGAGCGTCCAGGTCACGGTGGATGCGAGCCCGTCGGGGTTTCCGGCGTCGGCCCAGGTGTAGCAGAGCAGAACCTCCGGTCGGACGTCGAGCACCTCGCATTGGACGGTGCCGCTGAACCGGGTGGCCGGGATCGGCTGCGTCCGGAACGTGAAGCGGTGCCCGACCCGCGGCGCGAAGTCGGTGGGCATGAACCAGGCGCTGAGCATGTCGGGGTCGACGAGTGCGCGCCACACCCGCGCCGGCGGGTACGGGAGGAACTCGTCGACGTGGACGACGGTCCGGTCCTCGGTCACGACTGCTCCTCCTGGGTGTCGAGGAACTCGCGCAGGTCGCCGAGCTTGCCGCGCCAGAACCGCTCGTAGGGGCTGAGCCAGCGCTGCAGGTCCCGCAGGGGTTCCGGCTGCACGGCGTAGTGGCGCTGGCGACCGTGCCGGGTCTCGGTGACGAGCCCGGCGTCCCGGAGGACCTTCAGGTGCTCCGACACACTCGGGCGGGCCATGTCGAACCGCTCGGCTATGTCCTGGACCGGGCGGGGGCCGTCGAGGAGCAGGTCGAGGACATCGCGCCGGGTGGGGTTGGCCAGGGCGGCGAACACCCGGTCGGCCGGTGAGGACTTCGCACGGTGCGGCATCGCCGCACACCTCATCACCGAGGGCCTCGGTGCGGCAACCGACACGCCTCTGATCTCCGCCATCGTCATCGCGCGGCCTCCGTCAGCACGAAGCCGTTGCCGTCCGGGTCGCTGAACGTCGCCTGCCGACCCCACGGCATGTCATCCGGCCCGTCGACAGCCACACCCGCGTCGACGAGGGCGGCGCAGTCGGCGTCGAGGTCGTCCGAGCCGAGGATGACACCTTGCGTGCTGCCTGCGGTCGAACCGGGGAACGGCCGGTGCAACACGATGCTGGTCTCGCTCTTGGGTGGCGCCACCTCGAGCCAGCGGTTGTCGCCGACCACGCGGTCGGCACGCACATCGAAGCCGAGCTGCTCGGCGTAGAAGGCCTTCGCCCGGTCTTGGTCGGACACGAACACCGTCATTGTCAGGAGCTGGTTGATCGTCATGGGTACAAGAATAGGTAGGAAAAAACCTACCGGTCAACTCGTGTTAATGTGGGAGAGACCAACATTGGTATAGCCAACGGAGAACGACGTGACCACCACGACCACAACAGAGCTCGACGAACTGCGGACCGCGCTGGGCCGGCTGGCCGACCGCGAGGATGTGGCCGGCCTGCTGCTCCGGCTCACGACCTGTCTGGACGAGGGCGACTTCGAAGGGATGCGGCGTGTGCTGGCCGAGGACGTGACGGTGCGGACTCCTGGCGGCGAGGCGGTCGGCGTGGACGCGGCCGTCGCGCAGGCCACGCGCAACCACTCGGCGACCGCCGCCGTCCAGCACCTGATCGGCGAGGTCCTCGTCGACCTCGACGGCGACGAGGCCGCGCTGCGGGCCAACGCGATCATCACGTTCGTCGAGGAGCGGGGCGGCGGGCAGGAACTGCGCAAGGTGTACCGCTGCCGGGCCCGCCGCACCGCCGACGGCTGGCGGATCGTGCGACTGGAGACCTCGGTCGTCAGGCGCGCGCCCGTGTCAGATTGAGACAGTCTGGCGGGCGCATCGGCCTAGCGTGCGTGAGCGCCGTCACAGCAGTGGCGGACTCCGCGTTGCGAGGAGGAGTCGATGAAGGCGCTCGTCTATCACGGTCCGGGCCAGAAGTCCTGGGACACCGTCGCCGATCCGAAGCCGATCGACCCGACCGACGTGGTGGTGCAGATCGACACCACGACGATCTGTGGCACCGACCTGCACATCCTCAAGGGCGACGTGCCGACTGTGGAGGAGGGCCGCATCCTCGGGCACGAGGCGGTGGGCACGATCGTCGCGGTCGGGCAGGCGGTGCGGAACCTCGCCGTCGACGACCGCGTCATCGTCCCGGCGATCACGTCCTGCGGTCAGTGCGCCGCGTGCAAGCGGTCGATGCCGAGCCACTGCCAGTCCACCGGGGGGATCGGCTGGATCTTTGGTCACCTCATCGACGGCACGCAGGCCGAGTACACGCGTGTGCCGTTCGCGGAGACGAGCGTCCACAAGGTGCCGGAGGGTGTCACCGACGAGCAGGTGCTGTTCCTGACCGACATCCTGCCCACCGGCTACGAGGTGGGAGTCCGCAACGGTCGTGTGAAGCCCGGTGACGTCGTGGTCGTCGTGGGATCGGGACCGGTCGGGCTCGCCGCGATCCAGACGGCCGGCCTGGCCGGTGCCGCGACCGTCGTCGCGGTGGACCTCGCCGACTCGCGGCTCGAGCACGCCCGCCGCTTCGGTGCCGACGAGGTGATCAACTCGGGTGCGCCGGACGTCGAGGAGCGGATCGCGGCCCTCACCGACGACGGGCTGGGCGCGGACGTCGCGATCGAGGCGGTGGGCATCCCGGAGACGTTCGACCTGTGCACGCGGGTGGTGCGGCCCGGCGGCGTGGTAGCGAACATCGGCGTGCACGGCGCGCCGACCACCCTCCACCTCGAAGATCTGTGGATCAAGAACGTGACGATCACGACCGGGCTCGTGGACGGCACGACGGTGCCGATGCTGATGAAGCTGGTGCGGTCGGGAAAGGTCGCGGGCGAGCTGTTCGGCACCCATGAGTTCCGGCTCGACGACGTGCTCTCCGCCTACGACACCTTCGCCAACGCGGGCGCGAACAACGCGCTCAAGGTGGTGATCAGGAGGTAGCCGGGGCTCCCGCCCAGCAGGTTCACCGAGAAGGTTCTTGTGGGTCGTTGCAGCGCTGTGTGACCGTTCGAGCACCGGACGGCGCGGGGGGCATGCGGCTCACGATCCACTTCATCGCGAGTTCGTGGAGGACCGGTTCGCCGCTGCCTCAGCCGCCGGCGAACGGCGGCAGCACGTCCAGCACCGCGCCCTCGGCCAGGGGAATGGACCGGTCGCGCACCGCCACCTCGTCCAGCAGGAAGCTGCAGCGCCCAAGCACCTTGGCGAGATCGGCTCCGTGCCGGTCGCGCACGACGGCTATCGCCTCGTCCACTGTGCTGCCGGTGGCCAGGTGGAGCGGTTCGCTTTCGGTGCCCGCTGCGGCCCGGGCCGCCGCGAAGTACCGGACGGTGACCGACGTCGTGGTTGTCGTGCTGGTCACCCGTCAGCCTCCGATCGCGCTCATCGGCCGGTCCGGCTGCAGGAAGCCCGGGTCATTGATGCCGTGGCCGGCCAGCTTGCCCCACATGGCGTGCCGCCATGTCTCGGCGATCTCCGCATCCGACGAGTCGCCGCGCAGCATCGCCCGGAGGTCGGTCTCGGTGCGGGCGAACAGACACGAGCGGACCTGGCCGTCGGCGGTGAGCCGGGTGCGGTCGCAGGCCCCGCAGAACGGCCGCGTGACCGAGGCGATGACGCCGACGACCGCGGGGCCGCCGTCGACGAGCCAGCGCTCCGCGG
Source organism: Pseudonocardia aurantiaca (assembly GCF_039526725.1). Lineage (NCBI taxonomy): Bacteria > Bacillati > Actinomycetota > Actinomycetes > Pseudonocardiales > Pseudonocardiaceae > Pseudonocardia > Pseudonocardia aurantiaca. Next base: position 149,667 of record NZ_BAAAJG010000025.1, read on the forward strand.
GGGCCCCGCCGCGCTCCGTGGGGTCGGGGGTGAGGGTGAAGGCCGTGCGGAGCTTCTCCATGACCTCGCCTGCCGTGATCATCTCGGACCGCTCCCAGCCGTGCTGGGCGTCGAGCGGCATCTGCTCGATGAACCGGAGCTCGTAGCCGTGCTCGACGGCGAACTGCAGGAGCGGGACCGCCTCGTCGTCGTTGACGCCACGCAGCAGCACGCTGTTGATCTTCACCGGGCCGAGCCCGGCAGCGCGCGCGGCGGCGAGGCCGTCCAGCACGTCGGAGAGGCGGTCGCGGCGGGTGATGGTGGAGAACCGCTCCTGCCGCAGCGTGTCCATCGAGACGTTCAGCCGGTTCACGCCGGCCGCCGCCAGTGCCTCCGCGCGGCGGGCGAGACCGATGCCGTTGGTGGTGAGCGAGATGTCCGGGCGTGGCTCCAGAGCGGCGGAGGCCGCGATCAGGCCCTCCAGGCCGCGGCGCAGCAGCGGCTCGCCGCCGGTGAACCGCAGCTCCTGGATCCCTAGGTCGCGGACGGCGATCGTGACCAGCCGCATCAGCTCGTCGTCGGTGAGCTGCTCTTCGCGCGGCATCCAGTCGAGGCCTTCGGCCGGCATGCAGTACGAGCAGCGCAGGTTGCAGCGGTCGGTCAGCGAGATGCGCAGATCGGTGGCGACCCGGCCGAAGGTGTCGATCAGCCGGGGGTCGGCCGGGCGGGCCGGGTCACGGAGGGCGGCCCGCCGCACCGCGGGAAGGCCGAGCTCGGATGCCGTCACGACACGAGCCTAGCTGTCCGCAAGAGCCGTGGAAGTGCAGGCAAACAGCGGTAACGCAGCTGCGGGGAAAGGCGGCGGACCAGTCCGCAAATGCTGAACGAGGGCTGTGCGAAAGTTGAGTTCTATCGCCGGTATCGGGCGTATTGCCCGACCGGCGCCGATCACTCGTGGCGGCCCAGCTCCTGGCGGGCGACCGAGCGCAGGTGCACCTCGTCCGGGCCGTCGGCCAGACGCAACGCGCGGGCCCACACGTAGAAGTAGGCGAGCGGGAAGTCGTCGCTCATCCCGGCGCCGCCGTGGATCTGGATGGCCCTGTCCATCACGTCGCACGCGATGCGCGGACAGATCACCTTGATTGCGGCGATCTCCGTGGCGGCGCCCTTCGACCCGTACCTGTCGATCAGCCACGCCGTCTTGAGCACGAGCAGGCGGGCCTGCTCCACCTCGATCCGCGACTGCGCGATCTGCTCGCGCACCACCCCCTGGTCGGCCAGCGGCCTGCCGAAGGCCACACGTGACTTCGCGCGCCGCACCATGAGGTCGATGGCCCGCTCGGCCATCCCGATGAGCCGCATGCAGTGGTGGATGCGGCCAGGGCCGAGCCGTGCCTGCGCGATGGCGAACCCGCCGCCCTCCTCGCCGAGCAGGTTCGACACCGGCACCCGCACCTCGTGGAACTCCAGCTCGGAGTGGCCGTGCTGGTCCTGGTAGCCGAACGTCGGCAGGTGCCGCTTGATCTCCAGGCCAGGCGTGTCGCGGGGCACGAGCACCATCGACTGCTGCCGGTGCGCGGGTGCGTCCGGGTCGGTCTTCCCCATGACGATGAAGATCTTGCAGCGCTCGTCGGCGGTGCCGGAGATCCACCACTTCCGGCCGGTGATCACGTACTCCCCGTCTGTGCCAGAGCCCTCGCGGCGGATCCGCGTCTGCACGTTGGTGGCGTCGGAGGAGGCGACGTCCGGCTCGGTCATCGCGAACGCCGAGCGGATCTCGCCTGCCAGCAGCGGCTCGAGCCACTGCTCCTTCTGTTCGGGGGTGGCGAACAGGTGCAGCGTCTCCATGTTGCCGGTGTCGGGGGCCTGGCAGTTGATCGCCTCCGGCGCGATCACCGGCGACCAGCCCGACACCTCGGCGACGGAGGCGTACTCCAGGTTGGACAGGCCGGAGATGCTCGGCAGGAAGAGGTTCCACAACCCCCGTGCCCTGGCCTCGGCCTTCAGTTCCTCGACCACCGGCGGCAGGTCCCACTCCTGTGGTGTGCCGCGGCGCGCGGCGCGGAAGGCGTCATAGGCCGCCTCAGCAGGGAGGATCTTCTCGTCGAGGAACGCACGCATGCGCTTCGCGTAGTCGGCAGCGACGGCGCTGGGTTCGAAGTCCACGGCGTGGAGCAAACCACACGCGGAGGCGTTCGCGAGGTGAGTGCGGATGGCGGGCGGATGAGTTGTTCGGCCTTACCTTGCGGGTTCGAAACCGGCCGGACCGCGGGAGACGGCCTCGAGATCTCGACCGGTCTGACCTATTGACACGCGACGTCAACAGGTGCCAACCTGTTGACGAGCAACGTCAATAGGTGGTGGTGATCAAAAATGCGTGCGCTGCCGACATCGGCCGGCCTGGTCGACAACCTGGTCGCAGTGGTGACGAGCCGTTTGCTCGATCCGTTGGAGATCGTGCTCGATGACGGCGTGCTCGATGACGGCGACCTCGTCGACGCGCTTCGTGCCCGGGTCGTTCTCAAGGCCAAGGGCTGGGCAGCCGAGATGCTCGGCGACGACGACTACGTCGCCGGCCGCGCCGCGTACCGGCTCATCGCCGCGCTGTACCCCGGCGATGAGCCGTTCGACCCGCCCGCCCAGTGGTGGCTGACTCCGCTTGGACAGGTTGTCGCCCAACGCGTGGGTTTCCCCGGTTTGGAAGGCGTTTCCGTCCCGGTCGCCGCGGCCATGCTCGGAGTGAGCCGACAGTTCGTCCACGACCTGATGAAACGCGGAAAGCTCGACCGCAGCGTCGACGGGACCGTGAGCGTCGCGTCGATCCGCGCTCGAATCAACGAGAGAAACGCCGGGTGAATGAGATGAGATTGCTGGTCCTCGGTGGGACATCGTTCGGCCTCGTCCCGGCAGAAGACTGCGTTCGCGGCGCTTACGGGGCGACGGGTTCGGTCGCGGTATTCAGGTAGGGCGACGGGGCCGGCTCGGGCCGGAGGAACCCGGCGTAGGTCAGTCCGGGTTCGCCGAGGCGGCGTCCGATCTCGGCGGCGAACCGGCGTTGGTCATCCGGGGCGCCGGCGGCCAGGCCGCCCGGTGGTCAGACCTGCCGGATGGTCGGGGCGTTCGCCAGCGGCAGTTGCGCGTGGTGGTCCTGGCGGGCGTCGAGCAGTTCCGCCGGAGGGCCGTCTGGCAGAGATCGCATCCGCGTCCCTATCCTGCGGCTCGTGCCGCAGTTCAGGATTTCCGACGCCGCCCGCCTGCTCGGGGTCAGCGACGACACCGTCCGCCGCTGGGTGGAGGCCGGGACCCTCCCGGCGCAGACCGACGGGTCGAACCGCAAGGTCGTCGACGGGGCCGCGCTCGCCGCGTTCGCGCGCGAGCACGCGAACGCGGCCCCCGACCCGTCCGATGTGCAGAGCTCAGCCCGCAACCGGCTGGTCGGCCTGGTCACCGCAGTCAAGGCCGACCGGGTCATGGCGCAGGTCGAGATGCAGTGCGGCCCGCACCGGATCGTCTCGCTGATGTCGAGCGAGGCCGTGCAGGAGATGGGCCTGGAGCCCGGCTCGCTGGCGGTGGCCGTGATCAAGTCGACCACTGTGGTCGTGGAGACACCTGGGGCCGGCCCGCCGTGACCGCACCCCTGGGCACGTCCCGGCGCCGCGACGACCACCAGACGGGTGTGGCGCTGCCCCGGCTGCTTTGGGTGCCCGCCGCGCTGGCGTTCGCGCTGATCGCACTGCCGGTGGTGGGGCTCGCCATCCGCACGGACTGGCCGCGCCTGCCCGCGCTGCTGCTTAGCGAGTCGGCCCTTGACGCGCTGCGGCTCTCGCTCGTCACCGCCGCGGTCTCGACGGCCCTGTGCATCGTGCTAGGCGGGCCGCTCGCCGTGGTGCTCGCCCGCGGCCGGGTGCGCGGCCTGCGCCTGCTGCGGTCGGTGGTGCTGCTGCCGCTCGTGCTGCCACCTGTGGTCGGAGGGCTCGCGTTGCTCTTCCTGCTCGGGCGCACCGGGCTCGTCGGGCGCGGCCTCGACCTCGCGTTCGGGATCACGATCCCGTTCACCACGGCGTCGGTGGTGCTGGCGCAGACGTTCGTCGCGATGCCGTTCCTGGTCGTGAGCGTGGAGGGGGCCCTGCGGACGGCGGGGCAGCGCTACGAGGCCGTCGCGGCCACCCTCGGAGCGTCGCCGGCCCTGGCGTTCCGGCGCGTCACCGTTCCGCTCGTGCTGCCCGGCCTGACGTCGGGTGCGGTGCTCGCGTTCGCGCGCTGCCTCGGTGAGTTCGGCGCCACGATCGCGTTCGCCGGGAGCCTTCAGGGCACCACCCGGACGCTCCCGCTGCTCGTCTACCTGGAGCGGGAGTCGGACGTGGACGCCGCCGTCGCGCTCTCCCTGCTGCTCGTCGTGGTGGCCGTCGTGGTGGTCGCGGTGGCGCGGCCACGGACCGTCGAGGGGGAGCGGTGAAAGGCCTCGACGCGCGGGTCGTCGTCCGCCGGGAGGCGTTCGCGCTCGACGTGGCGCTCGACGCCGCTCCCGGCGAGGTGCTCGCCGTGCTCGGGCCCAACGGGGCAGGCAAGTCGACGCTGCTCGGTGCGCTCTCTGGGCTGCTGCGCCCCGACGAAGGGCACGTCCGCGTCGGGGACGAGACGGTCACGGACGTGGCGGCGGGCGTGCACGTTCCACCGCACCGGCGCGGGGTCGGCCTGCTCGCCCAGCAGGCGCTGCTCTTCCCGCACCTGACGGCACTGGCCAACGTCGCCTTCGGGCCGCGCGCCCACGGCGTGGCGCGCCGCGAGGCGGAGGAGCGGGCGCGTGGGCTGCTCGCCGAGGTCGATGCCGCCGAGCTCGCCGACCGCCGCCCGGGCCGCATGTCGGGAGGGCAGCAACAGCGGGTGGCACTGGCCCGCGCGCTGGCGCCCCGGCCGGAGCTGCTCCTGCTCGACGAACCGCTGGCCGCCCTCGACGTCGACGCGACCCCCGCGATGCGCACGCTGCTTCGCCGCGTGATCCGGGGCGCCGGGCAGACCGCCGTGCTGGTGACGCACTCGGCCCTCGACGCGCTTGTGCTGGCCGACCGGGTTGTGGTGCTGACCGATGGGCGGGTGGTCGAGCAGGGGTCCACCCGTGAGGTACTCGCCCGCCCGCGCACCGCGTTCACAGCGCGGATCGCCGGGCTGGACCTCGTGCCCGGCACGGCGGGCGACGGCGGCCTGCTCGCGCCGGACGGCACCGTGGTCGCAGGCCGCGTCGAGGGCGCGGTCGCCGGTGAACCCGCCGTCGCGGTGTTCCCGCCGAGCGCGGTCGCGGTGTTCGCCGAACGCCCGAAGGGCAGCCCGCGCAACGTGCTGCCGGTGCGGCTCGCGGCCATCGAGCCCCGCGGCGACGTGGTGCGGTTGCGGGCGGCGGCAGCGCCCGGCGGTCCGGCCTGGGTGGACGGGCTCGCGGCGGACGTCACGCCCGCTGCGGTGGCCGACCTGGGGGTGGAGCCGGGCGCGGACCTGTGGTTCGCGGTGAAGGCAACGGAGGTGATGATCCACGCCGGGAACCCTGAACGGCCCGTCCCCCAGTTCGGGAGGGTGGTTCCCGGCTGAGGCAGAACGGAACACCCGTCACTCCAGCCCCGTCGTATCTCTGTCCCCCCTCGTCAGACGCTTCTAACGTTGAGCCGTGCTGCGCCTGCTCCTGCGCACCGTCCCTGTGGCGGTCGCGCTCCAGTTCCTCGGTGCGGTCGTCGCGCCCGGGAGCGCGCAGGCCCATCCGCCCGCCGACCTGGTCGGCTACGTGGTGCACGCCAGCAGCACAGGCATCGCGACCGACGTCGTCGACGAGTTCGGCGTCAAGCCGACCGTCACGTTCAAGCGCGCCTTCGCCGGGTTCGCCGCCCGGCTCAGCCGTGACCAGGTGGACCGCATCCGCTCCCACGACGGGGTGCTCGGGATCGAGGAGGACCGGCGTGTCACCCCGCTCGAAGCTCGCCGGCGCGAGTGGCCCACGCTGAGTGAGGGCACCCAGCTCGACCCGCCCAACTGGGGACTCGACCGGATCGACCAGCCCCGCCTCCCGCTCGACCACAGCTACACCACCCGCGCCACCGGGGCCGGGGTCACGATCTACATCCTCGACACCGGCGTCGACGCGAGCCACCCGCAGTTCGGCGGCCGGGCGCACTTCGCCGTGAACACCGTCGACGACGTGTACGGCGACTGCGACGGCCACGGCACGATCGTCGCGGGCATCGCCGGGGCCCAGGACTTCGGCGTGGCCAAGGCGGCGCGGATCGAGTCCGTGAAGGTGCTCGACTGCACCGGAGCGGGCACGCTCTCCTCGCTCCTCGCCGGCATCGACTACGTCGCACACCATCGCCGGAGCCCGACGGTGGCGGTCATGTCGTGGAGGTACGGGCCGTCGGACGTGCTGGTGGCCGCGGTGTCGGCGCTGGTGGACCGGGGCGTGTTCGTGGCCTCGTCGGCCGGCAACTCGGGCGCGGACGACTGCCGCGTCGCCCCGCGGGCGGCGAGGGGGGTGCTCGTCGTCGCGAACTCGACGTTCGATGACCGCAGGGCCCCGAGCTCGTCCACCGGCCGGTGCGTGGACATCTACGCGCCCGGCACGGGCATCGTTTCCACGATGCCCGGCGGCGGCACGGCCTCCTACACCGGCACCTCGATGGCCGCTCCGCACGCCGCGGGAGTCGCCGCGCTCTACAAGGAGACCTTCGGTGACGCGCCGAGCCGTGTGATCGAGCGGTGGATCATCGAGCACGCCACACCGGGGGCCGTCGACGGTGGTGGCACCGGCGGAACGGCGAACCTCCTGCTCAACACCGGCGGCCTCTAGCGATGTCGGTGGTGGTGACCGGGCGCGCCAGCACTAGCGCAGAGTCCAACCAATTAACCAACATGTCCGGGCCACCCTCACCATCGGGAGGTGGCAGCCGGGGTGCCCGCCGTCGCAGGATGTGCGTCGCACCACACCGGAACGCCGAAAGGACCCTGCGCCGTGTCCGCTGCCGCACCCGCCGTCCCGTCGTACGCATCGGGCACGTCCGACGTACCGCTGCTCGGCGACACGATCGGCGACAACCTCGACCGCACCGTGGCCGCGAATCCCGACGGGGAGGCGCTGGTCGAGGTGCCGACCGGCAGGCGGTGGACCTACCGCGAACTGCGTGACGACGTCGAGACCGTGGCGCTGGGGCTGCTCGCGTCGGGCGTCGCGAAGGGCGACCGGGTGGGGATCTGGGCGCCCAACGTCGCGGAGTGGACGCTCGTCCAGTACGCCACGGCCAAGATCGGCGCGATCCTCGTCAACATCAACCCCGCGTACCGCACCCATGAGCTGGAGTTCGTGCTCAACCAGGCAGGCGTCTCGGTGCTGGTGGCGGCCATGAGCTTCAAGAGGTCGGACTACGCGGGCATGATCAAGGAGGTGCAGCCGAACTGCGCCGCACTGCGCCAGGTCGTGTTGCTCGGCACCCCCGACTGGGACGCGGTGGTGGCGGCCGGGCGCGACGGCGACCGCGGGGAGCTCGCGCGCCTGCAGGCCGAGCTGAGCCCTGACGACCCGATCAACATCCAGTACACCTCGGGCACCACGGGGTTCCCGAAGGGCGCGACGCTCTCGCACCACAACATCCTCAACAACGGCTACTTCGTCGGCCGCCTCTGCGGCTACACCGCGCAGGACCGGGTGTGCATCCCGGTGCCCTTCTACCACTGCTTCGGCATGGTCATGGGCAACCTCGGCTGCACCACGAACGGAGCCACGATGGTCATCCCCGGGCCGGGCTTCGACCCGAAGGCGACCCTCGCGGCCGTCGCGCAGGAGCGGTGCACGTCGCTGTACGGCGTCCCGACGATGTTCATCGCCGAGCTGAACGACCCCGACTTCGAGTCCTACGACCTCTCGTCGCTGCGCACGGGGATCATGGCGGGGTCGCCGTGCCCGGTCGAGGTGATGAAGCAGGTCGTCGGCCGGATGGGCATGACCGAGGTGACGATCTGCTACGGGATGACCGAGACGTCCCCCGTCTCCACACAGACCCGCGCCGACGACTCGCTGGAGCTGCGGGTCTCGACCGTCGGGCAGGTGCACCCGCACGTCGAGGTGAAGATCGTCGACCCGGCGTCCGGCCTGACGCTGCCCCGCGGCGAGCCCGGCGAGCTCTGCACCCGCGGGTACTCGGTGATGCTCGGGTACTGGGACGAGCCGGAGAAGACCGCCGAGGCCATCGACCGCGCCCGCTGGATGCACACCGGCGACATCGGCGTGATGGACGCCGACGGCTACGTCAACATCACCGGCCGGATCAAGGACATGGTCATCCGGGGTGGGGAGAACGTCTACCCGCGGGAGATCGAGGAGTTCCTCTACACCCACCCCGACATCGTGGACGCGCAGGTCGTCGGCGTGCCGGACCTGCGGTACGGCGAGGAGCTGTGTGCCTGGGTGACGTTGCGCGACGGCGCGCCGGAGCTCACTGCGGAGGCGGTGCGCGAGTTCGCGACGGGCAAGCTCGCGCATTACAAGATCCCGCGCTACGTGCTGATCGTGGACGAGTTCCCGATGACGGTCACGGGAAAGGTCCGCAAGGTCGAGATGCGCGAGAGGAGCGTCGAGCTGCTGCACCTCGGCGAGGCGGCGGCGGTCCGCAACGCGTAGCTCGGCGTCCGAGCACTACCCGAACCCGGCCGGATTTAACGACGAATCTGCACTCTCAGGTCGGCTTTGACGGCTGCGCGGAACGGTCCGGGCGGTCTAGGGTGGTGCGCACGCGTCCCGGTGTCGCTCGATGGCCGGCCAAGTGGCGGTCCAAGGCGTCGGGGCGCGTTCGTCATGCGGTCCACCGTGGCGCCGCAGGACGCAGGGGTCGATCGAGGAACGGGTGAGCAGGGTGCCGACCGGCAGGGTCAAGTGGTACGACGCCGACAAGGGCTTCGGGTTCCTCGCCCAGGATGGTGGTGAGGACGTCTACGTCCGAAAGGCCGCGCTGCCGGCCGGGGTGCAGTCGCTCAAGGCGGGCCAGCGCGTCGAGTTCGGGATGGCCGAGGGCCGCCGCGGGCCGCAGGCGCTGCAGGTGCGGCTGGTCGACGCGCCGCCGTCGGTCGTCGAGGCCACCCGGCGGCCCGCAGAGGACCTGCACAGCGTGATCGAGGACATGATCCGGCTGCTCGAGACGAAGGTGCAGCCGGACCTGCGCCGTGGCCGCTACCCCGACCGCCGCACCTGCAAGCTCGCGGCGGAGGTCGTGCGGGCCGTCGCCCGCGACCTGGACGGCTGACGGTCGCGGGTGCTCAGCCGCCGCTGGTGTTGAGCACCCAGCTTGCGCGGATCGGGAACTCGACCTCGCCCGTGTCGGGATTGATCTGCGGCGGCGGGCCGTACTGCTGGACCTGCGCGGTCAGCAGGCGGTCCGTCGGCGCCGCCAGCTCGAGCGTCCAGATGCTCCGTTCGGTCGGCGCGAAGACGGGGCTGCGCTCGTCGGCCTGCGCCCCGTTCGCGTCGCGGTAGCTGAACACCACCTGCCAGGGCGTCTGCGCGATCACGTCCGGCACCGTGACCTGCAGCGCCGTGCCGGCCGGCACCGCGAGCGCGACGGGAGCCGCGGGGTCGCCGGTGCAATCGGCGCCCGACTCGTCGCAGTACTGGGTGGGGCGGGCGACCACGCTGGCGGTGCCCGCGGCGAACGTCACCTGGGGCGGCTCGCTGCTGCTGCATGCGGCCAGCATCATGGCGGCCGCGACAACCGGGAGCAGGCGGCGGAGCACGGGCACGCCCCCACCCTACGTAGGCGGCTCAGCCCCCCGTGCGCGCCGGTTGCGGACCGGCGGACATCCGGCGCGGCCCGAGGAACGGCAGCAGGCTGCGCCCGCGGCTGACCAGCACGGTCTGCACGCCAGTGAGCGCGACGATCGCCGCGATCACCGCGAACCCGATCCAGAACGTGAAGTGCGGCAGGAGCACGCCGAGCGCCCCGCCGAAGACCCAGGCGAGCTGCAGCACGGTCTCCGACCGGCCGAACGCGGACGCGCGCGACTCCTCCGGCAGGTCGCGCTGGATCATCGCGTCGAGGCAGACCTTGGCCAGCGCGCTGGAGGCGGCGCCGATCAGGCCGACGAGAGCGGCCGTGGCGATGCCGGGCAGCACCGCGGCGACCACGCATACCGCGACGGTGGCCCCGATGCACGAGATGATGATCGCGTCGGGGTGGCCGAACTGGCGCCGCGAGCCGATGCCGTTGCCGGTGAACGAGCCGATCCCGGCCGCGGCGCCGACGATGCCGATCAGCAGCAACTGGCGGGTCGGGTCGGCCTCGGTCTGCTCGCGTACGACGAACGCGACGAACAGCGTGAGGAACCCGGTGAGTACGCGGATCGCGGAGTTGCCCCACAGGCCGACGGCCACACCGCGGCCCATCGGCCTGCGTCTGCCCCGCGCGGTGCTGCGCAGCGCGGCGGGCACCTCGCCCGCTGTGGACTCCACCCAGCGCGGGATGCGCAGGCAGAGCAACACGCCGCCGACGGCGACCACCGCGGTGAAGACGAGCGCGCCAGGTGAGCCCCAGAGGGCCGCCACGCCCGCCGCGATGCCGCCCGCCACCCCGCCTGCCACCATCCCGAACGCGGTGAGCCGGGAGTTCGTGGTGACGAGGGTGATAGCGCGCGGCAGCACCCGCGGGGTGACGGCGGCCTTGAGCACGGAGAACGACTTGCTCAGCACCAGCGCCCCGAGCGCCGCCGGGTAGAGCAGCCACGTGTCGTAGTTGAACGCCATCACCAGCGCGAGCACGGCGCGGCCGGCGAAGGAGATGGCGAGCGCGGCGCGGCGCCCGCGCTGCAGCCGGTCGAGCATCGGGCCGATCACCGGGGCGACCACGGCGAACGGGGCCACCGTGATGATCAGATAGAGCGCGACGTTCGCCCGGCTCTCGGCGGTGGCGGCGGCGAAGAACAGCGTGTTGGCCAGCGCGACGGCCACGGCGGCGTCCACCGCGTAGTTCATCATCGTGGCGTAGGTGAGCGCGGTGAGCCCGGAGCGGTCGGCCCCGTCGGCTGACGCGGCCCGGCGGAACGCCCTGATCCCACCCTCGGTCAGCTGCCTGCTGCGCATCGCGGCGACGCGGGTGACCGTGAGCTTGCGTGGCATCCGCGGGGTGGGCCGGTCGTCGTCGCCCGGCGGCGGGACGCTGTCGCGGGGACGTTCCCCGCGCTCGGGCGCGGCTTCCGTGGCAGGTTCGCCGGGCGGCGGCCGCCAGTTCTGCGGAGGGGGAACGCGCCGGTGCGCGGTGGGGTCGTAGTCCGGGTCGTCGTGCCACGGGTAGCGGCGGCGCGGCTCGTGACGCGAGGGCTCGTCGGCTTCGGTCTCCGTCTCCGTCTCCGTCTCCAGCGTGTCGGGCGGGGCGGGCGGGGCGGGGGCGTCCGCGCGGGACGCGCCGTCGATTGTGACCCAGTTTCGGCGGCCGCCGCGGCGGCCGCGGCGGGGGTGGGAGGAGTCCGGGCGGGCCACGGACCCATTCTGAACCATCGGGACTCCCGGCGGCGGCCTCCGACAGCGGATCATCACCTGTGTCGAGTGCTCAGGCCGGTGCGAAGGCCGTGAGTAACCGAGGCGTGATCACGCCGGGGTGAGGCGCACCCGGAAGTATGAGGGCCAGAGCTTGCCCGTCAGCAGGTACTCGCCGTTGCCGAGCGACGCGATCCCGTTGAGGACGTCCGTGCCCGCCCGGCGCCGGTCGTCGAGCAGGCCGGTGGCGTCCACCACCGCGGTCACGTGCCCGTCGGCCGGGTCGATGCGCACGATCCGGTTGGTCTGCCACACGTTGGCCCACACCTGGCCGTCGACGCACTCCAGTTCGTTCAGCTCGTTGACCGGCTCGCCGTCCAGCGTGACGGCGACGGAGCCGGTCTCGGCGAACGTGACGGGGTCGTGGAAGCGGAGCCGGTTGCTTCCGTCGCTGCGCACCAGGCGGTCGCCGTCATGGCACAGGCCCCAGCCCTCGCCGTCGATCTGCACCTGCCGCAGGAGTGTGAGGCTCGCCCGGTCCCACTCGAGCGCCACGCCGTCCTTCCAGGTCAGCTGCCAGATCCGGTCGCCAATGACCGTGATCCCCTCGCCGAACAGCTTGCCCGGCAGCGGAACCGACCGGCGCACGTCGCCCGTCGCCGGGTCGACCTCGCGCAGCTGCGACCGGCCTTCGAGCCCGGTGCCCTCGTACAGTGCGCCGTCGGGGCCGAGTTCCAGGCCCTGCGTGAACGCCCTGGTGTCGTGCGGCAGCTCGGCGAGCACCTGCGGGCGGAGCAGCTCGGCGGTGCCGGCCGCGGTCGGAGCAGCCGCGGCGCACCCGGCCAGCGCCATCACCAGCGCCCCGACCACCGCACGCCCGAAGGTCATGACGCAGAGGGTGGCACAATCCCTGCGGTGAACTCCGTACCGACCCTCGGCCCGCCGCCCCGGCTCGTGGACGCTGTGGAGATCGCCAGATCCGCCGCCGTCGAGGAGGCCGCTGCCGACATCGGGCACGAGGCGGCCGCAGGCGCGGTCGGCGAGCACCTGGAGGCGCAACCCGAGGACGAGGGCGCCGTCACCCACTTCTTCGCCGCCACGCAGGGCGGCTACCGCGGCTGGCGCTGGTCGGTCACCCTCGCCGCCGCAGGCGACGACACACCCGTCACCGTCAGCGAGGTGGTGCTGCTCCCCGGCTCCGAAGCCCTCGTCGCACCCGCGTGGGTGCCGTGGAGCGAGCGGGTGCGGCCGGGCGACCTCGGCGTCGGCGACCTGCTGCCCCCACCCGAGGACGACGAGCGGGTCGTCCCCGCCTACATCGCCTCCGATGACCCCGCCGTCGAAGAGGTCGCGGTGGAGATCGGGCTCGGCCGCATGCGGGTGCTCTCGAGGTTCGGCCGGGAGTCCGCGGCCCGGCGCTGGCACGACGGTGAGCGCGGACCGGCCTCCGACATGGCCCGGGCGGCTCCTGGCCGCTGCGCCACCTGTGCGTTCTTCCTCCCGATCGCCGGATCGATGCGGGGGGCGTTCGGCGCCTGCGCCAACGAGTACTCGCCTGCCGACGGCGCGGTGGTCGAGGTCGGGTTCGGCTGCGGCGCCCACTCCGACGTGCAGCCCGACCCGATGTCGCCGGTGGCTGTCGCCGAACTCGTCTACGACGACGGGGTCGATCTGGAGCCGGTCGGCCGCACGTGAGCGAGCTTGCGAGCTCACGAGTGGACACAGCGACAGATCCGTTCGGCACGGCCGTGCTCCGCGCCGCCGTCCTGCAGTCGTGGGCGGGTTCGCCGACGCGATTTCGCGAGGACGCCAACGCCGAGGAGGACCTGCGGCTCGGTGGCTATGCCGACGCCTGGTTCGTCGAGCTCGCCCAGAACGCCGCTGACGCCGCGCGCTCGGCCGGGGTGCCCGGGCGCGTATGCGTCGAGGTCGTCGACGGTGAGCTGCGCGTCGCCAACACCGGATCCCCGCTCGACGCGGCCGGGGTGGCCGCGCTCGCGTCCCTGCGCGCGTCCGCGAAGCGCGACGACACGGGCTCGGTCGGGCGGTTCGGTGTGGGCTTCGCCGCCGTGCTGGCCGTTTCGGATGCCCCGCGCGTGGTCAGCGCAGGCGGCGGGATCGCGTTCTCGGCGGCCCGCACTGCAGAGGCGGTAGCAGAGTTGTCGGGCCCGGCGGCCGAGCTGGCGCGCCGCGACGAGCCGCCGGTGCTGCGGCTTGCCTGGCCGACCGACGAGCGGCCGCCCGAGGGGTTCGACACCGAGGTCCGGCTGCCGCTGCGCCCCGGCCCCGGCCGCGACACTGCCGCTCTCCTCGCCCAGGCGCTCGAATCCGCAGGCGACCTGCTGCTCGCACTTCCCGACCTGACCGAGATCGCCGTCGGCGGCGAGGTGCTACGCCGGACCGACGGCCCCGCCCCCGGCGAGGTGACCATCGGTGGTCGTCGCTGGCTCCTCGCCCGCACCTCGGGGCAGCTCGCCGACGACGAGGTGGGCACGGAGGCCGTCGAGCAGCGCATGCGACGCGACTGGACGGCCTGCTGGGCACTCCCGCTCACACCCGACGGCCTGCCCGAACCGCTCGACGGCGACGTGCTGCACGCCCCGACGGCGGCGGCGGAGCAGCTGTCGCTGCCTGCCCGGCTGGTGGCAACGGTGCCGCTCGAACCCGACCGCAGGCGCGTGCGTCCCGGCCCGGCCGCCGAGCGGGTGCTCGCCGGAGCCGCCGCGGCCTACGTCGATCTCGTGCGGGCCGTCCAGCCCGAGCACCGGCTCGCGCTGGTGCCCGAGTCCGGGTTCCCCCGCTCGGAGCTGGACGGACGGCTGCGCGATCTCCTCTTCGGCGCCCTGCGCGGGGCCGCCTGGCTCCCCGCCGTCAGCGGCGCCGAACTGGCGCCCGGCAAGGCCGAGTGGCTCGACCTGCCCGAGTTCGCCGGATCAGCACTCCTCGACGAGGCCGGCTTCGACCGGCTGCTGGCACCCGCGGCGCTGCAGGCCCTGCCGGCCGGACGTGCCGCCACCGCGCTCGGCGAGCTGGGCGCGCACCGCATGCCCGTGGCCGAGCTGGTGCAGCGGCTGCTCGCAGTTGAGCGGCCGGCGGGCTGGTGGCGTGCGCTGTACGCGGCCATGGAACCGGTCGCCGACACAGTGCCGGGAGCCCGCGACGAGCTGCGGGCGCTGCCGGTCCCGCTCGCCGACGGGCGCATGGCCGCAGGCCCGCCCACGGTGCTCCTCCCGGACGAGCCGCCCCTGCCCGCGGTCGAGCGGCTGGCCTCCCTCGGCCTCCCCGGGCTGCACCTCGCCGACCCCGCCGCGGTGCACCCGCTGCTCGCCCGGCTCGGTGCGGCGGTCGCCGACCCGGCCGCACTGCTCGAGCACCCGGCGCTCGCCGAGGCCGTCGACCGGTCGTTGGACGACGCCGACGCCGGGCTCGACGTGCGCCCGCTGGCCGAGGCCGTGCTGGAGCTGCTGGCGGGGCGGGACGCGGCCCCGGAGGGCTTCGGCGCGCTCGCCCTCCCCGCCGCGGACGGCGCCCCTGCCCGTGCCGACGAGCTGATGCTGCCCGACGCCGCATTGCGCCCCCTTCTCGCGCCCGACGTCCCACTCGACGCCCTCGACGCCGGGTTCGCCGCGAGTGTGCCGCGGGACGCGCTGCTCGCCGTCGGCGTGCTGGACGGGTTCGCCGTGCTCGTCGAGGAGGACCCGGCGGGCCCCGACCACCACCTCGACGACGAGGAGCGCTGGTGGGACGAACACGAGGTCCCGCCCACGCGGCTCGTGGCAGTGCGCGACCTCGACCTCGTCGCGGACGACGCCTGGCCGGCCGCGCTCGCGCTGCTCGCCTCCGGGCGGGAGACCCGCGCGGCACTCACCGCGCCCGGTGCGTACACGGCGTGGTGGCTCGCCCGGCACGCGCGGTTGGCCGGCCGCCGGCCTGCGTTCTGGCGGCTGCCGTCGGCCGACGACCTGGCCGCGCTGTACGACCCGCCGCCGCCCGTGGACGTGGACGAGGCGCTGCTCGCGGCGATCGGCGTCCGGGCCGACCTGCGGATCACCGACACGGCGGTCGCGGCCGACCTGATCGCCCGGCTCGTCGACCCGGCGCGGCACCCGGACGTCGCGCTCGTGGCCGAGGCCTACGCGGAGCTGGCGGACGCGGTCGCCGATGGCCGGGTGGACCCGGTGGACCTGGAGCTGCCCGAGCAGGTGCGGGCTCTGGACGGCACGGTGTCCGACGTCGACGTCGCGATGGTGCTCGACCTGCCATGGCTCGCCGCGGTTGTCCCCGCCGGTGAGCTGGTGACCGGCGGCGACCCGGCCGCGCTCGCCGACCTCCTCGACCTGCCCCTGGCCTCCGACGTCGTGGCGGCCCAGGTGCTGGGGGAGGGCAGGGCGGTGCGGTGGGCGGACGTCGGCGAGGTCGTGGTGGCGTGCCACACGCTCGGGGTGCCGGTGCCTACGGGTGAGCTGCTGGTGCACGACGAGCTGGAAGTCGCGGTGCGCCGCCCCGCTGCCGGCCGCCTCCCCGTCCCGACCTGGCGCGATGCCGAAGGCCGCTGGCACGCCGGCGACCCGTTACGGGCCTTGCTCGGCGTCCTCGCGCAGGAATGAGGCGGGTGCGCCTCCGCGGAGTGCGTGGGCCGGGCGCGTGCTAAACACGGACGTGTGAACCGCGCCAGCCACGGAGCGGTGCGGCGGCCCCGCCGCGTCTGCCTGCTCTCCGTGCACACCTCACCCCTGGAACAGCCGGGCACCGGCGACGCGGGCGGCATGAACGTCTACATCGTGGAGACGGCCACCCGGATGGCGCGGCGCGGTGTCGACGTCGAGGTCTTCACCAGGGCCACGTCGTCGGACCTGCCGCCGGTCGCCGAGCTCGCCCCCGGTGTGCTCGTGCGGCACGTCGCGGCCGGGCCGTTCGAGGGGCTCGGCAAGAACGACCTGCCGAGCCAGCTGTGCGCGTTCACGGCCGGTGTGCTGCGCACGGAGGCCCGGCACGAGCCCGGCTACTACGACGTCGTGCACTCGCACTACTGGCTCTCCGGTCAGGTCGGCTGGCTGGCGCGCGACCGGTGGGGCGTGCCGCTCGTGCACAGCGCCCACACGCTCGCCCGGGTGAAGAACGCGGCCCTGGCCGACGGCGACCCGCCGGAGCCGATGGTCCGCGTGATCGGTGAGGACCAGGTGGTGGCCGAGGCCGACCGGCTGATCGGCAACACGGCCGAAGAGTCGCGCCAGCTCGTGGATCTGTATGGGGCCGACTCGCGGCGCACCGTGACCGTGCCGCCCGGCGTGGACCTGGCCCGGTTCACCCCCGGCGACCAGGCGGCCGCCCGGCGCGCGCTCGGCATCGCGCCCGACGCCGTGGTGCTCGCGTTCGTCGGCCGGATCCAGCCGCTCAAGGCTCCGGACGTGCTACTGCGCGCCGCGGCCAACCTGCTGGCCCGCGATCCGGCGCTGCGCTCCCGGCTCGTCGTGCTGGTGACGGGTGGACCGTCGGGCAACGGGCTCGCCGAGCCGACCGTGCTGCAGGAGCTGGGAGCATATCTGGGCATCGCCGACGTCCTGCGCTTCCTCCCGCCCCAGGGCGGTGACGGCCTGGTGAACGTCTACCGCGCTGCCGACGTGGTCGCGGTGCCGAGCCACAACGAGTCGTTCGGGCTCGTCGCGCTGGAGGCGCAGGCCTGCGGCACGCCGGTGGTGGCTGCGCGCGTCGGTGGACTGCCGGTGGCCGTGGCCGATGAGCGGTCGGGTCTGCTCGTGCCGGGGCACGGCGCCCGGCAGTGGGCGGACGCGCTCGCCGCCGTCGCGCTCGCTCCCGGCCGGCGGGCCGAGCTGAGCGCCGGGGCCGTCGAGCACGCCCGTGAGTTCTCCTGGGACCGGACCGCCGACGCCCTGCTCGACACCTACACCGACGCGGCCACGGAGCACGCCGAGCGGATCGGGCTCCTTTTGCCCACCGTCCCCCGGATCGTGCGGGCGGACGTGCCCGTCGGGATGATCGAGCGGTGAGCCCGGAGGACGATGTCGACGCGCTGGTCGCGGCTGCACTCGCCGAGCTGGAGGTGGACCACCACCGCCGCGAGCCCGGCCAGTTCCTCGTCACGCTTCCCGGCACCAACCGTCTCCAGACGCACTGCTGGCTGGTCGTCGGCGAGCACGCGCTTTTCGTGCAGGCGTTCGTGTGCCGACAGCCGGACGAGGACCACGAGGCCGTCTACCGGTTCCTGCTGCAGCGCAATGCCCGGCTCTACGGGGTGCACTACGCGCTGGACCGGATCGGCGACATCCATCTGATCGGCCGCACCGGGCTGCACGCCGTGACCGCCGCCGAGCTGGACCGCGTGCTCGGCCAGGTGCTGGAGGCCGCCGACGGCGACTTCAACACGCTGCTGGAGCTCGGTTTCGCGACGTCGATCCGGCGTGAGCACGCCTGGCGCCAGGAACGCGGCGAGAGCCAGGCCAACCTGAAGGCCTTCGAGCACCTCTTCACATAAGGGTGGCCGTGATCTGATCGTGATCCCGCGGGTACAACCGGACAGACGGCACCCACCGTCCTCATCGCAGGACGGGCTAGCGCTCCTAGGAGGGGCCGATGGCGGTGCGGGGGTTGCGCGGACGATGGATTGCGCTGATCGGGGCGGGTGCGGTGCTGGCCCTGCTGGTGGCCGGGTTCGCGGTGGTGCTGGGCGCCCAGGTGCGCGTGGGCAACGGTTCCGGCGAGTCCACCGCGGTCGGGCGGGCCGCGCCGCCAGGCCCGGCCTCGGGCCTTCCTCAGTACGATGCCGGAAAGGGCGGCTCCGCGGCCGGGTCGGACGCGGTCGGTGAGTCCGCGCCGATGGCGCCTGACTCCCGTTCGATGCCGGGGGCGCAGCCCGCGCAGGGTGTGCCCCTCGGAGGGGTGCAGCGGGCCCTGGTGCGCACGGCGCAGCTCTCCGTCGAGGTCACCGACCCGGCGGGTGCGATGCGGCAGGTCCGCACCGCGGCCGCTACCGCCGGCGGGTTCGTCACCGACGAGCAGACGAGCGACACCGGCAGCTGGGTGACCCTTCGGGTGCCCGCCGACGCCCTCGACCGGCTCGTCGAGGACATCGCCGCGGACAGGCGCGTCATCTCGCGGAGCACGCAGGTGTACGACGCGACCGAGGAGTCCATCGACCTGGATGCCCGGGTGGCGAGCCAGCAGGCGAGCGTGTCCAGGATCCGGGGGCTGCTCGCGCAGGCCACCACGATCGGTGACGTCGTGGCGATCGAGTCGGAGCTGTCCCGCCGCGAGGGCGAGCTCGACTCGCTCACACGACGGCTAGAGGCGTTGCGCGACCAGGTCGCGATGTCGACGCTGACGGTCGACCTGCGCGGGCCGGCCGTGCCGCCGCCGCCCGGCGGCCCGGCACCTGGCTTCCTCGACGGCCTCGCGACCGGCTGGACCGGCCTCCTGGCGCTCGGTTCGGGGGTGGCGGCGGCCGTCGGGTTCGTGCTGCCGTTCCTGCCCGTGGTGGCGGTGCTCGCCGGGATCGTCTGGCTCGTCCGGCGGATCGTGCGGGGGCGGCGGCGGCCTGCGACCGCAGGGGCGGCAAGTGGGTCGACGTCCGACGGAGACTCCTGACGGGGGCGGAGCGGCCCGGGATCTGAGGGGGAGTCACGAACTCGGGCCACTCCGCTATCACCGCCACAGCTTCCACGCAGTCGGGGGCACCGCGCGTCCGTGGCTTCCGGTCGCGGCGAGGGGAACGCCGCTTCCGACCCGGCCGGGCGAGTGGGGCTCGCCAGGGCCAGCGCGGATCACCCTGACAGTCGGTGACGATCTGTACAACCCTTCCAGGTTACGCCGTTCGAGTGATTCGACCGGCGCTCGCCCCGGTGTTGCATGCTCAACTAGCATGCGGTTACCGATCGGTAAAGGAAGTCCACGCAAGGGAGCGTCCGTATGCCCGTTCGTAGCCCGTACCCCGACGTCGAGATCCCGGATGTCTCGCTCTTCGACTTCCTCTTCGACGGCTTCGGTGACCGCGCGGGCGCCCCTGCGCTGATCGACGGCAGCTCGGGAACGACGATCACGTTCGCCGAGCTCGACGGAATGGTGCGGCGGATCGCGGCGGCGCTGGCCGAGCGGGGCATCGGAGCCGGCGACGTTGTCGGGCTCTTCGCGCCGAACACACCGCACTACGCGGCCATGTTCCACGGGGTCCTGCGCGCGAACGCGATCGTCACCAGCGTGAACTCCCTCTACACCCCCGGTGAGCTGGCGCACCAGCTCGCCGACTCCGGTGCGAAGCTGCTGGTCACGATCTCCGCGTTCCTCGACCGCGCCACGGCCGCTGCCGCCGAGGTGGGGCTCCCGGCCGACGCGGTGATCGTGCTCGACGGCGCCGAGGGTCACCCCTCGCTGCGCGACCTGCTCGCCACCACGGCCGAGCCGCCCGCCCAGACCGTGAGCGGTGCCGACACCGCGGTGCTGCCGTACTCGTCGGGCACCACGGGCCGGGCCAAGGGTGTGGTGCTCACCCACCGGAACCTGGTGGCGAACCTGCTGCAGATCGAGCAGATGGGCAACGTCACCTCGGAGACCAAGATCATGGCGGTGCTGCCGTTCTTCCACATCTACGGCATGACCGTGATGATGAACCAGGGCCTGCACTGCCGCTCCACGGTCGTCACGATGCCCCGGTTCGACCTCCCGGAGTTCCTCCGGATCATCTCCGAGTACAAGATCGACCGCGTCTACATCGCTCCGCCGGTGGCCGTCGCGCTCGCGAAGCACCCGATCGTCGACCAGTACGACCTCTCGTGCATCGACGTGATCTTCTCGGGCGCCGCCCCGCTCGACGCCGAGCTCGGCCAGGCCGTCGCTAAGCGTCTCGGCTGCACCGTGCTGCAGGGCTACGGGATGACCGAGCTGTCGCCGGTCAGCCACTGCATGCCCGACAACCGCCCCGACCTCCACCTCAACAGCTGCGGCTTCGCCATCCCCAACGTCGTGTCCAAGCTCGTGGACCCGGAGACGGGCCAGGAGGTGGGCGTCGGCGAGCGCGGCGAGCTGTGGGTCAAGGGCCCGAATGTGATGGTCGGTTACCTCAACAACCCCGAGGCCACGGCGATCACCCTTGACGCCGACGGCTACCTGCACACCGGTGACGTCGCCACGGTCGACGCCGACGGCGTGTTCACGATCGTCGACCGGGTCAAGGAACTGATCAAGTACAAGGGCTACCAGGTGCCGCCCGCCGAGCTGGAGGCCCTCCTGCTCACCCACGACAAGATCGCCGACGCCGCGGTCATCGGGGTGCGCGACGGTGAGGGTGAGGAGGTGCCGAAGGCGTTCGTCGTGCGGCAGGAGAGCGGCGCCGACCTCACGGCCGACGACGTCATGGCCTACGTGGCCGCGCGGATCGCCCCGCACAAGAAGGTGCGGGTGGTCGAGTTCATCGACCAGATCCCGAAGTCGGCGTCGGGCAAGATCCTGCGCAAGGACCTGCGCGCCAGGGAGCCACAGGCCACATGAGTCGGCGGCCTGTCTAAACGGGCGGCTGACCAGCATGAACCGCGCTCCTCTCCAGCGCTGATCTCTGTGCGGCTCCGGTGCCGTACGGCGTCGTCCGGGGCTGTCGGCGGGACCGGTACGGGAACGCCATGAGGCCCCGCCGTCCACAGTGGAACTGTCGTTGTGGACGGCGGGGCCTCGTTGGTCGTCGGGCCGGTTATTCGCCCAGCAGCGTCGCGATGCGCTCGTTGTGGGCTGGGCGATGGCCGTCGAGGCAATTGGCGTAGACCGTTAGCAGCACCTTGACTGAGTTTCCGGCGCGCTCCGCCAGAGTCCGATGAATCGGGGTCGTCCATATGCCGAAACCGACACACGCCCACAGCTTCCTCCCCGGCACCGATACCACCAGAGCGCCGCTCGTTCTGCTACATGGCTCAAACGGCACCGCGGGCCCGGATGCCCGCTCAGCGGACACCCGGGCGTTCTGCTGTCGATCTCCGTGGTCGGGTGGAAGACCGGTCAGCGCCTGACCGTGAAGTGCAGGTGCAGCACGCGGTCGCCCTGGACCACCTGGTCGGGATCGTCGAGGAGCACCGTGCCGGCGTGGCTGCCGAAGAATCGCACCCCTTCGCCCAGGACCACCGGGGCGACGTCCATCGCGACCTCGTCGACCAGCCCTGCCGAGAACGCCTGCCCGCCCAGGTCGCCGGCGCTCACGCAGACGAGACCGTCGCCCGCGAGCTTCTTGGCGAGCGCGATGCCCGACTCGACCGAGTCGGCGGTGTGGAAGGGTGCGTCCGGGTGGTCGGCGAGCCACTCCTGCGGCAATGGCCGGTGGGTGACGACGACCAGCTGGTCTCCGGCGGCCGGTTTGCCGTCCCAGCCGTTCGTGGTGTCGAACAGGTGCCGGCCGATCACCGTGACCTTGACGGCATCCCAGAAGGGCTGGACGTAGGCGGCGGACGTCCGCGAGACACGGAATGTCCAGCCGCTCGCCGGGGCGGACAACTCGGTGTCGCCGTTGCCGTACCAGTCGAACATCGGCCCGACCGTGTCATCGGGATAGGCGATGTAGCCGTCCACCGATACGACCGCCTGCATGACAACTCTGGCCATCTGCGCCCCTCAGCCGAAGGTCGGCACGGTCACGTGTGCCGGTTCCACGAGGAACGCCTCGCGGTCCTCGCGCTGCGGGTACGGGCCGCCGGTGTACTTGGTGAAGATGCGATCGACGATCTCCCAGCCCGCATCGCCGCCGACCTGCTCCACGACGCGGCCGCGGACGAGCGCGCTGCGCACCAGGTTCTCCCGGTCGGTCACGGAGATCGCGATGCGGTCGTCCGCGACGAGATTGCGACCCTTGCGCGAGTTGGGCGAGGTGAAGAAGGCGAGGTACTCGCCCTCGATGTCAATCATCACCGGAACCGAGTGCGGCGCGCCGTCAGGCAGGAGCGTGGCGATGTGAGCGATGTTCGGCCCGGCGAACAGGGCGCGGGCTTCGTCGTTGAGCACGTTCATTGCGAGTCCTCCTGGGTGCCGCTGAACATTTCGAGGACGACGCCGAGGTGGCGTCCGCCCGGTGCGGTGGGCTAGCGGTCATGTCCCCTCAGCCAGTCGACGTAGTCCGGTACGGCGCGCTCGACGTCGTACTCCGGCCGGAAGCCGGTGTCCGTCCGCAACCGGGTGATGTCGAGGTAGTTGTCCGGGGGCCGGTCGGGATTGCGACCCTCCGGGAGGGTGATGTTCGCGCCCGGAACAGTGGTGTTGATCGCGGCGACGACCTCGCTGTAGCGCACCAGCCGTCCGCTCGAGACGTTGTAGATACGGTGGTTCAGCCGCTCCGCGAGCATGAGCAGCGCGATGGCCCGGCCGCAGTCCTTCACGTAGCAGAGGTCGGTGGCGTCCTCGGCGTACGCGAGCGGGCGGGGCGGGGTGAGATCGGGGTCCTCGCCCCAGACCGCGGCGCTGAGCAGGCGGGGAAGCGCGAAGAACGGCGAGTCGGGCAGGCCGAGGGGCCCCCAGATGGTGCCGATCCGCAGGCTCACCGTGTCGAACCCGGCACTGTCGCCGGTCAGCGCGGCGAACAACTCCGCGGTCTTCTTGAACACATGGATCTGGTGCGGTGCCACCACCGGCAGCGGGGCCTCCTCCCGCCACGGGACCTCGTCCACGCCCGCGTACGCGCCGATGGTGCTGGCGACGGAGAATCGCCGCACGCCCCACACCGTCGCCGCCTTGAGTGCGTTGAGCAGGCCGAGGCTTTCGGCGCGGAGATAATCGACGGGATCGGGCATGTTGTAGGGGCCCGCCGCGAGGTGCACGATGCCGGTGATCTCGTGCCGCTTCCCGATATCGAGGAAGGTCGCCTCGTCCGCGGTGTCCAGCGGCTCGACGACGACCCGGCGCCCGTCTGGCTATCCCCGTCGGTTCACGTGCGAGCTCGGCACTCGACCAGGGACAATGCGCAATCGGGACTCTCAGCCTCATGATCGCGACGCTAGGCCGGGATCGGTCGCCGCTCTTGTACGAAACGGCCATTCCCCGGTCGGAGCATCGGGACGTAGGACGCAGCGTGGTCGTGTCCGCAGCTGCACGCAGCCTCCGACTGTGCGAGGAACTCGCCGGGCGTCACGCCCATGAGCCGGCGGCACTCGCGGCTGAGATGTGCCTGGTCGTGGTACCCGGCCTCAGCGGCCCACCGTGCGAGATCGACGTCTGAGGCGCCCTGCTGGGCAACCCACGCCTGGAGGCGGGCGACGAAGCCCTGGAAACGCAGGATGCGGTGCAACTCCTTCGGGCCGATGCCGACCGCTGCCCGGCACCGGCGCCGCAACTGGCGTTCGGAGATCGACAGCAACGCATGCAGAGCGGCCGGTCCGCTGCCGTGCCACGGCATGAGGTTCCAGACGGCCTCGTTCACCAAGGGGTCCAGTTTGACGGCGGATCGCGCGACGCACGATTGGAGCTGATCGAGTGCGACCCGCGGTGTCGCGGCATTCCCGAGAAGATCCGTCAGGTTGGCCAGGTCGCACCAGACGTCGGTGCCCGCGACGTCCTGATCGACCAGCTCTTCGGCCGGCGTCCCGACAAGACCACCGATCACGCCCGGACGCAGCCGCACCCCGACGACCGTGCCGCCCGCCGGGATCTCCTGATACGTCGACGTGGTCAGGGGCCCGAGCAGCCGGGGCGCCTCACCGAGCACACATCGCACCTCGGCGCCGCCGTGCGGCACGTGCCGCTGCGCCACGGGCTGGTCGCCTACCTGTTGGATCCAGACAGACGATGCGAACGCGGCCAGTGCAGGCGTCGGCGCGCGCTCCAGGTAGGACGATTCCCCGGCCATCCGACCATCATGCCGAGTCGGTTGTGGATCAGGAACCTCCCTACAAGGAGACGCGGGGGTGGTTGCAGTTCTGGTGGCAATCGCAGCGTTCCGGGGGCGTTCGGCCCCCACCTCTGCCTTGAGCATCAGGGGGCTGTGACCTAGCGACGACTGCCGTTGACCTGCGTACCGGTCTTGGTAAGCGTGCGGGTACGGGTGCCGCCAGTGCGCGGTCCCGAGAGGGTCTGCGCGGTGGCCGCAAGGCGCCTGCCCCCACCGCTGGCTGATCGGTAGCTTCGAGGTTATCCATGAGACCGGTACGGAACGCGTGAGCGCCCCGGCATGGCCAACAGGCGCCGGGGCGCTCATCGTTCGGATCAGCCCGATCTCCCGAGCCCCACGCGTTCAACGAGCGGGGGATCGACGCCGGACCCACTCGTTTCGGGTGGACGTTTGATCGCTTCGGATCGACGCGTCGCCGCGCCTCCTACCGAACCTGTTGCCGCGCGGCCGACGCGGACGCGGCCTGCTCGATGGTGGCGGCCACCGCGGCCGGTTGGGACACGTATATGGCGTGGCTGCCCGCCACCTCGTCCACGGTTGAGCCGGCCCGCTCGGACATGGCCCGCTGCGCCGGCGGAGGGATCATCCTGTCTTCGGTTGCGACCAGGTACCAGCTCGGTTTTTCCCGCCAGGCGGGTTCGGTGATCGACCCGCCCAGGGCGTCGGTCCCCCACGGGACCTGCGAGTCGGCCATGAACGCTGCCTGCTCGGCGGGCAGGTCGCCGGCGAACGACGCGGGAAACTTCTCCCGGTCGAGGAGCAGGAAGCCGTCTTTGGGCGGCAGGATCGGTGGAACGGGCGCGCCGGGCGGTGGGTTGGCGATGAGCGTGCTCACCGACTCTCCCTTGTCTGGCACGAAGGCCGCGATGTACACCAGCGCCGCCACGCTCGGGTGTGTGCCCGCTTCGGTGATGACCGCCCCGCCGTAGGAGTGGCCGACGAGAACGACCGGCCCGTCCTGCGCGTCGATGACCCGGCGCGTGGCTGCGGCGTCCCCCTCGAGTGACAACGTCGGGTTCTGCACGACGGCGACGTTGTAGCCATCGTGCTTGAGCAGGTCGTAGACCAGTTGCCATCCGGACCCGTCCACGAAGCCGCCGTGTACGAGAACGACGTTCCTCACAGCCCCTGCGTCCATGGTCGTCTCCATCTCCCGTGACTGGTTGGGGAAGCAACGAGCTTAGGACGGCGACGCGAGCCTGCCGATCAGTTTGACATTCCGCTGACCATGATGCGAAATGGCGCGGATCGTGAGATCAAGTACCGGGTCGACGTCGTGTGTCGCGCCACCAGCCCGGGTATCCGAAAATGTTGACCACGATGCGGCGGAGAATCACGAGTCGCTCCGGTAGCTGGTGATCGCGGGAGGCCCTATCTGCTCAGCCCCACACCAGGTCAAGCGCACGACCGTGCTGCTCGCTCGCGGGGTATGCCGAATACGTGCCGACGGTGCGGCGGCACTCAGCGCGGCTCGCGGGCTACCAGGCTCTGCACACACATACGCACCGGTCCGGCCGTGAGATGAGCGGCAGAGCGGCTTGGGCAAGATCAAATAGCTCTGTTGTGCATCTCGTGGTCTGGGCGGGGAGTCGGCGGACGCGTATGTGTGTGCAGAGCCTGGGCGCGGCGGTCAGCGGGCGGCGGACTGTGCGCGGATGAACTCCGTGACGTCGGCGATCACCTCGTCGGCGTTGAGCTCGTTGAACAACTCGTGGCGGCTCTCGGGGTAGATCCGCTCGACGAACCGCGGGCCGCGGAGGCTCTCGATCCCTCTGCGACTGCCGTCGATCGGCACGAGCCGGTCGTCCTCGCCGTGGATCCACATCAGCGGCAGGTCGGCCAGGTTCGGTCCTTTGGCGATGGTCTCCAGCGTCCGCTGAATTGCCTCGAGCGTCACCCGCTTGAACGGCCCGTGCCAGACCAGAGGGTCGGCTGCGTACGTCTCCCCGACCGCCGTGTCGCGCGACAACGTGGTGACGTCGAGCGGCACGTCGGGGATCTCGTCGAGAGCGAGCGTCTCGGACACCGATTCCCACCGGCCGACCACCGGGCTGGACAGGACGAGCGCGGCCAACGTATCGCCGTAGCGCTGGGCGTACCGGGACGCGATCAAACCGCCCATCGAGTGACCGAGCAGCACGACAGGCAGCCGGGGGTTCTCGCGTCGGGCCGTCTCGGCCAATGTATGCAGGTCGGAGACGACGTCCTCGAAGTCCTCGATGAGGACGCGCTCGCCCTCGCTCTTGCCGTGGCCGACGTGGTCGACGGCGTACACGACCGCGCCGTCCGAGACCAGCGCGTCCGCGAGCCGCTCGTATCGCCCGATGTGTTCGCCGTAGCCGTGGGCGATGACGACGAGGTAGGTCGGTTCCCCGGTCCCGCGCCATGTCCTCGCCATGAGGTTGCCGGTCAGTCCCTGGTACGTCCATTTGCGTGACTCAGCCATCGGGCCTCCTCGTCGTCCAGCGGTGCAGGCGGGGGTTTGCGGTGCCGAACTCCTACACCTTGCGCCACCGGACGCTGCGGCGCGGTTCGGCCTGTGGGTGTCATCAGTGCCGCCAGTTGGCCGACTCGAAGACGAGCGGCAAGGTGAGCGGTATGCCAGAGGGTCTCACCGACGACGGGCTCGCAGCCATGCTGGTCCGCGGCCTGCGCCCCACCCGCGTGACGCTGGTGGAACACGACCCTCGCTGGGCCGACCGGTTCGGCGCCCGCGCCGCGGAACTGCGGCGGGTGCTGGGCGAGCGGGCGCGGCTCGTCGAGCACGTCGGTTCGACGTCGGTGCCGGGGCTCGCGGCCAAACCGATCGTCGACATCGTCGTAGGCATCGACGACCCCGACGACGAGCAGGCGTACCTGCCCGACCTCGAGGCGATCGGTTACGACCTGCGTGTGCGGGAGTCGCAGCACCGCTGCCTGCGCGCCGGCGACCCGGACGAGCCCGTGAACCTGCACTGCTACCCGCCCGAGCACGCCGAGACCCGCAAGTACCTCGTGTTCCGCGACCGGCTGCGGTCGAGTCCCGAGGACCGCGAGCGCTACGAGTCGGTCAAGCGCGACCTGGCTCAGCGTGAGTGGCGCGACGTCAACTTCTACGCCGAGGCGAAGGGGCCGGTGATCCGGGAGATCCTGGCGCGCGGCGGCTGGACGGATTAGGAGGGTGCTGAAAGGCGGCGTCGCGCAGTAGGCCCGAGCTTGTCAGCGCGCTCCTAGCCCCTCCCGCCGGTGCCGAGATGGCCGATCATGCGGATCTCGGTCGCCACGCCCTTCCCTGCGCCCGCACTCCTCCATGCTCTGCACACATCCACGCACCGGGTCCCGCCCGTCGGTGGCGCCGGGCAGGCTGTCGCCCGTGGACCCAGCCCAGATCGACGCAGCCCAGCTTGTCGTTGAGCCCGCCACCCCACCCCGCTGGTCCGACGCCGAGCGCGTGTTCGGTACCCGCGGCGATCCGGCCCACTGCTGGTGTCAATGGTTCTTCGCGGACTCGGACGTGAGTACAACCGCGGGCGCCGCCAACCGGGAGGCACTACGCGCTCAGGTCCAGGCCGGTCCGCCGCCGGGCGTCCTCGCCTACCTCGACGGCGAGCCCGCGGGCTGGGCGGCGGTCGCGGCCCGTCCCGGCTACTCGCGGCTGGCGCGCTCCCAGGTGCTGCGCGGCGACGGGGCCGAGGAGTTCGCCGACCCCGGGGTCTGGGCGGTCACATGCTTCGTGGTGCGGGTCGGGTTCCGGCGCAGAGGAGTGGCGGGCGCGCTGCTCGATGGCGCGGTCGCCCACGCCAGGGCGGGCGGGGCGCGGGTGGTGGAGGCGTACCCCGTCGACGTCGCCGCGAAGGGCTCGGTGTCCTCCGCCGAGCTGTACCACGGGCCGCTCTCCACCTTCCTCGCCGCGGGCTTCCGGGAGGTCCGTAGGGCCCGCCCGGCGCGCCCCGTCGTCCGGCTCGACCTGAGGGGGCCCCAGCTGTAGGTGGGCCACCTGTGCGTGCCGCGTGCTCACGGGGGCGGCGCGCCTTACGGTGTGGGGATGGCGCATGCGGCACCGGTGCGGGCGGCCCCCCTCGACGATCAGCTCTGCTTCGCGCTATACACGGCCTCCCGGGCCATCATGGGTCGCTACCGCCCGCTCCTGGATGCGCTCGGTCTCACGTACCCGCAGTACCTCGTGATGCTGGTGCTCTGGGAGCGCGGCGACTGCAGCGTCACCGGGATCGGCAACGCGCTCAAGCTGGAGACGGGCACGCTGTCGCCGCTGCTCAAGCGACTGGAGGCAGCGGGTCTCGTCACCCGCACCCGGCGGCATGGCGACGAGCGGTCGGTGGTGGTCTCCCTGACCCCGGCGGGCCGCGCGCTGGAGGCGCGTACGGCGGAGACGCAGCTGCGGGTGGGAGAGGCCACCGGGCTGAGCTGCGGGGAGATGGTCGAGCTTCGTGAGGTGCTGCACCAACTGTCGGACCGGCTGCGCTCGGGCGCTCCCGTCTGACGGTCACGCAGGCGCCGCCTCCTGGCCCCAGCGGGCCTGCGGTCCAGGAGAAGACGTTATCGGGGTAGCGATCTTGTCGGGAGCGCGTTCGCCACAGTCCCTTGCCTGCCCGACAAGGCTTTGGTCAACTGGTTGCATGGCTCCGGAACTCGCACCCCAGCGGTGGGCGTTCTGCGTGTGTTTGCTCGGGGCCGACCAGCTCTCGGTCGACGACCGCCGGTGTCGCACCCGCCCCGCCTGCTAGCTCCTGCCGGATCCGATCCGAGGGGCCGGAGCAAGCCGCAGCGCCCGCAACCGTCGAGCCCCGGGAACCACCATGAGCTCCACCCGCCACACCACCCCGAACTCCGCATGACCGCCCGCACGCTCGACCGTATGGCCGGGGCTCCGCTGTGGTCCCAGCTCCTCACCGACCTGCGCCGCCGGCTCGAGCACGACGAGTTCACGGCCGCTTTTCCCGGTGAGCTGGCGCTCGTGGCCGAGTACGGCGTCAGCCGGCACACCGTGCGGGAGGCCGTGCGCAGGCTGCGGGACGAGGGACTGGTCATCGCCGGGCGGGGCCGCACCCCACGGCAGGCCGAGCCCACCGAGATCGAGCAGCCGCTGGGCGAGATCTTCAGCCTGTTCACCGCGGTGGAGGCCACCGGTCAGGTGCAGCGGAGTGTGGTGCGCACGCTCGATGTCCGCGCCGACGGGGTGGTGGCTGCGCGGCTGGGGTTGGAGGAGTCGACGCCACTCGTGCACCTCGAGCGGCTGCGCTTCGCCGACGCCGACCCGCTCGCCGTCGACCGGGTCTGGCTGCCGGAGCGGCTCGCCGCGCCGCTGCTGGACGTCGACTTCAGCCACACCGCGCTCTACACCGTCTACGCGGCCCGCTGCGGCGTGCGGGTCACGGGCGGGAACGAGCGTGTGCGTGCGGTGGTCCCGTCCGAGGTCGAGCGCGAGTTGCTCGGCGTGGGCCCGGGGGTCGCGGCGTTCATGATCGACCGTCTCGGCCGGGCGGCTGACCGGCCGGTCGAGTGGCGCCAGACGCTCGTGCGCGCCGACAGGTTCAGCGTGACGGCCGAGTTCTCGGCGCGCGAGGGCTACCGGATGGGTGCCGCGGGAGGATTCTGACGGGGCGACCGGGCCTTCCGGTCGCTCAGCCGACCGGCGTGGAGACGCCGACCCCGCCCTTCGTGTGGGCGCCGTAGTGCTCGATCTCGGCGTCGAGGTCCAGCGGGACGGTCTTGATCGCGATGTCGGAGCTGAGCCGGTCGGCCGGGACGAGCCAGCTGACCTCGAACTCCAGCCCGTCGGGGTCGTGGGCGTAGAGCGCCTTGGTGGTGCCGTGGTCGGAGGCCCCGACCAGCGCGCCCCGATCCGTGAGCCCCCCCGCGATGCGCTTCAGCTCCGCGAGTGTGTCGACCTCCCACGCCAGGTGGTACAGGCCCACGGTCGAACGCCCGGCCCGCGACGGACCGGCGTCGCTGCCGAGGGCGAACAGCCCGAGGTCGTGGTCGTTGGTGGAGGCGTCGGCCTGCAGGAACGCCGCCCGGCCCGGCATCTGTCGGACGACCCGGAAACCCAAGGCATCGGTGTAGAAGCCGACGCTCCGGTCGAGGTCGCGGACGTAGAGCACGGCGTGGTTGAGGCGCTGTACCGGCATCGTTCCCCCACAGTGGTTGAGAACTCAATCCTAGCACCTCGCCACGCGACATATGAATGTTCAACAGACTTCACGTATCATGAGCGCCGTGAGCGTGCCGTCGACACAGCCTGCGGATAGCGGCGACCAGGGAAGTGTGTCGAGTGTGGAGGAGATCCGCTGGCTGGAGCCAGGCGAGCTGGACGCATGGCTCTCGTACCTCGCCGCGACAACGCTGCTGGAGGCCGAGCTCGACCGGCAGCTCCAGCGCGACTCCGGCATGCCGCACGCCTACTACCAAATTCTCGCGATGCTCTCCGACGTCCCCGGCCGCACGATGCGGATGAGCGACCTGGCGGCCATCACGCAGAGCTCGCAGAGCCGGCTCTCCCACGCGGTCGCCCGGCTCGAGCGGCAGGGCTGGGTGCGCCGCGTCCCGTGCCCCGACGACCGGCGCAGCACGTTCGCCCAGCTCACCGAGGCGGGCTTCGCGGCGCTCGCCGCCGCGGCGCCGGGCCACGTCCGCACGGTCCGCCGGCACCTGATCGACCGGCTCACGCCGGAGCAGGTCGAGCAGCTGCGCGACATCGGCAAGGCCGTGCTGGCCGGTCTCGGGGTGGATCTCGGCCGCACGCCGCTGCCGGCCGCCGTCGTCGAGGCGGAGGAGCGCCGCCGGTCCTGAGCCCTGGTGCGGTGGCCGCAAACGTCACCCGCGATCACTCCGGCGACGATCGTGGCCTGGCACCGCACGAGCCCCGCGTGGTGTCCCCCGGGCGGGTGAGCGATCATGCCGCGAGCGGCGCGCGCAGGGTGCGTCGATCGGGCGACGTCGTGAGGCGGTGAGGACGGGATGCGGATCGCACTGGCATGCGTCGGGCTGGTAGTGGGCGTGCTGGCGCTGGCCGGATGCACGGTCCAGGTGCCGGGCACAGCAGGCCCGTCCCTTGCGTCCGTCGCCGTTCCGGAGTCGCCATCGCCCACGCCTCCGGCGGACCCGCCATCGAACGAGGGTCGTTTCACCGATGCCCAAGGCCGGTTCAGCCTCGTCCCGCCGACCAACTGGACGGCCGACACCAGCGGAACGCAGGGCACTGCGGTGGTGTTCCTGGACCCGCAGCCGTCCAGCTCGGTCGCCGGCCGCTTCAGCTCCAACATCAACGTGCTCGTCGTGCAGTCAGCGGCCGACCTCTCGACCACGGTCCTCGGTGCCCGCCAGGAGCTGCAGGGCCTCACCGCCTACGCGTCGACGGTCGACGAGCAGATCACCTTGGGCGACGGCACCATCGCGCACATGCTGGGTGGCAGCTTCACCGACTCGGGAACCGGACTGACGCTGCGCAACGTGCAGTTGTTCACCGTGCATGGCGACATGACGCTGGTCGCCACCGGGACCTCACTGCAGGATGTGTGGAGTGCGTACGAGCAGACGTTCCAGACGTCCCTGCGGAGCCTGACGGTCGCCGGTTGAGCGTCCGCCGCAGGTGGCAGAGTTGGCACTATGGGAACTTTGGTGCTGCTCCGCCACGGTCAGAGCGTGTGGAACGCCGAGAACCTGTTTACGGGGTGGGTGGACGTGCCGCTCTCCGAGACCGGCGAGCAGGAGGCCCGGCGCGGGGGTGAGCTGATGCGGGCTGTCGGGCTGCTGCCTGACGTCGTGCACACCTCCCTGCTGCGGCGGGCGATCTCGACGGCGAACCTCGCGCTCGACGCGTGCGACCGGCACTGGATTCCGGTGCGCCGCGACTGGCGGCTCAACGAGCGGCATTACGGCGCCCTGCAGGGCAAGAACAAGAAGCAGACGCTGGAGGAGTTCGGCGAGGAGCAGTTCATGGAGTGGCGCCGCAGCTACGACGTGCCGCCGCCGCCGATCGAGCCGGGCTCGGAGTTCAGCCAGGAGGGCGACCCGCGCTACGCGGGCATCGAGATCCCGGCCACCGAGTGCCTCAAGGACGTCGTGGCGCGGTTCCTGCCGTACTGGGAGTCCGCCGTGGTGCCGGACCTGCGGGCCGGAAAGGTCGTTCTGCTCGCCGCGCACGGCAACTCGCTACGTGCGCTGGTCAAGCACCTGGACGGGATCTCCGACGCCGACATCATCGGGCTGAACATCCCGACGGGCATCCCGCTGCGCTACGACCTCGACGACGACCTGCGCCCCACGGTGCCCGGCGGGGAGTACCTCGATCCGGAGGCCGCGGCGACGGCCGCCGCGGCGGTGGCCGCTCAGGGGCGCTGAACTATCACTCTTCGGGGTGAACTGTCGGTGAACCACCGCGGAAATGTGGCGTTCTGCAACGTCAGGAGCATCACGACCCGGCCTCTGGGGTGGCCCGCGGATGGGTCGACCTGCCTACCATTCGAGCTGTGGACGCGCTGCTCTACGTGGCGATCGCGGTCGGGGCGCTGGGGCTCGGCCTCGCGCTCGGGATCCGGACCGCCAGGCGACGCGTCGACCCCGTTCCCGCACGGGTCGAACCCGTGCCTGGCCCGCCGATGGCCGACCTCCTCCAGCGGGTCTTCCGCTCCACCGACGAGGGCCTCGTCGTGCTCAACAAGGGCGGCGATGTGGTGCTCCACAACCCCCGCGCCGCCGAACTGGGTGTGGTCACCGCGGGCCGGGCGGACGCCCGAGCAGCGGCGGCCTGTCAGCAGGTGCTGGCGAGCGGCGTGGCGATCGCCGTGGACCTCTCCCCGCT
This sequence comes from Pseudonocardia aurantiaca, assembly GCF_039526725.1. Taxonomy (NCBI): domain Bacteria; kingdom Bacillati; phylum Actinomycetota; class Actinomycetes; order Pseudonocardiales; family Pseudonocardiaceae; genus Pseudonocardia; species Pseudonocardia aurantiaca. Next base: position 182,805 of record NZ_BAAAJG010000025.1, read on the forward strand.
CGACCGCCGGGGCCGCCAACCGGCCGCGGTGCTGGCGCACGTCCGACCCCTCGGCAGCGGCTTCAGCATGGTCGAGGCGGCCGACACCTCCGACGCCGTCCGGCTGGAGGCGACCCGGCGCGACTTCGTGGCCAACGTCAGCCACGAGCTCAAGACGCCGGTCGGCGCGGTCGGGCTGCTGGCCGAGGCCGTGCTGGACGCGGCCGACGACCCGGTCGAGGTCCGGAGGTTCGGCACCAAGATCCTCAACGAGGCCACTCGGCTCGGCAACCTCGTCACGGAGCTGATCGCGCTCTCCCGGCTCACCGGGGCCGAGCGGCTCCCCGAGCTGCAAGTCGTGGACGTCGACGAGGTGGTGCGGGAGGCCATGGCGCGTGCCCGGCTGTCGGCCGAAGCGGCGGAGATCGAGATCATTGTCGACCGCCCGACCGGGCTCGAGGTGGAGGGTGACCTGACGCTGCTGGTCACAGCGCTGTCCAACCTCATCGAGAACGCCATCGCGTACTCCCCCCTCGGGGCCTCGGTCTCCGTGTCGCGGCGGCGCACCGGCGAGTGGGTGGAGATCGCCGTGACCGACCGCGGTATCGGCATCGCCCTTGAGCACCAGCAGCGGGTGTTCGAGCGGTTCTTCCGCGTCGACCCGGCGCGCTCACGGGCCACCGGCGGCACGGGACTCGGTCTCGCGATCGTCAAGCACGTGCTCGCCAACCATGGTGGCGAGGTGCGGCTATGGAGCAGCCCGGGCACCGGGTCGACGTTCACCATGCGCCTTCCCGTCCACACCGAGCCCGATTCCGAGCTCGACGCCGAGCTCGGCTCCCCACCGGGCCAGGACGGCGGCGAAACCCCCATCGCGGCGGCCGATCCCGCACGCGTCGAACTGCCCGACCGCGTCGGGTGAGCAGAGGAGATCCCATGACAAGGGTGCTCATCGTCGAGGACGAGGAGTCCTTCGCCGACCCCCTCGCGTTCCTGCTCCGCAAGGAGGGCTTCACCACCGCCGTCGCCGCCACCGGTCAGGACGCGCTGGAGGAGTACGACCGCAACGGTGCCGACATCGTGCTGCTCGACCTCATGCTCCCCGGCATGAGCGGCACGGACGTGTGCAAGGCGCTGCGCACGCGCTCCGCCGTCCCGGTGATCATGGTGACGGCCCGCGACAGCGAGATCGACAAGGTCGTCGGGCTGGAGCTGGGCGCCGACGACTACGTCACCAAGCCCTACTCCGCCCGCGAGCTGATCGCCCGGGTCCGCGCGGTGCTGCGCCGTGGCGGCGAGGGCGGTGGCGACGTCGACGGCTTGCCCGGTGTGCTCGAGGCGGGGCCCGTGCGGATGGACGTCGAGCGGCACGTCGTCTCGGTGAACGGCGCCGACGTCGCGCTGCCGCTCAAGGAGTTCGACCTGCTCGAGTACCTGCTCCGCAACGTGGGCCGGGTGCTCACCCGCGGTCAGCTCATCGACCGCGTCTGGGGTGCCGACTACGTCGGCGACACGAAGACGCTCGACGTGCACGTCAAGCGGTTGCGCTCGAAGGTCGAGTCCGACCCCTCCGCGCCCCGGCACCTTGTGACGGTGCGTGGGCTCGGCTACAAGTTCGAGGGCTGACCGGGGCGTCAGACCCTGTCCTGACCTGACCGCAGCGTTGCCGTAGATCATCCGGGCCGTCCCTGGGCCGTGGGAGCCTCCGCGGCCGGGGCCGACCAGGCGTCATCGAGGGCCCGGCGAGTGCGGTCCTCGGAGTCAGGGAGCAGGTGCCCGTAGACCTTGATGACCATCGTCGCGTTGTCGTGCCCGAGGCGCTCCGCGACCGCGATGACCGCCCGGGCGGGGTACGTCATCCCGCCCGACCGCTCACGCACGGATCGCCCAGCGGCCGAAAAAGCGCACTTGTGCGCACTTTTGTGCGCGCCTCTGACCTGCGCGAACGCGCTGACTAAGATCTGTTGCCAATAGTGGCCGGACGAGCGGGCGAATGGCAGTCGATATCCCGACTCAAGCGGGGCCGGCGGTGGTGCGGACCTTGATCTGGTCGTCGGCGGGCGGAAGCGGCGCCCACTCCTGGCCGCGCACCGCATAGCGGGGATGCTCCCGGCGACTTGGCTTGGAGTACGGCAGACCGCGGGATCGTAGCCACCTCTCGCCGGCCTCGACTCCGCCAAGCTCGATGGCATCGAGGAGGTCAGCCACGTCGCCGTCGCGGATGGCAGCGCGCTCACCAGAGCTTCCCGCGCATCGCGTCGCCGGACTTGAGTTCAGCCGGCGATGTGCTCCTTGCCCGGTAGGGGGTCAGTCGGGTCAAGGGCGAGGATGGCAGCGGGCCCCAACGCGCAACGAAGCAACGTCGGGGCCCACTTTGTCGGCGGGGTTACCGCTTCTGTTCGATCGTTTCGACCGACTCGACGAGCCGCTCGAGCAGCGGGGCGAGCTGCAGCCGCGCCGCCCGCACCTCGGCGGCGAGCGCGAGGGTGGCCATCGCCTGGGAGTCCACGGGGCGGTCCAGGCGGGCGGCTGCCTTGGCCTGGCTGGTGTAGTGATCGGCGGCCTTGACGGCCTCCTGAACCTGCGGGTCGTCGGGGGAGTTGGGCATGGGCGGGGGGGGGGGTGTCCTTCCTCGTGGCGGGTCGGGTCAGGCGGTGCCAGTCTGGGCACGGGCGGTGCGGCGGTTGAGCGCGGCGCGCTCAGCCGACGGTGCCGGCGGGACGAACGGTGGCTGGTCGTACGCCGACGTCGCCCGGGGACGCAAGCCCCGTTCGGGGCGTGGCCGCAGGTCACAACTCCGGCACGACAGCTCCCCTGCTGAATCGTGAGTGGGGGCGCTGTTCGTCGTCTCTCAGCGTCAAGGGGTTCACAAGCATCTTGACCGCCCTTCGGGCCGCTGGCGCTCGGCCAAGATCCTTCTGCCCTCATCCCTTGACCCCGGCCTCCGCCGGTGCTGCTATCGCTGCCTGCGGCTGCTCACCGCAGATGATCAACGCACTCCAACGACCGCGGAGGCGCTCAAAACACCGGAATCGAGAATGGGGAGATGGCCATCCTCATGTTGGTGAACAACCAGGCTCGCATTCGCGTCACTTCAGCTCTCGAGCCATCGGGCGAAGGGCGCGATTGCGATCTCCTTCTCGGTTCCCGGAGCGTCCTCCGGTCTTTCGATGGAAGGAAGGGGAAATGGTGCGCCCTCCATTCGAACGATCCCTCGCCGTCCTTGCGGCATGTATTCTGCTCGCCGGAGGCCTGACATCATTGGCCGCCGCTGCGCAAGCGGCGGGGCCGCCGAGGAGGACAGAGGCATTTCCGCCTCTGGGATCCGCTGCGGACAGCGTCTTCACGCCCGCCGGGCCGGGGCTCGTGCTCGACGGGGGCGAATTGGAGGTGACCGCAGCGTTCGCTGCTTGGATGCGCTCCACCCTCTCCCCGGACAGCACGAGCCGACTCGGGGACGTGGTGGTGCTGACCGCGGAGGCCAACAGCGGCCTGGACTCGGAGATCTACAAGGCCGCACCCTTCAATTCGGTCCAGACGATCAGCCTGCCGCCTCCTTCCACGCAGGCCGACCTCAAGCAGGCCGCTTCGGTCATCGACAAAGCCGAGGCCGCCTTCTTCGACGGAGGCAATCAGCACAACTACACGCAATGGGCGGGCAGCCCGCTCATGGCGGCGGTCCAACGCGTCTACCAGCGCGGTGGCGTCGTCGGCGGAAGCAGTGCCGGTTTGGCGATCCTCGGGCAGTACGCCTTCGATTCCAGCAACGGCAGCATCGACTCAGCCGAGTCTCTCGCCGATCCCTATTCGTCGAGGGTGACCTTCACTCGGAACATGTTGAAATTTCCGCCGCTCGCCGGCTGGATCACGGACAGCCATTTCGGTGAGCGCGATCGCTTCGGTCGGCTCACGGTGTTCATGGCACGGCAGATAGCGGACGGTGCGGTATCCGGTGCTCCTCCACAGGTTTACGGCGTGGGTATCGACGAGACCGCCGCGGTTGTCGTCAACAGCGCAGGTAGGGCCACGTTGCTGCAGTCACCTTCAAAGCCCGGTGCCGCCTACTTCGTGGTCGGGGGACCTGCTGCGCAGGTGAGCGCCGGAAAGCCGTTGGTCTACCCGAATCTCGAAGTCGCCCGCCTGGACGCCCCTAGGCAGTACTACGACATGACAAGGCGCTGCGGTACCGGTCCCAAATACACGATCTCTGTGGACGCGCGCCAGGAAAGCCCCCTTGGGGGGGTGAACCCCTACTCGGCCCCCGGCGTTGCAGCTTCCTGCTGACTTCTTCGGCGGTGAGCACTGGCACGCGCCGCTTCCGGGTTGTAGATGGGTGGCTGGCGGACGTCGAACGGGGCCCGCACAGCAACGGGCTCGGCATGCAGCGGGCGGAGGTCCCTCATCGGGCAGTCACCTCCGCGAGCGGCACGCCGAGCACGAGGGAGATCGGCCCGCACCGGTCGGGGTCGACGGCGATCAGCAGCCCCAGCGCGCACGCGGCGCACAGCTCACGGGAGCCGGTCGGGTCGACGACGGTCAGGAAGTAGTCGGGTGAGTTGATGGTGCCGCACGACGCGCACAGCGGGGCGTCGTCGGCCGGGATCGTGGGATGCGGAATGGTGTGCACGGGTCGCAGGGCCTCTCTGCGATCAAGTCCTCGGCCGGCGTTTCCGGCGCCGCGCCGGGGGCGTCTGGTTGAGGGGGCAGGTATCTCAACCAGCGCGGAGGCCCGCGCGTCCTGTGTGGACAGCTTCGGGCCGTCCCTGGGCCGTGGCAGAGCAGGGTCGTCCGGGGCCAGCCGGGGGCAACCGGGGCCAGCCGGGGGGAGCGTTCCGGGAGGTCAGAACGACCTTCCGCTCCTTTGCGGTCGCTAGGCCGTTCGTGTAAACGGAACCGGTCCGGCTTACAAGTTCGAGGGCTGACCGGGGGTCGGTACCCCTGACCGGCGAACTGGTGCCCCGCCCGACGCCGGCTGACTCCGGTCATCGTTCACGGAGCCGGCCCGCGACACCTACGGTTTCGAGCCCAGGCCGCCGGCTCGGTGGTGTTCCACCACCCGGCCGAGCAGCGTCACGAGCTGCTCGCGCTCGGCCGGGGCGAGCGGAGCGAGCAGCTCGTCCTGGATGCCGGCGAGCAGATGGTCGAGCTCGGCGAGGCGGGCGGTGCCCGCGTCGGTGAGCGTGACGATGTTGCGCCTGCGGTTGCCCGGGTCGACCGACCGCTCCACCAGCTGCTGCTCGCTCAGCTCGTTGAGCATCGCGACGACGTCGCTGCGGTCGATGCCCGTGTGCCGGCCGAGCGCCGCCTGGCTCGACGGGCCGAACTCGCTCAGCGCAGCGAGCAGCGAGTAGTGGTATCGCCGCGCGCCCACGGCGGCGAAGCCCTCGGTGACCAGCCGCGATGCGTGTGTGGCCGTCTGGTTGACCAGCCAGCTCGGCGTGCCTTTCAGGCGGGCAGGAGGCGCCTCGATCGCGGAGTGCACGAGCGCAGGCTACCGGGGTTGTGGATGTGTCTCGGGCCTGTCCACATCCTGTGGACAACCGTGTGGGCATGTGGACAGCCCGCTGTTCTCGATGGTCGGCGCCGTTCCGCCGGTGTTGATGCCGGTTGGGTCACGAGATCGTCACGACCGGGCAGTAACGTGGGCCGCGTGCGCCTTGGTGTGCTCGACGTAGGTTCCAACACGGTCCACCTCCTCGTGGTGGATGCCCAGCGCGGCGGCCACCCCACCCCGATGACCTCCGACAAGACCGAGCTGCGTCTCGCCGAGCACCTCGACCCCACGGGCGCACTCGCCCCGGCGGGCGAGGATGCGCTCGTCAAGGCCGTGGAGCGGGCCAGCGCGGTGGCCGAGACCGCGGGGTGCGCCGACCTGCTCGCGTTCGCCACATCGGCGCTGCGCGACGCCACCAACTCGGCGGCCGTGCTCGCCGCTGTGCGCGACCGCACCGGGGTGAGCCTGCAGGTGCTGCCCGGCGAGGACGAGGCCCGCTACACCTTCCTCGCCGTGCGCCGCTGGTACGGCTGGTCGGCCGGCCGGCTGCTGGTGCTCGACATCGGGGGCGGTTCGCTGGAACTCGCCTCGGGGCTCGACGAGCACCCCGCCGTCGCCGAATCGCTGCCCATGGGGGCCGGGCGGCTGACTCGGGAGTGCTTCCGCTCCGACCCGCCGTCGCGCCGTGAGATCGACGAGCTGCGCCTACGACTCGACGCCCAGCTCGCCCCGGTCGCCCGCAGGCTCCGTCGGGCCGGCACCCCCGATCTCGCCGTCGGCACGTCCAAGACGTTCCGCTCGCTCGCCCGGCTCACCGGCGCCGCGCCGTCGGGCGCAGGTCCCCGGGTGCGGCGGGTGCTCACCGACGTCGGGCTGCGCCAGCTCGCCTCGTTCGTCACGCGGATGTCGTCGCACGACCTCGCGGAGCTGGAGGGTGTGAGCCCCAGCCGGGCCCACCAGCTGGCGGCCGGAGCCCTCGTCGCGGAGGCCGCGATGCGTGCGCTGCGGCTGACCCAGCTCGAGATCTGCCCATGGGCGTTGCGCGAAGGAGTGATCCTCCGGCGGCTCGACACGCTCGATGGGACGGCCCAGATAGACCGCTCGGCGCACGACGCGCCGGATGGTCTTGGACGCTTGACGCCGTTCGAGGCACGGTGTACGGGATGAGCTCCGAAACCGACCACCCACGCCAGCGCACCGTCGCCGAGCTGCTCGCCCAGCACGGCGATGCGAACGCGACCGGTCGACGGCGCCGTCGGCGGGAACCCGACGGGTCGGAAGAGGGCGGTGCAGCTCCCGTCGGTCGTGGCGCGCCTGCCGTCCCGGACTGGCCGGCGCCCAGCCGGGAGCCGGACCGCGCGTTGCTCCGCGAGCGTGTGCCCCCGGGGCAGCGCGATTCCGGTGGGCGCAGGAGCGCCGACCGCGAACCCGGTTCCTGGGAGCCGGAGCCGCCCTCGTGGGAGAGCCGACGGGCGCCCGAGCCGCAGGCGCGGGACTCGGCTCCACAGCCGTGGGACTCCGGTCCACAGGCGTGGGAGTCGACGGAGTGGGACGCCCCGGCCCGCGACGACCGGCGGGACGCGCAGCCGCCACCCCGGCAGACCCGCGAGCGGGAGCAGCGCGGGTGGGAACCGGAGCCTCCCGGCCCCGAGCCGCGGGCGTGGGATTCGGGGCCGCAAGCGTGGGACTCCCGGCCGCGGGAGCCCCAGCCTCGTGAGGCCCAGATCCGTGAGCCCCAGATCCGTGAGCCCCAGATCCGTGAGCCCCAGATCCGTGAGCCCCAGATCCGGGAGCCCCAGATCCGGGAGCCCCAGATCCGGGAGCCCCAGATCCGGGAGCCCCAGATCCGGGAGCCCCAGATCCGGGAGCCCCAGATCCGGGAGCCCCAGATCCGGGAGCCCCAGATCCGGGAGTCGCAGCCGCGGGAGACCCCGCCCCGGGGTGCGGCAGCCGGGAGCCCGGTGCGCGACCGGCCCACCGACCACATCCCGCGCGTCCGCGACGAGGATCCTGCGCTCGACGTGAGCCTGACGGCCCCGATCCAGCCCCACCTCCGGCCCGGCGCCGACGGGTATGAGTCCAATGGCTATGAGTCGAATGGCTATGAGTCCAATGGCTACGACTCCGACGGCTACGACTCCGACGGCTACGACGATGATGACGACGACGGTCCGCCCACCATGGTCGGGGCAGCTCCGGCCGGCGCCGAGGCGTGGCACCGTGACCGCACCCGCGGCAGGCAGAACGGCGCCCAGGCCGACGAGGACGTCGGTCCGCCCACCGAGGCCGCCGCGCCGCTCGACTTCGACGACGAGCCAGCCGGGCTGGGCGGGCGCAGATACGACCAGTCCGACAGCTTCTCCGACGGTTTCGAGGACTTCTACGGCGGTGGCCAGGACGAGTTGCCGCCCGTCCACCGCCCCGACCGGGCCAGGAACGGTCGGGCGCGACGCGACCGCGACCAGCGGTTCGACGACGCCGAACCGGAGCCGGGTGGCTTCTTCGACAGCGAGGAGTCCGAGGCTGTCGAGGACGACGAGCAGCCGGGCAAGAGCCGGCGCAAGTGGCGCGCCGGCGCCGTCGCCGACAATGCGAGCCAGGCGTGGGCCGCGGTGCTCGCCCAGTGGATCGCGGGAGCGGTCGGTGGCGCCGCACTCTGGGTCGGCTTCCGCTTCCTCTGGCGCAGCCTCCCGGTTGTGGCGCTCGCCGCGGCGGTGCTTGTCACCGTCGGGCTGGTGGTGGTGGTCCGGGCACTCCTGCGCAACAACGACATGCGCACCACGATGTTCGCGGTGCTCGTCGGCCTACTGCTGACTGCCTCCCCGGCGATTCTGGTACTCCTGGGCAGATGACCACCGCGCAGCACGGGGCGCCCGCGCCGCCGGTCGCCCTGTCCACCGCTTCGGTGTACCCGGAACCGGTCACGGCCGGGTTCGAGCTGGCGGCCGAGCTCGGTTACGACGGTGTGGAGCTGATGGTCTGGCCGGACCCGGTCAGCCAGGACGTGCCCGCGGTCGCCCGGTTGAGCGAGCGGTTCGGGGTTCCGGTACTCGCGGTGCACGCCCCTTGCCTCGCCGTCACACAGCGGGTGTGGACCGCCGAGCCGATCGGCCGCATCCGGCGCTCGGTGGAGGCGGCGGCAGCACTCGGCGCCCGCACCGTGGTGCTCCACCCGCCCTTCCGCTGGCAGCGCCGCTACTCCGCTCTGTTCGCTGACGAGGTGGCCCGCTCCGGCGAGCACGTCGGCGTGGAGTTGGCCATTGAGAACATGTTCCCGATCAGCCGCTCCGGCGTCAGCACCGTGCTCTACAGCCCCGGGTTCGACCCCACCGACGTCGGGCACGCGCACTACACACTCGACCTCTCCCACACGGCGGCCGCCGGCGTCGACGCGATCGCGATGCTGGAGCGGATGGGCAGCGGCCTGAGCCACGTCCACCTCGCCGATGGGAGCGGCGCACCGCGCGACGAGCATCTCGTGCCAGGCCGCGGCGGCCAGCCGTGCGCCGAGGTGTGCAAGCGGCTCCTCACGGATGGATTCGACGGCACCGTCGTCGTCGAGGTGAGCACCCGACGCTGCCGCACCCGCGACGAGCGCACGGCGCTGCTCGCGGAGTCGCTCCTCTTCGCCCGGCTCCATCTGCAGCCGACGGCGCGCCCGGCGCTGCCCGCTCGCCGGTAGACGCAGCTCACACCGGGTAGGCCTGGGACGACGCTGGGGTGTCCTGCTACTCCTGAGTAATGCGTTTCCGATGCCCGATCGGCTGGAGGGCGGCCTCGTGACCGCCCAGGCCGCCGCGGGGGACACCGCAGCCGTAAGTCCTGCTGCCGGGCGGCCGTTCCGCGACGCGACCGGCATCGACGCGCTCGGGGACGGGCGCTATGCCGCCGAGCTGGGTGGCCGCTGGACCGTCGGCCCGAAGGCGCACGGCGGCCTCCTGCTCGTGCTGCTGGCCAAGGCCGGACTGGCTCGGATCGAGGCCGATGCCCCCGGCGCGGCGCCCGACCCCCTCGCGATCGCCGCCGACTTCCTCCGCGCTCCCGACCCCGGGCCCGTCGAGCTGCGGACCGAGGTGCTGAAGGTCGGCCGCACCGCATCGGTGGTGGCGGTGCGGATGCACCAGGACGGCAGACCGGTGCTGGCGGCCACCCTGACCGCGGGCCGCCTCCCGGAGGACGAGGCCCGCTGGAGCGACCTGCCCGGGATGCCGGCCGAACCGCCCGCCGATGCCACCGACCCGGCGGCGGGCCCGATGTTGGGGCTCGCCGCGTCCTGCGAGCTGCGTTTCGACACCCGGACCTTCGCGTTCGTCCGGGGCGAGCAGGGGCCGCCGGTGCTGCGGGGCTGGGCGCGTCCCCGAGGGGAACCCGCGGACGTGCTGTTCGCGCTCCTCGCGGGCGACATCCTGCCGCCCACGGTGTTCAACGTCGGCGGCCGGTTCGGCTGGGCTCCCACCGTGCAGCTCACGGCGCTGCTGCGGGCTCACCCGGCGCCGGGATGGCTGCGGATCGAGTCGCGTTCGGCGTCCGTGGCGGGCGCCTGGTTCGACGAGGACGTGACGGTGGTCGACGCGGCGGGACGGCTGGTGGCGCAGGCCCGCCAGCTCGCGCTGGCCCCATTGGGTGGCTGAGGCTCAAGCGGACAGGGCTACCGTCACCCGCATGACGCGGATCGCGGTGCTCGGAGCGGGGAAGATCGGTGAGGCGCTGTTGGCGGGGCTGCTCGCCGCCGGGCGCACCCCCGACGAGCTGGTGTTCACAGAGCGGCACCCGGAGCGGGCGGCGGAGCTGACCGCGCGCCACGGCGTGGCGGCCGTCGACGTGCCGACAGCGGCGGAGCGCTCCGACATCGTCGTGGTGGCCGTCAAGCCCCAGGACATCGTGCCCGTCCTCGCCGAGCTGGCCCCCGCACTGCGGGAGGGCACGCTCGTGGTGTCGCTGTGCGCCGGGCTGCCGACGTCGCTGTTCGAGGGGGCGCTGCCGGCCGGGACGCCGGTTGTCCGGGTCATGCCCAACACCCCGATGCTCGTGGGCGAGGCGATGAGCGCCATCTCGCCCGGCACGCATGCGACCGAGGACCAGCTGGCTGCCGTGGAGAAGTTGCTCGCGTCGGTCGGCCGGGTCGTGCGGGTGCCGGAGTCGCAGCAGGACGCGGTGACGGCGCTGTCGGGCTCCGGTCCCGCGTACTTCTTCTTCCTCGTCGAGGCGATGATCGACGCCGGGATCCTGCTCGGTCTGCCACGTGCGGTCGCAGCCGACCTCATCGTGCAGTCGGCGTTCGGGGCGGCGCGCATGCTCCGCGAGTCCAACGACCACCCGGTGATCCTTCGGGAGGCGGTCACGTCGCCCGCGGGCACGACGATCGCGGCGATCCGCGAGCTCGAGAAGCACGGCGTGCGTGCGGCGCTGATCGCGGCGATCGAGGCGGCGCGGGACCGCTCGGTGGAGCTGGGCCGGGCCGCGGCGCGCCCCTGACCCCGACGCCACGAAGCCCCGAGCCCCCGACAACATCGCCGCCGCTGATCACCCGGCCGTGCAGTAAGCCGGACAGCGGTGACGAAACATCGCGAGGTACGCCCGATCGGTCGACCGCGCCTCACCCTGACGCGAGCCTGTATTCCGCTCCAGGGTGCAACGGCCCCTCGATCTAGTCACACCGGCACCGCTAAGCTCACCGGGAACATCAGCAGCCGCGGCCCCGGCTACGGAGCCCGGCACGTCCGGTGAGACCACGAAAGCGGTGATCGGATGCCGTCCGAGCCCTCTGAGATCCCCCTTGCCGAGGTGCAGTTCCTGACGGTGGCCGAGGTCGCAGCCATGATGCGGGTCTCCAAGATGACGGTCTACCGGCTGGTCCACGGCGGCGACCTGCCGGCCGCGCGGGTCGGACGCTCGTTCCGGGTGCCGAAGCGCGCTGTTGAGGACTACCTGCGCAGCGCCTACTTCGACGCCGGCTGACCTACCGGCGCTGTCAATTCGCCACCTGGCCACCGGTGGGCGCGGAGCGGCGAGAACTCCCCGGTAGAGTGGGCGCTCGGTCATCGCCCGGCCCGTGCGCGCCTGCGCCGCATGCGGCCTGGTGCACCTCCACGAAGTGGCCCGCCGGGTCACGCCATCACCAGGAAGGCCGCCACGTATGGGCTCGGTCATCAAGAAGCGCCGCAAGCGGATGTCGAAGAAGAAGCACCGCAAGCTCCTCCGCAAGACCCGCGTGCAGCGTCGCAAGCTCGGCAAGTGACCGAGGAGGGTGCTGAAGACTCGAGCACCCTCCGAGCGGCCGGCGGGCTCCGCCGGCCGCTTCGCATGTTCCTCCGGACGGGTTGGATTGCGCTTCCTGCCGGTGGAACGGCTCACGTCCGGCCGTTCAGGCCCTGAAGGGCGCCTCCCACAGGTCTAGCATCGGGCACTCGCCCCGTCCACTCGCGCACCTGAGGTTGGGTCTGTGCCGCCATCCGTCGTGCTCGTCACCGGGGTCAGCCGGTTCCTCGGTGGTCACCTCGCCGCCCGCCTGGCGGCGAACCCCGCCATCGACCGCGTTCTCGGCGTGGACACCGTGCCGCCACCACGCGACCTGCTGCGCCGGATGGGGCGCGCGGAGTTCATCCGTGCCGATATCCGCAACCCGCTGATCTCGAAGGTCATCTCCACCGCGTCCGTCGACACCGTCGTTCACGCATCGCTATCGGCCAACCCGGGCACATCCGGCGGCCGCACGGCGATGAAGGAGATGAACGTCATCGGCACGATGCAGCTGCTCGCGGCTTGCCAGAAGGCGCCGTCGGTGCGGCGGCTGGTGCTCAAGTCCACCACCGCCGTCTACGGCTCCAGCCCGCGCGACCCCGCGTTGTTCGACGAGACGATGACGCCGAAGGACCTCCCGCCCGGCGGCTACGCCAAGGACGCCGTCGAGATCGAGGGTTACCTGCGCGGGTTCGCCCGGCGCCGTCCCGACGTGTCCGTCACCGTCCTGCGGTTCTCGAACTTCATCGGCCCGCGCATCGACACCGTCTTCACCCGCTACTTTGCGCTGCCAGTGGTGCCGACGGTGCTCGGCTACGACGCGCGCGTCCAGCTCCTGCACGAGGAGGACGCGCTGGCCGTGCTGGAGCGGGCCGCGAGCGAGGAGATCCCCGGCGTCTTCAACGTCGCCGCTGACGGCGTGCTGCTCCTCTCGCAGGCGATCCGCAGGGCCGGGCGCGTGCCGATCCCGGTGCCGAGCAGCGCGGTGGGGCCCGTGAGCAGGATCTTCCGCGGCGCCCGCCTCGTCGACTTCTCCCCCGAACAGATGCGGCTGCTGAACTTCGGGCGGGTGGTCGACAACGCCAGGCTGCGGGGCCAGTTCGACTTCACCCCGCGCTGGACCACCGTCCAGGCCTTCGACGACTACGTGCGCGGCCGTGCGCTGCGCCCCGTGATCGACCCCGAGCGCTTCGAGATGCTGGAACGCCGGGTGCTCGCAGCAGCGAGGACGCTCCGATGACGTCGCGCCCCCGTACCCACACTCACGTGCCGTAACCAGGAGGAGGGACAGACCGTGTCGGAAGCCAGGGTCATCCCGCTGCACGCAGACGAGTCCGGTGGCCGCGCCCGCTGGAACCTCGGGAACCGGGCGGTCGCGCAGCCCCGCCGGGAGCCCGAACCGGCGCCCGAGCCGATGGCAGCCGACGACACGGCTCCGGAGGACGCCGGGCCGGCTCCGTGGGAGGAGGAACTCGCGAACGTTCTCGCGTTCCTGCGCAGGCGCATGTCGGGCGAGTACGCGGTGGACGAGTTCGGCTTCGACCCCGACCTCACCGAGAACGTGATCCTGCCCGCCCTGCGCCCGCTCTACCGCAACTGGTTCCGGGTGGAGACGATCGGCATGCACCACGTGCCGGACGTGGGCGGGGCGCTCGTCGTGGCCAACCACTCCGGCACCTTCCCGCTGGACTCTCTGATGACGGCCGTCGCCCTGCACGACGACCACCCGTCGCGGCGGCACCTGCGCATGCTCGGCGCGGACCTGATGTTCCGCCTGCCGGTGGTCGGCTCGCTGGCCCGCAAGCAGGGCAGCACTCTCGCCTGCAACCCGGACGCCGAGCGCCTCATGGCCTCCGGCGAGCTCGTCGGCGTCTGGCCGGAGGGGTTCAAGGGCATCGGCAAGCCGTTCCACGACCGCTACAAGCTGCAGCGCTTCGGCCGTGGCGGTTTCGTGTCGGCCGCGCTGCGCACCGGTGTGCCGATCATCCCCGCCGCGATCGTCGGGGCGGAGGAGATCTACCCGAAGATCGGCGACATCAAGCCGCTCGCCCGGCTGTTCGGCGCCCCGTACTTCCCGGTCACACCCCTGTTCCCGCTGTTCGGGCCGCTCGGGCTCGTGCCGCTGCCGTCCAAGTGGTACATCGAGTTCGGTGAGCCGATCAGCACCGACGGCATCGACCCGGCCGACGCCGACGACCCGATGACGGTCTTCAACCTGACCGACCAGGTGCGCGAGACCATCCAGCACACCCTCTACCGGCTGCTGAGCCAGCGCCGCAACGCGTTCTTCGGCTAGCGCTTCCGGTACGCCAGCCCGGCCGCGACGGCCCCGGCCAGCGCGCCGGCGCCGAGCACCGACGGCACGCCGATGCGGGCGGCCTTGCGGCCCGTGCGGAAGTCGCGTATCTGCCACCCGCGTTCCTTGGCCACGTCGCGCAGTTCCGAGTCGGGGTTGACGGCGACCGCGGTGCCGACCGAGGAGAGCATTGGCACGTCGTTGACCGAGTCGGAGTACGCGCTGCACCGGCGCAGGTCGAGGCCCTCCGTGACGGCCAGCGCGCGCACGGCGTGGGCCTTGGCCGGGCCGTGCAGGATCTCCCCGACGAGCCGGCCCGTGTAGTGCCCGTCGACGCTCTCGGCCACGGTGCCCAGCGCACCGGTGAGCCCGAGCCTGCGGGCGATGATCAGCGCGAGCTCCACGGGTGTGGCCGTGACCAGCCACACCCGCTGGCCGGCGTCGAGGTGCATCTGCGCGAGCGCGCGGGTGCCCGCCCAGATCCGGTCGGCCATCAGCTCGTCGTAGATCTCCTCGCCGAGCGCGGTGATCTCGGCGACGGGGCGGCCGGCCACGAAGGAGAGGGCTGTGTCGCGGCCGGTGGTGGTGGAGTAGGCGGTCTCCCGGCCGCCGATGCGGAACTTGAGCTGCTGCCAGGCGAAGCCGGCGAGGTCGGCGGTGGTGAAGAACTTGCGCGCCGCGAGCCCGCGGGCGAAATGGAAGATCGAGGCGCCGACCATCATCGTGTTGTCGACGTCGAAGAACGCAGCCGCCGTCAAGTCGGTCAGCGGGACGTCCGCCGGGCTGCTGTCGCCCGCCGCGACGGCTGCCGCGGCGGCGGCCTCACCGGCCCGTTTCGCGGGGTCCACCGACGTGGCGGATTCGACGACCCCTGGTGTCTCCGTGGCCCCACTCAGCTCGCCCGAACCGGTGGGCGTCAGGGGCTCGGGGGGATCTACTTCTCCAACCACGTGCGGGCCTCCGGTAGCGGGTACTCGTTCAACCACCCTAACGGCGCCCTCGCATCGAACGGGTCCGGTCCAGACACTGTTGAAGGGTGCCCGGCCGCGCCCGCGGTACGAGGAAGGCCGCCGCGGAGGGTGTGTCCGCGACGGCCTTCGTGGATCCGGTTAGCCCAGGTCAGCCGATCCCCAGGTCAGCCGATCGTGATGGGCGGCATGCCGGGCAGCAGCGGCGGCAGCGTGACCGGCGGGAGCAGCGGGAGCGGCACGTTGACACCGCCGGCACCGGCCCCACCCGGCCCTGGCGCCTTCGACTCGGTCGGCGAGCTGCCTCCCTCGGACTCCCCATCTTCCGACCCGCCCGACGACGGGCCGTTCAGGCCGAGGTCGGGAAGCAGCCCAGGCTGTTCCCCGCTCGGGGTCTGACTCGGGGTGCCCGACGGTGCCTCGGTGCCGGACGGTGCCGGGGTCCGCGAGCCGGGTGTCGCCGGGTTGCCGGTGCGACCCGGGTTCGGGGTGTCGGGGCCGCTCTGGTTCACCGAACGCGGCGTGCAGTCGCCCTCGGCCGGCACCGGGCCGAGCAGGTTGCCACCTGCACCGGACTCCGAGCAGGCGGAGCGCGCGCCCAGCGCCTCGGTGCGCCCGAGGAGCAGGTCGAGCAGCTGGATCGAGCCGTCCGCGTTGGCCGCCGCCGGGACGGGCAGGGCCGGGCGCAGCTGCGTCAGCCGGGCCGACTGCTCGGCCACCCACGTGTGCAGCGAGTCGAGCTGCCCGGTGTCCCCGCCGCTCTGGGCGGCCGTGAGCAGCAGCTGGGAGCCCTCGCCGGTGGCGGTGTCGAACTCCTGGATGGCGGCTCTGTACACCTCGGGGTCGGTGACCTGGGTGTCGCGCGCGACCAGTTGCTCGACCTCGGACAGCCGGGTCCCGGCGATCTCGAGGTGGCGCTCGGCCTTCGCCGCCTCGTCGAAGGTGAGGGCCAGCTCCGCCGACTCGGCGACCCGCTTGAGCGCGTAGAGAGTGTCGCCGGGGAGCGCGTTCCGGCTGGCGAGGACTCCACCGCCGGTCAGAGCGAGCATCATGACGAGCGCGGCCGTGCCCACTAGGACAACCCGCCGCCGCATGCTCGGCGCAGGCCGCCGCGAGCTCCGGGCCCGCCCGGCCGGCCGGTTCGCGACGCTGTGCCGCGCCCGGCGTCCGGGACGCCCGCTCGGAGCGGCCGTCGGGGTCGTCGGCGTGGTCTCCGCGGCTTCGTCGACCTCGTCCTCGGCAACGGGCTGCCCGGGTGTGACCGGGGCCAGCTGCGTGGTCTCCGCGGCGGTGTCGACCTCCGCACGCGGAGTCGGGAACGAGGCTTCCAGCACGCGGCCCATCGGGGCCGTCGTCTCCTCAGGAGTCGGCGGCGCGACCGTCGCCCGGCCGCTCCCGCGCTGCTCTCCCTGCTCGGCGACGAGGGCCATGAGCCGCTGCCTGGCGCGCGCCTTCGCGTCGGGGTCCGGCGTGAACGCCGGCCCCGCCGACCGCAGCATCGCCACGATCTCCAGCTCTCGCGCGAGTTCGTCGTCGCCCGCGAAGCCGAGGGGTGTCCCCTGCTCCACGGCGGCGGCGAACCGCTCTGCGTCCTTGCCCTGTCCGGCGGGCATGTTGGCCGTCCTCACTGCACACCTGCGCTGTCAGTCCCCGCGCCACGGTCGGGCGTGGCGCGACGTTCAGCCGTACAACGACCGGCCCGGTCGTCGGTTACGGGCTGCAGACCGTTCACCGCATTGAGTCGTTCGTTCGCCGCACCCGTAACGCGCGCGGCGCGGCGTGCGATATGGCGTCGTTTCATCGGAGGCCCTCCGGCAGCAGCTGGGCGAGCCGGCGGACCGCACGGTGCTGAAGAGCCTTGACGGCCCCCTCGTTGCGGTCCATCCTTTCGGCCGTTTCGGCCACGGAGAGGCCCTGCAGGAACCGGAGCTGGATGCATTCCTGCTGGTCCGGGTTGAGCTTGCGGACGCAGCGCAGCAGCTCGTCGTTGGTGGCGCCGTCGAGCACCTGCTGCTCGGGGCCGTTGGTACTGGGGGAGAGCTCCACGATGTCGTTCGTGGTCTGCTCCAGCCGGTACCGGCTCGACTTCACGTGGTCGAAGATCAGGTTGCGCGCGATCGTGACGAACCACGCGCCGATGTCGCGGCCCTGATAGCTGACCGACGTGATCCGCCGCAGCGCCCTGACGAAGGTCTCCTGCGTGATGTCCTCCGCAAGGGTGCGATCACCCATGCGGAACAGGACGTAGCGGAAGACGACGTCGTAGTAGCGGTCGAACAGGTCGCCGAAGGCGACCATGTCCCCTTCCTGCGACGCCTTGACCAGGGCCCACGCCCCGGTCTCGTCGTGATGCTCTGCGGGGCCGTCGAATTGTGCGGTGGCAGTCACGGGCTCGTCCGGGCCGGCGTCGGCGGTGTCGGGGCGGCGGTCGGGGGATCCGGCGACCGCGGGGCTGTGCGCGCGGGGCCGGGGGAACGGGGGACCGGGGGCGGGCGCCTGTCTGGTGGGACCGGGAGGCGCACCGACGCGGGGAGCTGTGGTCGGGGGCATCTCTACCTCTCCACCCGCTGGGGGGCGGGCGGTCTCGGTGGGGAGCAGCCGAGGCTGTCGCATGGGGCTGGTCATGACTCCCGGTCGGCCCTGCAACCGTGTCGGACAGGACGCTGCGGAGTCCGCAGTGCTCTGGCGGCAACAAGCTGCATGCCACTCCCTTGGGTGAGTCTCGCGACGATCGCGTGCGTCGGGCCGTTGAGCTGGCTGTAGCGGCGGAGCATACGACCGCGCTCATGTGGCGAAGCACGCACCACCGTTCGCCTTCGGGGGGTTCCGGTGAGCGGCTGGTTACGCGCGGTCAGCGTCACCCGCTGAGGCGAGTCGCGGTCTCCCTGGTGGCGTGGGGCGCGACGAACGTCGTTTCCGCCGCGCCACCCGGTTCGTGCCAGACTCGGCGACGAGGCCGTCCGGTGCAGCGCCGACCCTGGGAGAACCGTGGAGAGTCCGACCAGCAGCCCATTGGCCGAGGCGCCGTCGCACGTGGCCGACCTGGTCGCCCGGGCGGCGGCCCGCACGCCCGATGATCCGGCGATCGTCGACGTGACCAGCGAATTCACTTTTTCGTGGGCCGAGTTCGACGCCGCGGTGTCGGCCGAGGCGCAGCGCCTGGCGCGAGAGGGGGCGGGTCCGGGCGACCGGGTGGTGGTCAGGCTCGCCAACGGCGCGGGGTTCTGCATAACGGTGCTCGGCGCGCTCCGGGCGGGGGCGATCGCCGTGCCGACCGGCCCGGTCGCGGTGGCCAGAGAGCTGGAGGTCATCCTCGCGGACTGCAGCCCCGCCGTCATCGTGGCTGCGGAGGGTGACGACGTGGCTGCGCTTTGTGGATCATCGGCAGGTACCCGGCTGCTGCCTCCGCCCGACCCCGCGGCCCGCCCCTCGGGCCCGGTGCCTGATCAAGGACGAGGTGGCGAGGAGATCGCGCTGCTCGTCTACACCTCCGGCACGACCGGGAGCCCGCGCGGCGTGCGGCTTTCCCACCGCGCCCTGCTCGCCAACCGGGCCCAGGCCGCAGCCCTGCGTCCCGCGCCGGTGCTCCCGGTGGACCGGGTGCTGCTGACCCTCCCGCTGTTCCACATCTTCGGGCTGGCGGCGGGCTTCCTCCAGGTGTGCTGGGCAGGCGCCACCGTCGTCCTCACGGAACGCTTCGACGCGGCGCAGGTCGCGGACGTGCTCGTGCGGCACCGGGTGAGCGGGATGGCGGGCGTGCCATCGATGTTCCGGGCGCTGCTGGAGCGGTTGCAGCCCGACGAGCTGCGGGACGCGACGGCGAGCCTGCGGCTCTGCACGTCCGGTGGCGCTCCGCTGCCCCCGGAGCTGCTCGCCGACTTCGAGAAGGTCACCGGCCTGCCCATCCACGAGGGTTACGGGCTCACCGAGACCGGGCCGGTCCTCACGACCAACGCGGTCGGGGTGGAGGTCAAGCCGGGTTCGGTCGGGCGGCCGCTGCCGGGCATCGAGCTGCGGCTGGTGGACGCCGAGGGACACCCGATCGACGCCGCCACCGAGCCCGATCCGGAGGAGCTCGACGAGGACGTGTCGGACCCGGCACAGGACACCGGGCTGGTCGCCGCCCGCGGGCCGAACCTGTTCTCCGGGTACTGGCCCGACGGGGCGGGCGGCCCGGACGCCGACGGCTGGTTCCGCACGGCCGACGTCGGGTTCCTCGACGCCGACGGCGACCTGCGCCTCGTCGACCGCTCGTCGGACCTCGTGATCGTCAACGGCTTCAACGTGTACCCGCGCGAGGTGGAGCAGGTGCTCGAGGAGCTGCCTGCCGTGGCGGAGTCCGCGGTGGTCGGCGTGCCGGACGAGCGCAGCGGCGAGGCGGTCAAGGCCGTGGTCGTGCGGGCCGAGGGCGCCGAGCTCACCGAGACGGAGGTGCTCGCGTACTGCGCCGAACGCCTCGCCCGGTTCAAGGTGCCCACGGTCGTCGAGTTCGTCGACGCGCTGCCGCGAACGCCCACCGGCAAGGTGGCGCGGCGTCAGCTCGCGGGGCGGGCATGACGGAGCCGCCCGGTGGCCAGCGGGTGGTCCTCTACACCCGGGAGGGCTGTCACCTCTGCGAGGTTGCCGCCGCCGATGTGGCCCGCATCTGCGCCGACCTGGGCGTCGGGTGGGCTGCGGTGGACGTCGACGCCGACCCCGAGCTACGCGCCGAGTATGGCGACAACGTCCCGGTGATCATGGTCGACGGGAGCGAGCACGGCTTCTGGCGGGTGGAGGAGCCCCGGCTGCGGGCCGCGCTCGCCCAGTGAGGGCGCTGACGGGCGCGGAAGGTCCACACTGTTCCGGTGAGCACCACGGAGGTCCGGCCCGCGCGTCCGTCCTCGCCGTCCGTCCCGGCCGGTACAGGGGCGCTCGTGGGGCTGCTATCGGTCGGGGCCGCGCTGGCCGCAGGCCACCTGGTTGCCGGGATCGTCTCGCCCCCGTCCTCACCATTCCTGGCGGTCGGCGACGCCGTCGTCCGGCTCTCGCCGCAGGGGCTCACCGAGTTCGCCAAGTCCGCGTTCGGCACGGCGGACAAGACGGTGCTGCTCGCCGGCATGGCGGTGGTGATCGCCGCCGTGGCCGCGGGGGCGGGACTCGCCTCGCGCCGTAGCTCCACCCCTGGCGCCGTCGTGGTAGCGGTGCTCGGTCTGCTCGGGTTCGCGGCGGTCGCCGCCATGCCGGCTTTCGCGCCGCTCGACCTGCTCGCGCCCGCGGCGGCACTCGCCGCCGGCCTCACCGTCATGCGCAGGCTGCACGCGCTCGCACTGCGCCGCGCGGCCGACGAGGTGCGCGCGGAGGACGGCGGGATGTCGCGGCGGACCGTGCTGCTCGGGGCGTCCGCCGTCGGGGCGGCGTCGCTGCTCGCCGGCGGGGCCGGGGCCCTGCTCGTCCGGGGCGCGGGCGACTCCCGCCAGATGGTCACGGCCAGGCTGGCGGCCGCCGGGTTCGCCCAGGCCTCCGCGATCCCGCCCGGTGCGGCCTTCCCGGAGGTCGGCACGCCCACGTTCCTCACGCAGGCCGCGGACTTCTACCGGATCGACGTCGCGCTGCGGATCCCGCGCATGTCCGCGCAGGACTGGCGGCTGCGGATACACGGCATGGTCGACCGGGAGGTGAACCTGACCTTCGACGACCTGATGGCCCGGGGGCTCGTCGCGCGCACGATCACGATGACGTGCGTGTCCAACCCGGTGGGGGGCGACCTGATCTCGACGGCCGAGTTCGTCGGCGTCGACCTGCGCGCGCTCCTGATGGAGGCGGGCGTCCACCCGGAGGCCGACCAGGCGTTCGCCACCAGCGTCGACGGCTGGTACGCGGGCACGCCCGTCGACGTGCTCATGGAGCCCGACCGGGGAGCCCTGCTCGCGGTCGGGATGAACGGTGAGGCGCTGCTGCCCGAGCACGGCTTCCCGGTCCGCATGGTCGTGCCGGGGCTATACGGGTACGTCTCGGCCACGAAGTGGATCACCGACCTGGAGCTGACGACGTTCGCCGCGCGTTCCGGGTACTGGCTGGAGCGCGGCTGGGCGGAGCGGGGCCCGATCAAGACGGGGTCGCGCATCGACGCGCCGCGCACGTCGGCACGGGTGCGGGCCGGGCGCGTCACGGCGGCCGGGATCGCCTGGTCGCAGCCGGACGGGATCAGCCGCGTCGAGGTGCGGGTGGACGGCGGCCTGTGGCGCGACGCGGAACTCGCCACCGACGTCAGCGGGGTCACCTGGCGGATGTGGCGCGCGGACCTCGATCTCGGTGCGGGGAGCCACACGGTGCAGTGCCGGGCCACCACCGGGACCGGCGTGACCCAGACCGAGGCGTACGCCGACCCCGTGCCCGACGGTGCGTCGGGCTGGCACGCTGTGGTCTTCACGGCCGAATAGCCCGTTCATCCGCGCACAGTCCGCCGCCCGCTGACCGCCGCGCCCAGGCTGGTGCACGCTCCGCTCGGCTGCTCCGAACAGCCGATCATCGATCACACCGCCCACCCACCCCGACTCGCGCGCACCCAGCCCCCGACTCGCGCGCACTCAGCCCCCGACTCGCGGAAACGCCTGCGTGACAGCCCGCGCGTCGGGGATCAGCGCGGGTGAGTCGGGGTGGTGGCGTGGAGTCTCCCGCGGTCCTGCCGGTGGCTCGCGTTCCGCACGCCAGGACCACCGCCTGCGACGAACGGCAGTCGCGCGGCGACCACCGGTACGGGGTGGCGGCGCTACCCGTGCGAGCACGATCCGGCTCAAGATCGCAACTTTGTGCGTGCCTTCACAAGCGACTACCGTGTAATCAAGTCGCCGTCAACGCCCGATACCGGGGTATTCGGCTCCGGTACATCAAGCTCTCGGGTAGCCGTTACCAGAAGTCCGCACCGGCCCCGGCGCAGCGCGACCGGCACAGCACGACCGGCACAGCACGACCCGCACGACGTACTTGGCGATACCTGCACAGCACCACCGAGGAGACGTTGAGCGTGACGAAGCCGCCGCAGGCCGGCTCGGACGATACGACCGCCGAGAGGCTGCGGTCCATCCCCGAAGCCAGTGTCGCCCGGCTCGCCGTCTACCTCCGGATGCTCGGCGAGCTGGTCGAGCAGGGCGCGGAGACGGTCTCGAGCGACGAGCTCGCCGCCGTCACCGGCGTCAACCCGGCCAAGCTGCGCAAGGACCTGTCCTACATCGGCTCCTACGGCATCCGTGGGGTCGGCTACGAGGTGTCGGCGCTCCAGCACCGGCTGGAGCTCGCGCTGGGGCTCAACCATCGGCAGGCCGTCGCACTGGTCGGCATCGGGAACCTCGGCCACGCGCTGGCCGGCTACGGCGGGTTCAGCGGCCGCGGCTTCCCTCTCGCCGCACTGTTCGACATCGACCCCGACCTCGTCGGTATCCACATCAACGGCATCCTCGTCGAGCACGTCGACGCGATCCCGGCAGTGTGCTCGGAGCGCGAGGTGACGATCGGCATGATCGCCACCCCGGGCCCGGCCGCGCAGGGCGTGTGCGACCTGCTGGTGACGGCGGGTGTCCGCTGCATCCTCAACTTCGCCCCTGTGGTGCTCCAGGTACCGCGTGAGGTCGAGTTGCGCAAGGTCGACCTCGCCGTCGAGCTGCAGATCCTGGCGTTCCACGTGGCCCGCCGGAACCTGAACGGCGGGCAGCCCTCGTCTCTCAACGGCCACGTGGTGAACGGATCTGGAGGTTTGGAGGCGTGACCGTTCTGGTCGTCGGGCTGTCGCACCGCAGCGCCCCGGTGGAGGTGCTCGAACGGGCCGCCGTCGGGGCTGACGAGGTACCCAAGCTGCTCGACGAGCTGCTGCACGCGGAGCACGTCTCCGAGGCCGTGCTGCTCTCCACATGTAACCGCATCGAGGTGTACGCGGTCGTCGACGCGTTCCACGGCGGTCTCGCCGACGTGTCGACGGTGCTGAGCCGGCAGACCGGGATGCAGCTCACCGAGCTGACCGAGCACTTTTACGTGCACTACGCCGGGTCGGCCGTCCAGCACCTGTTCGCGGTCGCGTCCGGCCTCGACTCCATGGTGGTCGGCGAGGCGCAGATCCTCGGCCAGCTGCGCACCGCGTACGCCGTCGCGGACGAGGCAGGCACGGTCGGACGGGTGCTGCACGAGCTGGCCCAGCAGGCCCTGCGCGTCGGCAAGCGCGTGCACTCCAGCACCGGCATCGACGCCGCGGGCGCGTCCGTGGTCTCCGAGGCCCTCGCCGACGCCGCGGCCGCGCTGGACGGCACCCTCGCCGGGCGCCGCGCGCTGGTCGTGGGGGCCGGGGCGATGGGCGCCCTCGCCGCAGCGCACCTGCGCCGGGCGGGTGCCGCCGAGGTCGTCGTCCTGAACCGCACCCCGGAGCGCGCCGAGCGGCTCGCCCAGAACATCGCGGGGCAGGGCACGCCTGCTCGTTCCGGCGGACTGGAGTCGCTGGCGGCCGAGCTGGCCGCGGCGGACGTGATGGTGGCCTGCACGGGCGCCGTCGGCACGGTCGTCGAGCACACGGCGGTCGCCGGTGCGGTGGTCACCCGGGCCGGCCGCCCGCTGGCCGTCTGTGACCTCGGCCTGCCCCGTGACGTCGACCCGTCGGTGGCCGAGCTGGCGGGCATCACCGTGATCGACCTCGTCGCCCTGCAACGCAGGCTCGGCGAAGGGGACCGGGGAGCCGCCGTCGCGGCCGCCCAGGAGCTGGTGGCCGAGGAGGCCCAGGCCTACCTCGCCGCGCAGCGCTCCGCCGAGGTCACGCCCACCGTCACCGCCCTGCGCAAGCGCGCGTCCGAGGTGATCGACGCCGAGCTGCTGCGGCTCGACTCGCGGCTCCCCGACCTCGAGACGAAGGTGCGCGAGGAGTTCGGCCGCAGCGTCCGCCGGGTGGTCGACAAGCTTCTGCACACGCCGACGGTGCAGGTCAAGCGGCTGGCCGAGGGCCCGGACGGCGACAGCTACGCCGCCGCCCTCCGCGCGCTGTTCGAGCTCGACCCGCAGACCCCCGCAGCCGTCGCCCTGCAGCGCAGCGGCGACGTGCTGGGTGCGCTGGAGGCGCGCCTGGACGGCCCGCCCCCCGAGGAGGCGACGCCATGACCGAGCCGACCCTGAAGATCGGCACCCGGCCGAGCGCGCTGGCAGTCGCGCAGTCCGGGCACATCGCCGAGCGGCTCCGCGCGGCCGGGCACCCGTGCGAGCTGGTGGAGATCAGCACCCACGGCGACCAGTCCGCCGCACCCGTCGCGGAGCTGGGTGTCGGGGTGTTCGTGTCGGCGCTGCGCGACGCGCTGGTGCGCGGCGAGGTCGACGTCGCGGTGCACTCCTACAAGGACCTGCCCACCGCGCCCGACCCGCGGCTGCACCTCGCGGCCGTCCCGCCGCGGGAGGACCCCCGCGACGCGCTCGTCGCCCGCGACGGGAAGGTGCTCGGCGAGCTGCCGCAGGGCGCGCGGGTAGGCACGGGCTCGCCGCGGCGCCGGGCCCAGCTCGACGCGCTCGGCCTCGGCTTCGACGTCGTCCCGATCAGGGGCAACGTCGACACGCGCATCGGCAAGGTGCGGGCAGGCGAGCTGGACGCCGTCGTCGTCGCGGCGGCCGGGCTGCGCAGGCTGGGCCGGATCGGGGAGGCAACCGAGCTGCTCGACCCGGTGCAGATGCTGCCGGCGCCCGCGCAGGGTGCGCTGGCCGTCGAGTGCCGGGTCCCGGTCACCGAGGCCGATCTCGAGCTGGCCAGGGCGCTCACGGGCGTCCTCGACGACGAGTTCACCAGGGCCGCCGTCACCGCGGAGCGCGCGGTGCTCGCCGCCCTGGAAGCAGGGTGCAGTGCGCCCGTCGGCGCGCTGGCCGACGTGGTGTCCGACCTCGATGACGACGGGCGCGCGGTCGACCGCGTCTCGCTCCGAGCGGTGGTCGGCACAACCGACGGGGGCCTGCTGCGCGCCTCCGTCACTGGAGAGATGGACGACGCCGAGAAGCTGGGTGCGGCGCTCGCCGCCGAGCTTCTCGACATGGGGGGCCTCGAAGCCCTCCCGAGAACCGCTGGATCGGGAGTTCCGAGATGAACCGAGCACCTTCCAACCCGGGACGGGTGGCCTTCGTGGGCAGCGGCCCGGGCGACCCCGGCCTGCTGACCGTGCGCGCGAGGGACGCCCTCGCGAGCGCACCGCTGGTCGTCACCGACTCCGACGTACCCGAGGCCGTACTCGCGCTGGTCGCCGAGGGCGCCGAGGTGCGCCCCGCGGTCGGCCAGCCGGCCGACGTAGCCAAGGACCTCGTGAACGAGGCCGGCTCGGGCCGCAGCGTCACAAGGCTCGTCAGCGGCGACCCGATGACGGTTGACAGCGTCGTGCAGGAGGCCATCGCCGTGGCCGCCGCGGGCGTCCCGTTCGACGTGGTCCCCGGTGTGCCCGCCGGCACCGCGGTGCCCGCCTACGCGGGTGTGCCGCTCGGCTCGGCCCACGTCGAGGCCGACGTGCGCGCGGGCGTCGACTGGGCGCGCCTGGCCGCCGCCACCGGCCCGGTCGTGCTGCACGCGACGGCGTCGCACCTGGCCGAGGTCGCGTCCTCGCTGGCCGAGCACGGCGTGGCCGCGCAGACGCCGGTCGCCATCACCGCGAGCGGCACGCAGACCACGCAGAAGACGGTGCAGGGCACCCTCGCCACGATGGCGTCCGCCGCCTCCGACCTCGACGGTCCGCTCGTCGTCACGGTGGGAGACGAGGTCGGCCTGCGCGACGAGCTCTCCTGGTGGGAGTCGCGCGCGCTGTACGGCTGGCGGGTGCTCGTGCCGCGCACGAAGGACCAGGCGGGCGCCATGAGCGACCGGCTCGCCGTGCACGGCGCCACCGCCGAGGAGGTGCCCACCATCGCGGTCGAGCCGCCCCGCTCGCCCACCCAGATGGAGCGCGCGGTCAAGGGCCTGGTGGACGGGCGCTACCAGTGGGTGGTGTTCACCTCCACCAACGCCGTCCGCGCGGTGTGGGAGAAGTTCGCCGAGTTCGGGCTCGACGCCCGCGCGTTCTCCGGCGTGAAGATCGCCTGCGTCGGCGCCGCCACCGCCGAGAAGGTGCGCGCTTTCGGCATCAAACCCGAACTCGTGCCGTCGATCGAGGAGGCGCAGGAGTCCTCGTCCGAGGGCCTGCTCGGCATCTTCCCGCCCTACGACGACGTGCTCGACCCGGTGGACCGGGTGCTGCTCCCGCGGGCCGACATCGCCACCGAGACCCTCGCGGCCGGCCTGCGCGACCGTGGCTGGGAGATCGACGACGTCACCGCGTACCGCACGGTGCGCGCGGCGCCGCCACCCGCTCCGGTCCGTGAGGCCATCAAGACCGGCGGTTTCGACGCGGTGTGCTTCACCTCGTCGTCCACCGTGCGCAACCTGGTGGGTATCGCGGGCAAGCCGCACGCCCGCACGATCGTCGCGTGCATCGGCCCGCAGACGGCCGAGACGGCCCGCGAGTTCGGCCTGCGGGTGGACGTGCAGCCCGACGAGGCGCGCGTGCCCGCGCTGGTCGACGCACTCGCGGCACACGCGGCCCGCCTGCGCGCGGAAGGCGCCCTGCCCCCGCCGCGCAAGGCGAAGGCCCGCCGCCGCTGAGCCAGTGGGTGCCGGTGGGAACCGCCTCGGCGGTCGTACGCTGGGGCTCATGGCTTTTCCCACCCACCGGCCCCGGCGGTTGCGCACCACCCCGGCCCTTCGCCGGCTGGTCGCCGAGACCGACCTGCGGCCCCGCCACCTCGTGCTCCCGCTGTTCGTCAAGGAGGGGGCGGCCGAGCCGATCTCGATCGCGTCGATGCCGGGCGTCGTGCAGCACACGCGCGACTCGCTGCGCAAGGCCGCGGCCGAGGCCGTCGGCGCCGGGGTGGGCGGGCTGATGCTGTTCGGGGTGCCCGAGAAGCGTGATGCCACCGGTTCCGCGGGCGTCGACCCCGACGGGGTGCTGAACGTCGCCCTGCGCGACGTGCGTGCCGAGGTGGGCGACAGCACCGTCGTCATGGCCGACACCTGCCTCGACGAGTTCACCGACCACGGCCACTGCGGCGTCCTCGACGCCGAGGGCCGGGTGGACAACGACGCCACCCTCGCCGTCTACGCCGAGATGGCGGTGGCCCAGGCCGAGGCGGGGGCCCACCTGCTCGGCCCCAGCGGGATGATGGATGGCCAGGTGGGGGTCATCCGCGAGGCGCTCGACGCGGCCGGCCTCGTCGACACCGGCATCCTCGCCTACACGGCGAAGTACACCTCGGCGTTCTACGGCCCGTTCCGCGAGGCCGTCGAGTCGCAGCTGCGCGGCGACCGCAAGACCTACCAGCAGGACGGCGCCAACGTCCGCGAGGCCATGCGCGAGCTGGCGCTCGATCTCGAAGAGGGCGCCGACATGGTGATGGTCAAGCCTGCGATGGCCTACCTCGACGTGCTGCGTGCGGTGGCCGAGTCCGCCGACGTGCCGGTGGCGGCGTACCAGGTCTCCGGGGAGTACTCGATGGTCGAGGCGGCTGCGGCCAACGGGTGGCTGGACCGCGAGCGCACGATCCTCGAGACACTCACCGGCATCCGCCGCGCGGGCGCCGACTTCGTGCTCACGTACTGGGCCACGGAGGTCGCAGGCCGCCTCGACGCGAGGTGACGGCAAAGGACACGTGACCGCTTCGCAACCGGACGGTCATGCGGTTCACCTGCGGTGGACAGGTGGACGGCGTTACGATCGCGCCCCTTGATCATGGGAGGATCGCGATGACCAACGACCCGGGGAACCCCGGCGACCAGCCCCACCCCGTCCAGGGCTGGCAGGGCGGGCCGCAGCAACCCCCGCCTTACCCGGGCAGCTTCGGGCAGGAGCCTCCGCCCGGGTGGGGTAGCTACCCGCCGCCCGGCCCGCCCGGGCCGCCCCCCGGCCCGGCCGGCTTCGGCGGCGGCCCCCCAATGGGCCCCGGCCCGCAGGGTGAGGCGAAGGGCTTCTTCGGGGCGCTCTTCGACTTCAGCTTCGACAGCTTCGCCACGCCCGCGGTGGTGAAGGTGCTTTACATCATCGGCATGGTGCTTCTGGGCCTGTTCTACGTCGTCATCGTGATCAGCGGCTTCTTGCAGAACGCCGCCTTCGGGCTCTTGGCCCTCATCGGCGGAGCGATCGCGGTGCTGTTCTACCTGACGCTCTTCCGCATCACGCTCGAGTTCTACTACGCGGTGGTGCGGATGTCGGAGGACATCCACCACCGCCGCTGACGCCCGACATCGGCGGGCCGGCGGCGTGACACGGGATCTGCCCGGCTCTACGGTGGATCGGTGAGCAATTCGTCCGATCCCGAGCGGGGCGGCCAGCAGCCTGACGAGCGTGCCCGCGAGGGACAGCCGGACGGCGGCTCGGCCGCTCCGCCGGGTGGGCAGGACTGGGACGCCGCTCCGTACCAGCAGGAACAGCAGCCGCCGGCCCAGCAGCAGGCGGGGCAGTATCAGCCCGGCCAGTATCAGCCCGGCCAGTACCCGCCCGGCCAGTACCCGCCCGGCCAGTATCAGCCCGGCCAGTACCCGCAGGGTGGTCCTTACGGGCAGCCGGGCGAGTACGGCCAGCCCGGCCAGTACGGGGGGCCGTACGGCCAGCCGGGCCAGTACCAGGTGCCCTCGCACGGCCAGCCCTACGGCGACCGTGGTGGGTACGTGTACACCCCCTACGGGACCTACCCCGCGGGGATGCCGGAGCAGGACACCCCGCAGGTGGGGCGCCCCGGGATCATGATTCTCGCGCTGGTGCTGCTGATCCTCAGCGCGCTCCCGTCGATCGCCGCTGGTCTCCTGGTCGTGCTCTCCCCGGGACAGCTCGTCCAGCTCGCGGGCACCCCGGAGCAGCTCGACCAGCTCAGGGCCGCAGGTGTCGACCCCGAGTCCGTCATCGCCTTCGGCGGCGCGATCGTGCTCGGGCTCGCGCTGTTGTACATCCTGTTCGCCGTGCTGGCGTTCACCGGGCGCAACTGGGCCCGGATCGTCGTCGCGATCATGACCGCGGGCTTCGCGCTGATGACGTTCGCCACCGGCGTCACCGGGCTGCAGTCGGCGGAGCTCCTGTTCCTGGTGCTGATAGTGGGCGCATCGATCGTCGGCACCGTGATCCTCTTCCTCCCGGGCCCCAGCAGCTGGTTCAGTCGGCACCGCCGCTGACACCCTCCTGGGCACCCCTCAGGCGGCCGCCACCCGGCGGATGTGAGACTGGCGGTCGTGGGTAGCTCGCATTCGTCCGGTACGGACGTCAGCACCACCGGCAGCCCGACCAACGATCCTGAGGCCGAGACGGCGCAGTCGCGTCGCCTCTTCGCCCGCGCGTCCGAGGTGATCCCCGGCGGGGTGAACTCTCCTGTCCGCGCGTTCAGCGCCGTGGGCGGCACGCCGCGGTTCATCGTCTCGGCGGCGGGACCGTGGCTCACCGACGCCGACGGGCACCGCTACGTCGACCTGGTCAGCTCGTGGGGCCCGATGATCCTCGGGCACGCGCACCCCGCCGTCGTCGAGGCCGTGCGCGAGGCGGCAGGTCACGGGCTCTCGTTCGGGGCGCCGACGCCGGCCGAGATCGAGCTCGCCGAGGAGATCATCGGCCGGGTCGAGCCGGTGGAGCAGGTCCGGCTGGTCAACTCCGGCACCGAGGCCACGATGAGCGCCATCCGGCTCGCCCGCGGCATCACCGGGCGCCGCGTGATCGTGAAGTTCGCCGGCTGCTACCACGGGCACGTCGACGCGCTGCTCGCCCAGGCCGGCTCCGGCGTCGCGACGCTAGGGCTGCCGACGAGCCCCGGAGTCACCGGCGCCCAGGCCGCCGACACCGTGGTGCTGCCCTACAACAACCTCGACGCGGTGCGCGCGGTGTTCGCCGAGCGCGGCGCCGAGATCGCCTGTGTGATCACCGAGGCCGCCGCGGGCAACATGGGGGCCGTCGCCCCGCTGCCGGGCTTCAACGCCGGGCTGCGCGACCTGTGCCATGAGCACGGGGCGCTGTTCGTGGTCGACGAGGTGATGACCGGGTTCCGGGTCTCAGCCGCAGGGTGGTTCGGGATCGACGGCGTCGCGGGCGACCTTTACACGTTCGGCAAGGTGATGTCGGGCGGGCTGCCCGCCGCCGCGTTCGGCGGCCCAGCCGCCCATATGGCGCATCTCGCCCCGGCCGGGCCCGTCTACCAGGCAGGCACGCTCTCCGGTAACCCCGTCGCCGTCGCGGCCGGGCTCGCCACGCTCCGCACCGCCGACGCCGCCGTCTACGCCGCGCTCGACGCCAACGCGGCCCGGCTCGGTTCGCTGATCGGGGCCGCCCTCGACGCGGAAGGTGTGCCGCACCGCGTCCAGTACGCCGGGAACCTGGTCTCGGTCTTCTTCTCCGAGGATCAGGTGCACGACTACGAGGGAGCGCGGGCCGCGGCTACCTGGCGGTTCCCGGCGTTTTTCCACGCGCTGCTCGAGCGCGGGGTCTACCCGCCGCCGAGTGCGTTCGAGGCCTGGTTCGTCAGCGCCGCGCTCGACGACGAGACCTGGCAGGTGATCGAGTCGGCGCTCCCGGCCGCGGCTCGCGCCGCGGCCACGGCGACCGCGCCGGAGGGCGCGAGATGACCGGGCCACGCACGATCGTGCACCTCCTGCGCCACGGCGAGGTGCACAACCCGGGCGGGGTGCTCTACGGGCGGCTCCCCGGCTTCTACCTGTCCACCACCGGCCGCAGCCAGGCCGACCTCGTCGCGAAGTCTCTCGCCGATGCCGACATCACGGCGCTGCTGGCCTCCCCACTGCAGCGCGCGCAGCAGACCGCGGCGCCGGTCGCCGCGCTGCACGGGCTCGACGTGGTCACCGACGAGGGCCTGATCGAGGCGGACAACAAGTTCGAGGGCAAGACGGTGTCCGTCGGCGGCGGGGCGCTGCGCAGGCCGCAGTACTGGGCCTGGCTCCGTGACCCGTTCACGCCTTCATGGGGCGAGCCGTACCTGGACATCGCCCACCGCATGCTCGCCGCCGTTCACCGGGCGCGCGCGGCGGCGGAGGGCCACGAGGCAGTCTGCGTGTCGCACCAGCTGCCGATCTGGACGCTGCGGCGGTTCGTCACCGGTCAGCGGCTGTGGCACGACCCCCGCAAGCGGCAGTGCGCGCTGGCCTCGCTCACCTCGCTCGTGTTCGACGGCACCGAGCTGACGCAGGTGCGCTACAGCGAGCCCGCCGGGGAGAGCGACCCGGCGCAGACCGGCGCATGACTCGCCCGCCAGTAGCTCTGCGAGTGGCCCGGCTAGTGGCATTGGCCGCCGCGGCGGTGGTGCTGGTCGCCGGCTGTTCCGCCGGCCAGAACGCGGTGGCCTCCACAGGGGAGTTCCAGCTCGTCGCGCCGGGCGGCCAGACGACGATCTTCTACGACCCGGCGGCCACTCGCGGCACCGTCACCGGCATCACCGGTGAGAGCCTGCTGCACGAGGGCGCCACGACGGGCCTCGAGGACCACGCCGGGCAGGTCGTCGTGCTCAACATCTGGGGCTCGTGGTGCGGGCCGTGCCGGGAGGAGATGCCCGGCCTGCAGTACGTGCAGGACCAGACCGGCGCAATCGTGCTGGGCATCGACGTCCGCGACGTCCGCCAGGCGGCCACCGACTTCGTCCGCGACCGCGGGCTCACCTTCGACTCCATCTTCGATCCGGCAGGGCGCACTCTGCTGTCGCTCAACGGCTACCCGCGCAACGTCGTGCCGTCGACGATCGTCCTCGACAAGCAGCACCGAGTGGCGGCGGTCTACCTGACGTCGGTGCGGGTACCGGAGCTGATGCCCGTTGTGCAGCGCCTCATGGCAGAGCCCGCCTAGAGGAGCGCCCTGAACAGCTCGGCCCTACTGCGCGACGCCCAGGCGCCGCTCGCTACGGGCGGAGTTGTTGAGGACCCTCCTAGCGATCCACTACAAGTTGTAGAACCCGGTGCACGGCCGTGGGCGCACGCCGCCTACCCTCGCACCTGATGGACCCCTCGACCACACTCGCGGTCTCTGGTCCGCTGCTGCTCGCGGCGGGCGTTGCCGTGATGGCAGGCGCGGTGAGCTTCGCGTCCCCGTGTGTGGTCCCGCTCGTCCCCGGCTACCTCGCCTACCTCGCAGGCCTCGTCGGAGCGGACGCCCCGCCCGCCACAGAGGCGCAGGCCCGGCAGCGCCGCTCCGGACGGTGGCGCGTCGCCGGTGCGGCCGCCCTGTTCGTCGCCGGTTTCACGGTGGTCTTCGGCGCGATCCTGGTCGGCGTGGTCTGGGTCGCCGACGCGCTCGTCGCGAACGAGGCGGTGCTCCAGCGGGCCGGTGGGGTCGTCATGATCGCGATGGGGCTCGCGTTCGTCGGGTTGCTTCCGGTGCTGCAGAACGAGAAGCGGGTGCACTGGGTGCCCCGCGCAGGAGTCTGGGGGGCCCCGCTGCTGGGCGCCGTCTTCGGCCTGGGCTGGGTGCCGTGCATCGGCCCGACGCTCGCGGGGGTGGTGGCGGTTGCGGCGGGCACCGGCGGTGGGTCGCTGCGCGGAGTTGTGCTGACCCTGGCGTACTGCGCGGGGCTCGGGCTGCCGTTCGTGGTCATCGCGCTCGGGGCAGCGAGGGCCGTGCGTGCGCTCGGCTGGCTGCGCCGCCACACGCGCGCGATCCAGGTCTCCGGTGGGGTGCTCATGGTGGCAGTGGGGCTCCTGCTGGTCAGTGGACTCTGGGGTGGGCTGCTCGCCCAGATGCAGGTGTCGCTCGCCGGCTTCACCCCGGTGCTGTAGCGATGTCCGCCCAGACCGAGAGCCCGGCGCGGCCCGGCCCGGACCCGGAGCAGCCCGGGGCCGGAGGCCGCCTCGGCAGCGTGTGGGCGGTGCTGCGCAACAGCTGGCGCGGGCTCACCGCCATGCGCACGGCGCTCGTGCTGCTCTTCCTGCTCGCGCTCGGCGCGCTGCCGGGCGCGCTGCTCCCGCAGCGCTCGCTCAACCAGACGCTCGTCGACAAGTACTTCACCGACTACCCGTGGCTCGCCCCGACGCTCGACCGCCTCGGCTTCTTCGACATCTTCGCCGCGCCGTGGTTCGCGGCGATCTACCTGCTTCTGATGGTGTCGCTGATCGGGTGTGTGCTCCCGCGCACCGTCGAGCACGCCAAGGCGCTGCGGGCCGCGCCCGTCGCGGTGCCGCGCAACCTCGGCCGGATGCCGCACCACGGCCGCGCGGTCCTCGACATGGGGATCGACGAGGCCGCCGGACTCGTGCGCACCCGGTTGCGCGGCTGGCGCAGCGCGGAGCAGGAGGACGGGCCCGCGCGCACCTTCTCTGCGGAGAAGGGCTACCTGCGCGAACTCGGCAACCTCCTTTTCCACCTCAGTCTCATCGGGCTGCTCGTGGGGTTCGGGGCCGGCAAGCTCTTCGGGTACGAGGGCCAGGTCATCGTCATGTCCGGGGGCGGCCAGTTCTGCAACACCGGCATCCTCGGCTACGACTCGTTCCGCGCGGGCCTGCGCGTCGACGGCACCGACCTCACGCCGTTCTGCGTCCGGGTGGACGACTTCCAGACCCAGTACCTGGCCAATGGCCAGGCCAACAGCTTCGACGCGCGCATCGGCTACCAGACCGGCGCCGACCTCGCGGCGGGCGATGTCGAGCAGTGGCGCCCCTACGACCTGTCCGTCAACCATCCGCTGCGCCTCGACGGGGACCGGGTGTACCTGCTCGGGAACGGCTACGCGCCCCAGTTCACCGTGACCTTCCCCGACGGGCAGCAGCGCACCGGCGAGATCCAGTGGCGTCCGGTGGACATGGGCACCCTGCTGTCCGAGGGAGCCACGAAGTTCGAGCCTCCCGGCGTCACGAACGACGAGCAGCGGCGCACCCGCCAGCTCGCCATCACCGGTCTGCTCGCCCCCACCAGCTCGGGCGGTACGGTCGTCACGTCGGTCTTCCCGGACCTGCTCAACCCCGAGGTGGCCGTCGACGTGCTGCGTGGCGACCTCGGCCTGGACGACGGGCGCGGCCAGTCGATCTTCCAGGTGGACCAGTCGAAGGTCGACTCCGGCCAGCTGACGCGGGTGGCGCGCGCCAACCTCGTTCCCGGCCAATCGGTCACCCTCGACGACGGCACGGTGGTGCGCTTCGACGGCGTGCAGAAGTGGGTCAACCTGCAGATCAGCCACGACCCCGGGCAGAACTACGTGCTCGTGTTCGCGATCCTGCTGCTTGCCGGGCTCGGCCTCTCGCTCACGATCCGCAGGCGCCGATTCTGGGCCCGCCTCACGCCCGCCGACGACGGTGCCCGCACGGTCGTCGAGGTCGGCGGGCTGGCCCGCACCGACCGTGCGGGCTACGGCGAGGAGTTCGACCGCCTACGGGCGGATCTGTTGAAGAGCCATTCCGAGGCGACGAAGGACACCTGATGCTCGCAGAACTCGCGCTCTACAGCGACCGGCTCTTCATGGCCACGGTCCTGGTGTACGTGCTCGCGATGGTCCTCCACGGCGCCGCATACGCCATCGAGCGTGCCCCGGCGAAAGCCGTCGCACTGGTCGGAGCGGGTGGCCAGGACGCCGCGCCCATCGAGGAGCCCGTCGAGCCGCCTGCGGGCGGGCGCGCCGAGAAGTTCGGTGGGATGGCGCTCTCGCTCACGCTGCTCGGCGTCTTCCTGCACTTCGGCTCGATCGTGCTGCGCGGCCTGGCCGCGCAGCGCTGGCCGCTCGGCAACATGTACGAGTTCGTCTCGGCTATCTGCCTCGCGGCCGCCGTGACGTGGCTGGTGGTGCAGCGCCGGTCCGCCGTCGCCCGGCCGGTCGGCCTGTTCGTGCTGCTGCCGGTGGTGATCCTGCTGTTCCTCGGCGGCACCGTGCTCTACGCACCGGCGGCGCCCGTCATGCCGGCGCTCCAGTCGTACTGGCTGGTCATTCACGTCACGGCGATCACGATCTCGTCCGGGCTGCTGCTCGTGCCCGGCATGCTCAGCGCGCTCTACCTGCTGCGCCGGTCCGGCCGCCTCGCCGGCATCGCCGACAAGCTGCCGAGCGCCGACGCACTCGACCGGGTCGCCTACCGCACGACGATCGTCGCCTTCCCGCTGTTCACGTTCGCGATCATCGCGGGCGCGATCTGGGCGGAGGCGGCCTGGGGGCGGTTCTGGGGCTGGGACCCGAAGGAGACCGTCGCGTTCGTCTCGTGGGTGATCTACGCGGCGTACCTGCACGCCAGAGCCACCGCGGGCTGGCGCACGGGCCGGGCCGCGTGGATCAACATCGTCGGGTTCGCTGCGGTCGTGTTCAACCTGTTCTTCATCAACATGGTGGTCGCGGGCCTGCACTCGTACGCAGGGCTTGGCTGACAGCCGGTTACGCGCCGCCACCCGACCGCAGCTCGACCCGGGGCAGTCGCACGACTACCGTCAGCGCTCGTGGGGCGATTCAACGGTCGGCTCAACGGGTCCGGCGGGATGCACTGATGACGGAGAGTGAGTCCATGGACGACCGGGACTACCCGGACGGTTCGGTGGGCCGCTATGTGCGTGAACGATGGGGTGCCACCGTCCCCGTGCGCGGTCCGCGCCCCCGGGCCGAGGCGCCCGCCCCCCGGCAGGAGAGCGACGCCGACTCCGTCCCTCCGCTCCCCGCGGAGCCGCGGCAGGGCACGGTCGACACCCCGCTGCAGGATGGCCCGCCGGTGTGGCGGCGCCCGGCCGACGTGCCCGACCCCGCAGAGCCGGCCCCCGCGCAGCCGGCCCCCGCCCTGCCCCGCCCCGCCCGGACCGTTCCCGACGCCGTGCCGCGCACCCCGCCGCGGGGAGCCGCCCGGTGGATCGACCCCGGCGCGGTCGCCGCACAGGAGGCGCAGCGCGCCCGGCGGGAGCGCACCGAACCCACGCCGCCCACCGACCTGTCATCGGCCCGGCTGCTGCGGCCTGCGCGTCGCCCACCCCAGTCCGGGTGGCGCCGGTTCATCTACGTGGTGAGCGGGCGGCTCATCAACCCGGGTGAGAGCCCGCTCGACATCCGCAAGCGCGAGCTCACGGCGCGGGTCAACCAGCCGCTGCTGGGCTGCTACAAGATCGCGATGCTGAGCCTCAAGGGCGGCGTCGGCAAGACCACGGTCACGGCCACACTGGGAGCGACGTTCGCGTCGCTGCGCGGCGATCGGGTGATCGCGCTGGACGCCAACCCCGACCGGGGCACGCTCAGCCAGAAGATCCCGCTGGAGACCAGCGCCACCGTGCGCAACCTCCTGCGCGACGCCCAGCGCGTGCGCCGCTACACCGACGTGCGGGCATACACCTCGCAGGGACCGTCGCGGCTGGAGGTGCTCGCAAGCGAGCAGGACCCCGCGGTGTCGGAGGCGTTCAGCGAGGACGACTACCGGCGCACGGTCACGTTGCTGGAGCACTTCTACAACATCGTGCTCACCGACTGCGGCACCGGTCTCATGCACTCGGCCATGTACGGCGTGCTCGGCCTGGCCGACCAACTGATCATCGTGTCCTCGGGATCCATCGACGGGGCGCGGAGCGCCTCCGGCACGATGGACTGGCTCGACGCGCATGGGCACGGCGACCTGGTCAAGAATTCGGTGGCGGTGATCAACTGCGTGCACCGCTCGGCCGGAGGCGTGGACCTCGACCGGGTTGCGGAGCACTTCGCGGCCCGGTGCCGCGTGGTGGTGCGGATCCCGTTCGACGCGCATTTGGAAGAGGGCGCCGAGGTCGATCTCGACCGGCTCGAGCCGGCCACTCGGCTGGCTCTGCTGGAGCTGGCTGCTGCTGTGGCCGACGCGTTCGAGGGCCCGCCCACCTGACTCGTCCGGTATGGCCGGGCACGCCCCGGTGGGGCGTCGGTTGGGCTGAGATCAGCCGCGCGGGGGGTCGTCCCGCTTGCGGACCTTCTCGTCGAGCTGACGGAGGAAGTCCGGGTCGTCGTCGGGCCCGCTGACGAGAGGTCTGCTCGGCCCGGCGACGGGGCGCCGCCGCTGCTGCTGCCGGAATTCGGCGCCCCCGGAGTTCATCGCCTTCCACAGCACCAGAGCGATGATCGCGGCGCCGACGAACGCGATGAGGAACAGCATGTCGAACCACCTCCGCACCCGAGGTTAGCGGAGCGGGCGCTACCGCGGGGTGAAGTGCTTCGAACGGGCGGTCAGGGCCGGGCGGGCGGCAGCGTGGCCTCGCTCGTCAGGTCGGCGAGCATGTTGCGGACCTCGGACTCGCGGAACCGGCGGTGGCCGCCGGGCGTGCGGATCGACCCGATGCGGCCGGCCGAGGCCCACCGCGTCACCGTCTTTGGGTCGACGCGGAAGAGAGCTGCGACCTCCCCAGGGGTGAGGAGGCGCTCGTTGCTTCCGGTGTGCGCCGTGACTGTCATCTGGACCTCCAGTACTGCCGGGCGTTTTCCGGGCCATCGTGACACCCGGGACCCCAAGTACTCGAACGGTTGTCCGTAGGTAAAGGGCTCTTAAAGGACGAACCGGACAGGTCATCGCCTCTTCTCGAACTGCTCAACGTGCGGCGGCACGCAGGCGTGCCCGAACCGGTCGTACGCTGGTCACATGACCTCGTCACAGCCGTCGACGACCCCAGCGGCCACGGAACGCCGACCAGGACTCGCGGCCACTGTCGGGCTCTACTCACTCGCGCGGCTCGGGCTGCTCGCGGTTGTGACGGCGTTGTTGCTGGTGGCGGGCGTGCCGCTCGTCATCGCGGTGCTGGTCGGGCTGATCCTCGCCCTGCCGCTGTCGATGGTGCTGTTCCGCGGGTTGCGCGGCCGGCTGGACGCGGCGGTGGCCGACGCGCGTGAGCGGCGGTCGCAGGAGCGGGAAGCCCTGCGTGCGCGCCTGCGCGGCGACGCCCCTGACCAGGACGCCATTGACCAGGACGCCATTGACCAGGACGCCCCTGGTCAGGGGCCTACGAGTGCGTCAGACGAACCGGCCGAGCGCAAGCCCGATCCCGGTCAGGACTGACCAGGCCATCAGCAGCACCCCCGTCTGCGCGAGCACCCTGATGAGCGGGCGCCCTTCGGCGCCGCCGAGCACCTCCCGCACGGGCAGCACGGCGAGCGGGATCGCGAGCAGCGCCAGCAGCATCGGCCAGCTCCGCAACCCCGCCAGAGCCGAGAGCAAAAAGGGCACCAAAGCCAAGGCTGCGTAAAGGCGGCGGGTGTCGCGGTCGCCCATCACCACCGCAAGTGTGCGCTTTCCCACTTCTGTGTCCGTCGGAATGTCCCGCAGGTTGTTGGCCACGAGCACCGCACATGTGAGCATGCCCACTCCGATCGCGGTCACGATGGCGAGCGGCCCGGGCGGCCCGCTCTGCGTGATCACCGTGCCGAGCACCGCGACCGGGCCGAAGAACACGAAGACGGCGATCTCGCCGAACCCGGCGTAGCCGTAGGGGCGCGGGCCGCCGGTGTAGAACCAGGCGCCCGCGATGCAGACCGCGCCGACGGCGATGAGCCACCACTGCTGGCTCAGCGACACCAGGGTGAGCCCGGCCAGACCGGACATCGCGAAGGCGACGAACGCGACCGCCCGCACCGTCGTCGGCGGGGCGAGCTTCGAGCCGACCAGCCGGAGTGGGCCCACGCGATCGTCGTCGGTGCCGCGGATGCCGTCGGAGTAGTCGTTGGCGTAGTTGACGCCTACGACCAGCGCGATGGCGACGATCAGCGCGAGGAGCGCGTGCCCCGGGAGGACGACGCCGTAGCCGATCGCCGCGCCGGTACCGGCGAGGACGGGGGAGACGGCGGTCGGGAGCGTGCGCGGGCGGGCACCTTCCACCCACTGCGCCAATGTGGCCACGGCACGCACCGTATCCCGGGGTTGCTCAGGGGGCACCGCGCGGGCAGGCGCGCACCGTGCCCATTCCGGCGTGCGCGGACAGCGTTCGCGCCACTGCCGCCCGGTCCGGTTTACCGATGCCGCGCAGCGGGATCTCGGCGATCGGGAGCAGCACCCGGGGCACCGCGGCCCGTCCGAGCGCGGTGCGTACGGCTGAGCGGAGCCGGTCGGAGTCGGGTGGCCCGTCGAGGACGACGGTAGCCGCCACCACCTCGCCCCACTCGGCGTCGGGCAGCCCCACCACGCATGCGGCCCGGACGCCCGGCTGGGCGACGAGCACCCGCTCGACCGCGGCGGGAGCCACGTTCT
This sequence comes from Pseudonocardia aurantiaca, assembly GCF_039526725.1. Taxonomy (NCBI): domain Bacteria; kingdom Bacillati; phylum Actinomycetota; class Actinomycetes; order Pseudonocardiales; family Pseudonocardiaceae; genus Pseudonocardia; species Pseudonocardia aurantiaca. The sequence goes on from NZ_BAAAJG010000025.1 coordinate 221,912, forward strand.
CGCCGCCAGTGATGATCATGTCGTCGGCCCGGCCGAGCACCTCGAGCCTGCCGTCGCTGAAGCGACCCAGGTCGCCGGTGCGGAACCAGCCGTCGGCGAAGGCGGCAGCCGTCTGTGCCGGGTCGCCCAGGTAGCCGTCGGCGAGCGTCGGCCCGCCCAGCCGGATGCGGCCACCGCCATCGAGGTCCACCTGGACCCCGTCGAGCGGGACGCCGTCGTAGACGCAGCCACCCGCCGTCTCGCTCATCCCGTACGTGGTGACGACAGCGACGCCGGCCGCGCGCGCCCGCTCGCCCAGCTCCGCGTCGAGCGCCGCCCCGCCGACGAGCACGGCCGCGTACGACCGGAGCGCGTCGAGGGGCGCCCCGCCTGCGTCGAGGATCCGTGCGAGTTGGGTGGGCACGAGGCTGGTGCAGCGACGCCCGGGCCCGAGGGCGGTGGTGGCGTCGGCGAAGGCGTCCGGGCGGAACCCGGTGCGCAGGTCCTGCACCACGGGGGGCGCTCCGGCGAGCAGCGCGCGGACCACCACCTGCACTCCGGCCACGTGCTCGGCCGGGAGCGCGAGCAGCCACCGTGCGGGCCCGCCCAGCCGCGCCTGCGTCGCAAGTGCGGATGCCCGCAGGGCGGCAGCCGAGAGCGCAACCAGCTTCGCCTCACCGGTGGACCCCGACGTGGCGATCACGACGGCCACGCGCTCGCTCGCGTCGGCCAACGGGACGGCGGGGGCCGACGCGGTCGGGAATACGGTGGGCCCCCCGGCGAAGGCGGCGCGCAGGGCGTCGGCCAGCTCCTCGACGGACTCGGGGGAGCCGTCGACGGGGACCACCCGCGGCGGCGTCAGTAGCGCCACGGGAACCGGGACCTCGTCGTCTCCCCGGGCAGGGCGTCGCAGCGCCTTCGCCTCATCTGCCGCTCTGCCCTGCTGCACACGCGTTCCTGGTCCTTCCCTGTGGTTCCTTGCTCGACCCTGCTGCGCCCACTGTGCCACCGCCGAACGACCCAGATGCGTGTACATAGGACGCGGGGAGCTGCAGGGGTGCCCTGCCCGATCTCACCGGTTCAGAAGGGTTCAGAAGGGTTCAGAAGGATGGCGGGACGTCGGCAGGGTTGGCGCCCCATGCAGTGTCTGGCGTGGAGGACAGCGTGTAGTCCAGAGTGCCGCCGGTGCTGACGAACGACTCCGGCAGCCATGCCCTGGTCGAGCCGCCACCGTTCACCTTCAGGCCGCTCACGTACTGAGTGTCCTTGGCGGCTCCTGGAGCGTTGATCTCGATGCGCTGCCCGGATGGCCGGTCGATCGTGATCCGCTCGAAGAGCGGGCTGGCCAGCACGAGTTCGGCGCGGCCAGGAATCATCGGGTACATGCCCATCGCCGACCAGACATACCACGAGGACAACTCCCCGAGGTCGTCGTTTCCGGCGATTCCGTCAGGTCCGGGTCCATACAGTTCGTTCACGGCGCGGCGGACCACTTGCTGCGTCTTGTACGGCGCGCCGGCGTAGTCGTAGAGGTACGGTGTCTGCAGCGTCGGCTCGTTGCCGAGGAATGCGTAGGGCTCCTTTGTCCCCGCGTTGAGCTTGGTGAAGAAGAAGTCGAGCCGCTGCCGCACCTTGTCGTTACCGCCCATCGCGGCGATGAGGCCCTGCCCGTTGTACGGGACCATCCAGGTGTACTGCGCACCGTTTCCTTCAACCCAATCGTTACCGCTCGCGGGATCATACGGATCGGTGAACGAACCGTCGCGGTTGCGTGGCTGGAGGTAGCCGGACGAGGGATTGAAAAGATTGCGCCAGTACTGTGCTCGCTTGGCGAACGTGTCGTGGGTGGCCGCGTCCCCGATCCGGCCGGCGAGCTGGGAAATGGCGAAGTCGGCACTCGTGTACTCCAGGGTCGTGGCTGCGGATCCCCACACCCCTGGTGCTCCGGGGGCGACATAACCGAGCCGCTGGTAGTCATCGAGCCCTGGGCGTTCCTCGTATCCCCTGGTCGGCTGGGTGGCGCCCCTGACCATGAGCTGTAAAGCCTTGGCGGCGTCGAAGTCTCTGGCGCCAAACGCGTGCATGTTCGACACGATGATGTGGTAAGGATCCCCGTTCATCACGCCCGTGTACCCATTGGTCACCGACCATCGGTCCCACGACCCGCCCTGCTCGGCGAAGTCCGCCATCGAGCGCGCGATATCGGAGGCCTCCTGCGGTGCGAGCAATCCGATGAGTTGTGACTCCGAACGATAGATATCCCAGCCGGACAAGTTGGAGAACTGCCTCCGGCCCTCCGGGGCGACGTGCACCCGCCCGTCGAATCCCAGGTACCTGCCGTCCGCATCGGAGATCACATTGGGATGCAGCAGCGAATGGTACAGCGCCGTGTAGAAGGTCGTGCGCTCCGCGTCGGAGCCACCCTGGATCTTGATGGTACTCAGTCGCTTGTTCCACTCGGCGCGAGCCGCGGCGGCGACCTCGTCGAATGTGCGACCGGTGTTCTCCGCCACGAGGTTCGCGGCGGCGCCGGCCAGGGAGACGAAGGAAAGGCCGACCTGCACGTTGACGGTTTGGGACATCAGATTGTCAAAGGTGACGAATGCCCCGGTACCAGGGCCGGCTGCGATGGTGTCCAATGCCTGCGCCGGCTGCGGCCCCACGACGCCGCGTTCAGCCGCCGCCTGGGCGGTCTTGGCAAGCAGCGCGGTAGCGTTGATCTTGGCTGGTGACCCACCAGTGGCCGCCGAAACTCCCGGCGTTACCGCACTGTCTTTCCAGGTACCGATCGAGGCGAACGGTCGGTCGAACTTGGCCTGGAAGTGCACGCGGTAGCGGTGGCCGGCACCGCAGAACCGGCCGCTGACCGCCCAGCCGCTGATCGTGTCCCGTCCGATAGTGGTCTGGGCGTCGTCTGTGCCCATGATCGAGCCCGAGGTGTTCACCAACAATGTCGCGATCTTGCCGGCCGGGTAGGTGAACCTGCCGGAGCCAGTGTGTTGCGTCGTGGTGAGTTCGACGTTCGCGCCGTTGTCCAGGGTCACCCCGTAGTAGCCGGGGCTCAGTTTCTCGTTCGCGTGCGAGAAGGTCGAGATGTACCGCGCGGGATCGGCCGCGGGTGCGGTCGGCACGTCACCGACTACCGGCATGAATGGAATGTCCTGGAAGGTGGAGCAGCCCGGCCCTGACAGATGGGTCAGGCTGAAGCCCTTGATCCTATTGTCATCATAGAAATAGCCGCCCGGCTGGTGTGTCGCCGTGTCCGGGCTCCACTGCACCATGCCGAAAGGCACGACCGCGCCAGGGAAGGTGTTGCCGGCCCCGCCGCCGGTCCCGAAATCCGGGCCGCCGGGTTTGGTGCCGATATGAGGGTTCACCCAGCGTGCCGAGTCGGCTACCGCTGCGGCTGGACTCGCGTCGGCAACGAGTGGCGTTCGCGCGGTGCTCATCATTGGTGCTACGGCGACGACGAGCATGGCGCCGAGCACCACGCCCGCCGCCCGGGTGCCTTTCGCTGCTTTCGGGTGGGCATCGTTGCGCTGCACGCCGCGCCTCCAATCCGACCATCGGCACGACCCGCTGGCAGACCCCTCCACGCCCCTTTGTCCCGGGCCGCTGACTGAACAGAGCTTCGACACGTGGCACTAGAGATCTACTTCTGCGCCAACGACAACGGTGCGGTCGTCAGGAAGGCAGAGGTACTCGGCCTGGCTCGATGCGTTGTGCGCCATTGCGATGAAGAGTCCCTTTCGCCAGGCCCGCATGCCGGGTCGGTCGCTGCGTCGCACCGTGATCCGAGATAGAAAGTATGACGCTTCATCGGAGTCGAGTCCGTCGCCCAACCCGCATTTATTGTCTTCGACGGCCCGGCGCAGCACCTCGGGGAAGTCCGTCCGATCCTGGAACCCGAAATCGGCGGCGACGTGCACGAGCCCGTCGCTGGGGTCGCCGATGGTCTCCGCGGTGAGCCGCTGCGACCACGGGATGTGCGGCACGTTCGTCGTCTCCCCGGAGATGATCACAACGCGCTCGTGCAGAACATGGACGTGCCGAAGGGTAGCCCGCAGCGCGAGCGGGGTCGTCTGTTTCGTGGCGTGCGGGAAAACCGCCACGCCGGGCACGCGAGGCACCTGATTCCTCTTCAGTGAGGCGATGAAGTCCGGCAGCGGTCCTTCGAGCTCGATCCGTCGCTTGGTGACGATCTCGCGTCCCCGCTGCCAGGTCGTCATGACCGTGAAGACGACGGCGGCGATGAGCAACGTCACCCAGCCGCCATGCTCTACCTTGGTCAGGTTGGCGGCGAAGTAGGTGAGCTCGATACCGCCGAACACGACACCGAAGAGCACGAGCCGCCAGGCCGGCCAGTGCCACGCAAAGCGGGCGACGGCCAGGAACAATGTGGTCGTGATCAGGAACGTCCCGGTCACCGCGACGCCGTAGGCCGTCGCCAGGCGCGTCGACGAGCCGAAGGTGAACATCAGCACCAGCACCGCAACGAACAAGCCCCAGTTGACGCCAGGAACGTAGACCTGGCCGACCTCCCGCGGCGACGTGTGTCGAATCCGCAGGTGCGGCAGGAAGCCCAGCCGGATCGCCTGGCTGGACACCGAGAAGGCCCCCGAGATGACCGCCTGCGAAGCGATGACGGTAGCCGCGGTGGCCAGCACGACCATGGGAAGTTGGGCCCACTGCGGCACCAGAAGGAAGAAGGGGTTGGCCCTCGTGGACGGGTTCTCGAGGATGAGCGCGCCCTGCGCGAGGTAGTTCAGCGTCAATGCCGGGAAAACGATCAGGAACCACGCCCGGCGGATGGGTGCGCGCCCGAAATGGCCCATGTCGGCGTACAGCGCCTCAGCGCCGGTGATGGCCAGCACGACGGCACCCATCGCGATGAACGCCGTGTACGGGTGGTCGGCGACGAAGCCGACCGCGTAGTTCGGCGACAACCCACGCAGGATGTACGGGTGTCCGATGACCTCGTGCAACCCGGCCACGGCGAGCGTGGCGAACCACAGCAGCATCACAGGCCCGAAGAGACCACCGACACGGTGCGTGCCCCAGTGTTGCACCGCGAACAACATCGCCAGGATCACGGTCGCGATCGGGACGACGAGGCCGGCCACACCGGGCGAAGTCACCTCGAGGCCCTCCACCGCTGACAGGACGGAGATCGCGGGGGTGATGACGCTGTCGCCGTAGAACAGCGACGCGCCGAGCACTCCCAGCGCCATGACGATCCCGCCCCGCCGGACCCCGGTTCGGCTCAACATGCCGCGGACGAGCGCTGCGAGTGCCATCACGCCGCCCTCGCCGTCGTTGTCCGCCCGCAGGATGAACACCACGTATTTGATCGACACGACCAAGGTGATCGACCAGAACACCAGCGAGACGATGCCGAACACGTCACCGGGCGTCGGAGCCACTGCCCCGTTGTCGAGGGAGAACACGGCCTGCATCGCGTACAGCGGGCTGGTGCCGATGTCGCCGAAAACGATGCCCAACGCGGCGAGCATCAGGCCGCCGCGCGCGCCATGACCGCGCCGGGACGGAGACTTCCCTGACCCGACATCGCCGACACCGTCGGCAGACGCTTCACCCGGCACCAAGTCGGTCACCGACCACTCATACCCATATCAGGCTGCCGGAACACTGAGACCGGATCCCGCACGATCTGGGCACCGCGGTCAACGTGTGCACGGTGGTGTTCGGCAACCTGAGCCGGGCGGCGACGCTACGCCCGGCTGTTGGAGGTTGTCGAGGCGTACCGTGTCGCGACGGTCAGTAGTGCCAGGGGTAGGGCGACCAGTCCGGCTCGCGCTTCTGCAGGAACGAGTCACGGCCTTCGACGGCCTCGTCGGTCATGTACGCCAGGCGCGTCGTCTCGCCCGCGAACAGCTGCTGCCCCACCAGCCCGTCGTCGGGGAGGTTGAAGGCGTACTTGAGCATGCGCTGCGCGGTCGGCGACTTCCGGTTGATCTCCGCTGCCCAGTCCAGCGCCACCGTCTCCAACTCCGCGTGCGGGACGACCGCGTTCACCATGCCCATCCGGTGGGCGTCGGCGGCGGAGTACTCGCGCCCGAGGAAGAAGACCTCGCGCGCGAACTTCTGCCCCACCTGCCGGGCCAGGTAGGCGGAGCCGTAGCCGGCGTCGAACGAGCCGACGTCGGCGTCCGTCTGCTTGAACCGGGCGTGCTCGGCGCTCGCCAGCGTCAGGTCGCAGACGACGTGCAGCGAGTGCCCGCCGCCCGCGGCCCAGCCCGGCACCACGGCGATCACGATCTTCGGCATGAACCGGATAAGCCGCTGGCACTCGAGGATGTGCAGCCGCCCGGCCCGCGCCGAGTCGACGGTCTCGGCGGTCTCGCCGTCGGCGTACTGGTAGCCGGTGCGGCCGCGGATACGCTGGTCACCGCCGGAGCAGAACGCCCAGCCGCCGTCCTTCGGGGACGGGCCGTTACCCGTGATCAGCACACACCCGACGTCCGGCGTCTGGCGGGCGTGGTCGAGCGCGCGGTAGAGCTCGTCGACGGTGCCGGGGCGGAAGGCGTTGCGCACCTCCGGCCGGTCGAACGCGATGCGCACGGTGCCCCGGCCCGGCCCGTCGACGATGGACCGGTGGTAGGTGATGTCTGTGAAGTCGAAGCCCTCGACGGGCCGCCATGCGGCCGGGTCGAAGATCTCGGACGGGGCGGCGGAGTCCACGTACCGACCCTAAGCGGTGCCTTGGGCGGGCCGGGGCGAGGACCACCGAATGCCTGGAAAGCCACGTTCAGGACCGCTAACGCCCTGATGTGGCTTTCCTGGCTGGGCTACCCACGGTCGCACCCGGGTCACGCGGGGTCAGGGAATGCGCGGCAGCAGCCGAGCGGCCGCGGAGCCAGACCACTCCACGAGCATGAGCGTGGCGTCGTCGTGCAGTTCGCTGCTGCGGTGCTCCCGCACGGCCTGCGCGAGCCTGCGCAGCGTCTCCGGCGCGGGGAGCCGGTCGGCGGCGGCGCGCTCGGCCAGCTCGACGAGCCGCTCGACCCCGAACTCGGTGCCATCCGCGTCGCGGGCCTCGACGACGCCGTCGCTGTGGAGCAGGAGCAGATCACCCGGCTCGAGGTACTCCTCGCCGACCTCCTGGGGTTGCGGCACCCATGAGGCGATCCGCCCGAACGGCATGCGCCGCCCGTCCCGGAGCTCGCGCACGGCCTTACCGCCGCGCAGCAGCACCGGCGCCGGGTGCCCGGCGTTGACGTAGCGCAGCCGCCCCGATCGCACGTCGAGGTGGGCGAGCACGCCGGTGACGAACCGGAAGTCCTCGAACTGCTCGATGAGCGAGGTGTCGATGCGGGCCGCGACGCCCAGCAGGTCGTCGCCCCCACGGCGGGCGGCCCGCGAGGCCGCGAGCGTGACGGAGGTGGTCAGCCCGGCGCTCAGGTCGTGCCCGGACGAGTCGAAGATCGAGAACTGGGCCTGGGTCGCGTCGAGGGCATAGTCGAAGGCGTCGCCGCTCACGTCGTAGGACGGTTCGAGCACCGCGGCGAGCGCGAGCTCCCGGCCGGCGACGGTGAGCGGTGGCAGGAGCTGCCACAGCAGCTCGCCGGCCACCGACATCGGGCGGGTGCGGCGGACGACGGGGAGCGTGTCGCTCTGCTCGAACTTCGAGGCGATCACGTGTGCCGTGAGGCCGGCCAGGACCGCGCAGTGCTTCTGGAGCACCGGGTCGGCAGGGTCGGCGCCCACCAGGAGCCCGAACCGGATGAGCCCGAGGCGCTCAACGCCGTCCACCAGCGGCACCCAGAGCACGGTTTCGCCGTCGTCGCGGTCGTCCAGCACCTCGTTGAGCTGGAACGCCCGTCCGGGCAGGGTGCCGTCGACGCGCACGGGGCCGTCGACGCGCACGGGGCCGTCGACGCGCACGGGGCCGTCGACTCGCACAGGGCCGTCGACGCGCGGCCGCAGGGGCCGCATCTCGACCTGGTCGTGGTCGACGAGGAACAGCTCGGCACTCAGGCCCGTTGGCACGAGCACCTTGTCCAGCAGTTCGGGGATGCCATCGCCGGTGACGAGGTGTGACCCGGTCACCAGCTCGGTGAGCACGTCCTGCCACACGGACCCCGGTTCGGACACGGCGCAGAACCTTAGCGCGGTTTCCGCGGTTTCGGCTCAACCCACCGGGCGTTCGAACGTGACGAGCAGCCCGTCCACCCCTCCCGGGCCGATCCGGCCCTTCACCTCGGTGGACGTGATCGCCCGGAGCTGCCAGCCCTTCGCGGCCTCGTCGTTCAGGATCCGTTCGAGCTTGTCGCCGGAGAGCTTCCCGCCGATCAGGCTCTCGCGTAGCTGGAGCACCCGGTACTCGTATCGCGCCATGCGCCCAGGCTGCCAGTAGCGCGGCGTGAGGCAGGTCCCGGTGGGGTGGACGTCGATCTGGACTGGACCGGGGGGACCTGATCTATAGACGGGTGCGCACGGATTGACGGGTGGCATGCCACGTGCCAACGTCGGCTCCACTGCCGCTGTCGGCCCGTGCAGTGTCCGCCGGTGTCACATCGGCAGCGCGCGTGTGCGGACGCGTGGACCAACGCCTCGAAGCCGAGAGGACCCACGATGGCGACTGCGAACAAGGTGAGCGTGATCCCCTGCGGTGCGATGACCGGTGACCTGACCTGGCTGCTACTCAAACCCGGTCGCTCGATCGTCGACCGCAGCAACAGGAACGCCCCCGCGCAGTGGGTCGATGTCCCGTCGCACTGTGTGCTCGTCGAGACCGACGAGGGCAAGATCCTCTGGGACACGAGCTGCCCGCGCGACTGGGAGGTCCGCTGGAAGCCGACCGGTCTCCAGGAGTTCTTCCCCTACGAGAAGGTCGGCGAGGACGAGTACCTGGACTCCCGGCTCAACCAGATGGGCGTCGGGCTCGACGAGATCGACTACGTGATCCTCTCGCACCTGCACTTCGACCATGCCGGCAACGTTCAGATGTTCAAGAACACGAACGCCACGCTCGTCTGCAACGAGAAGGAGCGCGACTTCGCGTTCGGCTTCGACGGGCTCTTCAACGGCGCGCACCTGAAGACCGACTACGAGGGCCTGGAGTTCCAGACCGTCTCCGGCGACACCGACTTCCTCCCCGGTGTGACGCTGATCGAGACGCCCGGCCACACCGTCGGCACCATGTCGATGCAGGTGGACCTGCCCGACAGCGGCACGATGATCTTCACCTCGGACGCGGTCTACATGGGCGACAGCTATGGCCCGCCCGTCACTCCCGCGGCGATCGTCAACAACCTCGAGGACTTCTACCGCTCCGTCGAGAAGCTGCGCGGTATTCAGGAGCAGACGAACGCGACCATGGTGTTCGGCCACGACGCCGAGCAGATCCACCAGCTGCGCGTGGCGCCGGAGGGCTCGTACACATGACTCTTCCGGACGTGAAGCTGACCGAGGAGACGATCTTCACGTGGGGCGCGCCGCCGCTGAAGTTCGGCGCGGGCGCCTCCGACGAGATCGGGTTCGAGATGGCCGGGTTCGGCGTGCAGCGGGTGCTGATCGTCACCGACCCGGGTATCCACGCCCTCGGCGCGCCGCAGCGCATCGCCGACAACCTCCGCCGCTACGGCATCGAGTCCGAGATCTTCGACGGCGTGCACGTCGAGCCCACCGACGACTCGATGAACAAGGCCACCGAATACGCACGGGCGCAGGGCCCGTGGGACGGGTTCGTCGCCGTCGGCGGCGGGTCGGCGATCGACACGGCCAAGGCCATCAACCTGCTGACCAGCCATCCCGGCGAGCTGATGGACTACATCAACAAGCCGATCGGCAACGCCAAGACCCCGCCGGGCCAGCTCAAGCCACTCGTCGCGATCCCCACGACGGCGGGCACCGGCTCGGAGTCCACCGCGATGTGCGTGCTGGACATCCTGTCGATGAAGGTCAAGACCGGCATCAGCCACTGGCGCCTGCGCCCCACGCTGGCCGTGATCGACCCGCTGCTGACGATGAGCCTGCCGCCTGAGGTCACGGCGGCGTCGGGCATGGACATCGTCTGCCACGCGGTGGAGAGCTACACGGCGCGGTACTACACCACGTTCGACCGGAAGAAGCCCGAGGAGCGGGTGACGTACTGCGGCTCGAACCCGGTGTCGGACCTGTGGTGCGAGAAGGCGATGACGCTGCTGGCGCAGTCCTTCCGCACCGCCGTGCACCACGGCGCGGACGACATCGAGGCCCGTTCGAACATGATGATGGCCGCCACCTTCGCGGGCATGGGCTTCGGCAACTCCGGTGTGCACATCCCGCACGCCAACGCCTACCCGATCGCCGGGATGGTGAAGGACTACCACCCCGCCGGCTACCCGGAGGAGGAGCCGATGGTGCCGCACGGCCAGTCGGTGTCCCTCACGGCGCCGGAGGCCTTCCGGTTCTCGTTCGAGAGCGAGCCGCAGCGGCACCTGCGTGCGGCGGCGCTGCTGGACCCGCGTGCGGACAAGGTCAACGACCAGCGCGAGCAGCTCCCGTCGGTGCTGATCTCGCTGATGCGTGACATCGGAATTCCGAACGGGATCGGCGGGGTCGGCTACACCGAGGCCGACGTGCCAGACCTCGTGCCCGGCACGATGAAGCAGCAGCGGCTGCTGGCGACCTGCCCGAAGACGCCGACCGAGGACGACATCGCCGCCATCCTCACCAACTCGGTCACGAACTGGTAGCCGAGATGCCGATCTACGAGTTCAAGTGCGGGTGCGGCCTTCGGTTCGAGCGGCTCACCCCGCTCGACGCGGCCGCGCCCGGCTGCCCGGAGTGCGGCGGCGAGACACGCAAGGTGCCGTCCGGCGTCGGCCTGGCCGGCGGCGGCCGGGCGGGCACGGGCCTGGCCAAGGAGCAGATGCCCCAGACCTGGCGGGGCACGTACGAGGGGAACCGGGAGTATGTCACCGGGTTACGGCGGCAGTGGGACCGCCGCCAGAAGCTGGAGGCGAAGCACCCCGAGCTGGCAGGTGACCAGCGCCCGATCATCGCGCACGAAGGCCGCTACCACGGGGCCCCGCTCCGTGCGGGGGACCCGGTCCTCGGGCACGGGCACGGGCACGGCCACGGGCACACGACGGACCCGACACCCCCCGCACCGTCAGACTGAGCAGCGTGCTGCCTCCTGATGCCGCCGACCTGCGCGCCGACCTGACCCGGGCCGTTCGCGGCCGCGTCCGGTTCGACACTGCGAGCCGGGCGATGTACTCCGCCGACGCGTCCAACTACCGCCGGGTGCCGATCGGCGTGGTCGCCCCGGTCGACGCCGACGACGTCGAAGCGGCGGTGTCGGTGTGCAACACGCACAAGGTGCCAGTGCTGCCCCGCGGCGCGGGCACCAGCATCGCGGGCCAGGCCGTCAACTCGGGCGTGGTGCTGGACTTCACCAAGCACCTGAACGGGGTGCTGGAGATCGATCCCGAAGCGCGGACCGCGCGCGTGGAGCCGGGACTCGTGCTCGACGCGCTGCGCGCCGCGGCCCGCCCGCACGGCCTGACCTTCGGGCCCGACCCGTCCACCCACAACCGCTGCACCCTGGGCGGGATGATCGGCAACAACGCCTGCGGCTCGCACTCCGTGGCATGGGGCAAGACGGTCGACAACGTGCACGCGCTCGACGTGCTCACCTACCGCGGCGAACGCATCTCCCTCGGCCCCGGAACGCCCGCGACCGGGCGCGTCCCGGACGCCCTCTACTCGCTGGCCGAGCGGCATGGCGCGCAGGTCCGCACGTCGTTCCCCGACCTCACCCGGCGCGTCTCCGGCTACAACCTCGACCAACTCCTGCCCGAGAACGGGTTCGACCTCGCCCGCGCGCTCGTCGGCACCGAGGGCACGTGCGTCACGGTGCTGGAAGCCACCGTCGGGCTGGTGGAGTCACCGCCCGCCCGCGCGCTGGCCGTGCTCGGCTTCCCGGACGCCTACCAGGCCGCGGACCACGTCACGGTGGTTCGCGAGCTCGGGCCGCTGACCATCGAGGGCATGGACGCCGGGCTGATCGCCGCCCTGCGCGCGTCCAATCCGGTCGAGACGGCATCGCGCGCTCTTCCCGACGGCAGTGGCTGGCTCTACGTCGAGACGGGCGGGGCCACGCGAGAAGAAGCCGAGGCGGCCGCGCACGCCGTCGTCACTGCGATGAGGCCGTACGGCCCGACGAGCGTGGTGGTGGGCGACCCGGCGCAGATGCGGGCGCTGTGGCGCATCCGGGAGGACGGCGCCGGGATCCTGACCCGCTCGCCGGACGGCGGCGAGGCGTGGCCCGGCTGGGAGGACACCGCCGTGCCGCCCGAGCGGTTCGGCGCCTACCTGCGGGAGTTCGACGCGCTGATGGCCGGCCACGGCCGCAAGGGCGCGTACTACGGCCACTTCGGCGACGGCTGCCTGCACGTCCGGATCGACTTCGACCTGCTCACCCGTGCCGGGATCGCGAACTTCCGCAGCTTCATGGAGGACGCCGCCGACCTCGTCGTCGCGCACGGCGGGTCGCTATCCGGTGAGCACGGCGACGGCGTGGCCCGCGCGGAGTTGCTGCCCCGGATGTACCCGCCGGAGATCATCGGCGCGTTCGAGGAGTTCAAGGGCATCTGGGACCCTGACGACCGGATGAACCCCGGCCGGGTCGTGCGACCGGCGAAGCTCGACGAGGACCTGCGCGTCTTCGTCGGGATGCCGACCCTGCGCGACGAGCCGGAGCTCGCGTTCCGGCACGACCGCGGCTCGTTCACCCGCGCGACCCGCCGGTGCCTCGGCGTGGGCAAGTGCGTCACCGACCACGGCGGCGTGATGTGCCCGAGCTACCGGGCCACCGGCGAGGAGATGCACTCGACGCGCGGGCGGGCGCGGCTGTTGTTCGAGATGGCAAACGGGCAGGTCGTCACCGGCGGCTGGCAGTCACCGGAGGTCGCGGAGGCGCTGGACCTGTGCCTGTCGTGCAAGGGCTGCAAACGCGACTGCCCGGTGGGCGTCGACATGGCGGCGTACAAGACGGAGTTCCTGGCGAAGCGGTACAAGGGCAGGCGCCGCCCCGCATCGCACTACTCGATGGGCGCGCTGCCGCGGTGGCTGAAGCTGGTGGGGAAGCTCCCGGCGCGGGCGATCGAGGCGCTGAACAAGGCGGCGAACGGCCCGCTGGGGACGGCGGCGAAGCGAGCAGGTGGCATAGCGGCAGAACGCGAGATCCCGAAACTGGCGAGCCGCCGCTTCACCTCCCACCGGTTCAGGAAACCCACATTCACTGGCGAGCGGGGGCGGGTGCTGCTGTGGCCTGACACCTTCACCGATCACTTCGATCCCGGCATCGCCCGGGACGCCGTCGCCGTGCTGTCCGCGCTCGGCTACACGGTCGAGCTGCCGCCGCGGTCGGTCTGCTGCGGGCTCACCTGGACCTCCACCGGCCAGGTCGACGCCGCCCGCCGGGTGCTGCGCCGCAGCCTCCGCACGATCGAGCCGTGGCTCGCCGCAGGTGTCCCCGTCGTGGGGCTGGAGCCCTCCTGCACGGCGGCACTGCGCTCGGATGGACTGGAGCTGCTGCCCGACGAGCCGCTCGCCGCCGCGCTGGCCGACGGCGTCCGCACTTTCGCGGAGGTGCTCGCCGACCACACCGACGAGCTGCGCGAACGGGCGGACGGGGCGACGCGGAGGGCGCTCGTGCAGGTGCACTGCCACCAGCACGCCGAGCTGGGCACCGAGGACGACCGGGCTGTGATGGCGGCGCTGGGCGTCGAGGCGGAGGTGCTCGACTCCGGCTGCTGCGGCCTGGCCGGCAACTTCGGCTTCGAGAAGGGCCACTACGACGTCTCGATGGCGTGCGCGGAGCGGGTGCTGCTCCCTGCGGTGCGGGCGGCCGACCCGGACGTCGCCGTGCTGGCCGACGGCTTCAGCTGCCGCACCCAGCTCCGCCAGGCGGGCACGCGGGAGCCGCTGCACCTCGCGCAGCTGGCTGCGAGAACCCTGGGCCTCTGACGGCGGGTGCGGCGTGCGTAGGAGGATCCGGGGATGGCTGAACGTGCGCTGGTGCTGGGCGGCGGGGGGATCACCGGGATCGCGTGGGAGCTGGGGATGATCTCGGCGCTTCGGGAGCTCGGCGTGGACCTGACCGGCGCCGACCTGATCGTCGGAACGTCCGCGGGGTCCGTCGTCGGCGCGCAGATCGCCACCGGCGTCGACCCGCAGGAGCGCTACGAGGCGCAGCTTGCGCCGCCAGACGGGGAGCTGGCCGCCGCGCTGGGCCGCGGCACGATGCTGCGGATGGGGCTGGCGATGATCGGGCCGCGCGACCCACAGCGGGTGCGGGCGCGGATCGGCCGGGTCGCGCTGCGAGCGAGCCGCGTGCCGGAGGCGGAGCGGATCGCCGTGATCGGGCGGCGCCTTCCCGTGCACGAGTGGCCGCAGCGGGCGCTCAAGGTGGCGGCCGTGGACGCGCACACCGGCGAGTTCGTCGCCCTCGACCGCGACTCCGGTGTGCCGCTGGTGGAGGCGGTGGCGGCGAGCTGCGCCGTGCCTGGCGTCTGGCCTCCGGTGACCACGGGCGGACGCCGCTTCATCGACGGTGGAATGCGTTCCCCCGCCAACGCCGACCTCGCTTCCGGCTCCGACCGGGTGGTCGTGCTCGCGCCGCTGGTGCGCGGCTTCGGCCCGATGGTCGGGGTGGCCGCCCAGACCGCGCAGCTGCGTGCGGCCGGCGCGGAGGTGGCGCTGGTCAGCCCGGACGCCGCGGCCCTCACCGCGATCGGCCGCAACGTGCTCGACCCGGCGCACCGCGCCGCCGCCGCCCGGGCCGGACGGGCGCAGGCCACCGCCGCGGCGGAGGCCGTCGCCGCTGTCTGGAACCGTTAGGGCGCGTCCGCCGCGGGTAGCCTCCGGCCATGTCGCAGGTACCGCACGTCCGGCTCAACAACGGTGTGTCCATCCCGCAGATCGGGTTCGGCGTCTTCCAGATCCCACCGGAGCGCACAGCCGACGCGGTGCGCGTGGCACTGGACGCGGGATACCGCCACATCGACACCGCGCAGGGCTACGGCAACGAGGAGGGCGTCGGGCAGGCCGTCCGGGAGTCCGGGCTGCGGCGCGGCGACGTGTTCGTCACCACGAAACTCGCCAACGACCGGCACGGCTACAAGGAAGCGATCGTCGCGCTGGACGAGAGCCTGGAGCGCCTCGGGTTCGACCACGTCGATCTCTACCTGATCCACTGGCCGCGCCCGCGCGCCGACCGCTACGTGGAGACGTGGCGCGCGTTCGAGAAGGTCGCCGCGGCCGGCAAGGCCCGGGCCATCGGCGTCTCCAACTTCCAGATCCCGCACCTGAGGCGGCTGGCGGCCGCGAGCGAGACCGTCCCTGCCGTCAACCAGATCGAGCTGCACCCGTACCTCGTGCAGGCGGAGCTGCGCGACTACCACCGCACGCACGGCATCGCCACCGAGGCGTGGAGCCCGCTGGCGAAGGGTGGTGACCTGCTCCAGGAGCCGGTGATCGTCGCGCTGGCCGAGAAGTACGGCAAGACGCCCGCGCAGGTGGTGCTGCGCTGGCACCTGCAGCTCGGCAACATCGCGATCCCCAAGTCGGTCACGCCGGAACGGGTGCGGGAGAACATCGACCTGTTCGACTTCGAGCTCGACAACGACGACGTCAGCGCGATCGAGGAGATGGGACGGTTCCTCCGTACCGGGCCGGATCCCGACCTCTTCGGCTGAGGCCATCCGGCCACCCCACCCTGCAGCTCGGCTCCCTTGGGCCTAACGTGGTCCGGCATGTTGGCAATCACCGATCTCGCGGCCGAGGCCATCAAGACCCTGACGAACGACGCCGAGCTGCCAGAGGGTGGCGGGCTGCGCATCTCCGCCCCCGACCCACAGCAGGGCCTCGAGCTCTCCCTCGCCGGCCAACCTGCCACGGACGACGTCGTCCTTGCAGGTGAGGGGGTCAGCGTGTTCCTCGAGCCGGTGGCGGCGGAGGTGCTCGACGACAAGGTGCTCGACGTCCAGCCGGTGGCGAACGCCGACGGCGAGCAAGAACTGAGATTCGCGATCGCGCCGCAGGACCCCCCAGAGGCCTGACCCCCTTCGACCACCCGGCGGGGTGGCTCCTCCCAACGTCGGGAGGAGCCACCCCGCCGTTTTCGTCAGGCCGGTGAAGCGGTGCGGACCGTCTCCAGCCACACTTCGGCCAGCGTGCGGTGGCCCTCGTCCGTCGGGTGCACGCCGTCGTCGGCCAGCGTGGCGGCGCCGACCTCCTCGGCCCGCTTCCGCAGCTCCCGGTCCGCCGTGACGAGCACCGCCCCGTGGCGGGCCGCCAGCCGGTGGACCACGGCGATCCGCTCCTCGACGTCCGGCCGCCAGCCCTCCTGGTCCGGTGAGACCGGCAGCACGAACGGCTCCACGAGCACGAGCCGCGGCCCGTCCAGGGTGGTGAGCAGGCGGTCGTACCTGGCCTCGAACTCCGGCACCGGGCTCGGCATCCCACGGTCGAAGCGGCGCCAGGTGTCGTTGATGCCGATGAGCACCGAGACCAGGCCGGCGTGGTGGGCAACGACGTCGCCCGGCCAGCGCCGTTCCAGGTCGACGAGCCGGTCGCCGCTGAGCCCCGTGTTGATGATCCGCGGCGCCGGGTCGCCCAGCTCCTGTTCGATCATCCGTACGTAGCCGCGGCCGATGCCGCGCGGGTCGGCGCGACGCCCGCAGTCGGTGACGCTGTCGCCCGTGAACACGATCGTGCCGACGTCCTGCAGTTCCATGCACGCTCCTTTGCCCAACTTGTCAGAGGACTAGTGTCGCGGTGTGGAATTTCGTTACCTCGGCGCCTCCGGGCTGAAGATCTCGCAGATCACCTACGGAAACTGGCTCACCCACGGCTCGCAGGTGGAGAACGACGCGGCGCTCGCCTGCGTCCGCGCCGCCCTCGATGCCGGCATCACCACCTTCGACACTGCCGACGGCTACGCCAACGGCGCGGCCGAGACGGTTCTCGGCGAGGCGCTCAAGGGTGAGCGCCGGCAGTCGCTGGAGATCCTGACCAAGGTCTACTGGCCGACGGGCCCGAGGGGGCACAACGACAGCGGCCTCTCCCGCAAGCACATCATGGAGTCGATCGACGCCAGCCTCACCCGGCTGCAGACCGGCTACGTCGACCTCTACCAGGCCCACCGCTACGACTTCGAGACGCCGCTCGAGGAGACGATGCAGGCGTTCGCCGACGTCGTGCGGGCGGGCAAGGCGCTCTACATCGGCGTGAGCGAGTGGACGGCCGACCAGCTGCGCGCCGGTCAGGCGCTGGCGGCCGACCTGGGCATCAAGATCGTGTCCAACCAGCCGCAGTACTCGGCGCTGTACCGGGTGATCGAGGAGCAGGTCGTCCCGACGTCGGCGGAGCTCGGCATCAGCCAGATCGTCTTCTCGCCGATCGCGCAGGGCGTGCTCACCGGAAAGTACAAGCCCGGCGCCGCGCCGCCGCCCGGTTCGCGGGCGACGGACGAGAAGGGCGGGGCCAACATGATCAAGCGGTGGCTCGACGACACCACGCTCACCCGGGTGCAGCAGCTGGAGCCGGTCGCCGCGGACCTCGGTCTGACGATGGCCCAGCTCGCGGTGGCGTGGGTGCTGCAGAACGAGAACGTGGCTTCGGCGATCATCGGCGCGTCCCGCCCGGAGCAGGTCACCGACAACGTCGGCGCCCTCGGCGTCACCCTCGAGGGCGACGTGCTCAAGCGCATCGACGAGGCGCTCGGCCAGGCTGTGGAGCGCGACCCGGCCCTCACGCAGTCGCCGCCGACCCGCCCGAGCTGATGATCGCGTGGGGTGTGCACCCACCGCACGTGCGACGGGTGCACACCCCACGGTCGAACCCACTACCCAGCGCGTACACCGCATACAGAATCCGCTACGTTCTGTAGTCGCCCTCTTGAGTCTCCACGATCGGGGGCGCAGTTTGTTCACGACTTTGTCATCCAGCGGACAACACCGCAGGTCACGGCGTCGTCGCCAGTCGTGACCGCCATCGAGGCGGATTGCCCCTCCCGTGCACCTGCACGATCGATGACATCGCAACCGCCGGCGTAACCCATCCGGGTGGTGCTTTCCCCCGAGTTTACCGCCGGTCGAGCGCATGAGAACCGGCTAATGCCCTGATCGGACCAAGTCTCCGTCGGACGAAGCGTTCAAACCGGACGCCGACCGTCACAATGAGTGCTTTACGGCCGAATGGCCTAGCGCTAGCGTCCGCCAACTGAGTGATGGGGACGCCGAGCCCAGGCGGGCCCACCACTCGGGCGCGGGGCCGTCGACGACGTGGTCGCACTCCGCCCCGCACGCGCCTCAGCGACCACTCGCCCCGCCGGGAGACTTCATGTCCGCCGCAGTGCCCTCTGCGCCTCTCGACCCCCCGAACGCCGACGTCCTGACTATCGCCGGTCTCAGCGGTCCGTTACTCGTGATGGTCGCGATCCTCGCGATCCTCGGCGTCCTGCTCGTGATCAACCGGTTGCCGAAGCGATGACGGAGGCCCAGCCAAGGATCACCACGAGGCTCCGCCGCTACCTGCCGCTGATCGGCGCGCTGCTCCTGCTCGGCTGCTCGATCATCGCGACGCGGCACTTCAGCCAGTACATCACCGGCCAGACGTCGGTCTTCATCTTCGTCGCGTACCTGTCGTTCATCTACCTGGCGTTCACGCTGTGGATGGCGCACACGCACGAGGACTTCGTCGCTACCGACCCGGAGAGCATCGCCTACCTCGCCGGCCTGCGTGTGAGCGTCGTGATGCCGGTTTACAACGAGGACCCGGAGACGTTCCGGCGGGCCCTGGAGTCCATCGCGGCGCAGACCCGGCCCGTGCAGCGGCTGCACGTCGTGGACGACGGCAGCAAGACGCGGGCGTGCGCCGAGGAGATGGAGCGGTTCATCGCCGCCCACCCGGAACTCGACGCCGCGTACACCTACGTCAGCAACAACGGCAAGCGCGAGGCGCAGGCGGTGGCGTTCCGGACCGACCCGGCTGCCGACATCTTCGTGACGATGGACTCCGACACGATCCTGGATGAGCGGGCGATCGAGAACGGGTTGCAGCCGTTCGCCAAGCCCAAGGTGATGTCGGTGGCCGGGATGCTGATCGGCCTCAACCGCCGCCACAGCCTGCTCACCCGTCTGGTCGACCTCGGCTACACGAACTCCACGCTCAACACCAGGGCCTGCCACTCGCGGCTCGGCAGCGTGTGCGTCAACCAGGGACCGCTGGCGTTCTACCGGGCCTTCATCCTGCGCAAGTACCTCGACGTCTACCTGAACCACACGTTCCTCGGCCGCCGCGTGGTGAGCGGGGACGACCGGATGCTCACGAACTTCTCCCTGCTCGAAGGGGAGACCGTGATGCAGCAGTCGGCCGTAGGCGCCACCCTGCTCCCCACCTCCATCGGCCACCTCACGCGGCAGCGCATCCGCTGGTCGCGCTCGTTCTTCCGTGGCGGTATGTGGCTCATCCGGCACCTGCCGGCCAACCGGACGGCCTGGTGGCTGATGGCGTGGCGGTACGTCGCGTTCTGCCTGTTCACGGTGATGTACCCGACGATCCTGCTCATCCAGCCCGCGATCGAGGGCTACCTGCCGATCGCGTTCTTCGTCTACGTCGGGCTGCTCAGCTACGCGAAGTCGCTGCGCTACCTCACCATCCGCCGGGCGGACGAGACCATCTGGTCACAGCTCGTCACCTACGCGATGGCGCCACTGTCGACGCTGCTGCACCTGTACCTGAGCACCCTGCTCCGGTACGTGGGGCTGCTGAGCGTGCAGTCGACCGGCTGGGGAACGCGCCAGAGCGTCGAGGTCGGGTTCACCATCGCGTCCGGGTCGGCGAAGGCATGAGCGCGACCACGGATACGGCGGCCCGGGGCACGGACGTCGCCGAGAAGTCGCCGGGCATCCACTACTACATCGCCCCGCCGCCGCTGCCCCGCCCGACGACGCGCGGTTCGTTCCGGCGAGACATCCAGGGTATGCGGGCGATCGCGGTGCTCGCCGTGGTGCTCTCGCACGCCGGCGTCGCCGGGCTCACCGGTGGCTACGTCGGGGTCGACGTCTTCTTCGTCATCTCCGGCTATCTGATCACCGACCACCTGCTGCGCGAGCTCGACGCGACCGGACGGATCCGCTTCGGGCGCTTCTACGCGCGGCGGATCCGCAGGCTGCTCCCCGCCGCCGTCACGGTCGTGGTCGTCACCGGCGTGTTCACGTACCTGTTCGAGTCGTCGCTGGCGGCGCGGAACCTCGCCCGCGACGCGCTCTGGGCCGCGGCGAACGCGATGAACATCAAGCTCGCCGTCGACGGCACCGACTACTTCGCGTCCGAGAGCGCCCCGTCGGTGCTGCAGCACTTCTGGTCGCTGGCCGTCGAGGAGCAGTTCTACCTGGTGTGGCCGCTACTGCTGCTCCTCTGCGGGGTCCTGCTGGCCCGCAGGCGGGGGACGCCGGGGTACTCGCGGCGTGGCGTCGGGGCCGGGCTCGGCCTGGTGCTGGTGGTCTCGCTCGCCCTGTCGATCTGGCAGACCGGGGTGGCTCAGTCCTGGGCCTACTTCGGGTCGCACACCAGGGCGTGGGAGCTCGCGGCAGGCGCGCTGGTGGCGTTCGCCCTGCCGGTGCTACGGCGGATCCCCGCCGTGCTCGGCCACTCGCTGTCCTGGCTCGGGCTCGTGATGATCGTCGCGGCCGTGCTGACGTTCACCGAGGAGACCCCTTTCCCGGGGTACGCCGCGCTGGTCCCGGTGCTGGGCAGCGTGCTGGTCGTGGCAGGCGGCTCGGTGGCCACCCCCGGCGGGGCGGAGCGGCTTCTCGGGCTGCGCCCGTTCCAGGCGGTCGGGGCGGTGTCCTACAGCTGGTACCTGTGGCACTGGCCGGTGCTGGTCCTGATGCCCGCCGCGCTCGGGTGGGAGCCGACCACGCTCAACAACCTGTTCGTGGTCGTCATCGCCCTGCTCATCTCGATCATCACGTACACGAACGTCGAGAACCCGCTGCGCACCGCGCGGTGGGTCGCCGCGACCGGCCGGGGACTGCTGCTCGGGCTCACGCTCACCGTGACGCTGGCCCTCACGGCCACGGCCGCGCTGGTGGCGTTGCCTCCTGTCATCGGTGCGGGGGTGCCGATCGACATCCGGCCCGGTGACGTCACGGTCGTGCGGGACTCGCTCGGCTTCCGCGCCGTCCCCGTGAACCTGACGCCGCCCGTCGAGCAGGCGCCCGACGACGTCCCGGCCTCCCGTGGCAACCAGTGCCACCTGCAGCTGCTCGAGGACCAGGTCCGGCAGCCGTGCGACTACGGCGATCCCACCGGGGCACGGAGCATGGTGCTGTTCGGCGACTCGCACGCCGACGCGTGGCTCCCCGCGATCGAGCAGATCGCCGGCGGCAACGGGTATCGGCTCTTCTCGCGCACCAAGGCCGCCTGCCCGGCCGTCGACATCGTCGTGCGCGACGGGGACCTCGGCCGCGAGTACACCGAGTGCGAGACCTGGCGGCGGCAGGTGATGGCGGAGATCGCCACGATCGACCCGGCCGTCGTCGTGATGAGCGGCTCGGCAGGCGTCGGCAACCAGTCGGCCGCCGACTGGGCCCGGGCGACCACGACCACCGTCTCGGCCCTCGCCGAACAGGGCATCCGGGTCGTCTACATCGTGGACACCCCGCGCCGGGGGGGTGACCAACCGGGGCCGGACTGCGTGGCGGCGCACCTCGACGACGTGTCGAACTGCATCACGCCACTGGCTGAGGCCCAGCCGTTCCGGGGCATCTCGACCGCGATCTCCACGGCGGTGGCGCGCTCCGGGGGAGTGATCATCGACCCCACCTCGTGGTTCTGCGCCGACGACCAATGCCCCTCGGTCATCGGCAACTACCTCGTCTACCGCGACCAGTCGCACGTGACGGCCAGCTACATGCGGTTCTTGGCGCCCGAACTGGAGCAGCTGCTCCCTCTCGACGCCCGATAGTCGATCTGGAGAGGACTGGGGTTCGTCCCATGAAGATGTCAGTCATCGGTTGCGGGTACCTGGGCGCCGTACACGCTGCGGCGATGGCGGAGCTCGGCCACGAGGTGGTCGGCGTCGACGTCGAGCAGGCGAAGGTCGACGCGCTGTCGGCCTCCCGGCCGCCGTTCTACGAGCCCGGGTTCGAGGAGTTGCTGGGCCGCGCGATGGAGTTGGGGCGGTTGTCGTTCAGCACGGACATCTCCGCCGCGGCGGGCTCGCGCGTGCACTTCGTGTGCGTGGGCACGCCGCAGCGGCGCGGCGAGTACGGGGCCGACCTGCAGTACGTCCATTCCGCCACGGAGGCGCTGCTGGAGGTCCTCAACCCGGGAGAGGTCGTCGTCGGAAAGTCGACCGTGCCGGTGGGGACGGCCGCGGAGCTGGCCGAGGTCGTCACGGGGAAGGTGCCGGGAGCGCTCCTGGCGTGGAACCCGGAGTTCCTGCGCGAAGGCTTCGCCGTGCAGGACACCCTGCACCCGGACCGCCTCGTCTACGGCCTGCCGGAGGGCACGGGCGGGGAGGCGGCCTGCTCCGTGCTCGACGAGGTCTACGCGCGGATCGTCGAGGCCGGGACGCCGAAGGTCGTCACCGACTACGCGACGGCGGAGATGGTGAAGGTCGCCGCGAACTCGTTCCTCGCCACCAAGATCTCCTTCATCAACGCGATGGCGGAGCTGTGCGAGGCCACTGGTGCCGACGTCAAGCAGCTGGCCGACGCCATCGGGCACGACGATCGGATCGGGCGCAAGTTCCTCAACGCCGGGCTCGGTTTCGGCGGCGGGTGCCTGCCGAAGGACATCCGGGCGTTCATGGCGCGCGCCGGCGAGCTGGGCGCCGACCAGGCACTGACGTTCCTCCGGGAGGTCGACAGCATCAACATGCGGCGCCGGATCCGGATGGTCGAGCTCGCCCGTGAGGTGTGCGACGGGTCGCTGATGGGCAAGCGGATCACGGTTCTGGGCGCGGCGTTCAAGCCGATGAGCGACGACATCCGCGACTCGCCTGCGCTCAACGTCGCCGCTCAGCTGCAGCTGCGGGGCGCCAACGTGTGTGTGACCGACCCGGCCGCGCTGGACAACTGCCGGCGGAGCTGGCCGCAACTGGACTATGCGGCAACCCCGCAGGAGGCCGCCGACCGTGCCGACGCGGTGCTGCTGCTCACCGAGTGGCAGGAGTACCAGGACCTCGACCCCGTCGAGTTCGGCGGCGTCGTCCGGCAGCGGCGGGTGCTCGACGGGCGCAATGCGCTGGACCGGGACAAGTGGGAGGCGGCCGGCTGGGCCTATCGGGCATTGGGACGGCGTGCCGCCTGAGTTGCACCGGCACGACCCACCGCGCGCCGGAAGGGGCTTGCTTCTGGGGGCCCGCCACCAGGCTCTGCACACACATACGCACCCGGTGCGTATGTGTGTGCAGAGCCAGGAACGGATCCGGCCCCTCAACCGCCGCACGCTGCTGCAGGGTGTGGTGGCCGCCGCCGCGCTCGCGGCTTGCGCCCCTGCCGAACCACCATCGGCGGAGGCCCAGACGCCGCTGGTCGAGCAGGCCGTCTGGGGCGCGTACGCGTCCACCGAGCCCTACCCCGACTGCGACGCCCACTTCGCGCTCGAGCGGCTGCTCGGCGTGCGGCTGTCGTGGATGTCGTGGTTCTTCAACTGGTCGGTGCCGTGGCCGACGGTCGGCGGGGAGCAGGCGGCGGCCGGCGGGTACGACGTGCTGCTGGCGTGGCAGCCGCAGCTAGACCGCGGTCCCGTGATGTTCGCCGACGTGCTGGCCGGGGAGTACGACGACTACCTGACGCGCTTCTTCACCTTGGCCGCCGCGCACCCGGGGCAGGTGATGATCCGGTTCGCGCACGAGATGAACGGAACCGGCTACCCGTGGGCGCTCGGCTACGACGGAGACCGGCAGCGCGCTGTCTCCAGCACCCGTCAGTTCGTGTCGACCTGGCGCTATGTCGTGGAGTTCCAGCGCCGGCTCGGTGGCGACAACGTGCGGTTCCAGTGGTGCGTCATGACGGCCGACCGCGGCGGGGTCGCGGCCGAGGAGTTCTATCCGGGCGACGACTGGGTGGACGCCCTCGGCTTGGACGTCTACAACGGCTACTACGGCTGGCAGGAGCCGCGGGCAGTGATCAGCTACACCTACCGGCGGCTCACGGCGATCAACTCGCACATGCCGGTGTGGATCTCCGAGCTCGGCTGCCGTGAGCCCGGTATCCGCGAGGAGTCGGGCGACGGGCCGCTGCCGGGGGAGAGCAAGGCGCGGTGGCTCTCGACGCTGTTCGCCAGCACGGAGTTCCCGCGGATCACCAACGTCAACTTCTTCCACGCGGCCCGGGCGTACGACTGGCGGCTGAACTCCTCGCGCGATGCCCTGGAGGTCTGCCGCACCGCGCTCGGCGGCTGATCAGGCCTCGGTCAGCTTCCCGTCCGCCACGGTCCAGCGACGGGTCGTGCGCACCGTGTCCAGCATCCGGCGGTCGTGGGTGACCAGCAGGACCGTGCCGGGGAACGAGTCGAGGGCCTGCTCCAGCTGCTCGATCGCGGGCAGGTCGAGGTGGTTGGTGGGCTCGTCGAGCACCAGCAGGTTCACCTCTCGGGCCTGCAGCAGCGCGAGCGCGGCGCGGGTGCGCTCTCCCGGCGAGAGCGACGCGGCCGGGCGGGGCACATGGTCGGATGTGAGACCGAACTTCGCGAGCAGCGTGCGGATGTCCGACTCGGCCCAGTCGGGTACGGCGTCGCCGAACGCCCTGGCCAGCGGCTCGGGGCCGAGGAAGAGCCCACGGGCCTGGTCGACCTCGCCGACGCGCACGCCCGAGCCCAGCCCGCCGCTGCCCTCGTCGAGCGGGATGCGACCCAGCAGGGCGCCGAGCAGGGTGGTCTTACCGGAGCCGTTCGCGCCGGTGACCACCACGCGGTCGGCCCAGTCCACCTGCGCGTCCACCGGGCCGAGCGTGAACGGGCCGCGCCGCACCACGGCCCCGGACAGCGACGCCACCACCGCGCCCGACCGCGGCGCAGCGGCGATCGTCATCCGCAGCTCCCACTCCTTGCGGGGCTCCTCGACGACGTCGAGCCGCTCCATCATCCGCTGCGTCTGGCGGGCCTTCGCGGCCTGTTTCTCGCTGGTCTCGGCCCGGTTCTTCCGGGTGATCTTGTCGTTGTCGGTGGCCTTGCGCCGCGCGTTGCGCACGCCCTGCGCCATCCAGTTGCGCTGCATCTGGGCGCGGTCCTTGAGCCCGCTCAGCTTGTCGTCGTACTCCTCGTAGGCCTCGCGGGCGTGGCGCCGTGCTACGTCCCGCTCGACGAGGTAACTGTCATAACCGCCGTCGTAGACGCCGACCTGCTGCTGCGCAAGATCGAGTTCCACCACGCGGGTCACGGTGCGGGCGAGGAACTCGCGGTCGTGGCTGACGATCACGGCAGGCGAGCGCAGGCCCTGCACGAACCGTTCGAGCCGTTCCAGGCCGTCGAGGTCCAGGTCGTTGGTCGGCTCGTCGAGCAGCAGCACGTCGTAGCGGGAGAGCAGCAGCGCGGCGAGCCCGGCGCGAGCGGCCTGCCCGCCGGAGAGCGCCGTCATCGGGGCGTCGAGGTCGACCCCGAGCCCGACGTCGGCCACCACCTCACCCGTGCGTTCGTCCAGGTCGGCGCCGCCGAGGGCGAGCCAGCGGTCGAGGGCGACAGCGTAGGCGTCGTCGGCACCCGGTGCGCCGGCGCCGAGCGCCTCGGCGGCTGCGTCCATGGCGCTCTGCGCTGCCGCGACGCCGGTGCGGCGGGCGAGGAACGCCCGCACGGTCTCGCCCGGCCTGCGGTCGGGCTCCTGCGGGAGGTGCCCGATCGTGGCGTCTGGCGGGCTGACGAGGACCTTGCCCTCCTCCGCCTCCTGCTCGCCAGCGAGCAGCCGCAGGAGCGTGGACTTGCCGGCGCCGTTGGCGCCGACGAGCCCGACGACGTCTCCGGGCGCGACGACGAGGTCGAGCCCGGAGAAGAGGACGCGGGCGCCGTGGCCGGCGGCGAGAGAGGTGGCCTGGAGCGTGGCACTCATGTCGACCGAAACGCTACCCGCCCGAAGATCGCGTTGGGGTCAGTCCCTCGCGGCCAGGAGCGTCACCCGGGTCCCGCGTGTTGCCGACCATGACGTGAGCACGCTCGTCACCAGGAACGCCCCGGCCACCACGGTCAGCACGAGTGGCCACGGGAGGGCGAGTGTCGCGTGGCCGGTGACGGCGGTCGTGGCGCCGAGCACAGCCGCGAGCGTCCCCGCCGCGGCGACCGCTCCCAGCACCAGCCCGACCGCCGTGACACCCCACGCCTCCACGAGCGCCATCCGCACCACTTGCCTGCGGGTGAGGCCGGTGGCGCGGGCGGCCGCGAACTCGGGTCGCCGCGCGGCAGCGCCGATCACCACCGAGTTGACCACGCCTATGAGCGCGTACATCCCCCCGAGGCCCATGACCACGAGGAACACGCCGGCGCTCGTCGCGTCGCGGGCCGCGGCGTCGCGGGCGATCCACTCCCCGACACCGTGCACCGTGCCGATCGACGTGAGCGCGGCGCTCACCGCGCCCGGGTCGGTCCCCGGCTCCAGGGCGACGAACGTCCGGGACGGGCCCGCTGCCACGTCCCCGGCGGGCGCGAGACCAGGCGGGAGCAGCAGGGTCGCTCCGCCGCCGATCCCGGGGGGCACGGCGGCGACGACGGGCAGCGGGCCCAGGTCGGTGTCGCCTGCCCGCACGCCGACGGTGTCGCCGACCGCGCCGCCGTCCCCACCGGGGCCGCCGGCGACGCTCCGCCCGACCAGCCCGTCGAGTGAGCCGGCGCCGGGGTGTGCGACGGGGTAGGCCGCCGGGTCGACGACGAGCCCGAGCCCCGTTTCGGTCTCGGCGTCCTCGCCGCTGCCGTGGGTCACGGCGACCGGCACCTCGATCTCGGTGGAGGCCGCCGCGACTCCCGGAACGGCGGCCACCTGCGCACCGACGGGGCCGGTCGCCTCGACGACGAGGTCGGCGACGGTGCTGCGGCGCTGCTCCGCCTCCCCGGCCGCGGCGAACGACGTGAGCGCCCCCGACTGGCCGAGCACCAGCGCCACCAGCACGATCAGCGGCGCTGCCGTGGCGGCGCTGCGCCGCACCCCGTCGCGCATGTTGGCCCTGGCCAGCTCGCCGAGCACGCCCGCGCGACCGGCCGGGAGCAGCCGGGCGACGCCCGGAACGAGCAGCGGGCTCAACGCGCTGAGCGCCACCGACCCGCAGAGCGCCACGTTCACGGCCATCGCCATGCCACCAGCGGCGCCACCGATGGGAGCCAGCACGATCAGGGCGATCGCGCCTGCGGTGAACAGGATCCCGATCACCCAGCGACCCGCGGTCATCACGCGGGCGGCGTCTCCGGTGTCGCGCAGCGCCTCCAGCGGCCGGACCTGCGCCGCCCGCCGCGCTGCGACCAGCACCCCGGCGAGCGCGACGCCGAGCCCGACACCTACCGAGACGCCGAGGATCCACGTGCGCCACTCGGCGGTGAACCCGGCGGGGACGAACCCGAGCGCGCCCAGCAGCCAGGACTGGAACGACATCGTGGCGAGGCCGGCCGGCACGCCGACGGCTGTACCGGCCAGGCCGAGCAGCACGGCCTCCCCGAGCAGCAGCCGGTGCAGCTGGCCGCGACCGCCGCCCGCCAGTCGCAGCAGGGCGAGGTCGCGGCGGCGCTGGGCCACCGTGAACGCGAAGGTCGAGCCGACGATGAACACGGCGAGGAACGCCGAGAAGCCGAGTGTCAGCGCCGACACCGTCACCGCGACGGAGGCGCCTTCGGTGAACCGGATCGCGTCGGACGCGGAGAGCCCGGCGGGGACGTCGAGGGTGGCCGCGGAGATCAGCACGAGCAAGGAGGACTGCACGAGCGCCACCCCGAGGCAGACGGTCAGCGCGGCACCGATGAAGAGCGGCCAGCGCTCGGTGAACGTGGACCAGGACAGGCGCAACACGGCTCAGCCCTCCAGCGCGACGAGGCGGTCGGCGACAGCGCGGGCGGTCGGATGGACCAGCCGGTCGACCAGCCGGCCGTCGCGCAGGAACAATGCGGCGTCGGCACGGGCCGCGGCCGCCGGGTCGTGGGTGACCATCACGATCGTCTGCCCACTGTCGACCATCGCCCGAAGCTGGTCGAGCACCGTGCGGGCGGCGGTCGAGTCGAGGGCGCCGGTCGGTTCGTCGGCGAACAGCACCTCGGGGCGGGTCACCATCGCGCGGGCGATCGCCACCCGCTGCTGCTGCCCGCCGGAGAGCTCGCGGGGCCGGTGCCGGGTCCGATCACCGAGGCCGACGGCGGCGAGCACCGCCCGGACCTCGGCCTTGGCCGGCCGGCGCCCGGCCAGCCGCAGTGGGAGCGCAACGTTCTGCTCGGCGGTGAGCGAGCCGATGAGGTTGAAGCTCTGGAAGACGAACCCGATGCGGTCCCGGCGCAGCGCGGTGAGGTCGGCGTCGCCGGCGGAGGTGATGTCCGTCCCGCCCAGCAGAACCTGCCCGCTGTCCACCCGCTCGAGTCCCGCCGCGCAATGCAGGAGCGTGGACTTCCCCGAGCCGGACGGGCCCATCACCGCGGTCCAGGTGCCGCGCGGGAAGCCGACATCGACGCGGTCGACCGCGCGCACAGCCGCGGTGCCGCTGCCGTAGGTCCGGCTCACCCCGCGCAGCTCGACGGCCGCCTGCAGGGTGCGGGGTACTGCCGCCGTCATGGTCCCCGTCATGGTTCCGGTCATGGCGACGAGTCCACACCGGCCCGGCCCCGCAGGCAGTCGCCTGCGCCCCCGAACCCGGGTGGGGATTACCCCATCCCGCTCAGAATGTGAGCACCCGCAGCTACCTGGGAGTAATCGTTGGTCACGGCAGGGGGGACCGCATGCGCGTCGACGCGCGGCTTCAGCAGCTCGCCGAGCGCAGCGCGAACTTCGGTTTCCTGCTGTCAGTGGAACCTGTGCTGCTGTCCAACGGCGCGGCAGCCTATGACGATCCGAACACGGTTCTCGTCAAGGCACGTCAGTTCGGGGAAGCGGCTGCCGACTCGCTGATCGCGCGAATGGGCCTGCGGAACGGCCAGGCGACGTGCTGCTCAGCATGGCATGCGAACGGATTCGGAGGAGGTGAACGGAATCTAGTGCGTCAGACAGTTCCGGGGTTATGGCGATGAGGGGTGTAGAGGAATCTCGGTCAAAGCCGACCAGGGCGAGTTGTGGGAACGAAGCCGCGGTCCGATTCGAGCGAGCCTCGTATCCCGATAGCCTCTCGTCTGATGGCACGGCTGGCGTGTCGACGACGCCGACTGGTGGCATGGTCTTCCTCGTGCGCGGTGCGGGGGATCAGCTGACTGTCGGAGAGCGGGTCGCCTTCTACCGGGCTCGGCGCGGTCTGACCCAGACCCAGCTCGCGAATCTCGTCGGGCGTGGCCCTGACTGGTTGAGCAAGATCGAGCGGGGCGAGCGGCAGCTGCGGAACGTCGAGACGTTGGCGGAACTGGCCAAAGCGCTCCGGGTGTCCCTGGGTGACCTCCTGGGGCAGCCCGTGCTGATGGAGGACGAGCCCGAGCTCGACGATGTGCCGGCGATCCGTGATGCCCTGATGGCACCCGCGCGGCTGTCCCGCGTGCTCTACGGGCAACCGTCTCCTGCGACGGTCATCGAGCCGTCACGAGCGGCGCAGCTCGTCGAGTTCGCATGGTCCGACTACCAGCGGGGTCGGCTCGGTCTGGTGGTGGCGCACCTACCCGGGTTGATCCGCGCTGCTCAGCAGCTCGAGGACACGGCTTCGGGGAGCACGGACACAGTGCGACGGCAGTCGTGGTCAGTGTCGGCGAGGACTCACCACCTGGCGGCGACTGCGTTGAGCAAGGTCGGCGAAGCGGATCTGTCCTGGATCGCGGCGGAACGTGCGATGCGTGCCGCGGATCGATCCGATGATGTGTTGGTCCTCGCCTCGACTGCCCGGGCGGCCACACATGCACTCCTCGCAGTCGGCCGCTTCGAGGATGCGGTCGATGTCGGTGAGACCGCGGAGAGATGGCTGGTTGCGCGCGCCGAGCAAGGAGATCCAGAGGCGCTGAGCCTCTTCGGGATGCTGCACCTGCGGACTGCGGTGGCGGCGGCTCGACTACAGGACCGCGCCGGGGCCAGCGAGCTGCTCGACAAGGCGCAGCTTGCCGCCGATCGCCTCGGCGAGGACGCCGACCACTGGAAGACATCGTTCGGCCCGACGAACGTAGCGCTGCACAGGCTGTCGGTCGGCCTCGATCTCGGTGATGTCGGCTGGATGGCTGAACACGGCCCGCGGGTCGGTGCGGAGAACATGCCTGTGGAGCGCCGGGTCACCCACCTGATCGATGTTGCACGAGCGATGTCGCATCTCGCCCGGGACTCGGAAGCACTCGACATGCTGTTGAGCGCGGAGCGCGAATCGCCGGCGCTGTTCCGGCACAACGCGGCGGTCCGGGAAGCGGTGAAGGCGATGTACCGGCGCGCACCCGTCACCGGCGGGATGCGATCGTCTCAGCTGCTGGAGTTGGCCAAGCGCTGCCGAGCGGTTCGGTGACGGGCAGCCAACCGGTCATCGGCTTGATCGCCTCAGGAGCTGGGGGCGTCGAGACGATCCGCGCGGGCTTCGTGGAACCCGCCCGTGATCGAGGCTGGCAGGTCGCCATCACGCTGACGCCCACAGCTGCCCGGTGGTTGGACGACACCGGCGAACGGGATCGGCTCGATCGGGCGGCCGGCCTTCCTGTTCGGAGCCGCCCGAGGATGCCGGGCGAGCGCAGCCCGCATCCGCCGGTCGACTGCCACGTCATCGCTCCGGCGAGCGCCAACACCTTCGCCAAGCTCGCCCTCGGCGTCGCGGACAACCAAGCTCTGACCACTGCGGTCGAGGCCATCGGGCACGGCGCCGTTCCCGTGGTGGTCTTTCCGCGTGTCAATGCCGCACATGTTCGACATCCCGCGTGGCCCTCGCACGTAGCCGCTCTCGAGTCAGCTGGGGTGCATCTCGTCCAGGGCGAGGATGTGTGGCCGCTCTACGAGCCGCGGGAGGCGGATCCCGATCGGCAACTGCCGTGGCCGGAGATCATCGATCTCGTCGCACGGCTGACAGATTCGGGCTGATCAGCCACAGACCTGACCCGGACCCGGACATTTCGTACGGGTTGATCCGCTGATCCTGCGGTCTTCTCGCGATGTGTCCCCAACCCCTCGCGATGGTGAAGCTGCTGATATCGCCGCTCGTTGCATCACCGCTGCAGCTCAGTTCCTCGCCGGTCAGGCGGGTGCGGCGGACCGCGCGCTCGCCAAACATCGACGTGCCTCGGATGGACGTTGCACAGGCTGCATGACGCGGCATGTGTCGTGGCCGTGCTCAACAGCCGTGATCGCGCAGCAGGCTCGAAGCCTGCAGTCGGCCACGGATCGCTGAGTCGTGAGTACTGTCCGCAGCCCAACGTCAGCAAGGTGACATTGCAGACGTTCAACGTCAGCGGGGCCACCCCCCTGACGTCCGGGCCCGGGGGTTCTCAGCCTCTCGCGGTCGCCAGGGGGCGACTCGGCTGGGCCTGCTGGCCCGTCAGCAGGTCGAGGGTGAGCGCCGCGGACCAGCTGAAGTCGCCGACACCCCGGCAGGCCCCGGTGTTCGGGTCGAAGTACTCGCGGAACCCCTGGTCGCGCACGGCTGTGAGCATCGCCGTGCGCAGCGTCGCGACATCGGCGTCGCGCCCGTGGCGTTCCAAGCCGCGCAGGACGAGCCAGCTCGTGTTGATCCACGCGGGTCCGCGCCAGTAGCGGGTGCTGTCGAATGCGGCGCCGGTGAGGTCGTAGCTGGGCAGCGGCACGCGGTCGTTCAGTCCGAAGTGCGGACCGGTGATGGCTGTGACCAGCCCGTCGACCACGTCCTCGGGGAGATCCAGCAGGAGTGGCGCGAGCCCGCTGACGGTGGACTCGGGGATCGGCGCGCCGTGCCGGTCGAGCGCGCGGAACAGCCCTGCGCCCGGGTCGTAGCAGTGCTCGAGGAGCGCGTTCCGCAGCTCCGCGGCCCGGCGCCGGTGCGGCTCGGACGGTTCGCCGATCTCGTCCGCGATGTGCGCCAGCGCCTCCTCCGCCCACGCGAGCAGGGCGTTGAACAGCGGGTCGACCACGACGAACGGGTGCGTGGGCAGCGCCGCGGCGTCACGGTAGCCGTGGCCGCGGTAGGCCTCCGCGATGGCGACGTACCGCGCGTAGTCGGCGCCCGTCGGCCGCTCGGCGGCGTTGACGTGGTCGAGGTCGTGGCGGCGGTGCCCGGCCAGCGGGCCCTCGGGACGGTCTGGCAGCGGCACCGCGGCCAGCTCGGCGTCCCAGGCAGGGGAGTTGTCCTGGCCCGACTCCCACGGGTGCACGATCACCACCAGCCCGTTGCCGGCCGAGCGCTCGCGCACGAGGTAGTCGTGCTGCGCGCGCAGCCGCGGGTACATCCGGCGCAGGAAGCGGCGCCCGAGCGCGGGAGCAGCTGCGTAGACCTCCCACACCGCCACGGCGTGCACCGGCGGCTGCACGATGCCCGACGTCTCCCGGCCCCCTGCCCGTCGATTCGGCGCCTCGGGCACATCGCGGGAGCGCCAGAAGTCGGGGCCGGGGAAGTATGCGTCCCGGGCCACCCGCGGGTTGAACACGATGTGCGGCACCCGCCCGTCGGACCACTGCGAGGCGAAGAGCGAGTGCAGCTCCTGGCGCCCCCGCGCGGGCGAGATCTGGGCCCAGCCGATCGCGATGAACGCCGAGTCCCAGCTCCACTGGTGCGGGTACAGCCGCCGCGACGGCACGGTGTACCCGTGCTCCCAGTTGCCGCGCAGCACCCCGGCCGCGCTGCGGCGCAGCGCGTCGGGGTCGATCGGCAGCCCGCTCGTGCGGTCGATCTCGGTCACTCCGCCGCTGCTGCGCGCAACGTCGCCGCCGCCTTCGGGAGCACCTGCTCCGCGGGCCCGGACAGGCGGCACTCCGCCGCCAGGTCGCCGGTGTAGCCGATGCTCGCGAGCGCGGCGAGGAACGCGGTCCAGTCGATGTGGCCCGCACCCGGCTCGAGCCGGTTGGAGTCCGACACCTGCACGTGGAACAGCCGGTCCGAGGCGGCGACCAGCGCTGTGGGCGGGTGGGTCTCCTCGATGTTCATGTGGTAGGAGTCGGCCACCACCCCGACGCTGCCGAGCCCGGTGTCGACGGCCAGCTCAACGGCCTGGTCGAGCCGGTTGACCATGTGGTCCTCGTACCGGTTGAGGGGCTCCAGGAGGATCTTCACGCCCTCGCGCTCGGCGTGCCTGCCCAGCTCGCCCAGCGCGTCGAGCAGCACCGCCCGGTCGCCGTCCTCGTCACGTGGCGGGACGAACGGGGGCAGGCGGCGCGAGAACATCCCGTAGGACGCCGGCGTCATCGCCGAGGAGCCGCCGATCTCGGCGATCACCGACAGCATCGTGCGCAGGTTGGCGAGCGCGTCGCTGCGCCGCTCCGCGTCGAAGTCGCCGATGAAGTGCAGCATCTCGACGCACACGGTGTTCATCACGACGCCGTCGCGGCGGGCCTGGTGCAGCTCCGGGAGCCGCTCCCGGATGCGGTGCCCGCCCCGGCCGCGCAGCTCGATGCCGTCGTAGCCGAAGCGCTGCGCCGCCTCCCATTTCTCCTGCAGCGTGTCGCCGGGGAGCAGCTGCTCCTGGCAGGTGAGGTTCACGACGCACTCCTGACGGGGTTCGGGTCGATGGGCCCTTGGGCTGGTTCGGCGATGCGGCGAGCCGGTTCGGCGCGCATCGCCTCGGGACGGAAGTCGAGCACCACCTGCAGTGCCGCGGCCGGGTCGGCGTCCAGCAGCGCGTAGGCGTCGGCGGCGAGCGGGGCCGGGATGAGGTGGCTGACAAGTGACAGCACGTCGATCTGGCCGGCGGCGACCAGTTCCACCACGGTCCTGTGCAGGCGCTCGGTGCTCCACCGCTGGGCGATCGCCTGCGGGGCGGAGGAGATCTGGGACGACACGAGCTGCACGCGGTTGTGGTGGAACTCCTCGCCGAGGCGCAGCCCGAGGCCGTCGCCCTGGTAGAAGCCGGCGGCGACGACCCGGCCGCCTGCCGCGCACCCGCGGATCGCCTCGTGCAGCGCCTGGTACGAGCCACTGATCTCGATGCAGACGTCCGCACCGCGGGCCTCGGTGAGGTCCTTGATCCGTTCGCCGACATCGTCGGCCATCGGGTCGAGCGCCTGGGAGGCGCCGAGCGCGAGCGCTCGGTCGCGACGGGAGGCGATCCCGTCGACGGCGATCACGGTCGCGCCGCTGCGGGCCGCGAACTGCGAGGCGATCAGGCCGAGCACGCCCTGGCCGAACACGGCGACGGTCTCGCCGATGTGGATGTCGGCGGCGAGCACGGCGTTCAGGGCGACCGCCCCGACCCTGGCGAACGTGCCCGCCAGCGGGTCGAGCCCGGCGGGCAGCAGCCGCTCGGCGACCTTCTCCACCGGCAGCACCGCCTCGCCGCGGTGGCCCCAGAGGCCCCACACGACCGCGCCGAGCAGGGCCGGGTCGACGCCCGCGCCGAGGCCGACGATCTCGCCGACCTCGCTGTAGCCCCAGACCGTGTTCGGGTAGCCGTTCACGGCGGCCTCGTCGACGAACAGACGCCGCTCCGGGTCGAAGACCCGGTCGAGGTGCGGGTTTGTACCGCGGTAGAGCGTGAGCTCCGTGCCGGCGGAGATGCCCGAGTACAGGGTGTGCAGCCGCACATGGCCTGGGGGGAGCGTCGCGGGCGGCAGGGGGAGCACGTCCACCCGGCGCGGTCCGGTGAGGGCCACGACAACCGGGCGAGTATCGAGCGGGTCTGCCGCGTCGGGGGCGACAAGTTCCATTGGGTCTGATCCTCAGATCTTCTGACCGTCACTGCTGACGAAATTCAAGTTACCAGCGACCTATTTACGCTTACCTGTCAATCATATATCCCCCAACCAGCGGTTGTGGATCAGTCCACGTCGAGGTTCACTGTGCGCCACCTGTTCCGAGCTGCGATGGGGGAGCTTGAGATGAGCACCGTGACCAGACGCATCGGCGTGACCCTCGGCCTCGTCTCCGCGATGCTCCTGTCCGCCTGCGGGGGCGGCGGCCAGGGCGGGGGCGGTGATCCACAGGCCATCACCGTGTGGACCGCCGACACGCTGCCCGACCGCGTCGCGGCCACGCAGGCGATCATCAATCGCTTCACGCAGCAGACGGGAATCCAGGTCAAACTCGTCGGGGTGGAGGAGGACCAGTTCAACCAGGTCCTCACGTCCTCGGCGGCGTCAGGCGCGCTGCCGGACGTGATCGGCTCGATCCCGCTGTCGTCGGTGCGCACGCTCGCCACCAACCAGCTGGTGAACACCGACGCCACGAAGGCGGTGATCGACGCGCTCGGGCCCGCGACCTGGAACTCCAGGGCACTCGAGCTCACCCGCGACGGGGACCGGCAGCTCGCGGTGCCGAGCGAGGCCTGGTCGCAGCTCCTCTACTACCGCCGTGACCTCTTCCAGGCCGCCGGGCTGCCGGCTCCCACCACCTACGACGCCATCCTCAACGCCGCCCGGAGGCTGGACACGCCGGAACGGGCGGGTTTCGTCGGGGCCACGGCGCCCGGCGACGCGTTCACCCAGCAGACGTTCGAGCACATCGCGCTCGCCAACGGATGCCAGATGGTCGACAACGCCGGCACGATCACGATCGACAGCCCCCAGTGCGTCGCGGCCTTCGACTTCTACCGCGACCTGATCAGCAACTACTCTGTGCCGGGCACGCAGGACGTCGACACGGTCCGCGCCTCCTACTTCGCGGGCCAGTCGGCCATGGCGATCTGGTCGACGTTCCTGCTCGACGAGCTCGCGGGGCTGCGCAACGACGCCATGCCCAGCTGCCCGGAGTGCGCGGCCGACCGCACGTTCCTCGCGAAGAACACCGGGATCGTCACCGCCCTGGCGGGGCCGCAGGGCACCGCACCAGCGCAGTTCGGCGAGGTGGTCTCGTGGGCGATCACGTCCGACGCGAAGACCGAGCCGGCGCAGCGGTTCGTGCAGTTCATGCTGAGCGACGGCTACACCGACTGGCTGGCGTTCGCGCCGGAGGGCAAGTACCCGGCCCGGACGGGGAGTGCTCCCGGCGCCACCGACTTCGTCGACACCTGGGAGAAGCTGCCGGTCGGCGTCGACACCGAGGGCCCGCTCGCGCAGTTCTACCCGCAGGACGTGCTCGACGCGCTGCAGACCGGACCGGAGGCCTTCAGCCGCTGGGGCATCACGCAGGGCCAGGGCGATCTGGTCGGCGCGTCCCTCGGCGAGCTGCCGGTGCCCGCCGCCGTCGCCGCAGTGACCAGCGGCGGCACCGACGCGCAGGGCGCGGCCCAGCAGGCCGCCGCCTCGCTGCGCAACATCCAGAGCTCCCTCCGGTGAGTGCCGGCGCCGAGGTCGGGGCGGCCCCGGCGCCGCCCCGGCCGGCCGGGGGCCGTCGCGGCGGGAGCGGGCGGACGCTCGCGCGGGCGGACGCCCGTGCCGGGCTGGCGCTGATCTCGCCGACGCTCGTGATCGTCCTGGTGATGGTCGTCGTGCCGATCCTCTGGACGGTCCTGCTCGCCTTCCAGCGGCTGCGGCTGCTCAACCTGCGCGGCGCGGGCCTCTTCGGCAACTTCACGCTGGCCAACTTCGAGAACGCCTTCACGTCGCCCGGATTCTGGAGCGCGCTCGCCACCACACTCGCGTACTCGGTGTTCGGTACGGCGCTCGCGATCGGGATCGGCCTCGTCGCGGCGCTCGCGCTGCGCAGGCCCTTTCGCGGCCGCGGGCTCGTCAGGGCGGCGATGCTGCTGCCCTACGTCGCCCCGATCGTCGCGGCGACGTTCGCCTGGACCACGATGCTCAGCCCGCAGTTCGGGGTGGCCAACCACTGGGGCACGCGGCTGCTGGGCTGGGACGAGCCGATCGCGTTCCTCAGCCAGCGCAGCAGCGAGGTGTCGATCTTCGGGCTCACGTTCGCGGTGCCGACGGCGCTGCTCACGGTGATCGCGTTCGAGGCGTGGCGGTCGTTCCCGTTCGCGTTCCTCTTCCTGACCGCGCGGCTGCAGGCTGTGCCGGCCACGCTGGAGGAGGCCGCGCGCGTGGACGGGGCCACCCAGACGCAGCGGTTCCGCTACATCGTGCTCCCGCAGCTCCTGCCGACGATCGCGGTCCTCGCCGTGCTGCGCTTCATCTGGACGTTCAACTCGTTCGACGACATCTACCTGCTCACGGGCGGCGGCGCGGGCACGGAGGTCGTCGCCGTGTCGGTCTTCAACACGTTGACGGCACGCGGGGACATCGGCGGGGCGGCCGCGCAGGCGCTCGTGCTCGCGGCGATCCTCGCCGTGTTCATCGGCCTGTACCTCTGGCGGCTCGCCCCTCGGGAGGAGCGGACGTGACCCAGCTGACGAGGGCCACAGAGACGGGCCCGGCGCCGGCCGCCGCGCCGGCCCGACGGCGCTTCAACCGCGACGCGTTCGAGAACCGACTGTTCGCGGTGCTGCGCGTGGTCGTGATCGTGCTCCTGCTGATCGTCACGCTTTTCCCCTTCTACTACATGGGGCTGCTCTCGCTGCGGCCGCTCGACCGGGTGCTGCAGGACCCGGGCGCGCTGTGGGTGGGCCCCTCCGAGGTCGACCTGGGCAGCTACGCGAGCGTGCTTGCGCCGCCGGCCTCGGGAGGCCAGGGCTTCCTGGTCTTCATGGCGAACAGTGCGATCGTGGCGCTCGGCGCGGTGGCGCTGACGCTGCTCTTCGCGCTGCCCGGCGCCTACGCGGTGAGCAGGCTGAACTTCTTCGGACGGCGCCAGATCAGCGTGCTGTTCCTCGCCGTCTACCTGTTCCCGAGCATCCTGCTCGCCGTCCCGCTCTTCGTTTTCTTCACCCGGATCGGGCTGCGCGGATCGCTGTTCGGCCTGCTCGTCGTCTACGTCTCGCAGATCGTGGCCGTGTCGATCTACATGCTGCGCAACTACTTCGACACGGTGCCGGTGAGCCTGGAGGAGGCCGCTGCCATCGACGGCTGCTCTCGCCTGGGCATCCTGCGCCGGATCAGCCTGCCGCTGGCAATGCCGGCGATCATGGCCAATGCGCTCTTCATCTTCATGATCGCGTGGAACGAGTTCCTGTTCGCGCTGCTCTTCCTCATCGAGGACCGCGACCGCTGGACCGTCTCCCTCGGGCTCTCGCAGCTGGCCGGAAGCATCGAGATCCCGACAACCGTGCTGATGGCGGGCTCGGTCATCGTGACCCTCCCGATCATCGCTCTCTTCTTCGCGAGCGAGAGACTCCTCACGGAGGGGCTCACCGCGGGAGCCGAGAAGGGCTGACCCGCGCCCGTCGGGTCAGGAGGAAGGTGGGCCTGGTGTCGGTCATCGACCCCGAGCGGACCGGCGCCGAGCGCGCCGCCACTCCGTTGTCGGCGGGCGGGCTGCTGCAGCTCGTGCGCCGGGGCGTCGCGACCACGCGGCGCGACCTGATCCGGGTCACCGGGCTGTCGCGGTCCACCGTCACCCAGCGCGTGGACGCGCTGCTGGCTGCCGGGCTGCTCAAGGAGCTGGCGGGCGAGGCCGAGGGGCGGGGCCGCCCGGCTGGGACCCTCGCGGTCGACGAGCGGTACGGGCACATCCTCGTCGCGGGACTGCACCGCGACCACGCCGAGCTGACGGCGATGGACATCGGTGGCCGGCTGTTGCACCAGAAGACGCTCCCGATGTCCATCAGCGAGGGGCCGGAGCGGGTTCTCACGGCAGTGGAGGCGGAGCTGGCAGGGCTGCTGGCCGAGGCCGATGTCGATCCGGGTGCCACCGTGGCGCTCGGCGTGGGCGTGCCGGGGCCGGTGGACGTCTCGGTCGGCCGCGCGATCCAGCCGCCCGTGATGCCCGGATGGCACGACTACCCCGTCCGTGACCGGCTGGAGGCGCACTTCGACGTGCCCGTGTACGTCGAGAACGACGCGAACCTCATGGCGCTCGGCGAGCAGCGGGTGCATTGGCCGCTGGCACCGAGCCTGCTGCTGGTGACGGTCGGGACGGGCATCGGCTCCGGGATCGTGATCGACGGGCGCCTCTACCGCGGGGTCGACGGGGGGGCGGGCGACATCGGGCACATCAAGATGTACGGGTACGAGGAGCGCTGCGCCTGTGGGGCGATCGGCTGCCTCGCCGCCGTCGCGTCCGGGGGAGCGCTGGTGAAGCAGCTCGCCGCGCTGGGCAAGGACGTCGCGCACGTCTCCGACGTCCGGCGGCTCGTGCAGCAGTGCGACGCGGACGCGGTGGCCGCGGTGCGGAAGGCGGGCCAGCTGGCGGGCGAGGTGATCACCACCGTGGTCTCGGTGCTGAACCCGGAGATCCTCGTGCTCGGGGGCGACATGGCCTACACCAACGAGCACTTCGTGACGGGGCTGCGGGAGCTGATCTACCAGCGCTCGCTGCCGAGGGCCACCCGGAACCTGCGGGTGGTGAGCACCCGGCTCGGGGCGCTGGCGTCCTTGGTGGGCATGCGCGAGCTGGTGCTGGACGAGGTCTTCGCCCCGGCGGCGGTGGACGCCCGCCTAGCCGCCGCGGCCGCAACCTGACCCCCGCAAGGACCTGGGTGGGCCTATTCGGGGCCTATTCGGGGCCTATTCGGGGCCTATTCGGGTTGGGTCCAGGACGGCAGGTCGGCTCCGCTCAGGTAGCTCAGCACCGCCACCGCGCCTGCTGCCGCCCAGGCCTGCGGGCGGCAGGCGGTCGGGTAGCTGACGGTCTCGCCGTCGAACTCCGCGTACAGCTCGGGGAGCCGGTCGGCGAACTCGCCCGCCGCCGCCACGAGCCCCTCGCCGAGCGAGGTGGCCACGTCGTGGCGTCCGATCCCGGCGAGCCCGAGCACCGCGATCGCCGTGTCGTGCGGCCACACTGAACCGCAGTGGTAGCTCAGCGGGTCGTACCCGCCGCTCGTGCTGGACAGGGTGCGCAGGCCGTGGCCGCTGTCGAGGTCGGCATGCGCGAGCCGGTCGGCGACGAGGTCGGCCTCGGCGGCCGTGAGCATGCCGGTGGAGAGCAGGTGCGCCATGTTGGACGCGGGCCCGGTCACCGGGCGGTCGTGCCCGTCGAGAGCGATCGCGGGGTAGGGCCCGTCGACGTCGTCGATCCAGAACGCGGCCCGGAAGCGCTCGCCGAGGCGGTCGGCCCAGTCCCGCCACCTGGCCGCGCCGGGCCGCCCGAACGTCTCCAGAAGCGCCGCACCGCCCCTCGCAGCGGCGTAGGCGTAACCCTGCACCTCGCACAGGGCGAGCGGGCGGTCGGCGATCGTGCCGTCGGCCCAGCGCACCGCACCGGCTGAGTCCTTCCAGCCCTGGTTGGCCAGGCCGCCGCTGGAGGAACCGCGATAGGCCAGGAAGCCGCCGGCTCCCGCGGTGCGGCCCATCCACTCGAGCGCGGCCTCCAGGTTGGGCAGCAGCGCGGCCACCTCGTCGTGGGGCATTCCGGCGCGCCACGCGTCGTGCAGCAGGCAGCACCAGAGCGCGGTGGCGTCGATCGTGCCGTAGTAGCGCGGCGGCAGGTCGAGCCGGCCCGCGCGCAGCCCGCCGGGCCGGAACTCGTGGATGATCTTTCCGGGTTCCTCCTCGGACCGGCGGTCGTCCACGGTCCCCTGCCTGCGGGCGAGCGCGCGCAGCGTGCCCGCGGCCAGCTCGGTGGAGAGCGGGAGGAGCATGCGCGCCGACCACAGCGAGTCGCGACCGAACAGCGTGCAGAACCACGGGCTCCCAGCGGCGGCGAAGCGGTCGGCCGGGCGCAGCGGGTCGGCCAGCAGCAGGCCGTCGAGATCGGCGAGGCAGCGGTGCAGCAGTGCGGCGGGGTGGCCCGCATCGACCACGGGGACCTTCCACCGCATCGGCGCGGCCGGGCGGAAGTCCTCCGTCCCGGGCGGCGACGGCTCCAGCGTGAACCGGACCGACCACCGGCTGTCCGGCTCCAGACGCACCGGCCAGCTCAGCACGGCGTCGCGACCGTCGGCTCGGGCACCGGCGGCCACCGGCTCCGTGCGCAGGGCGGCGGTGAGCAGGCCGCGGGACCAACGCACCCCGCTTCCGTCGAGCTGGGGGGCGACCGTTTCCACGGGCACACCCGACTTGACCACAGGTGTGGCCTCGAGGTCGCTGCGGGCGCGCAGCTCAAGCTGTAGCGCGATCGCGGTGGCGCCGGTGTTGTGCAGCTCGACCTCCTCGACCGCGCGGCGGTCGCCGAGCCTGCGGTACCGGTGCACCCGCACGAGGGTGCTTGCGCCACGCAATTCGCTGACGAACCGCGCGCGGCCGGCGCCGTCGAGCTGTGAGTCGATGGCGTGCAGCTCGACGCCCTCGACGCCGATCTCGAGTCGGCTGCAGAACCGCGTGTCGCCCACGTACAGCCCCTGGGCGCCCTGCGGGCGGACCTGCCCGTCCGGGTCGGAGAGCAGCTCGGCCGGCGCGGCGAGCACCGTCAGCAGTCCGTCGAGGATCGTTTCGCCTGGTCGGTCCGTCGCGTGACGCGTACGGCGGCGCATCTGGAGCTCCTGGTCCGGGCACTCGCGTGCCCACGGTTGCAGTGCCGAACGAACCTACCCACCGCCGCCGGAGTGCTCGCAGGCACCAGGTGCGGCACCATCTCCGCATGATCGAGCCGTACGGCCCCGTCCCCGAGGACTTCGATCGAGCCCTCGCGGTCGTCGCCCACCCCGACGACCTCGAGTACGGCGGCGCAGCCGCGATCGCCCGCTGGACGGCGCAGGGCCGCAGCGTCGCCTACCTGCTCGTCACTCGCGGCGAGGCCGGTATCGACTCGATCCCACCCGCCCAGTGCGGGCCGCTGCGCGAGGCGGAGCAGCGCGCAGCGGCGGCCGAGGTGGGCGTCGACGTCGTGGAGTTCCTCGACCACCCCGACGGCCTGATCAGCTACGGCGTACCGCTGCGCCGGGACATCGCGGGCGCGATCCGCAGGCATCGGCCCGAGATCCTCATCACCGTGAACCACCGGGAGACCTGGGCGGGCGGCGAACTCAACATGGCCGACCACCGGGTGGTCGGCGAGGCGGCCATCGACGCCGTGCGCGACGCCGCAAACCGCTGGTTGTTCCCCGAGCTGGGTGAGCCGTGGTCCGGGGTGCGCCGGGTGGCCGTGATGGCCTCGCCGCGCAGCACACACGCCGTGGACACGACCGCGGTGTTCGACCGCGGGGTGGCCTCGCTCACCGCCCACCGCGCCTACCTCGCTGCGCTCGGCGGGGCGATGGCCGAGCCGGAGCAGTTCCTTCGGGGCATGGCGGAGGCCGACGGCGCGCGCCTGCCCGGCGCCCGGTTCGCTACGGCGTTCGAGCTGGTCGAGCTGAGCTGACCACGACTGCATAGGCTCCTCGGCGTGAATCCGTCGACGATGCAGGCGCGCGTCCTCGTCGACGAGCTGGTGCGCTGCGGGGTGACCGAGGCCGTGCTGTGCCCCGGCTCGCGAAACGCCCCGCTCTCGTTCGCGCTGCAGGCAGCCGACGCGGCCGGGCGGCTGCGGCTGCACGTGCGCATCGACGAGCGGACCGCCGGGTTCCTCGCGCTCGGCATGGCGGCGCGCTCCAGGCGTCCCGTTCCGGTGTGCACGACCTCGGGCACGGCGGTGGCGAACCTGCACCCCGCGGTGCTGGAGGCGTCGCACGCGGGGGTGCCGCTGCTCGTGCTCAGCGCCGACCGGCCGCCTGCCATGATCGGCACCGGGGCCAGCCAGACGATCGAGCAGTCCGGGTTGTTCGGCAGGGCCGTGCGGCTCGCGCTCGACGGGCCCGTCGGGTGCGGCCCCGCCGACAACGGCCGGTGGCGCACCCTGGTCGACCGGGCGTACGCGGCCGCAACCGGGGCGCTCGGCGGCGCGCCGGGGCCCGTGCAGGTCAACCTCCCGTTCGCCGAGCCGCTCGTGCCCGACGCCGACGGTCCCGTCCCGGAGGGGCGTCCTGGCGGCGGGCCGTGGACGTCCGTGCCGCCGGTGGAGCGCCGCGCGCCGGTGCTGCCGCTGGACCCGGCCGCCCCGACGCTGGTGATCGCCGGCCTCGGCGCTCCTGAGGACCTGCTCGACCTGCACGTCCCGGTGATCGCCGAGCCGTCGTCGGCCGCGTGGCCCGCCGGCCTGCGCACCGGCCCATGGCTGCTCGGTGCCCCGTCCGCTGCCGAGCTCAAGCCGGCGCAGGTGGTGGTCGCCGGGCGCCCGACCCTGCACCGGCCCGTGCAGCGCCTTCTCGCCGACCCGGACGTCGCCACGTATGTGCTGGCCGATCCGCAGGGTCGTCCCTGGACGGACGTGGCGGGCACGGTCCGGGCTGTCGGGGCGCTGCCGCCGCTCGTCCCCGACCCGGCCTGGACCAAGCGCTGGGTGGAGGCCGATGACGCGGCGGCGACCGCCCTGGACCGGGCCCTCGACGACCGCGCGGCACCCGGCGGGCTGCGCCTGGCGAGGTCGCTGCTCGCGGCGCTGCCCGGGGGCGCGCAGCTCGTGCTCGGCTCGTCCAACCCGGTGCGGGACGTTTCGCTCGCGGCCGCACCCCGGCCCGGGCTCACGATCCTCTCCAACCGCGGCGTCGCCGGCATCGACGGCACGGTCTCGTCGGCGCTCGGCGCCGCGCTCGTGCACGACGGCCCCGCCTACGCCCTGCTCGGCGACCTCAC
Organism: Pseudonocardia aurantiaca; assembly: GCF_039526725.1. NCBI lineage: Bacteria > Bacillati > Actinomycetota > Actinomycetes > Pseudonocardiales > Pseudonocardiaceae > Pseudonocardia > Pseudonocardia aurantiaca. The sequence continues at coordinate 265,635 of NZ_BAAAJG010000025.1, forward strand.
GCTGCTGCACGACACCACCGGCCTCGTGATCGGCCCGGACGAGCCCCGCCCCGACCTCACGATCGTGGTGCTCAACGACGGCGGCGGCGGGATCTTCGGGCTCCTGGAGCAGGGGGCGCCGGAGCACGCGGCGGCGTTCGAACGCGTCTTCGGCACCCCCCACGGGGTGGACCTGGCCGCGCTCTGCACCGCCACCGGAACTACCCACGTCGAGGTGGACGTGGCGGACGTGGCGGACGCGGTGGCGCCGAAGCCGGGCCTGAGGGTGGTGGAAGTACGCGCGGACCGGAGGGACCTACGCGAAGCCCACGCAACCCTGCGAGCGACGATCGACGAGGCAGTAGCAGCAGCCCGCTAGTGTCCCGCGCCGCAAGTCCACCACATATCTCGACGGCCCAGCTCCCCGCTGGGCGCACCGGCGCACGGCCCGAGTACGCCCGGTACGAGGACCGCGCCCCGGCACACCCAGCGGAAACCTGGATCCGCCGATATACGCACCGGACTTCCGGCGCGGGACACTGGCCGGACGGCACACAGCGTCGGTGGTGTGTGCAACGTGCGGTCAGTTGCCCGCTTCCAGGGCGTCGCGGACGGCGACCATCTTCGCGTCGGCCTCGCGGACCTCGCTGTCGGGATCGGAGTCGGCCACGATCCCGCAGCCGGCGAAGAGCCGGGCCACCGGGCCGTCGAGCTGGGCGCAGCGCAGGGCGATGCCCAGCTCGCCGTCGCCGTCGCCGTCCACCCAGCCGACGGGGCCCGCGTAGCGGCCGCGGTCCATGCCCTCCAGCTCGGCGATCAGGTCGAGTGCGGCATCGCGCGGGGTGCCACCCACCGCGGCGGTGGGGTGCACGGCCGCGGCGAGCTGCAGCAACGGGGCCGGGGCGGCCGGGTCGAGGGTGCCGCGCACGTCGCTCGCCAGATGCGAGACGTTGGGCAGCGCGATCACCGAAGGCGTCTCCGGCACGTGCAGCTCGGTGCACAACGGGCGCAGGGCGGCAGCCAGCGAGTCGACGGCCAGCGCATGCTCGTGGCGGTCCTTCGCCGAGCCGAGCAGCTGGCCGGGCAGGTCGTCGCCCTCGCCGGGCCAGATCGTGCCCGCGAGTACCCGTGACGACACGGTGCCGTCCGTGCGCCGGACCAGCAGCTCCGGGGTGGCGCCGACGAGCCCGTCGACGGAGTACGACCAGCACGTCGGGTAGCGGGTCACCAGGCCACCGAGCAGGAAGCGCGGGTCGAGCGGGGCGTCGCTGATGGCGAGCAGGTCGTGGGCGAGCGCAGCCTTGTCCAGCTCACCGGCCTGCATCCGCCGCACGGCCTCCGCGACGGCCAGGCGGTAGCGGCCGACCGGCAGGCGGCCGTCGGCGAAGCGGAGCGTGCCGGTCGGACGCACGGGGGTGACCGCCTGCACCGCGGACCGGCCGTCCCCGTCCGCGAACTCCGTGATCCACGAGATGCCGCCGCGGCGGCCGACCAGCACCCGCGGCACGACGAGCACCGAGCCGGGTGAGTCGTCGGTGAAGGTGAAGCTCGCGAACGCGACGGGGCCGGTGCCGGGCACCCCCACCTCGTCGCGGACGTCGAGGTGCTTCGCGAACGACCGCCACCACGCGTCGGCCTCGGCGAACCGCCCGGGACCCCTCGTGGCGATGCGCGCGACCTCCCCCCAGCCCACGAGGCCGTCCCCGTGACGCAGCCAGGCGAGTGGGTTGTGGTCGTCGGGCAGCAGGTCCACGAGCCGTCCGGGGACGTCGAGGAACCGGCTGCGCACGCCCAACCCGATGGGTAACGGGGCAGTCGTCACGAATCTGAGGGTAGGAGCCCCCGCGACGGAGTGCGCGCTCGGCCCGAGAAGCCTCCGACTCACCGTCCCGGCCACACCATCCTCCCGTCGCCTACGATTGACGGCCGTGACCACCGGCGCGGGAACCAGCGGAACGGGGACGCAGCGCACCCGGGCGGCCGATGAGCTGGCCTCGCTGCTGCTGCCCGTCGGTCGCGCCATCGTCAGGCGGCTGCCCGAGATCGTCGCTGGTGTCGCCGTGCTCGTCAGTGTGCTCGCGGTGCTGGCCGTCGCGGGGGCGACTTTCGACGACCGGGCGATCGCCGCCAATCCGGCCGTCAGCCAGGCCGAGGTGCTGGACGGCTCCACGTTCGTCCGCACGCTGGTGCGGTTCACGGTGGCCAGCGGCGAGGCCGTCGTGCCGGAGGGCGGCATCTTCTACCCGCGCGGCCTACAGGTCGGCCAGTCGGTGGCCGTCGAGTACGACGTGACCAACCCCGACCTGGTGCGAGTGGCCGGGCGCAGCGCCCTCGACGGGGTGTTGCCGCTGCTCGCCGGGGTGGCCGTGGTGTGGGCGGCGCTGCTCCCGCTGGCGATCTGGCTGCGCAGGCGCCGCGCCGCCGCGAAGAGCTAATCCCGCGACTCGCGCTCTCTAATCCCGCGACTCGCGGGGTGGGTGGGCCCGGCCTTCCGCGAGTCGCCGGATTTGTGCGCGCGAGTTGCGGGTGGCGAGTGCCACACCTAGCACCGCCAGCACCATCCCGCCCAGTGCGACCAGCCCGAGCGTCTCGCCGAACATGGCCCACGCCATCAGCGCCGTGACGCCGGGCACCAGGTAGAAGTAGCTCGTCACCTGCGTGGCCGCGCCCCGGCGCAGCATCAGGAACAGCAGTGAGATCCCACCGCCGGTGAGCACCAGCACCGACCAGGCGAGCGCGCCGACCAGCTCGGGCGTCCAGTCGAAGCGGAACGACTCGAAGGCCAGCGCGAACGGCAGCGTCACGACGATCGACGCGGCGAACTGCACGACCTGGCCGGTGCGCAGGTCGAAGTCCGGGCAGAACCGCTTCTGGTAGAGCGTGCCCGCCGTGATCGCGAGCAGGGCCATCGTCGTGAGGCCGAGCGTCAGCGGCGAAAGGCCCTCGGTGGTCAGCCGATTCGACACCACGAGCGCCACCCCGGCGAACCCGAGCAGCAGCCCGGTGACCTGGCGTCTCCCGAGGGGGTCGCCGAGCACTCCGGCGACCACCGCGGTGAGCACGGGCTGCAGGTTCACCACGAGCGCCGCGACCCCGGCCGGCATGCCGGCCGCGACGGCCGCCCAGACGCCGCCGAGGTATCCCGCCTGGATGCCGATCCCGGCGACCGCGATGTGCATCGCCTGCCGAGGCCTCGGCCACGACGCCCTGGCGAGGGCGGCGAGCGCGAGCATGAGTACTACCACGCCGGCGTAGCGCAGGATCAGGAAGCTCAGGGGCTCGGCGTACGGGGCGGCGTACTTGGCGACGACGAACCCGGACGCCCAGATCACCACGAACGCGAACGGCGCGGCCCGGACGGCCGATACGGATCTCGACGACGTGGTGGCGATACCGGACCCTAACCCGCAGTCCACCACCCCAGCACGTCGTCGAGGGCGCCCGGCACGGCAACGATCATGGTTCCGGTGGGTAGCGGGTCGGGGCGCCCCGCGCCGTCGACGACCAGCGCCCCTGCCTCGGCGGCCAGGCACGTGGCGCCGGCGACGTCCCACTCCTGGTAGCCCTCCAGCACCGCGGCGACCGCGTGCCCGAGCGCCACCTGCGTGATGGCGAGCGCCGACGACCCCAGCACCCGGATGCCGGTGTGACCGGCGGCGGCGCGGCGGGCGAAGCCGGCGGCGCGGCCTGGTGACAGCTCCGCGCACACCAGGCCCCCGGTGGACGCCCGGGGCGCGACCCGCACCGCCACGCCGTTCGCCCGCACCCCTCGACCGCGGGCGGCGGCGTAGATCTGTGCCCGGCTCGGGTCCGCGATCACCCCCACGACCGGCCCGGACGCGTCCACCAGCGCGAGACTGTAAGCGCACCACGGGAAGCCCGCGACGTAGTTGGCGGTGCCGTCGACCGGATCCACCACCCAGCGGTACGGGGCGCCCGCCGCGCCCGCGTCGGCGCCGAATTCCTCGCCGACCACCGGGATACCGGGGAACTCCGAGGCCAGCACGCGACGGGTGTGGCGTTCGAGGGTGTGGTCGGTGTCGGTGACCCAGTCGAACGGGCTCTCCTTGTGCGCGGCGCCGTCCTGGTGGTCGCGGCCCGCTGTCGCCGTGATCACCTCTGCTGCGTCGTTGGCCAGCCGCCCCGCCACCTCGAGGGCCCGGGACAGCAGGCCCGGCTCCACCGGGAGCGGCGGGGCCGCGGAAGCGGTGGGGTGCTGCTGGACGGTCATGCTCGCCGAGCGTCACCGGCTCCGGTGTCCCGGGTGGGTCCCTCAGGTGACGTGCTGTGGATCACTCGGCCAACTGTGCTGGCCGGAGGCGACCGACATGGGTTGTTGGCCGTGAGTTCGGGCCGTCGTCAGCGGCTGGTCCGACGGCCGCGCGACCGTGCGGACCGTGCGCGTCGCGATCGTCTCCGAGTGCTTCCTTCCTGTCATCAATGGTGTGACGAACTCGGTCCTGCGGGTGGTCGAGCATCTGTCCGAGGCCGGTCACGACGTGCTGGTGGTGGCGCCTGGCATGGACGGGCCCACGGAGTACGCCGGTGTTCCGGTCGTGCGGGTGCCCGCCGTGGACCTCCCTGTTGTCTCCTCGATGCCGGTCGGTGTGCCGAGCCGCCGGGTGCTGACCGCGCTGCGGGAGTTCCGGCCCGACGTCGTGCACCTCGCGGCGCCGTTCGTGGTCGGCTACCGCGGGCTGACCGCCGCGCGCCGGCTGGGCATCCCGACGGTGGCCGTCTACCAGACCGACGTCGCAGGCTTCGCCTCCTCGTACGGCCTCGGCCTCACGGCCAGGGCGGCGTGGCACTGGACGTGCCGGCTGCACACCCAGGCCGACCGGACGCTCGCCCCGTCGAGCTGGGCGACCTCCGCGCTGCGGGCGCGCGGGGTGCCGCGGGTGCACCAGTGGGCGCGTGGGGTGGACTCGCGCCGGTTCACCCCCTCCAAGCGGGACGCCGCGCTGCGCGCGGAGCTGGCCCCCGGCGGCGAGATGCTGGTCGGGTACGTGGGCAGGCTCGCGCCGGAGAAGCAGGTGGAACGGCTGGCGGCGCTGGCCGGGCTGCCGGGCACCCGGCTGGTGGTCGTCGGGTCGGGGCCGAGCGAAGAGCAGCTGCGCGAGACGCTGCCGAGCGCCGCCTTTCTCGGCTTCCGCGGCGGCGACGAGCTGGCGCGGATCTACGCCTCGCTGGACGTGTTCGTGCACACCGGCCCCTCCGAGACGTTCTGCCAGGCCGTGCAGGAGGCGCTCGCGTCGGGACTGCCGGTGGTCGCCCCCGACGCAGGCGGCCCGCGCGACCTCGTGCTGCCCGGCCGCACAGGGTTCCTGGTGCCGCCGCATCCGGAGGGAGCGAGCCCGGACGACCCGGTGTCCGTAGCTGCCGACGCCGATCTGCGGGCCGCCGTGCAGGCGCTCGCCGACCCCGGCGTCCGGGCCCGGTTCGGGCTGGCGGCGCGGCACTCCGTGCTACGCCGCACCTGGTCAACGGTGTGCGACGAGCTGGTGGGGCACTACGCAGGCGTCATCGCGGCAGCATCGGCGGCGGCCTGAGCACTTCTGGTGGATCAACGCCGTCAGGCGGAGATCCAGCAGGGAAGGAACAGTCAACGTGCGGATCGTCCAGCTGGCGAACTTCTACGGGCCCCGCTCCGGCGGGCTCCGCACTGCGCTGCACCACCTGGGGGCTGGCTACTCCGCTCGCGGGCACGAGGTCGTGCTCGTGGTGCCCGGCCCGCGCTCGGCGGACGAGGTGCTGCCCACCGGCAACCGCCGGATCACCGTGGCGGCGCCGCGCCTGCCTGCGACGGGCGGGTACCGGGCCGTGGACCCGTGGCGCGTGCAGCGGCTGCTGGAGCGTCTCCGGCCCGACGCCATCGAGGTGTCCGACCGGCTCACGCTGCGCGGGCTCGGGGCGTGGGCGGCGCGGCGCGGGGTGCCCAGCGTCGTGATCTCACACGAGCGGCTGGACCGGTTACTCGCGCAGTTCCTGCTGCCCGACCGGGCTGCCCGGCGCGTGGCCGACATGGCGAACGCCCGGATGGCAGCGGCCTACGACAGGGTCGTGTGCACCACCGGGTTCGCGAGGGCGGAGTTCGACCGGATCGGCGCTACCAACGTCACGCAGGTGCCGCTCGGGGTGGACCTGGCCACGTTCTCGCCGCTGCACCGCGACCGCGACCTGCGCGCCGAGCTCTCCGCGGGCGCCGACGCACTGCTCGTGCACTGCGGGCGCCTCTCGCCGGAGAAGCACCCCGAGCGCAGCATCGACACGGTGGCCGCGCTCCGCGAGGCGGGGCACCGAGTGCGGCTGGTGGTGGCGGGTGACGGACCGCGCCGGCCCGCTCTGGAGCGGCGGTCGGCCGGGTTGCCGGTGACGTTCGTGGGCTTCGTGCCCGATCGCACGCTGCTCGCGCGGCTGCTGGCCTCGGCGGACGTCTCGCTCGCCCCGGGCCCGCACGAGACGTTCGGGCTCTCCGCGCTGGAGGCGCTGGCCAGTGGCACGCCGGTGGTGGTCTCGGCGTCCTCGGCGCTGCCGGAGATCGTCGGCGGTTCCGGCGCGACGGCCCTCGACCGGCCCGAGGCGTTCGCGGCCGGGGTGACGACCCTGCTGGCTGCGGAGGAGGAGACCAGGCGGGCCGCGGCGCGGACGCGGGCCGAGCAGTTCAGCTGGCCGGCGTCGGTGGACCGGATGCTGCAGACGCTCACGGTCTGAGGTCCGCGTAGCGTTTCGCCCCGTGAGTCGCGCCGACCTGGACAAGGACCCGCACGACGTCGCCGCGATGTTCGACGGTGTCGCCCGCCGCTACGACCTCACCAACACCGTGCTCACCGCAGGGCAGGACCGGCGTTGGCGCCGCCTCACGCGGGAGGCGCTCGGGCTGCGCCCGGGCGAACGGGTGCTCGACCTCGCGGCGGGTACCGCGGTGTCGACTGTGGAGCTGAGCCGCTCGGGCGCATGGTGCGTGGCCGCCGACTTCTCGCTCGGCATGCTCCGCGCCGGTGCGCACCGGGACGTGCCGAAGGTGGCCGCCGACGCCCTGCACCTGCCGTTCCGCGACCGCTCCTTCGACGCGGTGACGATCTCGTTCGGCCTGCGCAACGTCGCCGACCCGGACGTGGCGCTGGCCGAGCTCGCCCGGGTCACGCGCCCAGGTGGGCGGCTCGTGGTCTGCGAGTTCGGGCGCCCCACGGTGGCGCCGTTCCGCGCCGCGTACTACACGGGGCTCGCCACCGTGCTGCCCGCGGTGGCGCGGCGGGTGTCGAGCAACCCGGAGGCCTACGCCTATCTCGGCGAGTCGATCAGGGACTGGTCGCCCCAGCCTGAGCTGGCCGTTCGCATCGGCAGGGCGGGCTGGGAGCGGGTGGCGTGGCGCGATCTCGCGCTCGGCGCCGTGGCGCTGCACCGGGCATTCCGGAAGTACTGACCGGAGTCAGGCAGGGAGGGGGCGCGCGCTGATGCGTCCGGATGCTTAGACTCATCACCGACTTCGTGAATCCGTTCACAAGGAGCCGCATGGCCGCGCCCGAACCCACCACAGGCGACGCCGACGTGATCATCGTCGGCGCCGGTCCCGCCGGATCGACGGCCGCCTCGTACCTGGCCAGGGCCGGTCTCGATGTCCTGCTGCTGGAGAAGTCCACGTTCCCGCGCCCCAAGGTGTGCGGCGACGGCTTCACCCCGCGCGGCATGAAGCAGCTGATCGACCTCGGGATCGACTGCTCCGAGGAGAACGGCTGGCTGCACAACAAGGGCCTGCGGGTGGTCGGCGGCGGCGTCACCCTCGAACTGTAGTGGCCGACGCTCGCCAGCTTCCCGAACTTCGGGGCGGTCCGGCCGCGGCAGGACTTCGACGAGCTGCTCGTGCGGCACGCGGAGAAGGCGGGCGCCCGCCTGCAGGAGGACACCACCGTCACCGACGCCGTCACCGACGAGCGCACGGGCCGGGTGGTCGGGGTCCGGGGCACGGTCGGCAAGGGCAAGGACAAGCGCCCGGTCAGCTACCGTGCGCCGCTCACCATCGCCTGCGACGGCGTGAGTGCGCGCCTCGCCCTGTCCCTGGGCATGGGCAAGCGGGACGACCGGCCGATGGGCGTCGCGGTGCGCCGCTACTACACCTCGCCGCGCACGCACGACGACTACCTCGAGAGCCACCTGGAGCTGTGGGACCGCTCCGACCCGGCCGGCCCCAAGCTGCTGCCCGGGTACGGCTGGATCTTCGGGATGGGCGACGGCACCTCCAACGTGGGGCTGGGGATCCTGTCCACCAGCAAGGCCTACGGCAACACCGACTACCGCGCGCTGCTCAAGTCGTGGCTCGACGGCACGCCGGAGGAGTGGGGCTACCGCGACGAGAATGCGATCGGCACGGTCGGCGGCGCCGCGCTGCCGATGGGCTTCAACCGCACCCCGCACTACCGCCCCGGTCTGCTGCTCGTCGGCGACGCGGGCGGGATGGTCAACCCCTTCAACGGTGAGGGGATCGCGTACGCGATGGAGTCGGCGGCCATCGCGGCCCGCTGCGCGGTGCAGGCGCACGCCCGCACGGGAGCGTCCCGCGAGGCGGCGCTGGCCGGCTACCCGACGGCGATGAGCGAGGCGCTGGGCGGCTACTACCGCATCGGCAACCTGTTCTCGAAGCTGATCGGCAACCCGACGATCATGGGGATGGCCACGAAGTACGGGCTGCCGCGCACCACGCTGATGCGGTTCATCCTCAAGCTGCTCGCCAACTTGTACGACCCGAAGGACGGCCGCGCGAGCGACCGGGTGATCACCGCGATGACCAGGCTCGCGCCCAGCTTGTGATGACGCTCATGCCACCGATGCAGTAAGGCTCACCTGGCTCCGGCCCCCCTGCAGGGCCGACCTAGGGTGCCCGACCGGATTCAGTACAGCTCAGACGACTTGCTCGGAACGACAACGACGAGGGTGACCGGATGCTCGATCCCTACCTCCCGCTGGTGCTGCTGTTCGCACTGGCCGCGGCGTTCGCGCTGTTCTCGGTGACGGCTGCGCCGTACGTCGGGCCTCGTCGCTACAACCGCGCGAAGCTCGACGCCTACGAATGCGGCATCGAGCCGTCGCCGGAGCCCGTGGTCGGCGGCGGCCGCATGCCGGTCGCCTACTACCTGACCGCGATGTTGTTCATCCTGTTCGACATCGAGATGGTCTTCCTCTACCCGTTCGCCGTCAGCGCCGACGCCCTCGGCCTGTTCGGGCTGGTGGAAATCGTGCTGTTCATCGTCACGGTCGGCTTCGCCTACATCTACGTGTGGCGGCGCGGCGGGCTGGATTGGAACTGAGATGGGTCTCGAAGAGCACCTGCCCAACGGCGTGCTGCTGACCAGCGTCGAGAAGCTGGTCAACTGGACGCGCAAATCCTCGCTCTGGCCCGCCACCTTCGGTCTGGCGTGCTGCGCGATCGAGATGATGACCACCGGCGCACCCCGCTACGACCTCGCCCGGTTCGGCATGGAGGTCTTCAGGGCCTCGCCACGCCAGGCCGACCTGATGATCGTCGCGGGCCGCGTGAGCAACAAGATGGCGCCGGTGCTGCGGCAGATCTACGACCAGATGCCGGAGCCGCGCTGGGTGCTCGCGATGGGTGTCTGCGCCTCCTCGGGCGGGATGTTCAACAACTACGCGGTGGTGCAGGGCGTCGACCACGTCGTGCCCGTCGACATGTACCTCCCCGGCTGCCCGCCCCGGCCGGAGATGCTGATGGACGCGATCCTCAAGATCCACGCCAAGATCATGGACGAGCCGCTCGGCGCCAAGCGCGCCGCCGAGCTGGCGGCCAGCGGGCACAAGACCGAGCTGATCCCGTCCTCGATCAAGTACGCCCAGAAGAACTCGGCAGGGAAGTGACGGACCATGCCTGACGAGACCGCCGGCGCAGCCGGCACTTCCAAGGAGTCGGCCGAGCCGACCGGAGGACCCCAGTCCTCGGCCGAGCAGAGCGGCGCCGACGCCGCTGAGCAGCGCGCCCGCGGTGGCCAGGAGCCGGAGGGGGGCGAGGTCGAGCCTTCCGTCAACGGCGACGGCACCTCTCCCGAGGGCGGCACGCGGGTAGCGCCAACTCGTGAGCGGCGCGGCATGTTCGGTGTCAGCGGCTCCGGCGACACCTCCGGCTTCGGCGGCCTGCGGCTGCCCGGGCACGTCCCGGCCCCGGCCGAGCGGCCCTTCGGCGGCTGGTTCGACGACTTCGCCGACGACTTCGCCGACGCGCTCTCCGATCGCGGCATCCCGCGCTCGGCGGTGCAGCAGATCACGATCGACCGCGGCGAGATCACGTTCTACGTGCGCCGCGAGAGCATCGTCGAGCTGTGCCGCACGCTGCGCGACGAGGAGGACCTGCGTTTCGAGCTGTGCTCCTCGGTGTCCGGTGTGGACTACGGCGAGGACGTGCCGCAGCGCCTGCACGTCGTCTACCACCTGACGTCGATGACCTACCGTCGCCGCATCCGGCTGGAGGTCGCCGTCGACGTGGACGACGCGCACGTGCCGAGCGTCGTCGAGGTCTACCCGACGGCCGACTGGCACGAGCGCGAGACCTGGGACATGTTCGGCATCGTCTTCGACGGCCACCCGGCGCTGACCCGGATCCTCATGCCGGACGACTGGGAGGGGCACCCCCAGCGCAAGGACTACCCCCTGGGCGGCATCCCGGTGGAGTACAAGGGCGCGGAGATCCCGCCCCCAGATCAGCGGAGGTCGTACACGTGACCAGGTTTCTGGCGCGGAGATCCCGGCAGCGCCTCGATCAGGAGAGGTCGTACACGTGACCACTGAGTACGACGCGTACGCCCCGGAGCGCGAGACCACCGAGGGCACCGTCTACACCGTCACCGGCGGCGACTGGGACACGTTCCTCGACGACGAGCACGACGACCGCATCGTCATCAACATGGGTCCGCAGCACCCGTCCACGCACGGTGTGCTGCGGCTGGTGCTGGAGCTCGAGGGCGAGACGGTCACGCAGGCCCGCTCGGTCATCGGCTACCTGCACACCGGCATCGAGAAGAACTGCGAGTACCGCACCTGGACCCAGGGCGTCACCTTCGTGACGCGCATGGACTACCTGGCGCCGCTGTTCAACGAGGCCGCGTACTGCCTGGGCGTCGAGAAGCTGCTCGGCGTCGAGGTGCCGCGCCGGGCGCAGGTCGCCCGCGTGCTGCTGATGGAGATCAACCGCATCGGCTCGCACCTGGTGGCGCTGGCCACCGGCGGCATGGAGCTGGGCGCGCTCACCGGCATGACCGCCGGGTTCCGCGAGCGCGAGGAGGTGCTCCACCTCCTGGAGTACCTGACGGGGCTGCGCATGAACCACGCGTTCATCCGCCCCGGCGGCCTCGCCCAGGACCTCCCGGAGGACTGGGCCGAGAAGGTCACCGAGTTCATCAAGATCATGCGTAAGCGGCTCCCGGACTACGACAAGCTGCTCACCGGGCAGGCCATCTGGCGCCAGCGCCTGGAGGGCGTGGGCTACCTGCCCGTCGACGGCTGCCTCGCGCTCGGCGCGACCGGCCCGATCCTCCGGGCGGCCGGGCTGCCGTGGGACATGCGCAAGGTCGAGCCGTACTCGGGGTACGAGGAGTACGACTTCGAGGTGCCCACGGCCACCGAGGCCGACTGCTACGCGCGCTACCGGCTGCGCGTCGCGGAGATCCACGAGTCGCTCAAGCTCATCGAGCAGGCCGCGGCGAAGATGGAGCCGGGCCCGGTGATGGTCGAGGACCGCAAGATCGCCTGGCCCGCGCAGCTGTCGATCGGTGCCGATGGCATGGGCAACTCGCTCGAGCACGTCCGCAAGATCATGGGTCAGTCGATGGAGTCGCTGATCCACCACTTCAAGCTGGTCACCGAAGGCTTCTCCGTCCCGGCCGGGCAGGTCTACCTGCCCGTCGAGTCGCCGCGCGGCGAGCTGGGCTTCCACCTGGTGTCCGACGGCGGCACGAGGCCCGTGCGCGTCCACGTGCGGGACCCAAGCTTCGTGAACCTGCAGACGATGCCGGCGATGAGCGAGGGCGGCATGGTCGCCGACGTCATCGCGGCCGTCGCGTCGATCGACCCCGTCATGGGAGGTGTGGACCGGTGACTCTCCCCGAGGGAAACCCGGAGATGAACAGCCCGGCCGCCGCGGCGCCGGAGGAGGTCGTGTGGGACGCCGTCGTCGAGGACGCCGGCCCGGTCGTCCCGAAGTTCGACGAGCTCACCCGCCGGCGCACCAAGGAGATCATCGCCAAGTACCCGCAGTCGCGGTCGGCGCTGCTCCCGCTGCTGCACCTCGTGCAGTCGGTGGAGGGTCACGTCAGCCAGGACGGCATCCGGTACTGCGCCGACGCCCTGGAGCTGACCACGGCGGAAGTCTCCGCGGTGGCCACCTTCTACACGATGTACAAGCGCAACCCCTGCGGTGAGCACCTCGTGAGCGTCTGCACCAACACGCTCTGCGCGGCGCTCGGCGGCGACGCGATCTACGGGCGCCTCAAGAAGAAGCTCGGCGTCGGCCACGAGGAGACGGCGGGCGAGCCCGGGTCTCCCGGCTCGATCACGCTGGAGCACGCCGAGTGCCTCGCGGCCTGCGACCTCGCGCCGGTGCTGCAGGTCAACTACGAGTACTACGACAACCAGACCGTCAAGTCGGCGGAGGAGCTGGTGGACGCGCTGCAGCGCGGCGAGCGTCCCGCGCCCACCCGCGGCGCCCCGCTCACCGACTTCAAGACGGTCGAGCTGGAGCTGTCCGGGATCCTGCCCGACCTGGAGCGCAGTGTGGAGGGCCCGTCGACCGCGCCGGAGACGGTGCGGGGCGCGCAGCTCGCCGCCGAGCGCGGTTGGGTGGCCCCGCCGATGCCCGACTCGCCTCCCGCGTTCCCTGCGCTGCCGGAGAAGAACTGATGAGCACTCCTGCCAAGACCCCGGACCCGCTGACCCCGGTGCTCACCCGGCGCTGGCAGTCGCCGCGCTCGTGGTCGATCGAGACCTACGAGCAGCTGGAGGGCTACCAGGCCCTGCGGTACGCGCTCACGGCCCAGCCCGACCAGCTCATCCAGCTGGTGAAGGACTCCGGGCTGCGTGGCCGAGGCGGCGCGGGCTTCCCCACGGGCATGAAGTGGAGCTTCATCCCGCAGGGTCCCACCGGCCCCGGCGCCAAGCCCAAGTACCTCGTGATCAACGCGGATGAGGGCGAGCCGGGTACCTGCAAGGACATCCCGACGATGATGGCCGACCCCCACTCCCTGGTGGAGGGCTGCATCATCACGAGCTACGCGATCCGCGCGAACTTCTGCGCGATCTACGTGCGCGGCGAGGCCCTGCACTGCATCCGCCGGGTGCGCAACGCGGTGGACGAGTCCTACCGGGCCGGCTACCTCGGCAAGGACATCCTCGGCTCCGGGTTCGACCTGGACATCGTGGTGCACGCCGGGGCGGGCGCCTACATCTGCGGCGAGGAGACGGCTCTGCTCGACTCGCTGGAAGGTCGTCGCGGTCAACCGCGCCTCAAGCCTCCCTTCCCGGCCACGTCGGGGCTGTACGCCTCCCCGACCGTGGTGAACAACGTCGAGACGATCGCCTCTGTTCCCGCGATCGTGCAGGGCGGCAGCCAGTGGTTCCGCGCCATGGGCACCGAGAAGAGCCCCGGCCCGAAGATCTACTCGGTGTCCGGGCACGTCGAGCGGCCCGGCCAGTACGAGGCCCCGCTTGGCATCACCCTGCGCCAGCTGCTGGAGCTCGCGGGCGGCATGAAGGACGGCGTCCCGCTCAAGTTCTGGACGCCGGGCGGCTCGTCCACCCCGATCTTCACCGCCGCGCACCTCGACGTCCCCCTGGACTTCGAGGGTGCCGCAGCCGCCGGCTCGATGCTGGGCACCACGGCGGTGCAGGTCTTCAACGAGACCGTGTCGGTGCCGTGGGCGGTCATGAAGTGGACCGAGTTCTACAAGCACGAGTCGTGCGGCAAGTGCACGCCGTGCCGCGAGGGCACGTACTGGCTGGTGCAGATCCTCGAACGGATGGTGCACGGCGAGGGCACCGAGGCCGACGTCGAGACGATGCTCGACATCTGCGACAACATCCTCGGCCGCTCGTTCTGCGCGCTCGGTGACGGCGCCACCAGCCCCATCACGAGCGCCATCAAGTACTTCCGCCAGGAGTTCCTGGACCTCATCGCGGAGCAGCCCGCGGTTGCGCGTCCGGAGCAGCTGGACGATCTGGTTGGAGCCCAGGCATGACGATCGCACCGGAGAAGATGGAGGCGCGGCCCGTCCCCGAGGGCCACGTCCGCCTGACGATCGACGGGCAGGAGGTCGACGCACCTAAGGGCGAGCTGCTCATCCGCACCTGCGAGCGGCTCGGGATCATCGTCCCGCGGTTCTGCGACCACCCGTTGCTCGACCCGGCCGGCGCCTGCCGCCAGTGCCTCGTCGAGGTGGAGATGGGCGGCCGGCCGATGCCGAAGCCGCAGGCCAGTTGCACGATGACGGTCGCGGACGGCATGGTCGTCAAGACGCAGCACTCCTCCCCGGTGGCCAAGAAGGCCCAGGAGGGGGTGATGGAGCTGCTGCTCATCAACCACCCCCTCGACTGCCCCATCTGCGACAAGGGGGGCGAGTGCCCCCTGCAGAACCAGGCGATGAGCACCGGCCGCACCGACTCGCGGTTCATCGAGACCAAGCGGACCTTCCCGAAGCCGCTCCCGATCTCCAGCCAGGTGCTGCTCGACCGCGAGCGCTGCGTGCTCTGCCAGCGCTGCACCCGGTTCTCCGAGGAGATCGGCGGTGACCCGTTCATCGACCTGCTCGAGCGCGGCGCCAACCAGCAGATCGGCGTGGCCGACGACAAGCCGTTCCAGAGCTACTTCTCCGGCAACACCATCCAGATCTGCCCCGTGGGCGCGCTCACCAGCGCCGCCTACCGGTTCCGCTCCCGCCCGTTCGACCTCGTCTCCACCATGGGCGTCGACGAGCACAGCGCGAGTGGTGCCGCATTGCGCATCGACACCCGGCGTGGTGCCGTGATGCGTCGCCTGGCGGGCAACGACCCGGAGGTCAACGAGGAGTGGATCGACGACAAGAGCCGGTTCGCGTTCCGCTACCT
The DNA here is from genome assembly GCF_039526725.1 of Pseudonocardia aurantiaca. NCBI lineage: Bacteria > Bacillati > Actinomycetota > Actinomycetes > Pseudonocardiales > Pseudonocardiaceae > Pseudonocardia > Pseudonocardia aurantiaca. Next base: position 280,710 of record NZ_BAAAJG010000025.1, read on the forward strand.
CACCTCGAAGGGCCGGATCACCCGGCCGATGGTCCGCGGCGCCGACGGTGTGCTGGCTGAGACCTCGTGGACGGAGGCGCTGCGGGTCGCGGCCGAGGGCCTGCTCGCGGCGCGCCCCGGCGGCATCGGCGTGCTCGCAGGCGGCCGGCTCACCGTCGAGGACGCCTACGCCTACGGGAAGTTCGCCCGGGTCGCGGCCGGCACCAACGACGTCGACTTCCGCGCCCGGCCGAACTCCACCGAGGAGCTCGACTTCCTCGCCTCGCACGTCGTGGGCCAAGGCCCGGAGACGCTCAGCTACACCCGGCTGGAGGCCGCGCCCGCGGTGCTGTGCGTCGCTCTTGAGCCGGAGGAGGAGGCGCCGATCGTCTTCCTGCGGCTGCGCAAGGCGGCCCGGAAGCACGGCCAGCGCGTCTTCCACCTCGGCCAGTGGACCACTCCCGCCGTGGAGCGCACCTCGCTGCAGCTCGGAGCGGCCGCCCCGGCTGCGAAGGACAACCTCATCCCGGCGGTGCCCGGGGCCGAGGCAGCGGTCCTCTCCGAGCTGCCGGAGCACGTCGTCGAAGCCCTCAGGGGTGGCGGCGTGATCCTGGTCGGCGAGCGGGCCGCCGAGGTGCCCGGCCTGTACTCCGCGGTGGCGGCACTGGGTGCGCGCACCGGCGCGGCGATCGGCTGGGTGCCGCGCCGGGCCGGCGAGCGCGGCGCCGTCGAGGCGGGCGCGCTGCCCACGCTGCTGCCGGGCGGGCGCGCGGTCACGGACGCCGCGGCGCGCGCCGAGGTCGAGAAGGTCTGGGGCCTCGCGGCGGGCACGCTGCCGGTCACCCCCGGCCGCGACACCGACGAGATCCTGGCGGCCGCGGCCAACGGCGAGCTGGCGGGCCTGGTGGTCGGCGGGGTCGACCCCACCGACCTGGCGGACCCGGCCACGGCGCTCGCCGCCCTGCGTGAGGTGGGTTTCCTGGTCAGCCTGGAGCTGCACGCCTCGGCGGTCACCGAGCTGGCCGACGTCGTGCTCCCCGTGGCGCCCGACGCCCAGCGCGCCGGCTCCTACGTCAACTGGGAGGGCAGGCTCCGCGAGTTCGGGCCCGCCCTCGACGCGAGCGGCGTGCTCCCCGACTGCCGGGTGCTCGACACCCTGGCCGTCGAGATGGACGTCGACCTGTTCACCCAGACCCCGGCCGCCGCGGCCGGGGAGCTGGATCGGCTCGGCCTCCGCGCGGGCGCAGCGCCGGCCGCTCCGACCGTTCCGGCCGTCGAGCCGCTGCGTCCGGGTTTCGGGCAGGCGGTGCTCGCGACCTGGCGCCAGCTGGTGGACGACGCCTCGCTCGCGGTCGACGAGCCCGCGCTGGCGGGCACGGCCCGGCCGGCGTACGTGCGGATCAACGCGGCCACGGCCACCGTCCTCGGCCTCACCGAGGGCGAGTCGGCCACGGTGCGCACGGCAAGCGGGGCGATCACGCTTCCGGTGGCGCTGGCCGACCTGCCTGACGGCGTGGTCTGGCTGCCGGGGAAGTCCGGTGACTCCCGGGTCCGCGCCGTTCTCGGCGCCGGGCACGGCGACCTGGTGGGGGTGACGGCGTGAATCTGGCTCAGGCCCAGGAGGGCATGACCCGCACGCAGCAGCTGCTGGCCGACGACCCGCTCTGGCTGGTGCTGCTCAAGGTGGTGGCGCTGTTCGCGATCGGTGTGTTCCTGACGCTGTTCATGATCGTCCTGGAGCGCAAGGTGGTGGGCCGGATGCAGCAGCGTCCGGGCCCCAACCGCACCGGCCCCGGCGGGTGGCTGCAGTCCTTGGCGGACGGCCTCAAGCTGGCGTTCAAGGAAGACATCATGCCGGCGATGGCGGACAAGAAGGTGTTTTTCATCGCCCCGGTGATCTCCACGATTCCGGCGTTCGTGGCGTTCTCGGTGATCCCGTTCGGCGGCGAGGTGTCGATCTTCGGTGAGCCGACGGTGCTGCAGTTGGTGGACCTGCCGGTCGGGGTGCTGGTGGTGCTGGCGTGTTCCTCGATCGGGGTGTACGGGATCGTGCTGGGCGGTTGGGCGTCCGGCTCGCCCTATCCGCTGCTGGCGGCGCTGCGCAGTGCGGCGCAGGTGATCTCGTATGAGATCGCGCTGGGGCTTTCGATCGTGGGGGTGATCCTCTACTCCGGGTCGCTGTCGACCGCGGACATCGTGTCGGCGCAGTCCAGCGGCTGGTATGTGGGGTTGTTGCTGCCCAGTTTCGTGGTGTTCGTGATCGCGATGGTGGGGGAGACCAACCGGGCGCCGTTCGACCTGCCGGAGGCGGAGTCGGAGCTGGTGGGTGGGTTCCACACGGAGTACTCGTCGTTGAAGTTCGCGCTGTTCTTCTTGGCCGAGTACGTCAACATGGTCACGGTCTCGGCGATGGCGACCACGCTGTTCCTGGGGGGTGGGCAGTGGCCGTGGCCGTTGTCGTTCCTCAACGCCAACGGCTGGTTGCAGTTCGTGGCGTTCCTGATCAAGACGTTCTTGTTCTTGTTCGTGTTCATCTGGTTGCGCGGCACACTGCCCCGGATGCGGTATGACCAGTTCATGCGGCTGGGTTGGAAGGTGCTGGTCCCGGCCAGTCTGGTGTGGATTCTGGCGATCTTCGCGGTGCGGGCGTTCCGGTCGAGCGGGGGCAGCACGGCGTCGTTGATGATCGGGATCGGGATCGCGCTGGCGGCGTTGTTGGTGGTGGCGTTCCTGGTGCCGGACCGGAAGGTCCCGACCGAGCAGGTCGAGCTGGCCTCGGACTACCCGGTGCCACCCCTGGACCTCGCCGTGCCCAGCCCCTCCCGGCACAAGCTGCGCCGTCGCGAGGTCAAGGCCGCGGACGACACGCGCGAGCCCGCGCTCACCGGGGGCGTCTCCCGGAAGGAGAACGAGTAGATGTTCGAGTTCTTCAAGGGCTTCGGCGTCACCTTCGGGACGATGTTCAAGAAGGTCGTCACCGAGGAGTACCCCGAGAACTTCCCGCCCGCCGCGCCGCGCTACCACGGCCGGCACCAGCTCAACCGGCACCCGGACGGGCTCGAGAAGTGCGTGGGTTGCGAGCTCTGCGCCTGGGCCTGCCCGGCCGACGCCATCTACGTCGAGGGTGGTGACAACACCGAGGAGGCCCGCTACTCGCCCGGCGAGCGGTACGGCGCGATCTACCAGATCAACTACCTGCGCTGCATCGGCTGCGGGCTCTGCATCGAGGCCTGCCCCACCCGGTCGCTCACGATGACCAACTTCTACGAGATGGCCGACGACAACCGGCAGGACCTGATCTACACGAAGGAGCAGCTGCTCGCGCCGCTGCTGCCGGGCATGGAGCAGCCGCCGCACCCCATGCGGCTCGGTGAGAACGAGCAGGACTACTACGTGCAGGGTCCGGTGCTCGCCCGCAAGGGTGCGGCGAACGACCCGGTGGGGGAGCAGGTCAAATGACTGTCGATCTCCTCGCCCAGGCGCCGCTGGCGCAGGCGCCGGACGTCGTGTCCACCGGCGAGGCCGTGGTCTTCTGGATCCTCGGCCCGCTCGCGCTGCTCGGCGCGCTGGGCATGGTGCTTGCGCGCAACGCGGTGCACTCGGCGCTCGCGCTGGTCGGCACCATGTTCTGCATCGCGGTGTTCTATATCGTGCAGCAGGCACCGTTCCTCGGCTTCGTGCAGATCATCGTCTATACCGGCGCGATCATGATGCTGTTCCTGTTCGTGCTGATGATGGTCGGCCGGGACAGCTCCGACTCGGTGGTGGAGGTGCTGCGCGGCCAGCGGCTCGCGGCGCTGATCTTCGGCCTCGCACTCGCCGTGCTGCTCGTGGCCGCCGTCGGGCGCGCGCTCACCTCCGTCACGTCGGTCGGCCTGGCCCAGGGCGCCGCCGGCTCGAACGGCAACGTCACCGGGCTCGGAGCGCTGATTTTCACGCGCTACCTGTTCGCGTTCGAGCTCACCTCTGCGCTGCTGATCACGGCAGCACTCGGCGCGATGGTGTTCGCCTACGCACAGACCCGCAGCCACGCGAAGCGCACCCAGCGCGAGACCGTGGAGGCGCGACTGCGCGGCGAGCACGACCGGATCTCCCCGCTGCCGGGGCCCGGCGTCTTCGCCACCGGCAACTCCGTCGCGGTGCCGGCCATCCTCCCGGACGGCTCGATCGCCCCCGAGTCCATCTCGGCCATCATCGACGCCGCTCCCGTCCGGCCGCACGACGAGCCGCACCCCGACGCCCACGCGCTGACCGGCGGCCGGCCGGACGGCGCCGACCACGACGACCGTGAAGGGGACGAGGCGCGGTGACTCCCACCAACTACCTGCTGCTCTCGGCGCTGCTGTTCTCCATCGGCGCCGTCGGCGTGCTGGTCCGGCGCAACGCCATCGTCGTCTTCATGTGCATCGAGTTGATGCTCAACGCCGTCAACCTGTCGCTGGTCACGTTCTCGCGGATCAACGGCGCGCTCGACGGCCAGGTGATGGCGTTCTTCGTGATGGTCGTGGCTGCGGCAGAGGTCGTGGTCGGTCTCGCGATCATCATGTCGATCTTCCGCACCCGCCGCACCGCGTCCGTCGACGACGCGAACCTGCTCAAGTACTGACTTCGAGAACTGCCGCGACAAAGGAGTGCTCCCCGTGCTCAGCCCACGCCACTGCCGCCGACCTGAGGTGGACCGGTGAACGCCGTGCTCGCGGCCGCCGAGCTGCCAGAGGTCGGGACGGCCACCGGCGCCGCGTCCCTCGCCTGGCTGCTGTTCGCGCTGCCCGCACTCGGGGCGCTCGTGCTGTTCGTCGCCGGGCGGCGCGCCGACGCGTGGGGACACCTGCTCGGCGTGCTCACCGTCGTCGCGTCGTTCGTCGTCGGCCTCGTGATCTTCTTCGAGACCGTCGCGCTGGACCCCGCGCAGCGCACCCGGGAGATCTCGCTCTACGACTGGATCTCGGTCGGGGCGCTGCACGTCGACTTCGGACTGCGGGTCGACCCGCTGTCGATGACGTTCGTGCTGCTCATCACCGGTGTCGGGGCGCTGATCCACATCTACTCCACCGGCTACATGAAGCACGACCCCGGCCGTCGCCGGTTCTTCGCGCAGCTCAACCTGTTCGTCGCGGCGATGCTCCTGCTCGTCCTCGGCAACAACTTCGTGATGCTCTACCTCGGCTGGGAGGGCGTCGGCCTGGCGTCCTACCTGCTGATCGGCTACTACCAGGACCGCCCGTCCGCGGCCACGGCCGCCAAGAAGGCGTTCCTCATGAACCGCGTCGGTGACGTCGGGCTGGCGATCGCGATCTTCCTGCTCTGGTCGAACCTCGGCACGCTCGAGTACACCCAGGTCTTCGAGCGGATCGGCACCCTCGACAGCGGCACCATTCTCGCGATCGCGGTGCTGCTCTTGCTCGGCGCGTGCGGCAAGTCCGGCCAGTTCCCGCTGCAGTCCTGGCTGCCGGACGCGATGGAGGGCCCGACCCCGGTCTCGGCCCTCATCCACGCGGCGACGATGGTCACCGCGGGTGTCTATCTCATCGCCCGGACGAACCCGATCTACAACCTGACCGAGACGGGCCGGCTCGTCGTGGCGCTGGTCGGCCTGATCACGGTCCTCATCGGGGCGATCATCGGCTGCGCGTACGACGACATCAAGAAGGTGCTCGCCTACTCCACGGTGAGCCAGATCGGCTACATGATGCTGGCCGTCGGGCTCGGCCCGGCGGGCTACGCGCTCGGCATCTTCCACCTGCTCACCCACGGCTTCTTCAAGGCGGGGCTCTTCCTCGGCGCGGGCTCGGTGATGCACGCGATGAACGACGACGTGGACATGCGCCGCTACGGCGGGCTCGCCCGGTACATGCCCATCACGTTCGTGACGTTCGGGCTGGGCTACCTCTCGCTGATCGGCTTCCCGTTCTTCTCCGGCTACTTCTCGAAGGACGCGATCATCGAATCCGCGTTCACGCAGCCGGGCTGGCAGGGCTGGGTGTTCGGCGGCATGGCCACCCTCGCCGCCGGGATCACCGCCTTCTACATGACCCGCCTGATGCTGATGACGTTCTTCGGCGAGAAGCGCTGGCAGAACCTGAAGGCGGCCGACGGCAGCGACTATCACCCGCACGAGTCGCCCTCGTCGATGACGGTCCCGATGATCGTGCTTGCGTTCGGCTCGGTGTTCGCTGGATTCCTGCTCTACAACAACCACGTCCTCTACGACTGGCTCGCACCGTCGCTCGGCCCGCTGGAGGAGCACGAGGGCGGTGCGATTCCGCACGCTCTCGTTCCGTGGATCGTCGTCGCGTTCTCCGCAGTCGGTGTGCTGATCGCGATCCTGACCGTCGGACGGCACCGGGTCCCGGTCGAGCGGCCGGAGCCGGTCTCGCTGCCGGTGCGTGCAGCCCGGCGTGACCTCTACGCCAACGCCGTCAACGAGACGCTCATCGCGCGGCCGGGCACCTGGCTCGCCCGGTTCCTCGTCTTCGTCGACAACCGCGGAGTGGACGGCGTGATCAACGGCACGGCCGCCCTGCTCGGTGGCAGCTCCGGACGCCTCCGGCGGCTGCAGACCGGATTCGTCCGCTCCTACGCGCTCTCGATACTCGGCGGCGGCGTGCTCGTCGTCGCCGCGCTCCTGGCGGTGCGGTTCTCATGAACACCGGAGGCAGTGTGCTTCTCCTGATCCTGCTGGTGCTGCCGCTCGTCGGCGCTCTGGTGGTGGCGCCGATCAAGGACAACGCGCGGCTCGCGAAGCTCGTCGCGTTCGGGTTCGCGCTGGCGTCGCTCGTGGTCACCGCGGTGGCCTGGTTCTCCTACTCCGTGACCGCCGCCGCGGGCGGCTCCCGGTTCCAGCTCGAGCTCTCGGTGCCCTGGATCCCGGCGTTCGGCACGCGGTTCGCGCTCGGCGTCGACGGCATCGCGCTCGTGATGCTCGCCCTGATCGCGGTGCTCGTGCCGATCGTCATGGGCTTCTCCTGGAACGAGAAGATCCCCGAGGGGCGCACGACATCGGGCTTCTTCGCCCTGCTGCTCGCCACGCAGGGCCTGCTCGTCGGTGTCTTCGCCGCCACCGACGTGTTCCTGTTCTACGTGTTCTTCGAGGCCATGCTGATCCCGATGTACTTCATGATCGGGCGCTTCGGGGGGCCGCGCCGGCAGTACGCGGCGGTGAAGTTCTTCCTGTACTCGCTGCTCGGCGGGCTGATCATGCTGGCCTCGGTGATCGGCCTGTACGTCGTGAGCGGCGCGCGCCTCGACCAGGCGAGCTTCTCCTGGACCGAGCTCCAGTCGATCGCCTCGACCGTGCCCGAGTCCACGCAGATCTGGCTCTTCCTCGGTTTCTTCGTGGCGTTCGCGATCAAGGCGCCGCTGGTGCCCTTCCATACCTGGCTGCCCGACGCGGGTGCGGAGGCGCCGGTCGGGGCGGGTGTGCTGCTCGTCGGTGTGCTCGACAAGGTCGGCACCTTCGGTTTCCTGCGCTACTGCCTGCCGCTCTTCCCGCTGGCGTCGCAGCGGCTCGCTCCGCTCGTGCTCACGCTTGCCGTCGTCGGGATCCTCTACGGCGCGCTTCTCGCCGTGGGGCAGACGGACATGAAGCGGTTCGTGGCCTACACCTCGATCGCGCACTTCGGGTTCATCGCGCTGGGGATCTTTGCGTTCTCCACGCAGGCGTTCGCCGGTTCCGCGCTCTACATGGTCAACCACGGCATCTCGACGGGCATGCTCTTCATCGTGGTCGGCCTGGTGATCGCCCGCGGGGGATCGCGGCTCGTGACCGACTACGGCGGCGTGCACAAGCTCGCGCCGCTGCTGGCGGGCACATTCCTGATCGCCGGCCTCTCGTCGCTGGCGCTGCCTGGCACCAACTCCTTCGTCAGCGAGTTCCTGGTGCTGGTCGGCTCCTTCCCGCGCGAGCCGGTCTACACGATTCTGGCCACGGTCGGGATCATCTTCGCCGCGCTGTACGTGCTCTGGACCTACCAGCGCGTCATGCAGGGCCCGGTGCGCGGCGCGGCAGTGCTCGGCGCACTGGAGCGCGGCGGGGCGGGCGGCCCTGGCACCATGCTCGACCCCGCGGTCAGCGCCAAGCGCGGCAGCAGCGGTTTCCCCGACCTGTCCGGGCGTGAGATCGCGGTGCTGACGCCGCTGATCGTGCTGGTCATCGTGCTCGGCTTCTTCCCGGGCCCGGTGCTCCATGTGCTCGAGCCGTCGGTCGTGGCCACGTTGAACGAAGTGGGTCTCCCCGACCCGGTGGGAGGAATTTCCCGGTGACGACGCTCGCACAGGGGGCGCTGTCGGCGCCTCCCATCGACTACGGAGCGATCGCCCCGCTGCTGATCGTGCTGGGCGCGGGGTGCATCGCCGTGCTTGTGGAGGCATTCCTGCCGCGCCACCAGCGCTGGCCCGCCCAGGTGGCGCTGTCCGTGCTCACGATCGGCGCCGCGGGCGTCGCGCTCGGGATTTACGCCGGCTCCGCCGGTCCTGAGGGCTTCACCACGCTCGGCGACGCGCTCGCGATCGACCGGCCCACGCTCTTCATGTGGGGCACGCTGCTCGCACTCGGCCTCGGCAGCCTGCTGCTCATCGCCGACCGCTCGGTCGAGCCGGGTGGGGCGATCGTGGCGTCCGCGGCGGCGCGCGCTGCCGTCGGGGGCGGCACGGGCGGGCTCGCCGAGCCCCCGGAGGACCGCTCCTACGGGCCGCCCGGGCTGGCGCCGACCATGCAGACCGAGGTCTTCCCGTTCACGCTGTTCGCGCTCGGCGGGATGATGACCTTCGTCGCCGCCAACGACCTGCTGACCATGTTCATCGCGCTCGAGGTGCTGTCGCTGCCGCTCTACCTGATGTGCGGGCTGGCCCGGCGCCGCCGCTTGCTCTCGCAGGAGGCGGCCGTCAAGTACTTCCTGCTCGGCGCGTTCTCGTCGGCGTTCTTCCTCTACGGCCTCGCCCTGATCTACGGCTTCGCCGGCTCGGTGCGGTTCACCGACATCGCCGAAGCGGCTGCCGGCTCGCCGGTCTCCGACACCCTCCTGTTCGGCGGGCTCGCCCTGCTGGTGGTCGGCCTCATGTTCAAGGGTTCCGTCGGCCCGTTCCACACCTGGACGCCGGACGTCTACCAGGGCGCGCCGACCCCCGTCACCGCGTTCATGGCCGCCTGCACGAAGGTCGCCGCGTTCGGCGCGATCCTGCGAGTGCTGCACGTCGCGTTCGGTGACACCCGGTGGGAGTGGCGGGGTGTGCTCTGGGCAGTCGCGATCGCGTCGATGATGATCGGCGCCGTGATCGGTCTCACCCAGACCGACATCAAGCGCATGATCGCCTACTCGTCGGTGGCGCACGCGGGCTTCTTGCTTATCGGTGCGATGGCCGTCACGGAGCAGGGTGTCTCCGGCACGCTCTTCTACCTGCTGGCATACGGCTTCACCACACTGGCGGTGTTCGGCGTGATCAGCCTGGTGCGCGACGCGGACGGCGAGGCCACCCACCTCTCGCAGTGGGCCGGGCTCGCAAAGCGTTCGCCGATCGTGGCCGGGGTGATGACGTTCCTCCTGCTCGCCCTCGCCGGTATCCCGCTGACCAGCGGGTTCACCGCCAAGTTCGCCGTGTTCGCGGCGGCCCTCGGCGACGGGATGGCGCCCCTCGTGGTGATCGCACTGATCGCGAGCGCGATCGCCGCGTTCTTCTACATCCGGGTGATCGTGCTCATGTACTTCAGCGAGCCGGCGCCCGACGGGCCGACCGTCACCGTCCCCGGCGCGTTCACGACCGCCGCCATCACGCTCGGCGTCCTGATCACGCTGCTCCTCGGGATCGCCCCGACGCTGGCCTTGAACTGGGCCAGCGGCGGTGGCTTCGTAGGCTAGGTCCGTGAGTTCCAATGCGATCGCCGGTGTCGAGCTAGGGGACCCCCAGCTCGGCGCCGCCACGGAGACGGCCCTGGCGCGGGTGGAGGAGCTGCTGCACCGCGAGGTGCACAGCGACTACCGGTTCGTCACCGAGACGTCGATGCACCTCATCGACGCAGGTGGCAAGCGGTTCCGGCCGCTGTTCACGCTGCTCGGGGCACACGTCGGGCCAACACCCGAGGCCGACGAGGTGTTCACGGCCGCGGCCGTGGTCGAGCTGGTGCACCTGGCCACGCTCTACCACGACGACGTGATGGACTCGGCCACCATGCGCCGCGGCGCGGAGAGCGCCAACTCGCGCTGGGACAACAGCGTCGCGATCCTCACCGGCGACTTCCTCTTCGCGCACGCGTCGCGGCTCGTCGCCGACCTCGGCCCGCTGGCCGTGCGGATCATCGCCGAGACCTTCGCCGAGCTCGTCACGGGGCAGATGCGCGAGACCCGTGGGCCGGGCCCTGACGAGGACCCGGTGCAGCACTACCTCACGGTCATCGCGGAGAAGACCGGCTCGTTGATCGCCACTTCCGGGCGCTTCGGCGGGATGTTCTCCGGCTGCCCGCCGGAGCACGTCGAGGCGCTGCGCCGGTTCGGTGCCACCATCGGCACCGCCTTCCAGATCTCCGACGACATCATCGACATCGCCTCGCCGTCCGACAGCTCAGGCAAGACGCCCGGCACGGACCTCCGCGAGGGTGTGCACACGCTGCCGATGCTCTACGCGATGCAGGAGTCCGGCGCCGACGCCGAGCGGCTGCGGGTGCTGCTCGCACGCCCGATCACCGACGACGCCGAGGTGGCTGAAGCGCTCGACCTGCTGCGCGCGGGCCGCGGCCTGGGCAGGGCCCGCGACTACCTCGCGGGCCAGGCGGGCGCCGCCCGCGCCGAGCTGGAGAAGCTCCCGGTCTGCCCCGCCACCGAGGCGTTGGCCGCGCTGACGACCTATGTGGTCGATCGCACCGGGTGAGCCGGCCTTCCGGCCCTGGTGTCGCGCAGTAGGCCCGAGCTGATCAGGCGCTCCTACCTGACGTGCGCGCCGAGCCCTGACCCGACGGCCCGCCGTCCGATTCCGCCGACGGCGCCACCTCGCCGTCGGCGGACCCGATCAAGGCCAACACCGGCGCGGGCCGCTCCTAGCCGGCGACAGTCCAGGTGTCACGGCCATTCAGCAGCGCCTGCAGGTCACCGGTGCCCTTCGCGCGGGCCGCGGCAACCTGCTCGCGGGTGGCGTCGTCGTAGGCGGGCCGCTCGACGCTGCGGAAGATTCCCGTCACCGCGTGCGTGAGGTTCTGGTCGGACAGCCGTGAGAGCGCGAAGGCCAGGTTGTGGTCGGTGGCGTCGTGCACCACGACCTGCTCCGGACCCACCTCGTCGACCTTCGCGACCCCGAGCCCGAAGCCCTCCTGCACGACCGCGAAGCTGCCCAGCCCGTCCTCGGCGGCGGGGCCGAAGCGGATCGGCTCGCCGTGGGTGAGGGGGATGAGGCGCTCCTCGACGTCGTCGCCCTTGCGGAGCACGTCGAAGCTGCCGTCGTTGAAGATCGGGCAGTCCTGGAAGATCTCGACGAGCGCCGTGCCGCGGTGTGCCGCGGCCGCCCCCAGCACTGCGGTGAGGCCCTTGCGGTCGGAGTCGAGCGCCCGGCCCACGAACGTGGCCTCGGCGCCGAGCGCCAGCGAGATCGGGTTGAAAGGGTGGTCCACCGAGCCCATCGGCGTGGACTTGGTGACCTTGCCCTCCTCGCTGGTGGGCGAGTACTGGCCCTTGGTGAGCCCGTAGATCCGGTTGTTGAACAGCAGGATCTTGAGGTTCACGTTGCGGCGCAGCGCGTGGATCAGGTGGTTGCCGCCGATCGAGAGCGCGTCGCCGTCACCGGTGACGACCCAGACCGACAGGTCGGGCCGAGTGACGGCCAGCCCGGTGGCGATCGCCGGGGCGCGGCCGTGGATCGAGTGCATCCCGTAGGTGTTGAGGTAGTACGGGAACCGCGAGCTGCAGCCGATACCGGAGACGAACACGGTGTTCTCGCGCTTGATCCCCAGCGAGGGGAGGAACTGGCGCACGGCGGCCAGCACGGCGTAGTCACCGCAGCCGGGGCACCAGCGCACCTCTTGATCGGAGGTGAAGTCCTTGGCGGTCTGCTTCTCGTCGGTGGTCGGAACGCCGTCCAGGCCGCCGAGCGAAGGAAGGCCGAGGTCGATCGCGCTCATGATGCGTGCACCCCGTTGATGCGTCCTGCGTTGACTTGCTCGGTGTCGAGCCCGGTGGGGTCGAGGTGGTCCAGGAACACGTTCTGCAGCTCCTCGGCCTTGAACGGCAGGCCCGACACCTTCGTGTAGCTCTTGACTTCGGTGAGGTAGCGACCGCGCAGGAGCAGGGCGAGCTGGCCGAGGTTCATCTCGGGCACCAGCACCGTGCGGTAGCGCGCGAGCACGTCGCCGAGGTTGGCCGGCAACGGATGCAGGTGGCGCAGGTGCGCGGTGGCGACCTGGCGGCCCATGGCCCGCACCCGCCGCGCCGCGGCTCCGATCGGCCCGTACGTCGAGCCCCAGCCCACCACCAGCAGCTCGGCGTCGCCGGTGGGGTCGTCCACCTCGACGTCGGGCACGGTGATCCCGTCGATCTTCGCGGCCCGCAGCCGGACCATCCGGTCGTGGTTGTCCGGGTCGTAGGAGATGGAGCCGCGGCCGTCGGACTTCTCGAGGCCACCGATCCGGTGCTCCAGACCCGCCGTGCCGGGCACAGCCCACGGGCGCGCGAGCGTGGTGTGGTCGCGCAGGTACGGCCAGAACTCGCCGGAGCCGTCGGGGGCGTTGGGCCCGGTGGCGAAGCCGGGGTCGAGTGTGGGCAGCGCCGACGCGTCGGGCACCTTCCACGGCTCGGAGCCGTTGGCGAGGGAGCCGTCGGAGAGCAGCAGCACCGGCGTGCGGTACGTGACGGCGATCCGCACGGCCTCCAGCACGGCGTCGAAGCAGTCACCGGGCGAGCGCGGCGCAATGATCGGCACCGGTGCCTCGCCGTTGCGGCCGAACATGGCCTGGAGCAGGTCGGCCTGCTCGGTCTTGGTGGGCAGGCCGGTGGACGGACCCCCGCGCTGCACGTCGACGACGAGCAGCGGGAGCTCCAGCGCGACGGCCAGGCCGATCGTCTCGGACTTGAGCGCGAGGCCCGGGCCCGACGTGGTGGTGACGCCCAGCGCGCCGCCGAACGCGGCGCCGAGCGCCGCGCCCACACCCGAGATCTCGTCCTCGGCCTGGAACGTGGTGACGCCGAAGGACTTGTGGCGCGCCAGCTCGTGGAGGATGTCCGACGCCGGGGTGATCGGGTACGAGCCGAGAAACACCGGCAGCCCACTCGTCTGGCCTGCCGCGATGATCCCGTAAGCGAGCGCCGAGTTGCCGGTGATCTGGCGGTAGGTGCCGACGTCGAGCTTCGCGGGCGCCACCTCGTAGGTGACGGCGAACGCCTCGGTGGTCTCCCCGTACGCGTGGCCCGCCCGGAAGGCGAGGATGTTGGCCTCGGCGAGTTCGGGACGGCGCGCGAACTTCTCGCGCAGGAACCGCTCGGTGCCCTCGTGCGGGCGGTGGTACATCCAGGACAGCAGGCCGAGCGCGAACATGTTCTTCGCGCGCTCCGCGTCCTTCTTGGACAGACCCGTCTCTTCCAGCGCGCCCCGCGTCAGCGTCGCCATCGCCACGGGGAACACCGCGTACTGCTCGAGCGATCCGTCCTCGACGGGGTCGGACGCGTAGCTGACCTTCGTGAGGTTGCGCTTCGTGAACTCGTCGGTGTTGACGATGAGCGTGCCGCCCGCAGGCAGATCGCCGATGTTGGCCTTGAGCGCGGCCGGGTTCATCGCGACGAGCACGTCGGGGCGGTCGCCGGGCGTGAGGATGTCGTAGTTCGCGAAGTGCAGCTGGAACGACGACACGCCGGGCAGGGTGCCGGCAGGTGCCCGGATCTCAGCGGGGAAGTTGGGGAGCGTCGAGAGGTCGTTGCCGAACGCCGCCGTCTCGGAGGTGAAGCGGTCGCCGGTGAGCTGCATCCCGTCGCCGGAGTCGCCGGCGAACCGGATCACGACTCTGTCGCGCTGGAGCACCTCGCGGCCACCGCCGGACTGCGCGGATGATGGATCGACGGCGGTGTCAGAAGTCATTCGAGGTCAGGTCCTCGGGTCGACGGGGCGTGCTTTGTAGTGAGGGTCGCTTTTGGAGACTAGCTCTCCTGCCGACGAAATGTCGTCGCGACCCGGGGCATGTCACATACGTCCGTTCGCAGATCCGCAACGCTGCGTTACCGGTCCGACCTGCTGATCCGTGCCTGGAGCGCGGCGAGCCGCTCGCGGAACTCGGGCGACTGCACCGACGCCGCCTGGGCCCGCACCTCGATCTCCACGGCGTCTGCCTGGGCCGTGATCCCCGACGTCAGCTGGAGGGTGGCCTTGGTCGTGCGGACGAGATCGGGCGGCGCCGCGGCGGCGTTCGCGGCGAGCTCGACCGCCGCCGCGACCACGTCGTCGGCGACACGGTGGACGAGCCCGATCCGCGCGGCCTCGGCGGCGTCCGCGACGTCACCGAAGAGCGTGAGCGCGGCGGCCCGCTGCGGGCCGAGCGCACGCTGGACCATCCACGTGTAGCCGCCGCCGGGGTGCAGGCCGAGCGGGAGGAACCGGGCGTCGAACCGAGCATGCGGACCGGCGAGGCGGAGGTCGCAGGCCAGCGCGAGGTTGAGGCCCGCGCCGACGGCCGCGCCGTTCACCGCGGCGACCGTGGGCAGCGGGCACTCGGCGACGGCGAGGAACCCCGCGTAGACGGTCTGGAGCGTCGCCGGGTCGGCCGTCGCCAGCTCGCTCAGGTCGCCGCCCGCGCAGAAGGCGGGGCCCTCGCCGGTGATGACGATCGCGCCGACGCCCTCGTCGGCAGCTGCGCAGCGCACGGCGTCGGCGAGCTTCTGCGACAGCTCGATGTTGAGCGCGTTGCGTCGCTCGGGGTTCGACAGCGTCAGCACGGCGACGCGGTCGGTGATCTCGGTGCGGACGTCGGTGGCCATCCGGGCATCCTGCCTGCCGCCCTCAGCCGGCCTGCGGGCCCCATCGCGCGGCGTAGGCCTGCGGGTCAGGCGGGTCGCCCGGTAGCGGCTCGGCGCCAGGGGCGCGCAGGCCGTCGAGAGCGATCGCGACGAGGCGGGCGCGGGCCGCGCCCTCGTCCGCCACGGGGGTGCGCGAGCGCCTGCTGAACTGCTCGATGAGCAGCGCGATGTCCAGCCGCGTCGCGTCGGCCCTGAGCACGCCGGCCGCGTGCGCGCGCTCGACGAGTGCGGCGATCACGCTGCTGCCACGCTCGCTCGTGGCCCACATCTCCGGCGACGTCGCGATCGTGCCGGCAAGTGGCGCCAGCGCCCCGGACCCGAACGCGACGCACTCGCGCACGTAGTGGGCGAGTCCCGACCACGGGTCCTCGTGCCGCAACCCGGTCTCGGCGGCCTCGACGGCCTGCTCCATCGCGAGCACGCACAGCCTCTGCAGCAGTGCCTCCTTCGTGGGGTACCGGCGGTAGAGGCTGCCCATGCCGCATCCGGCCCGCTCGGCGACGGCGGAGACGGGCGCGTCGAAGCCCTGGGCCGTGAAGACCTCACGCGCGGCCTCGAGCACCGCGCGGTCGTTGCGTGCGGCCTCGTTGTAACGCCCGCGCCTGCGCGGGACCTCCTCGGGCATGGGGCGACCGTACTGCTTGCGGAGCGGACCGCTCCGACATAGGTTTCGGAGTGATTTACTCCGACAAAGAGGGGGGACGGCCATGCGCGCTGCGGGACTGACATCGTTCGGGCCGCCGGAGGTCCTGCGGCTGATCGAGGTGGACGAGCCGCACGCCGGTGCGGGGCAGGTGCGCGTGTCCGTACGGGCGGCCGGGGTGATGCCGTTCGACTGCGGGGTGCGGGCAGGCGGATTCCCGCCCGGCGTCGAGCTGCCGGTCCCAGTGGTGCCCGGCAACGAGTTCGCCGGCGTGGTGGACCAGGTCGGCGAGAGCGTAGCCGGGCTCACGGTGGGGCAGGAGGTCCTCGGCTTCTGCACCCTGGGCGCGTACGCCGACCACGTCGTCGTCCCGGCCGACCAGGTGGTGCTGAAACCGGCCGCGATGGCGTGGGAGGTCGCGGGCGCGTTCTCCGGCACGGCCCAGGGCGCCCACGTGGCGGTCGAGGAGATGCGCGTCGGGCCCGGCGAGACCGTGCTGGTGGACGCCGCGGCGGGCGGTCTCGGCACGATGGCGGTACAGCTGGCGGCACTGCGCGGCGCGAAGCTCGTGATCGGCACCGCCGGACCCGCCAATCACGAGTACGTGCGATCGCTCGGCGGGGTGCCGGTCGAGTACGGCCCCGGGCTCGTGGAGCGGATCCGGGTCGTGGCGCCGTCCGGTGTGGACGCGGCGCTCGGCTTCGGCATCGACGGGATGCGGGCAGCCGTGGAGGTCACGGGCGATATCGACCGGGTCGTGACAATGGTCCACGGGCCGGAGCACGCCGCGCTCGGGCTGCGGGACTGGACGGGCGTCCGGTCGGCAGCGCGGCTCGCCGAGATGGTCGCCCACTGGGTGGCGGGAGAGCTCCGGCCGCACGTCAGGACCGTCTACCCGCTCGGTGACGCCGCCGCGGCCCATCGGGACCTCGGTTCCGGCCACGGGCGCGGCAAGGTCGTGCTCGTACTCGACTGAGCGGCTTGGCTGACATGTTGCCAACCGCAAGTGAACGTCCCCACCCGCCCGTCCGGCCGGAACACCACTTGGTGGTTGCTCGTTGAACGGCCGGATGGGAAGGACCCGAAGTGCACAGGTCGATGAACGGTGTGAAGACCGCGGTGCTGCTCGGCGGGCTGAGCGCGCTGGTGCTGCTCGTCGGGTCGCTGTTCGGTCGCGGCGGGCTGGTGATCGCCCTGTTCGTCGCAATCGGCGTCAACGGGTACGCGTATTTCAACTCCGACAAGCTGGCGCTGCGCGCCATGCACGCCCGGCCGATCACCGAGCCGGAACACCCGGTGATGTTCGCGATCGTCCGCGAGCTGTCGCGCGCCGCGCGCCAGCCGATGCCCCGGCTCTATGTGAGCCCCACGGCCGCGCCCAACGCGTTCGCCACCGGCCGCAGCCCCCGCCACGCCGCCGTCTGTGCGACCACCGGGCTGCTCTCGATGCTCGACGAGCGGGAGCTGCGCGCGGTGCTCGGCCACGAGCTGAGCCACGTCTACAACCGCGACATCCTCCTCTCGTCGGTGGCCGGCGCGCTGGCGTCGATGGTGAGCTTCCTGGCCAGCTTCGCGATGTTCGCCGGGCTGTTCGGTGGCGACGAGGACCGGCCCAACCCCATCGCGCTGCTGCTCATCGCGCTGCTCGGCCCGCTCGCCGCTGGTCTCGTGCAGATGGCCGTGAGCCGGTCGCGGGAGTACCAGGCCGACGCGAGCGGCGCCCAGCTCACGGGCGACCCGCTCGCCCTCGCGTCGGCGCTGCGCAAGCTGGAGCGCGGCACCCAGCTCGCGCCGCTGCCGCCGGAGCCTCAGCTGATGGCCCAGTCACACCTCATGATCGCGAGCCCGTTCCGCGCCGGCGCGCAGATGACCAGGCTGTTCTCCACGCACCCGCCGATGCGCGACCGCATCCGGCGGCTGGAGGAGATGCACCTCAGGCGGCGCTGACCCTCGGTCAGGCGGTGGGCGGGAACAGGTCCTCGAGCCACCCCTGCCACTGCGCGGTGAGCGCGGCGACGTCTACGGGGCGGCCGTAGAAGTAGTGGTAGGCACTCATGCCGCAGCCGGCGTCGCCCTCGGCGCCGATCCGGTGCAGCCCGCTCGCGGAGCGGATTCCCAGGAACTCGTCGCTCGCCACGTCCACCACACCCTCGATCGTGGGCGGCCCGTCCGGGGTGAGCACGACGGCGGCGCCGAGCGCAGGGGCGCCGGTGAGCCCGAGGGCGCGGTGGAGCACCGGCCAGACGTCCGCCGCCCGCCCCGGCGTGTAGGCCATGGACACGACGTTCTGCGCGGGCTGACCGGCGAAGTGTGTCAGGTAGCTCTCGAGGTTGGCGAGGAAGAGGCTCCAGCCCGTGTCGAAGCTGTTGTACTCGTCGTCCCACCCGGCACCGTCGAGGAACCCGCTCTGCACGAACCGGAGCACCGTGCCGCCGCCGTCGCGGCCCTCGATGAGGAACTCGTAGGCATAGTCCGGGCGGCCGTCGCCGGGCTGCTCGAACGACCCGTAGGCGAACTTCTTGCCCGGTTCCCAGGCCGTGACCCGGCCCCTGGTCGTCGCGCCGCCGCCGTAGTCCTGCTCGAGCGTGCCCCCTTCGTGCGGCTCCACCCGGTGCGGCACGAACCACGTGGCGATACCGGGGCCGGTCGCGATCGCCTCCCAGACCTGCTCGGGGCTCGCGTCCAGCTCGAGCTGCTGCTCCAGGCGCCGTTCCGTCATGCGTCCTCCCGTCGCACGCCCGGGTGCACGGCGACGACCACGCGGTGCAGCCGGCCCCCCTCGGCGCTCTCGTCGTGGTACTTCGCCACCAGGGTCGTGACCGCGGCCGCGAGTTCGTCGGCGAACGCGGCGCGGTCGGCCGCCGAGGCGAACCGGACCTCGCCGTCGACAGCGAACGTCGCCAGGCGCTTGCCTGCCTTCGTGGCGCCGGCCAGCAGGTCCCCGACCTCCCGCACCGTGCGCGCGGCGACCGCGATGAGCCAGCGCGCCGAGAGCCGGTCCGGCGCCCGTCCGGGATCGGGGGCGACGGCGCTGAGCGCGGCAGGCGAGATCACGTAGCTCGCCGCGGTGGCCTGCATGACCCGCTCGGTCATGTTGCCCTTGCGCCGCTCCGCGACCAGCTCGACGAGGCCGTGCTGCTCCAGCGTGCGGAGATGATAGTTGATCTTCTGCCGGGGCAGCCCGACCTTCGCGGCCAGGCTGCTGGCCGACCCCGGTTCGACGAGCTCGGCGAGCAGCCGGGCCCGGACCGGATCGAGCGAGACGCCCGCGGCGGCGGGGTCGTCGATGACGCTGAGCTCCTGCACCGGACGACAGTCCCACCGACAAGAAAACTTGTCAATACGCCTCCGAAACGCCTGGTAGCTCAGCCCTTCACGTACGCCCGCTTCTCTGCCACCCGGCCGTCGCGGACCGTGAAGATGTCCACGCCTCGCACATGCCCGTCGCCCCACGAGTAGCGCCACCGCACCACCACCCGATCCCCGGCGTCGATCACGTCCTCCGTGCTGAAGACGCCGTCGGGCGACGCGGCGAACAGCGCCGTCCAGGCGGCGCGCACGGCGTCGGGACCCACGTGCCGCACGCCGTCGGGCGGGCTGGTGTCCTCGAAGACGCAGTCGGGGGTCATCGCCGCCATGACTGCGTCGACGTCCCGGGCGTCGAAGGCCTTCTGGAACGCGGCGACGGCGGCGTTCACGGCGTCCGTCCCATCATCCCGAGCAGCTCGGCCTGCGCCCCGGCCCCGGCCGGCACGGCGACACGCGGGCCGATCACCCCCATGTCCCGATAGGCGGGCTCCATCTCGCCGAACCACTCCCGGACGGCCGCCGCCGTCGCGGGATCCACTGTGTCGTCCACACCCAGCGCGCGGGCGAGGTCGACGGCGTGCACCAGGTGGTCGGCCGCAAGCTGCATCGCGTACTCCCGGCCCGGGTGGTCGCCGAACGACAGGTGCACCGTGCGGTCCAGCGCGCCATCCGCGCTCACGGCAGTGACGGCAGCGGCGGCGGCTTCGTCGAAGGCGCGGACCGGGTCGTCCCCGAGGAGTTCACCCTCGAACCGGGACCCCACCTGCTCGATCGTCTCCCCGGCGAACAACGGCGGAGCCCACATCTCCTCGTCGACGAGGTGGTGCACGAGCCGCCGCACGTCCCAGCCGGGCAACGGCGTCGGGGCGTCCCACCGGTCGCCGATCGCGTGCACCCGGGCACCGAACTCGGCGCTGCAGCGGGTGTACACCTCACGCACGTCCACTGTGGTCAGCATGGTCATCAGCCCCTTCGCGTAGTCGGACGCGCCCCACCAGTCGACGACGACCTGCGTCGTGCCCCGACGGGAGCGCGGTGACCTCGGCGTCGAACTCGTGCCCCTCGGCCGTGCGCACCCGCGACGTCCCCGACGTGGTACTGGAAGTGCGGTGCCTCGCACAATTCCGTACCCGCGAGCGGTTTCGCATAGTCCGACCAGCGCCAACCCGGCTCGTGCGCGAGCCTGCCGATGTCGGCCGGCTCGCGCAGCTGAGGCGACTGTCGGGGGCCGCGCGCATGATGTTGCCGTGAGCAGGCACGAGGTGGCCACCACCAGCGAGTACGGGGTGCTCGGGGTGCGCGACATCGACTTCTCCCTCGACCGCTACCCGCCCGCACCCGACCTCGCTGCTCTCGTCGAGCGGCACTGGCTGGTCTCCTGGTCTCTGCCACCCGGGCGCGAGGCGTCGGTCACGCTGTTGCCCCACCCGTGCGTCAACGTCGTGCTCGACCGCGGACGCATCGGGGTGCACGGGGTGGGGCGCGACCGGTTCACCTACGTCTTCCGCGGCGAGGGCCGGGTGTTCGGCGTCAAGTTCCGGCCCGGGGCGTTCCTGCCGTTCCTGGGCCGGCCGCTGTCGAGCATCACCGACTCCATGCTGTCGGCCGAGCAGCTGTGGGGCCCAGCGGCAGCCGAACTGGCCACCCGCATGACGGCGGCGTGCGGCGTCGACGAGCTGGTGGCGCTGGGCGAGGCGTTCCTGCGGGAGCGCTGGCCGGCCCCCGACCCGCAGGTGGAGTTCGTCGGCGACATCGTCGCGGCGCTGCTGCACGACCGCACGATCAGCCGGGTCGACGACGTCACCGAACGCTTCGGCATCACGCCGCGCACGCTGCAGCGGCTCTTCCAGCGCTACGTCGGCGTCAGCCCGAAGTGGGTGCTGCGCCGGTACCGCCTCCACGAGGCCGCGGCCGTGCTCGCCAGGGAACAGCACCGCTCGTGGGCCGAGGTCGCCGCCGACCTCGGCTACTTCGACCAGAGCCACTTCATCCGCGACTTCACCAGCGCCATCGGCATGCCCCCCGTCGCCTACGCCCAGGCCTGCCGCCTCCAGGTGCAGCCCGTGAGCGCGTGACGATGCAGCCGAGTGCCGAGCTGGTGCCTTGGCCGCTCGCCGCGAAGCATCGCCGGCGGCGTGTCACCGGAGTCGATGACTGGCGTCATGAGTTCTGGTGATCACGGGCACTGGGTCGGCATCCGCTGATCGGGGAGGGTGCAGGCATGTCGCGATCTCCCCGGACCTCGGCCCGCCTGCGCGCGGCAGGCCTGTTGCTCGGCGGTCTGCTGCTCACCGCGGCGTGCTCCGCCCCGGCGGCGCCCGCCGCGGCACCCACCCTGGCCTGGGCCGCCTGCCCGTCGGACCCCGCGCTCCACTGCACCACGATCACCGTGCCCCTCGACCGTGCCGAGCCCGGCGGGGCGACGGTAGCGCTCCCGGTGGTGAAGGTGCCCGCGCGGCAGCCGGAGCAACGCCTCGGCTCGCTGGTGCTGCACCGCGGCGGGCCCGGGTACAGCGTCCTCGAGTACCTCGCCGCCATCAGGTCCGGTCAGCTGACCGATCCACTGCGCCAAGCCGTCTACGACCGCTACGACGTCATCGCCGTTGACCAGCGCGGCGCGGGCGGCTCGCAACCTGCCGTGCGCTGCTTCGCGAACCCCGAAGATGCGGCGGCGCTCACGGCGGGGCTACCGACGATCCCCGTCACCGATGACGAGCGCGCGGCCCGGATCCGTGCCGACGCCGAGTTCGCCGCGGGGTGTCGTGCCGAGTCCGGCGACCTGCTCGACCACATCAGCACCGAGGACGCCGCCCGCGATCTCGACGATCTCCGGGCCGCGCTCGGCGATGACCGGCTCAATTTCGTCGGGCAGTCCTATGGGACGTTCGTCGGCACGGTGTACGCGAACCTCTTCCCAGAGCGCGTCGGGCGGTTCGTGTTCGACAGCGTCGTCGACCCCGCGCAGGTGGCCGGTGACGACCCGCTGCGGTCGACACGGACGGGCGCCGACGTTGCGTCAGCGGAGACGATGGCGGAGTTCCTGCGGCTGTGTGCCGTGGGCGGCGAGCGCTGCCCGTTCGGCGCGGGGGATCCAGCGGGCGCATTCGACCGGCTCACCGCACGGCTGCAGGCCGAGCCCGTCACGCTCACCGCACCCGACGGGCGCACGATCCGGATGGGCTGGTCCGAGGTGGTCTCGTGGGCCGGCAACTGGCTCTACCAGCCCTCAATGTGGGAGCAGCCCGTCTCGGGCGCGTCGTTCCTCGCGGGTGCGGAGCAGGCCGCCGGCGATCCGGCAGGCCCGATGGGGCAGGCGATGGCCCAGGTGCTCCTCAGCCTGCGTAACGACGCCGACCTCATCACGGCGCCGTACGCGGGCGCGCTCAACGCCACGGCGTACGGGGTCAACTGCTCGGAGAACACGTACCCGGCCGACCAGGACGCGCTGCTCGCGGCAATCGACGAGAGAGCGGCCGCGGTGCCGCGGTTCGGCGCGCTGCGCGGGTGGTCCGACAGCGTGTGCGCGCAGTGGCCGGTACGCGACCAGGGGTACACCGGGCCGTGGGACGCCGCCACCGACGAGCCGATCCTGATCATGAACAGTCGCTTCGACCCGGCCACTCCGCTGGCCGCGGCGGAGCGCCTGCACGACCTGCTCCCACACAGCGTCCTGCTCGTGCACGAGGGCTGGGGGCACGTGACGGTGCAGCAGTCCGGCTGCATGACCGACGCCGCGAGCGCCTACCTCGTGGACGGGACGGTGCCGGCGCCCGGTACGACCTGCGCCCCCGACCACGTGCCGTTCTCCTGACCGGCGCCGGGTCCGCCGGTGCTCAGCCGGTAACGCGGCGAGAGACGCGGCGAGATCCGGTGGGGCTAACTCGACTCGGCGCTTCGTTTACGTCTGCGCTTTCCTCGCGTTCGTCGGCCTCAGCATCGTCGACGGTGACCCGTGGTGGTTCACTCCGCCCGAGATCGACCGCAGCAGCGCCATGGCGATCATCGAGAACACGAACTGGTTCCACTTCATGGCGACGATCTTTGGTGTCACCGCTGTCATCGAGGCAGTCTCTGCGTCGTTCGGCAAGCCTGCCTCGCGGCGCGTGGCGAACGGACGCCGCTCGTGACCCGCCCCCTCGTCGTCACGGTAGGTTCGTCGACGGCGAGGCGGCCCGGCAGACTGGCGCCCATGAGCGAGCTGCGGGTGCGGCAAGGCGGGAATGGCGGGCCGGTCGTCCTGCTCCTGCACGGGCTGGGCGCCACGGCGGAGGTCTGGGACGGGCTCGCCGCGCAGCTCCCCGGCGAGTGGGTGGCGCCGGACCTCCCCGGACACGGCGGCTCCGCCCCGCTGCCCGCGTACACGTTCGCCGCCGTCGCGGACTCTGTGGCCGACCTGGTCGACCCCGAAGGCACGTTGATCGTCGGGCACTCGTTCGGGGGCGTCGTCGGGCTGCACCTGGCCGCGCGCCCCGGAGTGCGCGCCGTGATCGGGCTGGGCATCAAGGTCGCGTGGACCGACGAGGAGCTGGCGCGCGCGGCGGCCCTGGCTGCTCGTGAGCCCGCCCGGTTCGACACGCGTGCCGAGGCCGTCGAGCGCCACCTCCGCCTCTCAGGGCTCACCGGGCTCGCCGGGCCGGACAGCGCGATGGCGACGGCCGGCGTCGTCGAGGAGGACGGTCGCTTCCGTCCAGCGCTCGACCCCCGCGCCTTCGGCGTGGGCGATCCGGCGGTGGCAGACCTGCTCGCGGCCGCCCCCGTGCCGGTGCTGCTCGCGCGCGGCGAGCACGACGCGATGGTCGGCGCCGACCAACTCCGGGCGCTGACCCCCGACGCCGTCGACCTGCCCGGCCTCGGCCACAACGCCCACGTCGAGGACCCGCGGGCGGTGGCGGCGCTGGTCGAGGGCTACCGGTAGTTCACGAACTGCAGCGCGATCCCGAAGTCGCGGTTCTTGAGCAGCGCGATCACGGCCTGCAGGTCGTCCTTCTTCTTGCCGGAGACGCGCAGCTGGTCGCCCTGGATCTGGGCCTGCACACCCTTGAGCTTCTCGTCGCGGATGGCCTTGCTGATCTCCTTGGCCTTGTCGGTCGCGATCCCCTGCAGGATCTTGCCGTTGACCTTGTAGACCTTGCCGGAGACGGCCGGCTCCCCCGCCTCGAACGCCTTGAGCGGCACGTTCCGCTTGATCAGCTTCTCCTTGAAGACCTCAACGGCCGCCAGCGCCCGCTGCTCGGTCTCCGACTCGATCTGCAGGGCCTCGTCACCGGTCCAGGTGATCGAGGTGCCCGTGCCCCGGAAGTCGTAGCGCTGCGAGAACTCCTTCGCAGCCTGCTTGAGGGCGTTGTCGACCTCCTGCCGGTCGACCTTGCTCACCACGTCGAACGACGGGTCTGCCACGGAGTGCCTCCTTGCCGGACGGGCCCCTGCAGGACCCGGTTCCGCGCTGTCGTATCCTGGTTACCGCGCCACGGCGCACCCGGCAGGTTGCCCGAGTGGCCAAAGGGAGCGGACTGTAAATCCGTCGGCTTAGCCTACGAAGGTTCGAATCCTTCACCTGCCACACCCAGGCGGAACGGCCCCTGAACTGCGGAAACGCAGGACGGGGGCCGTTCTGCAGTGGTCCGGCTGTGTCCGGTTCCTACCGGCTCTGAGCGGCTGTCTGTGGGCCCTCCGTGGGCCGCTCCTCGCGGGAGGCGTGGCGGCGCTGGCGGCGCGGGCTCGTCCCTCGACCTGGTTGCCGTCTCGACGTGCTGTGAGGAGATCACCGCCCGCCGCACCTCGCCGCTCTTTGAGCGGCGCCGGGTTCGGGTGGAGCCCGAGGGACCGAGCGCGATGCGCCCGGAGCAGCGGCACGGGTCACGCAAGCTGCGGGCCGACCTCCGCCACAGCAGCACGCTCCAGCACCTCTGACTCGTCGTCTACGGGCCGCGCAAGCGACTTCGCGACTTGGCTCATCGCGAACTCCCACTGGACCACCGACAGGTGGATCGTCAAGATTGATCCATCGGGGGCCACTGGCCGTCGACCCAGGGGACCTGGTCCCAGCCGGCCTGGCGGATGTCGCGTGCAGCTGTCTCCGTGGCCTCGTCGAAGCCGTGCATCGCGTTGGCTGCCGTGTTGTCCATCGTGGCGTCGATGACGGACCATGATCGAGCGGTGAGCTGGACAGCGACTATGGCATCAGTGGCGCTCATGGGGCGAGCATGGCGCACCAGCCGATCCCCTGTGAGTGCGGATCGCCCGTCACGGCAGGGCCGGGTAGCCGGTGCCGCCGGCTGCGAGCGGGCCGGAGGCAGGAGCGAGCGAGCCGAGCGGGGCTGGCCCGCGCGGCCGGAGGCGGCGACTTGCTCCGTGGAGACGGATTCGGAAAGACCGTGAATCAGATCTAGCGAGACGTGTCAACGGTTTAGGAAGATGAGTAGGCCATGGCGCGCTGCACCCCACTTGACGTGCGACGATCCAGGCTGTCCGGGCTCACGGCCCGATGCTTCGGCACACCCTCGGCACGGCGGCTGGAATTGGCGGACGAGGCCAGCTACCGCCGCGAATCCCTCGGCTAGACGAGTCAGGGAGCGAGGGCGACACCGGGAGCAAGACCTCTCGACACAACACGCTTTCCAAGTCTGACGATCGGTGATCGGAGCCGACCGTGGCACGCTGCTGCGCAGGTCGAGCCCGCGTGGGCGAGCCAACGGCGGTCGGCGATTGCCACCGAACGCCACCGGAACTGCCACCAGCGATGTGCGGCCGGGCTCGTCGGCCCCCGCCGACGAGGTCTCGCGCGATGTAGAGGTTCCTCGTGCTGACTGTTTCGCGTGTACTGCGGCGCGCCCGGCGGCTGCTAGGTCGACTGAACATGCTGGCCAGGCGGGCAAAGGTGGCCCGAGGCCATCGCGCAGCGACGCGGTAGGCGTGCTTGTCGCCGACGCCGCGGCGTGGATACTCCTCAGCCGAGGGGCGACATCGCCATCAGCCCGTCGGTTCACCCCCTGCCCCGCGACACGCTCAGTGGTTCAGTTTCAAACAAAGAATTGACGTGGTGGTACGTTCTCACGCATGAGCGAGCAGGCCGACGCGATCGGCGATCTTCGCGATGCTGGCGTCCTCGATGGGCTCTCCTGGTCGGGTTGGTCGAGCTACCGCGGCGTCATGCAGGACTATCGCCCCGCTGCCGGCCATGACCAGGGATGGATCGGCTACACGGGCCACAAGCTCATGCTGAACAGGCTCGACCGTGTCTTCAGCTGCGAGGGCTTTGCGGTCGATGAGTCTGGCCCGGTCCTTGGCTCTGACCTCGTCCAGGAGGGCATCTCCGAGATCGAGTACCGCTCGATGCCGGAACTCCGTCCCGGCAAGGTGGTCCGGGACAATCTCAACGGCTCGCCCGGCTGGCGCTGCGGACGGTGGCGCTGGCTGATGAGCTCGGCGACGTTCGGACGGGTGGAGGAGATGGACTGGCGAAAGGCGCGCCCGACGAAGCGGAGTGTTGCTGCGCAGCCTTTCCTCGACGGTCCGGACCTATTCACGTTCGCTAAGGAATACGACCCCGTCGTGGCAGCGTGGCGCGCCTTGCACCGTAGTAACGACACTCAGACTCTGATGCTTATGCACACCGTAGACCCAGATACGGGGGTCTTCGAGGGCTTCCTCGGACGCCCACGTCTTTGGGTTGAGCCGGATGAGCAGTCGTGGCACTGGATCGCTCGCCTCGACGACTGGAACCCGGGCCGTCCCGGCCGCGGTTACGATACGACGCTCGCCCCCGACAGCACCCAGCTGAAGCCTGTCAGTGACGCGCCCGTTCGGCTGCGCAAGGATTCCCAGCAGCAGAAGAAGAAGCCATGACCAATCGACGCGATCGAGCGCAGGACATCGCAAGGCTTTTCGACGGAGAGCGACTGACCCTTGCCCGCCAGTTAGCCGGACTGCGCAAGAACCAGCTTGCCGAGAAGATCGACAAGACCCCGACCGCGGTCGCTTCCTACGAAAGCGGGAGGAAGCGACCCGCGGCAGCGACCGTTGCGCAACTCGCCATGGCCCTGGGGATCGAGCCCGAATTTTTCTTGCCCTCGGCCGGGGAACTGCAGGCGGCGAGCGCTCCCCACTTCCGCTCGTTGAGGTCAACTACTCAAATCGCCCGCGATCGCGCCCGCGCCTACGGCCTGATGGTCATCGAGATCATCTCTTCCTTGGAACGGCATGTGGAGTTCCCGAACCTCGACCTCCCGCTTCATGCTGTCGACTTAGAGCTGTGGGAGGTCAGCGAGCCAGAGGACGCGGCGAGGGTGGTTCGGAAGTGCTGGGACATCGAGACCGGGCCGATTGACCACATCGTCAGACTATTGGAGAACAAGGGAATCTTTGCCGCATTCACATCTCGCCAGATCGCAGCAATCGACGCATACTCGTTCAGCTCAGACATGCGACCGGTCGTATTGTTGAACCCAACAAAGGACGACTACTATCGCCAGCGCTGGGACGTTGCGCATGAACTAGGGCACCTTGTAATGCACGCCGACGCAGAGCCTGGCAATCGAGATGCGGAGGAGCAAGCAAACCGATTCGCCGCAGAGCTTCTTTTGCCGGAGGCAGAAATTGCGCCCCTGCTTCCAAATAGGCCCGGCTGGAGGCATCTCCAATCACTAAAGGAAGAATGGGGCGTTAGCCTGCAAGCGCTTCTCTTCCGATCGCGGAGACTTGGTGTAATGCCAGAGCAGGCGTACAAGTCAGCTATGACTACTGTGTCTGCGCGCGGGTGGAGACGTCAGGAGCCTGGGCGGTCCGTCCTCGTTGAGCAGCCATCGCTACTCCCCCGAGCTGTCGAGGTATTGGCACAGGTGAACGTGGATGACCGGCAGCTCGCGGATGAGTGCCGCGTGCCACTCGACTTGTTCCGACTGGCGACGTCGCGTACACCGAGCCCGCTGCGACCGTCTGGCGACATAGGCAGCGCCAACCGCGCACGTCTGGCGGTAGTGCCGCAATAGGCCGAACTAAAGTATCCGCGCGTCGCCACGAGGACGCCGAGGCTAGGTAGCCGGGCTCTGGTTCCGGGAGCGGGCTGGAAGCGTAGTGAGTGAGCTGCCCGGTGACGGCGCCAGTGGCCCCGCGCCGCCGGGGACCGCGGCTGAATGAGCCGGGCACGCGTCGTCTCTCGGGCGAGCCCCGCCGGGGGAACTACCGGCCCCGCGGCGCGAAAGCCATGTGGCCCGAGCAATGACGAACTGGGCCATCGTTCAACCTGCGTCGCGCCCGCCGACGTCACAGTCGTCTACCCGAGGGTAAGACACTGGATCGCATCGACATTGCCGGGATGCCCGTCCGCGCCCCGTAGGTTTTTCCCGCGCTACCCCAGAGAGATTCCCTGACTGAGGTCAGTGTGGCATCATGCATCGAATGGTGGCTGTCATCGACTCTGGCGATATCTCCGAGTTGCTTGCGTTCCGTTCGGGCCGTCAGGGCAGGGATAGTTATACAAGTGTTGCCTGGCGAAGTCATGAATGGAAGGGTGCAAAGTTTCATCTAGCGCTGCTGGTTGATGAGGAGGGTGACGTTCGGTGGCTCGGTCGAGCACAAGGTCGCAAGCGTGTATCGGACCGTGAGCGCCGTGTTGATATCTCAGAGATTTACGAGGTCGGTGGTCCGAGTCTGGAGCAGATACGAAGACTACTGCCAGAACGACATAAGCAGGGTCTTCAATACGGGATCTTGTCTGAAGCAGTCGGTGAGGCAGTTACGCGCGCGCTGCTAACCTTTCATCCATCGGAAAGTGACACGATCCGTAGACTCGGAAGGCAGGAGTTCTTTAGGCAGGAGCCTGGGGAGCGAGGACGTCGACTTAACGAGCAGCGTGACGCCACTGGGCTACTTCTGGAGATCGGCGAGGTTGGCCGGGAGGCACTTCGAGATATGAGTGCGCCGACGCCCGCGCAGCCCTCATTTCTGGCCGGCTTGTCGAATCGGTCCGCCTCTGAGGAGAACCTCATCAATTACGACATCGGGCGATTCCCCGGCATGACAGAAGTGGGTAGCGCGCATGTCGACTGGCGCATCTTCCAATCAAATAACCGACGAATGTTCATTATGAATGCGAACATGGAGCCGCTTGAGACCACCCTCGGTACCGACGTCATCTATTACAACGAGTTCAGGCAGTCATTCGTTCTCCTTCAGTACAAGCGACTAGTTCGAGAGTCTGGCCAGACTAAAGGAGCTTGGTACCGGCCGGATAAGAACATTTGGGCTGAGCTGGAGCGGATGGCCAAGGTTGACGAGCTCTGTGGCAACGTTGCCGATGGGGAGTTTCGTCTGCACGGTAAGGCTTGCTGGGTAAAGCTATGCGACTCGGATGCGAGAGTTGAGAACTCTCAAGACCTTGTCAAGGGGATGTATCTGGCGCGCGAATACTTCGAGGAATTGCTCGCCACTCTAAAAGGACCTCGCAAGGGCCCGCGCCTCGGATATGACAATGTGCCAAGGCATATTAACAATACAACGTTTATTCAGCTGGTTAAGGATGGGTGGATCGGTACGCGCGGAACGGCTACCCGGCAGCTGGAAGATATCGTGCGCGAGGTCCTTCAGAACCGTCGAGTTCTCGTTCTTGGGGCTTCTATGCCCTAGTCCTGGTGGTTCGGCTACCCGAATGTGCTCTCGGCTGTGCGGAGCGGCCGTGATACTGGTCGTTCCGGTGGGGACCGCAGGTGCAGCCGGGCAGGTGCTTACAGGTCGTCGGCTTGGAGGTCGTGGCGGACTCGGCGAAAGGTGGTTGGGTGCCGCCAGACCGGTCGACCGCGCACGATGTCGGCTGCTGTGTCGACGGCGAGTTCCACGACGACTGTCGGTTCCACCCGCGTGTACTCGACGGGGGCCGCGTCTCTGAACCTCGCCGGCGGTAGGACGGCGGGCCATGGGTGCTGGTCGTTGGCCGGGCGCAGCAGGGCGCCTATGGCTTGCCGGGCGTCGCGGGGGAGCGGGCCGGTGCGTCCGGCCACCCGCAGGCCTCCGGCCTTGTCGCGGCGGCCGAGGACCAGCGCGACCGGCGTGTTGAGCGGGCCCAGGTTCTAGTCTTTCGCCTTCGACCCCAAATCGGGCGTACTCCGACGAGACGAAGACGCCAGCAACGCAGGCGATGTGCTGGGTACTACAAGGACGGCCGACGAAGCGATAGCTAATATTGCGCCGGAAGCCATCGCGGCCGCTGTCGGAGCGGAGGCAACGAACGGCCACGAGTACAAGAAGTCGGGCATACTTGATGGGATAGCGGTCCGCAGAGAAGCGCAGCTGGTAGCACGCTTTCAGGCAGCACTAGAGGCAGACGGTCACTCGGTCGGCCGATATCGATTGCGTCCGGCGGGTGAGCCCCGCGATCTTTATACCGACATCTTCGATCATACCGAGAATCGCTTGTACGAGGCCAAGGCGAGTGCGACCCGAGACGCAATCCGTATGGCGCTCGGACAATTGCTCGACTACTCTCGACATATCCCCGGAAATCCTGATCTAGCTGTATTGTTGCCGGCGATGCCCACGGATGACCTACAGATTCTGCTTCACAGGCATCGAGTTAAGTGTGTCTACGAGGCCTCAAATGGAACGTTCATAACTGCTAAGCCGCCGGTGCCTGGATGATCTATCGCGAAGTGAAATTTGTCGAGGCATGCACCGAGTAGCTTCCTCGACTGCATCCGCGTCGGCCATCGCTCCGTGACGCCGGTCCTTGTGCTTGCTCGTCGGCGGCGACGACCTCAGTGTGAACACGGACGCATCCATGATGCCGGCTACCTCTCCCTGGGCGCTGACCTGCTGCTCTGCTCTGTGGCGCGTTGTCGCGCGCGACAGGGCAGCGCGAGTAGGCTGTTTACTCCGAGTTTGGTCGCCAAATCACGCACTTCCGGGCTATCTCGGCGACCTGCCCGCTCGGAGGGCGCTGCTCCTCAGTTCACGGACCGTGCGCGTTCAGATCAAACTCTTGCAAGTGCCAAACAATTATATTCGCACAGACCTTATGGGCGCGACGCATGAGGTGTTCGATCGCTGTTGCGTCAGATGACCTATCTACGTCGAGCATTGCGGACCATGCTGAGGGTCGGTACCTGGCAAGCATCGAGAGCGCAAAGAGTACCGCCCACCACGAAATGATCGGGTCTAACGGCTTTGTGTTCTTGCCGAGTGTTGGCGTGGCGTATGTTCGACGATACTTTCTATCGCCGTAGATGATGTGACCAAAGGTCATCAGAAGCCACGCGGGCAACGCTGGCTTATTCCGGAGATCCACGAGAAGCCACCCCTTGGGGGTGGGTACGTCAAGCATCAGTTGGAACAAGTCGCCGCTCAGGCTCATAGGTCTCGGTGTGAAGCTATTGTGGAGTGTCGGAAAAGTGCGGTTAAGAAGGGCGGCACGTTCGTCGAACGACAGACCCTTGTCGGCGTTGAGCCAGTTGAACTGGCCGTAGAGCTCGAAGCCTGACACCTCATCGTTAGGAAAGTTCGGTATGCGACCAACGGGCGATATCTCGACGACCGAGGGGAGCTGCCGGCTGCCGGAGAGCGGACTGTTCGCGCCCTCCGGCAACGACATCCAAACCTCCCGCAGGGTTGACCCGTCTGGGAGGCTCGGAGAGCCGGCATAGGTCGCCAACGTCAGAAAGCTCGACCGGTCATCGTTGCGTCGACCCGCGTCCTTGACGACTAGGTCGCCCAGCTCCGCAACCTCGTCGAGGTTCGGGCACTTGATGCCGTGCCCCGAGACTTCCCATTTCTCGTCTGGCTCCGCGGCGGCGGCTACTAGCGCGCGGCCTGCTTGGTTAAGGCCGTAGTAAAGCAGCACTGGCTATCGGCACCGATCGACTGGACCGGCCGCCGGACCCACGCCCTGCTGCCCGACGCGAGGCTCGCGGTCGTCGAGGGCGCGGGGCACGGCCTCTACATGAGCGACCCGGCCCGCTACAACGCGGAACTCCTCGGTTTCGCCGACACTCTCCCCGCACCGCATCGAGCCTGAAACCGTTCCCGGCGGCGAAAGGATCGACGGCGACCGTGCCTCCGCGCTCGGCGGCGACGACCAGCACACCTACGACCGGTTGACCGCGCAACGGCCGTTCGACTGGTTCAACGCCTGGAACGTCCTGGGCGGGCCGAGCATCCAGTTCGGGATCACCGCCGCCGACGTGACCGCCCTGTCGGTGACCGGACCGGACGGTGTCATTCGATCGGCCCAGCTGCGCAACGGGACCTTCGCCGTGGAGACCCCCACCGGCGAGGACAGCAACGTGGCCTCCACCCACCGGGTGCGAGCCACCCTGAGGACCGGCGAGATCGTCATGGGGTCCTTGCGGAACTAGGCTGCCGCCATTGGTAGAAGGTCGATCAAGGGCGCGCGTGGCCGGCTATACCGGCCCCGCCGACCCACTCCATCTGCCGCCGGCCCGGTCGGGGTCGGCGCGTCCGGCTACCCGGTCACTCCCACCGAGTCGGGCCAGGGATCCACGACCAGACTCGGCCACTCCTGCTGCCACCGTCGGGCCTTCGCCTCGTACACCGCGCGCGGCGCCAACCGCGGATTCGGACGCACCCGCATCGCGAACAGGTCCGCGTACCCGTGAGGCGCGTAGTCGACCAGCTCACCTCCGGGCGTTCGAGACACGCCGAAGCAGCACGTCGTCGACGCGAAGTGGTCGATCGCGTCCGCTGAGCTGGTAAATCGCACCCCCGGGACGCCGAAGCGCGACTCGTACCAGAGGTGCACGCGCGCTTCGTTGCGGACCTCCACCACCACCCCGAGCTCAGCGAACAGCGCGGCGGCCTTGCGGATCACCACGTCCTCGGCCTCGTAGGACAGGTCCGAGGCGTCGTAGTAGAAGAAGTCGTAGTCGGCTATCCCGGCGCCGGGGCTACGGCCGTCCAGGACGTTCCACACGGTCTGGAACACCGCCCCGGCGGTCAGCCACCAGTCCGGGACACCGAGCGCCGGCGCGCGGTCGAGGATCGCCGCATTGATCGAATTCCGCTGGACGAAGTCGAGGAAGCGGGCACGCTGATCCATGATCAGCAGTCTGGCGCAGCGGACCGCCAAGCACCGCGGGCTCCGCCCGCACCGACGCCGCTTCGGAGATCACCACCGGCACACTCGTCGTGGGAGGAGCGGAGCGTGATGGGTGCTGATCTCGGGCGCTGGGTGCCGCTTCCACTGAACGAGGTGGCTGGCCTGTTCTCGTCGTTCCCGGGGACGTGGTGGATTGCGGGCGGGTTTGCTGTTGAGCTGGCTGTCGGGCATCCGGTCCGGGACGAGCACGGCGACATCGACGTCGGTGTCGTTCGCTCCGATCACCTCACTCTCCACGATGTGCTCCGAGGGTGGGAGTTGTGGGCGGCCGACCCACCGGGGTCGCTCCGTCGCTGGAGCCCAGGCGAGCAGCTCCCAGCGCACGTGCACGATGTCTGGTGCAAGCAGGGGCCGGAGGCGCCGTGGGGCCTCCAGGTGATGATCGACGACACGGATGGGGACGAGTGGGTCTCGCGTCGGGACTCGGCCGTACGCCGGCCGCTGGCCGAGATCATCGGCGTTGGTAGCTCGGGCGTCCCTTATCTCATCCCAGCAGTGCAGATGTACTACAAGGCTGCCAGGCACCGTCCGAAGGACGATGTTGACCTTCGGGCTGTGCTGCCCGTCATGACTGGGGAGGAGCGCCGGTGGTTGCGGGCAACGGTCGAGGCCACGTTTCCGGGGCATCCGTGGCTTTCGGTCGTCCACGGGTAGGTCTGCTTGCGGACTATGCGCGGACGCGGACCGTCTGTCCGTAATTGTGCGAAGTATGGCGGGCCGTGCGGGGCCAGACACCGGCTGCGCGAGCACGCTCGACGTAGGTACTGGAGCGCAATTTCGGATCGATTAGCAGAACTGGTCGATGCGATCCCAAAGACGAGGAGATCACCATGCCGACAATCACCACGAACGACGGGGCCGCTATCTTCTACAAGGACTGGGGAAGTGGCCGCCCGGTCGTTTTCAGTCACGCCTGGCCGCTCACCGCGGATGCCTGGGACCCCCAGCTCAACTTGGTGGCGGGGACTGGCTACCGAGCGCTAGCCCACGATCGGCGGGGCCACGGCCGCTCCGACCAGACGTGGGAGGGCAACGAGATGGACACCTACGCCGACGACCTGGCCGCGTTACTGGACCAGCTCGACATCCGCGACGCAGTCCTGGTCGGGCACTCGACCGGCGGCGGGGAGGTGGTTCGCTACCTCGCTCGCCACGGTCAGGATCGGGTCGCGAAGGCCGTCCTGCTCGGTGCGGTCCCGCCGCTGATGCTCAAGACCGACGACAACCCCCACGGCGCCCCGATGGAGTCGTTCGACGCGATCCGCGCCAGCCTGGCGAACGATCGGTCGGCCTTTTACAAGGAGCTCTGCGAGCGGTTCTATGGGTTCAACCGCGCTGGAGTCGCTGCGTCCGACGGCAAGCGCGACGAATTCTGGCTGCAAGCCATGCAGGTCGGACTCAAGGGCGCACTGGACTGTGTGAAGGCGTTTTCGGAGACCGACTTCACCGAGGACCTTATGAAGATTGATATCCCGGTGCTCGTTGCGCACGGTGACGACGACCAGACCGTGCCGATCAAGGCGTCGGGGCTGCGTGCCGCCGCGCTGCTGTCGAACGCGACGCTCAAGGTGTACCCGGGAGCACCCCACGGCCTGCACGGCGCGTTCGAGCAGGAGTTCAACAGCGACCTGCTCGCCTTCCTTGCCGGCTGACCCCGGGCGATTCATGGCGGCAGTTGATCTTCTTGGTCGCTCGTCAGGCTGCTGTGGGCCTGGCCGTGCCTAGGACGCGCGCGCCGCCCCGGCGATGAGCCGGTCAGGGTCGGAGGCGTAGACGGTCATCCACGTTGGCCGGAGCCGGTAGTAGACGACGTCGGACCAGTCGAACGACTCGTCGCCGTACAACGTGTGCAGGTACTCGTGGATCGCCGGCCAGTCGGCGTGGCCGTGGCCGTCCACTGGGTTGAGCTCCTCGACGACGCCGTGGACGAACACGCCGAGCTCCTCCCCGCGCAGGTGCGCGACGCTCGCGGCCGGCCGCGCCCGCAGGTGCCGCGCCTTCGCCGCTCCCCGGCTGGTGCCGAACACCCAGCGGCCGTGCAGCAGGTGCCCGTCAACGGCGCTGACGCGCGGCTCGCCCCGCGCGGTGACTGTGGAGAGCACGAGGACGCACATGCCGGTGAGCACGCCCACCAGCTGCTCGGCGGTTAGGCTCCGCTGGCCGGTGATGATCGACTGCAGGTGCGCTGTCGAGCGCCCGAGCGAGGTGTCGATGAGGGTCTGCAGCTCCCGGAGCTCCGCCTTGGTTTCGTACACACCACGAGGGTGACACCTAAACCTGACAGGTCCTGTCGGCGAATCGCGTGGATCTTCCCCAGTCACCGCTGGACCTTCGTCTCGTAGGCCTAACGCGGAGCCAACCGCGGGTTTGGACGCAGCAGGGCGGCGCGGTCGGGGGTATAAGGGCTTGAGCAGCAACGGAACGCCGATGGCGTGATCTTCTGGCCGACCGGCACGACAAACCCGAGCGGCCCGCCGCGCTGATTTCCGCTAGTGGCGTAACCGATTCCGCGGCACGCGGCGGTAGACCTACCGTCGCCGCATGCACTTACCGATCACGGGCACGGCCGCCGGCGTCCCGTTCACCGCGCTGCCGCCGGCCGACGACGGCCCCGCGCCGCTGATCGTCACCTGGCACATGCTGGACGCGCCGAGGTCGAACGCCGCGTTCGCTGCCGCGTTGCCGATGAACGACCTGCCCGCGTGGCGGGTGCACCTCGGCATGCCGATGTGCGGGGCGCGCATGGTCGACGGCAGCATGGCCGCCGGCTTGGAGTTGATGCGCAAGGACGTCCTGATGTCCTTTCTGTACCCTTTCGTCCGACAGGCGACCGAGGAGTTCCCAGCCGCGCTGGCGTCGATCCGTGCGCAGCTGCCGGTCGATGACGGCCCGATCGGCGTGCTGGGCGGGTCGCTGGGCGGGGCAGTCGCGCTGCGGATCCTTGCCGACACCGAGATTCCGGTCTTCGCCGGCGCCGTCGTCAACGCCGCCATCCGGATGCGGTCCGTCGTCGAACTGTTCCCGGGCGACTACCGGTATGACGCCGAGTCCGAGAAGGCCGTCGACAGCCTGGACTCCCTCCCCAAGGCGGGCGTCATCGCCGGTCGCGCGCCGCTGCTGGTCGTCAGCGGCGAGCTGGATCACGCGGCGCTTCGTGCCGACGCGTTCCGCCTCGTCGACGCTTTAGGGAAACGGTCCGAACTGCTGTCGATCCCTGGGTTGGCGCATCCCCTCGCCGACGAGCCTGGCATCGAGCCCGCGCCACAGCTGCCACTGGCTCGCGAGGTGGACGCCGGCCTGACCACGTGGTTCCGACGCCACCTCACGGATGCAGGCTAGGCGACGCCGGCGACCTGCTTGGTGCTCAACATCCTCAAACCGTCGGGGCGCATCTGGTTCGGCGCGCTGAAGACATGCGCCAGGGCTTGCCGACGAAGCCGCTCCCCAAGGCCGACACGAACTCCGAGCGCACCGAGAAGAAGAAGGTCCGTCGGTCGTGTCGAACTTGCGTGCCGCTCTTCGACGCACAGGTGAAGATCGAGATCAACTCTGTGAGGATGAAGCCATGCGCACCCTGATCACTACCGCCTTCGTCTCCCTGGACGGCGTCGTCGAGGCCCCCGGCGGGGAGGAGGGCTACCGCAACGCCGGCTGGACGTTCAAGGACATCGAGTTCTTGCCCGAGGCCTACGAACTCAAAGGCCGCGAGCAGGATGAGGCCGCCGCGATGATGATGGGCCGGGTCAGCTACCAGGCGTTCAGCCCGGTCTGGCCGACGATGACCGAGGACTTCGCTGGGTTCAACGCGCTGCCCAAGTACGTCGTGTCTTCCACGCTGAGCGACGACGACCTCGTGGACAACTGGGGCGAGACGAGCATCCTGCGGTCCCTGGACGAGGTGGCAG
Source organism: Pseudonocardia aurantiaca (assembly GCF_039526725.1). Taxonomy (NCBI): domain Bacteria; kingdom Bacillati; phylum Actinomycetota; class Actinomycetes; order Pseudonocardiales; family Pseudonocardiaceae; genus Pseudonocardia; species Pseudonocardia aurantiaca. The sequence continues at coordinate 317,628 of NZ_BAAAJG010000025.1, forward strand.
CCCTGAAGGAGACTGAAGGCGGGCCGATCATCGTCCACGGCAGCGCCACGTTGAACCGCAACCTGTCCGACGCGGGCCTGATCGACCGCTACCACCTGCTGGTGTTCCCGGTCCTGCTCGGCGCGGGCAAGCGGCTGTTCAGCGACTCCGACGTCGACAAGAGCACGCTCAAGGTGCTCGAGAGCGAGTCCTACCCCAACGGCATCCAGAAGCTGGTCTACGACGTCGTCCACTGACCCGCCGCGGCAGAGCCCGAAAGCGAAACCTCAGGTCCCACTTGGACGGTGGGACTTGGGGTTTCGCTTCGTAGCGGATTATGCGCGCCGAACCCGGGTCTCCGACCCGTCGGCACAGTGGCCGCCGCCCCGGTCGCTAGACGGTCGGCCCGATGTCGAACACGGGGCTCAGGGAGACCGGAGCGCCTTTGTTCGATGCTCGGGACGCCTTCGGCACGGGCGGCTGGAACAGGTGGGGAGGGCGGTCCAGGGTGGCGATCTCGACCTGCTCCACGGTCCGGGTCCGCCGTTGTTCCTCCCCCTGGCTCGGTGACAGCGTCACGCATTCCGTGCTCGGGAATGAGTGCTGAGGGTGAGGGAGAGCGCGGCGCTGACGACGAGCACCGCCACGATCGTGAGTGTGCTGGCAGTGAAGGCCGCGGGATAGCTACCGGTGTCCAAGCCGCCGAAAAAGATCGAGCCGAGCACCGCGACGCCCACCGCGCCGCCGAACTGCTGACTGGTGTTCCAGATACCCGACGCCGAACCGGCGTACTCGGGTGGCACTGCGGCGAGGAACAGGGTGACCAGCGCCGGCATCACGAGGTTGATTCCGACGCCGAGCGCGAACAGACCGGGCACCAGGGACCAGCTGCCGACGGCGTGCGACGTGGACTGTGCGGCAGCGAGCACCCCGAGCGCGCCCACGCTGGACAACAGGCATCCGACCAGCACCACGAGTCGGCCGAACCGGATTGTGAGGCGGCCGGTGAACGGGGCGATGACCAGGCTGCCCGCTGAGAACCCGATGGTGACCAACCCGGCGTCCAATGGGGAGTAGCCCTGCCCGTCTTGCAGCCACAGCGCGAACACCAGCAGGAACCCGCTGAAGCCGGCGAATGCGAGTAGCTGCACTGTCAGCCCGGCGGCGACGGCCCGGCTCCGGAACAGTTCCACCGGCAGCAAAGCGCCTGCGCGCCATGCCGGTCGTCGGTGCTCGGCGAACGCCAGCCCCGCGACCGCCAGGACGCCGGCGGCCAAGCAGACCCAGCACCAGATGGGCCACCCATAGCCACGGCCTTCCAGCAATGGGAACACGATCGCGACCAACGCGGCGGTGAGGATGCCGGCGGCGAACCACCGCGGCCGGGTGCCGCCCACCACGCGACTCTCCGGCACCAGCCATGCCCCGGCTGCGACCAACAGGACGGCGACCGGCACGCTGACCAGGAAGATCGTGCGCCAACCAAGTCCGGCGACGTCCGCAGTAATCAGCGCACCACCGAGCACCAGGCCCCCAGCCTGTGCGAATCCGGCGACAATGCCGAACGCACCGAAAACCGTGGCCCGCTCGCGGCCGTGGAACATGGTGTACAGGGTGCTCATCACCTGCGGGGCGAGTACCGCTGCGGCCAGGCCCTGCGCGGCACGGGCCGCGATCAGCTCCGCCGGATTGTGCGCGACACTGCACCACAGACCGGCCAGGCCGAAGGCGGTCAATCCGACGAGGAAGACCCGCTTGCGACCCCACAGATCGCCCAGCCGGGCTGCGGTGATCAACGCCACGGCGAACGCGAGCAAGTAGGCCGCCGAGATCCACTCCAGCTCGGTGGGGCTGGCGCGCAGGTCGCGCTGGATCGCGGGCAGCCCGACGTTGACGATCGTGACGTTCAGCAGGTCCAGCATGAACGCCAGGACCAGCACGACCATCGCGGCCCAACGGCGCGGATGCACTTCCGAGCTGGGCTGAGTAGAGAGTGCTTCAGCAGTCACGCTGTGCTCCTGACTGGCGAGGACATAAAATCGCGTGAGCGCGACATGGTCGCCCGCGCGACTATGTCGTTTGGACGACTTTGTCGTGAGGACGACAGACTAGGTACGGAGGCCGCCGATGGCAAACGAGTCGCTTACCGCGGGCAGGTGGGCATCGACCATCGCTGCCGCCGCGCGCCGACACGCGGCGGCGTCAGCGCGGTTCGACCATGATGTGGGCGCTCGGGCGGGACTGACGCTGAGCACCTGTGAGGCGAACTTCGTCAACCTCCTGTACCTGCACGGCCCGCTCAGCCCGGGACGCCTCGGTCAGCTCGCCGGGATCAGCTCCTCAGGCACCATCACCGGAGTGATCGACCGCCTGGAGCAGGCCGGCTACGTCCGCCGGACACGTAGCACCGAAGACCGCCGCAAGGTCACCGTCTCGTTGAACAGCGACTGGCTCGACCGGGAGAACGCGCCACGGTCGAAGAGTCTTGCCACCGTCCTCGCCGACTACGACGAAACCCAGCTCGCCCTCATCGCCGACTTCCTCACCCGCCTCGCGGACGTCGAAACCGACGCCACCGTCCAACCCCGAACGCCAGACGGGCCGATCGACCAGTGAGCGCCGCTGCGGGGCGACGCCGACGGAGCCCGCACACAGCGCCCCGCCGCCGCGGCGGGTGTTCTCCGTTACGCGGAGGGGTCTTTCAGGTGCATCCGGATGTGTGGTGGCGGCCGACCCCCGCGGGTGTCGAGCGCTCCGCATTCCGTCCCTCGGGCAAGCTGCTCAGGCAGCGCCCGGCAGCATCGGCAGGGTTGCCGACGTTCGCGAGCTGATAGGTCAGCGACGACAAGAGCTGACCGGCTAGCACGTCGTTCCCGGCCGCCTGAGCGGCCGAAGCCCGTGTGGCCGCGGTCGACGGGGTGTGACCTCTGCCGGGGAGGGCTATGCCTCCTCCTGATCATCACCAGCCAGGTACGGACGCGCCCAGTCGTGGGCGGTCATCGCAGGGATGCCGGTGAGACGGCTGATTTGCGGCCAGCTCAGCCGCCTCCGTTGGTACAGAGCAGCCACTGCACGGCCGATGCCCTCCGGAGCAGCCTTCCGGAGTGCTCCCCAGGTGGCGATCAAGCTCAGGAGTTCATCGTCCGACAGCGTGTCGACTTCACGGGACAGCAGACGCGCCAGCTCTGCGACGTCGGCTGCCTCCTCCACTCGGGCAGTTTCGGCAGACACAGGCTTACGGCTCCCGTAAGGTCATCCCGGTGAGCTACGTGTATGCGGTTCTTGCGGCCCGTCCGGATGACGTCGGCGCCGAGGAGCAGTCGGTCCGAAAGGCCCGGCCCGGCACGATATACCCGGTCGCCGACCTGGCCGGGGGTGCTTGATGGCAGACCCGTTCTCACGAGCCCAGCGCTGGGACACGCGAGTCGTGTTCATCGAGAAGCGGCAACGGTGGTGGTGGAACGCCTGGCGGCCGTCCACCCTTACCGAGCTGTACGGCTTCGCTGACTCCCAGGAGGAGGCAACGCAGGCGATGTACCGGGCGATCGAGCAAGCGGAACCGTCGCCCGCCCTGGACGTTCCTCGCACCGAGTACCCGTAAGGGCAACGGCCCGTGATCGAGGACGGCTCGTGCCTCCCGCAGCCCCGAGACGACCAGTCCCTGAAGTTCTTGCGTTACTGCTTTTCGCCGCGCTCCGGTCGCGCGGGAGAGCATCGATCTGCTGCCGCAGCTTCTCCACGTCCCACCGGAACTGGCCGGTCGGCAGCGTCATCGGGTGCAACGACGCCGGGGCGGGGGACGCCGCAGACGGCGTGGCCGTGCTCCTTATGGACGCTCGCCGACGCGGCGCGCCAGGTCCGGGTGCAGCGGAAGACGCGGAGCTAGCCGCCGGGCGCAGACGCGCCCGAGAGCAGCGGAATGACAGTCGCCGTCGCAGTAGGTGGACATGTGTGCCGTTTCGACCCAAGGGGGGAGCGGGTGCGGCGTGAATGGGTCGTCGCCACGGTGCCGAGCCCTGACGCGCCAGGTCGCCGCTCTGGGTCACGACCGCCGGCCCTCGCTGCCGGTCCCGTGCGCCACAGCCATCCCGTCGCCATCCCATCCGACTGTGATGGTGCGCCCCCGTGGCCCAGACTGCTTGCCGAGGATCCGGTCCTCTTGGCGACATCTCCGGTGGATAGATCGGATCAATGAGTGCCGTTACGTGCAGAGGTACACCTGTATGTCCGTTTACTCAGCCGAAGCTGACGGCTTACGCAAACTCTTCTTCCGCTCCGGTGCTCCTGGGTGCATACTCTGCCGACATAGAGCAGATCTATCCGTGAGCGGAGCGGGGGCCACTGGTGGCAGGCGCGGGGAACCCCGGCGACGGCGAACGTGTCGGCGACTCCGACCGTTACCGTCCCGGCTATGAGCTGGTCGCGGAGCAGGTGCTGGCCTACATAGCCGAGCATGACCTACGGCCCGGCGACCGGCTCCCGACCGAGAAGGGGCTCGCCGAGACTCTCGGCGCCACCCGCAACGTGACGAGAGAAGCGGTCAAGGTGCTCGCCGCGATCGGCAGGCTCAGCGTGCGCAAGGGCGCCGGCATCTTCGTCGCCTCTTCTGAACCGCCCGCCGGGGCACCGAATGGGACGTTGGCGCACTTCCAGCCCACCGACCTGCAGCAAGTGGTGATGCTCCTGGACTACCGTCGTCTGATAGAGGCGGAGACGGCCCGGCGGGCGGCGAGTCTCGCCGCGCCGATTCAGGTGCGTTCACTCCGGCAGTACGCCGAGCAGTCTGCCGTGGCGGCGACAGAGGGCGACGTCAAGGGTTTCGCCGAGGGCGACGCGCTCTTCCACGATGCGGTCGGCGCCGCCGCGCAGAACGTGTTCCTGCAGGCCGCAGTTACGAACATTCGCCGGTTCGCGGCGCAGTCTGACGTGCTTCTGTTCCACGGTGACGTACCCGGCTCGCTCGAAGTGGCCGGTGCGCAGCACGTCGGCATCGCCGAGGCCATCGCGGCCGGGGATCCGGAGAGCGCAGCGAAGCTGATGACCGAGCACGTCGATACCACCCGTGAGCAGTTCGAACGCCGGATCCGCTTCAGATTGACCCCCAGCACATAAAACGGACGCCCGGGGCAGTACGAGCTGCAGTTCTGCGGCGGCTTTGCAGCCGCTCCGCTGTGAGCAGCGCCTATCCGAACAGAAAGTCAGCATGAAGATCACGCATGTCGAAGTCCACCGGGTCCATGTCCCGGCGGCCGACCCCCCGTTCCGCTGGCGGCACGGGCTGGGCGGGAGCGCCCCTGCGGGTGACGGCGCGGTTCTGCGCATCGGCACCGACGACGGCGCCGAGGGTGTCGCGCTGTTCGCCCGGCCGGGTGCGGCGGTGATGCTCGAGGACCTCGTGGAGCGCGTGTTCCGCCAAGAGCTGATCGGGCAGGACCCGTTCCAGCGCGAGTGGTTGTGGCACCGGGTGTGGGAGCTTGACCGGATCCAGGAGCTCCCGCTGCCCACGCTCGGCCTGATCGACATCGCCCTGTGGGATCTGGCAGGCCGGGTGGCCGACCAGCCCACCTGGCAGGTGCTCGGCGGGTTCCGCACGGAAATCCCGGCGTACGCATCGACATCGACCTTCGCCACCACCGAAGAGTTCCTCGACGTGGCGGATCAATGCCTCGAACTCGGATACCACGGCATCAAGCTGCACGCCTGGGGCGACGCCACCCGGGACGCGGCGCTGTGTGTCGCGCTGCGTGAGCATGTCGGCCCGAACGTTCCGCTGATGTACGACGGTTCGGCCGGATTCGACCTGCCGGACGCCATCCGGCTCGGCCGCGTGCTCGGCGAGGCAAATTACCTCTGGTACGAGGAGCCGATGCGCGAGTTCAGCATCACCGCGTACCAGCGACTGGCCGACGCGGTCGGCGTGCCTCTGCTGGTGGGTGAAACGTCCGACGGCGCGCACATGAACTCCGCCGATTTCATCCAGGCGGGCGCGGCGACGTTCGGAGTCCGCACGAGCACGACGTTGCGCGGCGGCATCACCGGCGCGATGCGGACGGCTCACTTGGCTGATGCCTATCGAATTCGCGCGGAGGTGCACGGTTCGGACATCCCCAACCATCACCTCTGCATGGCAATTTCGAACACCACCTACTACGAGTCGCTCGTAACCGCGCACACCGTGGTGCGGGAGCGGCACGTCGACGCCGCAGGGCTGGTGCACGCACCGCAGGGGCCGGGCATCGCCCTGCCCGCCGAACTCGACTTTGGCCCTGAGCTCAGCCGCTTCACAGAGCCGGTCGCCTGAACCCCGTTGATCAAGGAAGGCAACCCATGAAGTCATACCTGTCATCGAAGCCAGGCAGGCGGCGGGCCCGCAGTGTCCTCGCACTGCTGTCGCTGGCCACAGCCGCTGCGCTCGCCGGCTGTGCGAGCGCCGAACAGTCGACCGACGCAGCCGGTCAGTCGCCTGCCGGCTTCCAGCCCGTCGCGCAGGTCGACGGGTCGCCGATCACCGTATGGGCGGACTCGACCCGGCTCCCAGCCGTGCAGCAGTACCAGGCGTCGCATCCCGACGTGAAGATGGACGTCGTCACCTATGACGGCAGCGCGGACGGCTCCACCTACCTGCAGGCCAAGGTGCAGCTGTTCGACCGGACCGGGAGCGGCTGGCCGGACGTCGTCTTCGGCAGCCCGACCGACGTCACGTGGGCTTCCCGGCCGACCGGTCCGTCGGCCACGGCCTTCGCCGCTCCGCTGGATCAGAACCTCGTGCCGCAGCAGACGCTCGACGGCTTCGCGAAGGGTTCGCTCGAACCGTGCCAGGCGGGCGGGCACACCTACTGCATGCGCAACGACATCGCGCAGGTCGTGCTTTGGTACAACAAGTCGCTGATGGACCAGTTCGGCTACCAGGTGCCCACCACCTGGGAGCAGTACCAGGCGCTGGGGGAACGGGTTGCCAAGGAACACCCCGGTTACCTGGTCGGCTCGATCGGGGACACGAACTCGCAGGAGTCCTACTTCTGGTCGAGCCAGTGCCCGGCGTTCAACCTCGTGGGGCCGGACACGCTCAAGGTCGACCTGACGGACAAGAACTGCACCCGCATGGCCACCCTGCTCGACTCGCTGATCGCGGCGAAGTCGGTCACCACGCAGGGCTTCTTCAGCCAGGCCTTCGCGAAGGATGGCGGCGACAAGGTCCTGATGGCCAACGGCCCGTCCTGGTACGGGCAGTATCTGTTCAACTCCGCCTTCAAGGTGCCGGCCGGGCAGATCGCCGCCGCGGCGCCGCTGACCTGGGAAGGGGACACCACCGCGGCCACCGGCAATGTGGGCGGTGGGGTCTGGATGGTGTCTTCGCACAGCAAGAACTTGAAGGCGTCCACCGATCTGGTCACCTGGCTGACCACCTCGAATGACGTCCAGGCGAACGCGCCGACCTACCCCGCCTACGTCCCGGCGGCGCAGGCGTGGCTGGCCAACCCGGCGAACCAGCAGTACTTCGCGACCGACATCAGCGGCGTCTTCCAGGAGGCCGCCGACATGGTCTGGACGGGATGGTCGAACACGAGGTTCAGTGACGCCACATCGTGGTCGAGCGTTGTGCTGCCGGCGTTGACCGCGGGCAAGACTCTCAGCGAGACGCTTCCGCAGTGGCAGACCGCGATCATCGACGAGGCGAAGTCCGTCGGATACACGATTGCGACCCAATGACCTTGGTGCAGACCGGGCAAGCATCCGTGCCCTCCGCCACGCCGGTTCGTCGTCGCGCCACCACGCGACGGCGGGCCGGCCTGGCCGGCTACCTGTTCGTCTCCGGCTACACGATCCTGTTGCTGGCCTTCGGGGTCTTCCCCACGGTGTACGCGTTCTTTCTGGCACTGACCAACGACCGTGGCCAGTTCACCGGGCTCAACCAGTTCATCAAGGTGGCGGGGGACTACCGGTTCGTGCCTGCCTTCCTCAACATCCTGCTGTACCTCGTCATGTGGCTGCTGTCGCTGGTGGTGCTGACCGTTCTCGTCGCGGTGGTACTGCGCAGCCGGATGCGGCCGCGCCTTTCGGCGATCTTCCGCTTCCTGTACTACCTGCCAGGCGCGCTCGCAGGCGTGGCGAGCGTGCTCGTGTGGCTCTTCATGCTCGATCCGTCGGTCAGCCCGGTGTCGTGGTTCCTGCGGTCCCTGGGCTTCACCACCTTCGCCGAGGTGCTGTCGCCCGGCAATCTTCCGGTGATCTTCGTGCTGATCGCGTTCTGGACCGGGGCGGGCGGCTGGATCGTGGTCATGTACGGCGCGCTCAACAACATCCCGGACGAGGTGCTGGAAGCGGCCCGGATGGACGGTGCCGGTCCGTGGAAAACCGCCTGGCACATCCAGATTCCGATGATCCGCAAGTGGATCGCGTACATGGCCATCCTCGCCTTCGCCGCCGGCACACAGTTGTTCGTCGAGCCGCAGATGCTTCAGACGGCGAGCCTCGGCCGCCTCAGCCCGACGTGGTCACCGAACCAACTGGCCTACGTCTACGCCTTCCAGCACGGTGACTTCAACGGCGCCGCCGCGATCTCGATCGTCCTGCTCGCGCTCGGGCTGATCTGTGCCGGACTGCTGGTGAGCCGCTCAGACCTGTTCAAGGTGGACGAATCATGACGAACGCCTCCCTCGCCTCGGCGCCTCGACGGCGGCGCCACTCGCAACTGGCGTCGAACCTCGTCGTCATCGTGCTGTTCGCGGCATTGCTGCTGTTCTTCATCGTGCCGGTCGGCTGGCTGCTGCTCGCCCCGACCAAGACGGCGGACGAGCTGATCCACGACGGTCCGCTGTCGTTCGGGTCCTTTGCCAATCTGGGTGCGGCGTGGCAGCACCTGATCACGTTCCAGGACCACGCGTTGTTGGTGTGGCTGGGCAATTCCGCGGTTTACTCGATCGGGGCGCTCGTTCTCACCCTGGCCACGAGCCTGCCCGCTGGATACGCCCTGGCGCTGACGAGGTTCCGTGGCCGGAAATCGTTACTCGTGATCACGCTGGTAGTCATGATCATGCCGTCGGCGACCCTGGTGCTGCCGATCTTCCTCGAGCTCAACAAGTTCGGACTGATCGGCACGATCTGGTCGGTGATCCTGCCGTTCTCGTTCTACCCCTTCGGCGTCTATCTGGTGTACATATATTTCGCGACGAGCCTGCCGCGGGACATCCTGGCCTCGGCGCGCATCGACGGGTGTTCGGAATGGCAGCTGTTCACCCGTATTGCGCTTCCGCTGGCGAAACCGGTCGCCGCGCTCGTCGCGTTCTTCAGCTTCGTCGGCAACTGGAACAACTTCTTCCTCCCGTACCTGGTGCTGCCGAACAGCGACCAGTTCCCGATCCAGGTGGGTCTGAACCAACTGCTGTCCTCCACCCCGTCGTTCAACCCCGTAGCGGGTGCCGGGTTGAACATCACCAGCCCGGAGCTGGCACTGGCGATCATTATCGCCATCGTGCCGGTGCTGACCCTGTTCCTTTTCTCGCAGAGGGCCCTGGTCTCCGGCATGCTCGCGGGTTCTACCAAGGAATGACCTTGCGACCGAGCGTCCGCTAGGGCGTCCCAAGGGGAGCAGCCGGTCCGACTGTGGACACCGTAGGGCCCGCCACTCGAACGACGCTCGACTGTGCGTCCAGCGCACGACCCCGGGCCGCCGGGAGGCAGCAATTGCCGGCCGGGGCCCCGATCACTGGGCCCGCGGCCCCTGGCTCACTGCACCGGGAGCGACGACTTACCCTCCCTCCGTAGCAGTTTTGGTCTCTCTGACGATGTGAACGCGATGCTCCCCAATCACCTGCAGCTGCCTCCTCCCCGGCTACTCGGCCGCGGGTTGGTGCTGCTGGTCGCGGCGGCGGCGCTCGTCACTTCGGTGACGTTCTACGTACTGGACGGCTCCTTCGTCCTGACCCGCCTGGTCAGCACCGACTGGAAGATGCACACCGACTTCGAGACGTTCTGGCAGTCGGCCCGCGCGCTCCTCGAGGGGCGGGACATCTACGAGACGTCCGCGGCAGTCGTGAACCTCAACCCGCCCTTCGCGTCGCTCGTCCTCGCGCCGCTGGGGTGGTTGGACTTCTGGCCCGCCTACCGAGCCTTCACGTTGCTCTGCGTGGCGCTGGTCGTCGCGAGCATGGCCACGGTCGCCGGCGAGCTCCGCGTTCGGCCGGCCGCCGCGATCATGGTGACCACGGCCGTGCTGGTCTCCAGCCCGGTGCTCGCGACCCTCGGGCTCGGGCAGATCTACCCGCTCCTGATGGCGGGCCTTACTGTCGCCTGGGTGCTCGGCCGTCGCGGGCATGCCGTGTGGGCGGGCGCTGCGCTCGGGGTTGTGGTGGCGCTCAAGCCGTCCCTTGCGCCGGTGCTGCTCCTCCCGCTGGCGCGCCGCCAATGGGCCGTCCTGACCGCCGCGATCGGGACGGGTGGGCTTGCGGCGCTCGCCGGCTGGTTTACGGCGGGCTGGCAGTCGCTCCCGAACTGGGTGCTGCTGGTGTTCGATCACCCTGTCCAGGCCTATGTGGACAACGCCTCGCTCGTCGGCACCGCGCAGCGGCTCACAACGCAGTCACCCGGGGTCGATCCGCTCGTCGAGCTCCCCGGCGGCGCCGTGATCGGCCTGCTGCTCGGTCTCGCGTTGGTCGCCGTCACCACCTGGACGGTCCGCCGGCCACCCGCCGCCGGGCCCGACACCGGGTTGTGGGCCATGGCGGGCGCATCGCTGCTTGCGTCGCCGCTGTCCTGGCACAACTACTTGTTACTGCTCATGCCCGGGGTGTTAGTGCTCATCGTCCGGGGCCGCTGGCCGATCGCCGCGCTGCTGCTGGCGCTCTCCTCCATCGGGATGGAGTGGCAGTGGGTGTGGGGTGCGCCGGCGCCTGCGGTCGCGATGTCGCTGTACTGCGGGGTCCTGCTGGCCTACTGGGCGGCGCTCCTGCAGCGGCCGGCCGCCCGGGTGGACGCGGAGGTCGTTGCTCTGCCCCCGGCTCCAGGGCTGCCCGGCCAGCGAACCCACGTAGGCGTCTGACCTGCCAGGCCTCTAACGAGGGACAGCACGCGGATTACACATTCCGAAAAGTGCTCACTTCGTGAGCACTTCACCTCCGCATGATGACGGTGTTCACCCGCCCCGGCCCGAGGGAGCACCGATGTTCCGAGGATTCGCCACCATGAGCTTCTACGCCGACGACCTGGCCGCGGCCCGCGACTGGTACACGCAGCTACTGGACGTGGAGCCCTACTACGCCTACCCGCCCGCTCCCGCCGCCCCGGCATACCTGGAGTTCCGGATCGGCGACGACGCCGACGAGCTCGGCATCATCGACCGCCGCTACGCCCCCGCCGGCGCTGCAGCCGCCCCCGGGGGTGCGGTCATGCACTGGCACGTCGACGACCTCCCCGCCACCGTGCGGAAGCTGCTTGCAATGGGCGCCACCGAGTACCAGCCGATCACCGAGCACGGCGACGGATCCGGGTTCGCGACGGCCTCGGTCGTCGACCCCTTCGGCAACGTCCTCGGCGTCATGCACAACCCGCACTACCTCGACGTCCTCGCGGCCAGGGCGAAGGCGTGACGGCCATGACCACCACGGGCGTGCGCACGTTCCAGGCGGTCGACCGCGGGCAGTGGCGGGCCTGGCTGCAGGACAACTTCCAGACCGCCGACGAGATCTGGCTGGTCATCCACCACACCGGCAGCGGCACCCCGAGCATCCGGCAGCATGAGGCGGTCGAGGAAGCCCTCTGCTTCGGCTGGATCGACAGCCTCGCCCGCAAGCACGACGCCCACTCGTGGCGCCAGCGCTTCACCCCGCGCAACCCGCGCGGCGCCTGGAGCAACGTCAACCGCGAACTCGTCGAACGCCTCACCGCCGAGGGCCTCATGACCCCGCACGGCCAAGCCGTCGTCGACGAGGCCAAACGGACCGGAACATGGTCGGTCCTCGCCGACGCGCAGAACGGCGTGGTCCCCGACGACCTGCGCGAACAGCTCGCCGCCGACCCCGCCGCGGCCGACGCTTTCGACGCGTTCTCCCGATCGGCCAAGCGGGCGATCCTGGAGTGGATCGCCACGGCCAAACGACCGGAGACGCGCCGGCGCCGCATCGCGCGAACCGTCGAACGCGCCGCGCAGAACATGCGGCCGTGACCGCCGATCCCTAGCAGCGTTCCTGGAGGATTGCGACGCCTTCGCCCTCGAGGTCGTCGCAGTACGCCGCCCGTCCGGTCATGGCCATCACGAGTGCAAGCGTCGTGCCGGAGACGACTGGGCCCTCACCACCTGTGAAGGGCCCATCCGTCGCGACCAGCCGCAGGCCGCGCACCCGGCCCTTGGCGAGGACGACCATGTCCGAGCGCTCGTAGTGCCGGGCCACGTGCGTGACGGTGTCGATCGGGTGGTCGGGCTTGATGCCCAGGGGCCGCCGGATGTCCGCCGAATGGACGATCACCTCGCCGAGCATCGCCATCCTCGGGAGCGGCGGAGTGGTCGTGCTGGTGACGACCCGCTCGAAGCGGGCGAGCGTCTCGGCCGGGGACGCACCGAGCTGCTCGGCCAGGCGCATCGCGACCTGCTTGTCGAAATCGAACCGGCACCGGATCACTCCGGCCATCCAACGGGGGCCGTTGAGGCTCGCCGCCGCGGTCATGTGCGCGAGGACCTCGCGAACGTTCAGGCCGCTGCACAACGACGAGGTCGCCCACCGCTGCTCGTCGAGGCCTGCGAGGTCGGCGGCGAGGGCTGCGCGCTCAGCATGGATCAGGCGCCAGGTCCCGGTCGTTCTGCTCATTCCCACCAGACTCATTGCGGGGGTCGGAAATCATCGCTGCCGACTGAGGATGCTGGGTCACGTGCGGATCTCATCGAGTGAGACGACCGCGGACACCTGTCGCAGCGCATCGGGCAGCACACGGTAGTAGACCCACGTGCCGCGGCGCTCCCCGGCGATCAGCCCCGCCTCGCGCAGGACCTTGAGGTGGTGGGAGATGGTCGGCCCGGTCAGGTCGAACACCCCGGTCAGGTCGCAGACGCAGGCCTCGCCCCCGTCGTGAGACGCGATCAGCGAGAGCAGCCGCAGCCGCACCGGATCGCCCATCGCCTTGAACACCTTGGCGAGCTCGACGGCCTGGGCAGCCGACAGGGGCTCGCGGGCGAGCGGCTCGCAGCACCCGACCGAGCCGGCCGGCTCGACGAGCAACCGCTCCTGGTTCGACATGCTTCTACCTTGACAGCCGTCTAATCAGCGCGCAACCTCTGCATTGACAGTCATCGAATCAAGGTCATCGAATCAAGGAGGCAGTCATGTCCCGGGTCCAGCTCGCGCTGCGTGTGTCCGACCTCGAGGCGTCGATCGGGTTCTACCGGTCCCTGTTCGGCGTCGAACCGGCAAAGCGCAGGCCGGGCTACGCCAACTTCGCCGTCGCCGAGCCGCCGCTCAAGCTGGTGCTCATCGAGGGCGAGCCGGACCAGCCGACCGTGCTCGACCACCTCGGTGTCGAGGTCGAGACCACCGACGAAGTCGACGACGCCACCGCCCGGCTGGCGTCACTCGGCCTCTTCACCGCGGTCGAGAACGACACCACCTGCTGCTACGCGCTGCAGGACAAGGTGTGGGTGCAGGGGCCCGGTGCGGAGCCGTGGGAGGTCTACACGGTGAAGGCCGACGCCCCGGACGCCACCAGCATCCACCCCGCCGACCAGCCCGACTCCGGTCCGTGCTCCTGCGGAACTCCTGCCGACGTCGAGGCCGGGACCTCCGGCGCCTGCTGCTGAGCCCGGCTCGAACGCGACGTCGTTGCAGGTCCTATTGGTCGCGCGTGAGGTCGGCCGGGTCCGCGAGCTCGCGGACCGCACGTCGCCACCCACGCGAACGCGACAGTGGCCGCCCTCATCGCACGTCCTCGCGATCGTGACGGGCCTCGCGCCGCACGACGACCAGGGCGATCACCCCTCCCGCCACGCCGAGCACGGCGGGCAGGTAGCGCAGCCCGGTCGGCCGATCGAACAACAGCAGACCCAGCACGGCGACGACCTCGCTGAGGGCGAACCCGGCCAGCGCGCCGCAGGTCACGCCGAGCACGAGCGCTCCGGCGACTCTCATGGTGATCCTCCGATCGGGGTCGAACCCGTCGCCGCCGACGCTAGGAACAGTTCGCGCTTGTGTCGTCGGCTCAGCGGCGCGCGCCGCGTACGCCTCTGGGCGTAGGCGCGCGCGATCGCATACGCCCTGTGGCGCCAGCCGGCCGCACGGCGCTGACCTGCGCCGCATCGCCCCCTAGGCTCGGTGATGTGGATCGTTCCGTGGCGGCCGCCAGGCCGCGAGCGCGCAGGCCGAGCGGGAACGGGAAGCGGCGGCGCGGGTCGAGCAGGAGCGGTTGCGCATCGCACGGGAGCTGCACGACGTGCTCGTTCCTGGTCAAGGACACCGCGCACGACGAGCTGCGCCGCGCGGTGCGGCTGGTGGCAGCGGGCGACGCGATGCTCTCGCCCGCCGTGACCCGGCGGGTGATGCGCGGCGCGGCTGCCGGCCGTCCCGCGCTCGCCACGGATCGTCTCGCCGGGCTCACCGAGCGGGAACGCGAGGTGCTCGCCGAGGTCGGTGCCGGGCGGTCGAACGCAGAGATCGGCGAGCGGCTGTTCATCAGCCCGGCGACGGCGCGCACGCACGTCAGTCGGCTCCTGGGCAAGCTGGGCGTCCGGGACCGTTCGCAGCTCGTCGTGCTCGCCTACGAGACCGGTCTGGTGATGCCGGGAGCGGGGCTCTGAAAACTCGTCCAAGATTCTTTGGCGAGCGTGTCGAATCCGGTCGAGGCCGTTCGACGCGTGGGCAGAGGCGCCGAGAGGCGGCGCCGGGAACGACGAGGAGCACCCCGATGCGCGTCATGGTGATCATGAAGTACGACGGCCAGACCGAGAATGCCGCCGTTCCGACCCCGGAGTACATGGAGGCCATGCGCAGTTTCAACGAGGAGCTGGTGAAGGCCGGTGTGCTGCTCGCGGGTGAGGGGCTGCACCCCAGCGAGAAGGGGGCGCGGGTCCGCTTCGAGGCCGGCGGCACGAGTGTGATCGACGGCCCGTTCACCGAGGCCAAGGAGCTGGTGGCCGGGTTCTGGCTGTGGCAGGTCGGGTCGCTGGAGGAGGGCATCGAGTGGCTGAAGCGCTGCCCGATGCCCGACGACTCGCCCGCCGAGATCGAGATCCGGCAGGTCTTCGAGACCGGCGACTTCGGCGAGGAGTACACGCCGGAGCAGCGCGAGAAGGACGAGGAGCTCCGGGCGCAGGTCGAGGGCCGGTAGCCGTAAGCGGTACCCGGTTGCCGGGCCGCAGGAGGGCCTGGTCTGATGGCTCGTCGTGAGTCTGAGCGATGCCCATCGGACGGTCGAGGCGGTCTGGCGGATCGAGTCCCCGCGGCTCGTCGCCGGGCTCGCCCGGCTGATGCGGGACGTAGGGGTGGCCGAGGAGCTGGCGCAGGACGCGCTGGTTGCGGCGATGGAGAAATGGCCGGAGTCGGGCGTCCCGGACAACCCGGGCGCCTGGCTGATGTCCGTCGCCAAGCGGCGGGCGATCGACCAGATCCGCCGCAACGAGGTGCTCGCCCGCAAGCTCGGCGAGATCGGCCGGAACCTCGCTGCCGACGGCGAAGGCGTCATGCCGGACTTCGACGCAACCCTCGAGGACCACATCGAGGACGACCTGCTGCGGCTCGTGTTCGTCGCCTGCCATCCCGTGCTCTCCACGGACGGGCGGGTGGCCCTGACGCTCCGGCTGCTCGGCGGGCTGACGACGGACGAGATCGCGCGTGCCTACCTCGTGCCGGAGTCGACGATCGCGCAGCGGATCGTGCGGGCGAAGAAGACGCTGGCGAAGGCGGGCGTCCCGTTCGAGGTGCCGGTCGGCAACGAGCGGGTGGCCCGCCTCTCGTCCGTGCTGGAGGTCATCTACCTCGTCTTCAACGAGGGTTACGCGGCCACGGCCGGCGACTCGTGGCTACGGCCGACGCTGTGCGAGGAGGCGCTGCGACTGGGCCGGGTGCTCGCGGGGCTGATCCCGGACGAGCCGGAGGTGCACGGCCTCGTCGCGCTGATGGAGATCCAGGCGTCGCGGCTGCGCGCCCGGACCGGCCCCGACGGCGCGCCCGTGCTGCTGCTCGACCAGGACCGTGGCCGGTGGGACCACATGCTCATCCGCCGTGGCCTCGCCGCTCTCGAACGTGCCGAGGCCCTGGACGCCGAGCGCGGGCCCTACACGTTGCAGGCGGCGATCGCGGCGTGCCACGGCCGGGCCCGGACGGCCGAGGAGACGGACTGGATGCGCATCGCCGCGCTCTACGCCGGGCTTGCGCAGGTGGCGCCGTCGCCGGTGGTGGAGCTGAACCGGGCGGTCGCCCTGTCGATGGCGTTCGGCCCGGCCGCGGGGCTGGAGCTGGTCGACGAGCTGACGGCGGTGCCGGCGCTGAAGGAGTACCACCTGCTCCCGAGCGTGCGCGGCGACCTGCTGGTCAAGCTCGGCCGCCTGCGGGAGGCCGGCGCGGAGTTCGAGCGGGCCGCGGCGCTGACGCGCAACGAACGCGAACGGGAGCTGCTCACGGCGCGAGCGGTGGCGGCGCGGGCGGATACCTGAGGCGGCTCACCGACAACTCCATCGACGTTGACAACATAAGTTGTCGGTGGGAGGGTCAGGCGGTCGAACCCCACCGAAGGAGTGCCTGATGTCCCGCGAGTTCGAGCTGCGCAAGGAGGTGGCGCTCGATGCGTCGCCGGAGCAGGTCTGGGAGGCCATCGCCACCGGCCCCGGCCTCACCTCCTGGTTCATGACCCATGAGGTGGAGCCGGGTGTGGATGGCGTCGTGCGGCTGCGGGTCGGCGACTACGTCCAGGAGTCGCGGATCAGCGCGTGGGAGCCACCGAACCGCCTGGAGGTCGTCGGTGGCACGGCCGACGAGCCGTACGCCTTCGAGTACCTCGTCGAGGCCCGCGACGGAGGCAGCGCCGTGGTGCGGTTCGCGCAGAGCGGCTTCCTCGGGGACAACTGGGAGGCCGAGTACGAGGGGATGAACGTCGGCTGGGGGCACTACTTCCACACCCTCGACCAGTACCTCCGGTACTTCTTCGGCCGCCCGGTCACATTCGTGCTGGCCGACGGCCCCCAGGAGTCGGCCCCGGCGGAGGCGTGGCAGCGGCTCCTCGACGCGCTCGGGCTCGGCCACCGTCCCGTCGTCGGCGAGCAGGTGCGGCTGACCGGCCCCGAGCGGCTCGACGGCGTCGTCGACTACGTGCTCGACAGCTTCCTCGGCGTCCGCACGGCCGACGGCCTCTACCGCTTCCACGGACGGGCGATGCTCGGCATGCCGGTCGCCGTCGGGCACCACGTCTTCCTGCCCGACGTGGACGGCGAGAAGGAGAACGAGCGCTGGCGCACCTGGATGGAAGGGGCCTTCGCGTAGCGGGTCTGTTTCAGGAGACCGCCACTGCTGCGGCCCGCCCAGCCTGCCGTCCGGAGAAGATGCAGCCGCCGAGGAACGTGCCCTCCAGCGAGCGGTAGCCGTGCACACCGCCGCCCCCGAACCCGGCCACCTCACCCGCCGCGTACAGGCCGGGGAACGGGGTGCCGTCGGCGCGCAGCACCCGGCCGGACAGGTCGGTCTGCAGCCCGCCGAGCGTCTTGCGGGTGAGGATGTTGAGCCGCACGGCGATCAGCGGGCCGCTTGCGGGGTCGAGGATCTTGTGCGGCGACGCCACGCGCACGAGCCGGTCGCCGCGGTAGCGCCGAGCCCCGTGGATCGCCGTGACCTGCGGGTCCTTCGAGAACGGATTGTCGATCTCGCGGTCGCGCGCCACGATCTGGCGGTGCAGGTCGGCGAGGTCGAGCAGCGGCTCGTCGGTCAGCTTGTTCATGCCGGCGACGAGGTCGGGGAGCGTGTCGGCCACGACGAAGTCCGGGCCGTTCTCCTTGAACGCCTCCACCGGCGGTGGCGCGCCCGGCCGGACGCGGGCAAACACTTTCCGGACGTCCTTGCCGGTGAGGTCGGGGTTCTGCTCGGAGCCGGAAAGAGCGAACTCCTTCTCGATGATCTTCTGCGTGAGCACGAACCAGGAGTGGTCGTATCCGCTCGCGAGGATCGCCTGGAGCGTGCCGAGCGTGTCGAAGCCGGGGAAGTTCGGCGCCTGGAACCGGCGCCCCCGCGCGTCGAACCACAACGATGACGGCCCGGCCAGGATCCGGATGCCGTGCTGCGCCCAGATCGGGTCCCAGTTGCGGATGCCCTCCGTGTAGTGCCACATGCGGTCCCGGTTGACGATCCGGCCACCGGCGTCCCCGGCGATCCCGAGCATCCGGCCGTCGACGTGTTCGGGGACGCCCGAGATCATGTGCTGCGGTGCCGGACCGAGGCGGGCGGGCCAGTTCGCGCGGATGAGGTCGTGGTTCGCACCGATGCCGCCGGAGGTGACGAGCACGGCCTGCGCGTGCAGGTCGAACGCCCCGACCTCAGTGCGTGAGCTGGCCGTGCCGCGCGCGGCGGTGCTCGGCTCGAGCACGGCGCCGCGGACGCCGTCGACCACACCGTCGGTGACACTGAGCTCGTCGACCCGGTGCCGGAACCGCAGCTCCACCAGGCCCTTCGCCACCGCGGCGCGGACGCGTCGCGCGAACGGCGCGACGACGCCGGGGCCCGTGCCCCACGTGACGTGGAAGCGCGGCACCGAGTTGCCGTGGCCGTCGGCGAGGTGGCCGCCGCGCTCGGCCCAGCCGACCACCGGGAACCAGCGCACGCCCTGCGCGTGCAGCCACGCGCGCTTCTCGCCGGCAGCGAAGTCGACGTAGGCGGTGGCCCACTGGCGGGCCCAGAAGTCCTCGCCCGCCGGGTCGTCGACTCCGCGGTCGAAGGCGGCGGTGCCGAGCCAGTCCTGCATGGCGAGGTCGGCGGAGTCCCGCACGCCCATCCGCCGCTGCTCGGGGGAGTCGACGAGGAACAGCCCGCCGAACGACCAGAACGCTTGCCCCCCGAGGCTCGCCTCCGGCTCCTGGTCGAGCACCAGCACCTTCTTGCCCGCGTCGGCAAGCTCGGCCGTGGCGACAAGGCCCGCGAGCCCGGCGCCCACCACGATCACATCGGCGTCCATGTGGCAACCCTGGAGGCGACGCCGGGTGTGGTCAAGAACGGTGGCCCTGCCGACCCGACCCCGACACCTGCGGGCGGCCTGGAGGTGCGCGGGCGGTCCCCAGGCTCTGCGCACATATGCGCGTCCACCCACTTCCCGGCGGGTCGTGAGATGGACACCGGAGCTGCTTTTGGTTGGCGGATTCGCGCTGATGTCCATCTCACGGTGCCACTCGGTGCGTATGTGTGTGCAGAGCCTGCAAATGCGCGGGCGCGCCCTACCCACTGCACCGCGGCGCGCGTTGATCAGGGCTCGGCACGCACCCGGCGCAGCGCTGCAGTGACCGCGCCGTAGCCCTCCCGGGCCGCCCGCCGCACGCGCGGCACGTCGGTCGTCAGGCCGCGCACCCCCACGTCCTGCTCGGGCACGATCGCCAGCAGGTGCGCGTCCGCGCGGGAGGGGTGGGCGGCGTCGTCGAGGATCGCGAGCACCGGGGCGTGCCGGTGAGCTTCCTGCGCCATCATCCCGAGCCCCGGCGCGATCCGGTCGAGCGCACGTGCCCACGGGGCCGGGCCGCTGCCCGCACCCCGCCGCAGCTCCGAGGCGGCCCGCGTGAAGAGCGCGAGCACGTGGGTCGCGCCCTCGCTCAGCGCGCGCAGCACCGGCAGGGGCTCGGTGACCGACCCGTCGATCCAGTGCCGCCCGTGCAGCTCGACGGGGGGACCGGCGAGGAGCGGGATCGACGCGGTGGCCCGGAGCGCGAGCTTCCACTCGGCGGACGTGGTGGGTTCGAGGACGTGGGGTTGCAGGTCGTCGGCGGCGGTCGCCACCACGCGCAGCGGGACGGGTGAGTCGCGCAGCCGGTCCCATTCCAGCGGCTTCGAGTGCACGAGGACGTCGTCGAGCAGGTGGTCGAGCGACACCAGCGGGCGGCGCGGGAACCGGCGCGGGTCGATGAAGGCGCGGCACGCCATGTCCTCGAAGAAGATGTGCGCCGAGCCCCGACCGCTCCCGACCAGCAGCCCGGCGCCGACGTACGCGCCCGCCGAACTGCCGTAGACCGCGTCGAACAAGTCGCCGAGGCCGGTCTCCTGGAGCGCGTGCACCATCCCGCCCGCGTACGCGCCCCGCATCCCACCGCCGCTCACGGCCAGCGCGATCCGGTTGCCGTCCGCGCGCGTGCCTGCATCGCGTCGGCGCAGCAGCGCGCGCAGGACCTCGTCGTCGCCCCGCAGCACGGACGGGCCGGCGAGCTGGGATCGCGGCCTCACCACCCGATCATCTCCCGGCAACGGTCATCAGGGCAGCGAGAACTCCGCCACTGTCGTCCACGACCCCGCGACATCCGACCCGGCCATCAGGCGAACCGAGCCCACGTGCGCACGTAGCGGCAGGCCCGGCTCCAGTTCGGCGGCCGCGGTCCGCATGCGCGGCAGCGGCGCCCTGTGCCCGACGGTCAGGTGCGGTATGACCTTCAAGCCGTGCGCGCCCTCGTACGGTTCGAGCCCGAACCGCGCGCGGATCCCCTCCGCGAGCGCGACGAAGGGCGCCGCGGGCTCCGGGGCCAGCCACACCACGTCCTCGTCGAACCACTCCACCCGGGGGAATCGCGCCTCGAACGCCGGCACGGCCGCGACGACATCCTGGACGACGGCGAGCACCTTGTCGTCGACGTCCGCGGGCGGGACGAACGGGAACATCACCGTGACGTGGGCGGGCACGCCGAGCGCCGCAGCGGTGTCGAGCTCCGCGCGCAGCCTTCCCACCAGCGGTTCGGCCTCGGGAACGGGGACGATCAGGGCGCTCAGCCGGTGCTCCACGTCGGAAGCCTGCCACGGGCTCGCCCGGAAGTGCGGTTTCGCCGACCCGGCCGAGGCGGGTCGATCGACCATGCAATATGTCGCATCAACGTTCGGCCCGCCGATACGGGCGAAGGCGACACGGGCCGTGACTGGGTCCTCGTCGTCAACGAGGCGGCCCGCGGCGTCGGACCGCCCGGCCGTCTGCCCGCCTGACGCACGAGCCACCGCTCGGGAGATCACCCGGCGGTACTGTCCTACTCATGGCGGTGCTGAAGGTTGAGGTGGATCCGGACGAGGTGGGGATCGACGGGTCCCGGCTACAGCGTGTGGACACGCACTTCCGGCGCTACGTCGACGACGGGCGCCTCGCCGGTTGGACCATCGTCGTCGCTCGCCGCGGCCGCGTGGCGCACCTGACTCACCACGGACTCGCCGACGTCGAGGCGCAGCGAGCGGTTGCTGACAACACGCTCTGGCGTATCTACTCGATGACCAAGCCGATCACGTCCGTGGCCGCGTTGATGCTGGTCGAGCAGGGGGCGTTGCAGCTGAACGACCCCGTCTCGCGCTACATCCCCGCCTTCGCCGACGCCCGCGTGTACGCGGGTGGCTCGGCGGCCAACCCGGGCACAGTCCCCGCCACCGAGCCCGTACGCGTCTGGCACCTGCTCACCCACACCGCGGGGCTCACCTACGGCTGGCACCACGCGCACGCGGTCGACGAGATGTACCGGGCGAAGGGCTTCGAGTTCGGCGCGCCGCGCGGGATGGACCTCGCCGCGGCCTGCGAGGTGTGGGCCGGGATCCCGTTGCTGTTCCAGCCCGGCGCCGAGTGGAACTACTCGGTGGCCACCGACGTGCTCGGGCGTGTGGTCGAGGTGGCGTCCGGGCAGCCGCTCGACGGGTTCTTCTCGGAGCACGTCTTCGGCCCGCTCGGCATGACCGACACCGCATTCTCCGTGTCGCCCGACGACGTCGAGCGGCTCGCCGCGCTGTACGTGCCCAACCCGGCGGGCGGGCTGGTGCGCAACACGGTGATGGGCGAAGCGGTCACGCGGGAGCCCGCCTTCCTGTCCGGCGGCGGGGGCCTCGTCTCCACGGCGGGCGACTACCACCGCTTCGCCCAGATGTTGGCCCGCGGCGGCGAGCTCGACGGTGCGCGGCTGCTCGGCCCGCACACCGTCGCCTACATGACGCGCAACCACCTGCCGGGCGGCGCCGACCTGCACGCCTACGGCAGGCCGCTGTTCGCCGAGTCGCCCTACCGTGGCGTCGGCTTCGGCCTCGGCTTCTCCGTCGTGGTCGACGCCGCCGAGGGCAAGGCGCTCACCCACGAGGGCGAGTACGCCTGGGGCGGGCTCGCCAGCACGGCGTTCTACGTCGATCCCGCCGCCGAGGTCACAGCCATGTTCTTCACGCAGCTCATGCCCTCGAGCACCCATCCCATCCGCCCCCAGCTCCGTACGCTGGTCAATCAGGCACTGGTGGAGTGATTCCGATGTCGAACGCTCTCGCGCTCACGATTCGCGTGGCGGTTATCGCCGTCAGCCTCTGGGTGGCGACGCTCATCGTCCCGGGGATCGGCGTCACGGCCGGTACGACGTCCAATCGGTGGGTCACGCTGGTTCTGGTGGCCATCATCTTCGGCGTCGTCAACGCGGTGCTGAAGCCGCTGATCAAGGTGGTCGGCTGCCCGTTCTACGTCCTCACGCTCGGGCTCATCGGGCTCGTGGTCAACGCGCTGCTGTTCCTGCTCGTCGGCGCCGCTGCGCAGGCGCTCGGCCTGCCGTTCGTGGTCGCCGGCTTCGGAGCGGCGTTCGTCGGCGCGATCGTCGTGGCCGTGGTGGGCTTCGTCCTGCACCTGGTCATCCCCGACCGGCTCGACCAACGCTGACTCCGAGTTCCACCCGGAGATCCACCCGCGGGTGGTGCCGGTCCACCCGCCCCGGTTCCTAGCGTCGCCCTCGTCGGAAGAACACCGAGGAGGAGGCACCGATGGAGATGGACGAGCTGCTCACGTTCCTGCTGCTGCGCTTCGCGCTGATCGCGGGGGTCGTGCTGCTGGTGATTGCGGCGGTCGTCGTGGCCGTTGTCCTGCTGCGCCGCGCGGGCCGGCTCGACGAGGCCAGCCGGTACGTGGCTCCGGTCGTGCGGAGGAGTGCCGCCAACCGCCGGGGTGCGGTCGGACTGGCCGGCCGAGCCGCAGCGCAGTACCTGGACAGCCGCAACGACCGGGATCGCGACCGGGACGGGCGTTGACCCTGACGTTGACCTTGGCGAGGACGGTGCGGGCCGGGCTGGCGGTTCCGGCTCGACCACGGCGCCGCGGTCGAGGTCACGACTGCGGGCGCGCCGCGGGACGTCCCGACGCCCGTGGCCGTGGCGCTGCTGCGCGCCGCCCGGGAGGCGCTCACGAACGCCGCCCGGCACGCGCCGGGTGCCACGGTGCGGCTGGTTGTTGAGTTCGGGCCGCAGTTGCTGCGGCTCACGGTCGCCAACGGTGCATCGACCCGCCCGCCCTCGGCCGGCGGCGAGCCGGGCCACGGCCTCACGGGGATGCGTGAACGCCTGGAGCTCGCCGGCGGACGGCTGCACGCCGGGCCGGACGGGCCGGGCTGGCGGGTCACCGCCGAGGTGGCGGTGCCGTGACCGAACAGGTGCGCGTGGTTGTCGTGGACGACCAGCTCGTCGTGCGGGAGGGGCTCATGGCACTGCTCGGGCTCGCGCGTGAGATCGACGTGGCCGGGGACGCCGGCGACGGCGCGCAGGCGGTGGAGCTGCTCGCGACCACGGCGTGCGACGTCGTGCTGATGGACCTGCGCATGCCCGTGCTCGACGGCGCCGCGGCTACGCGGGTGATCACCCAGGAGCATCCGGCCGTGGCCGTCTTGGTGCTCACCACCTACGACGACGACCGCTCGCTCGCCGATGCGCTCGCGGCCGGGGCGCGAGGCTTCCTCACGAAGGACGCGGGCCGCGCCGAGATCGTGGCCGCGATCCGGGCCGCGGCCACCGGCCAGTCGGCGTTCGGCCCGGGCGTCGCCCGGCGGCTCGCCGAAGCCCTGGTCGGCACCACAACGACCACAGCCGTGGCGGAGCCACCCGCCGGGCTCACCGCCCGTGAGGCCGAGGTGCTCATGCTGATCGCGCGCGGGGCGTCGAACGCGGACATCGCCGAGTCGCTGGTGATCGCCCCGGCTACCGTCAAGACGCACATCAACAACCTGTTCGCCAAGATCGGCGTTCAGACCCGCGCAGATGCCGTGCGCTATGCGTACGGCACCGGGCTGGCGCGACCGTGAATCGCCCGTGTGGCGTCGGGACGAACGCCTCAGATCGGCCAGGTCTCCTGGCGATAGCCGGCGTCCCAGAACATCCACTCGTATTTCGACGTCGTGCGGAAGTGTTTGCGCATCGCCGTGCGCTCGCCCTCCGAGAGCCCGGCCCCGATCTTGTCGGTGACGGCCAGCACCGCGTCGACCACCGACTGGAAGTCGTCGCTGCCGTACATCGCGATCCAGCGGGCGTACAGCGGGTCGGGGGAGCTGCGGGCAAGCAGCTCCTCCCCGACCTTGGCGTAGATCCAGTAGCACGGCAGCACCGCGCCGACGGCTTCCGCGTAGGACCCGCCGAGCGCGGACGCCATCATGTACGAGACGTAGGCCTGCGTCGTCGGGGCCACCGGCTCCACCGCGGCCTCCTCCGGCGAGGAGCCCATCTCGCCCATCAGCGCCGCGTGCAGGTCCCGTTCAGCAGCGATCGCCCCGGCGGCGTGCTGGGCGAACATCACCGTGTCGTCTTCGTCCGGGGCCTTCGCCGCGCAGACGGCGAGGGCCTTGGCGTATCCGCGGAGGTAGTGGGCGTCCTGAACGATGTAGTGCCGGAACGACGCGCGTGGCAGCGTGCCGTCGGTCAGCCCGGAGACGAACGGGTGGGCGAGGATCGCGGCGTAGACGTCCTCGACGTCGGACCAGAGCACGTCGCGCGTGCGCAGGGTGGAGGCATCCGGGGTCACCATGACGAGCACGCTACGTGCGGAGGACCACCTGATCACAGCGCTGGGTCACGGATCATGCACCCCAGGTTCGCCTAAACGAGATGTCAATCACTTTCGGGTTCGATACCGCAGGGTGAACATCGGGGTAGTTCACGATGGACGGTGCACGGGCGACTCAGCGCTGAGGGCGCACCACCCGAACCGCAACGCACCGCGGAGGTGAGTCGGAATGACCCCCGTTCCAATGGACCATCACGAGAAGATGCGGCTACGCGCAGCCGCGTTCCGCGTGACGCGCCTGTACCCCGGCCCTGTCGGCGAGCTGCTCTCCCGTGAGCTGCTCACGTGGGAGGAGTTCGGGTACCGGCTCGGCGGCGAGCAGCTCGTGATGCGGCTGGTCGACCACGTGCTCAAGGCGCCCATCGCGCAGAGCGAGGCCGCCGCCTGATCTGCCGCTGATCCGCCGGCGCTGAGCCCTCGGGCTCAGCGCTCGTAGGTCACCGTCACGGTCGGGGCGCCGCCGGCGGGCACACCGTCGGCGAGGCTCGCTGCCGTAGCGGCCAGCACGAGCAGGGCCGCGAGCGTGACAACGCTCCCCACCCCGACCAGCACGGCCACGCCGAGGGCAGCGCGACCTCGTTGCCTCCGCGGCGCCCCGCCCGAGGGCGCCTCGGAGGCAGGGAGGTCGCTCGGCATCGGAGTCCGCACGGTTCTGGAATCGTGGCCGATGATCCGGCTGTTAACGATCCGGCAACCGGCCGCCCCCGGACCACCCGGTCAGCGCAACCGCTCGCGGAGCTCCCGCTTGAGTACCTTGCCCGCCGCCGACACCGGGATCGCGTCCACCAGGTGCAGCTCCCGCAGGTGCTTGTACGGCACCACCTGCTCGTTCACCGCGGCCATCAGCGTCTCCGCTCCCGCGTCGTCGAGCCTTGGCGCCACCACGAAGGCGACCGGCAGCTCCCCGACCATCGGGTCGGGCCGGCCCACGACCGCCGCACCGACCACCCCCGGCCGGGCGAACAGCAGCTCCTCCAGCTCGCGCGGGAAGACGTTGTAGCCCTTGTAGATCAGCATGTCCTTCTTGCGGTCGACGATGCTGAGATAGCCGTCGTCGTCCAGCACTCCGACGTCGCCGGTACGCAGCCAGCCGTTCACGAGCGCGGCAGCGGTCTCCTCCGGCTGGTCCTTGTAGCCGAGCATCACCTGCGGCCCCCGGATGCACACCTCACCGCGCTCGCCCGGCGGGAGCGGCGAGAGGTCGGTCCCCGCCGGGTCGACGATCCGGATCTCCGTGTCGAACACCGGACGCCCGACCGTGCCGACCTTGCGCACGCCCGCCCGCCCCTGTGGCCCCATCGTGGCCACCATCGTCACCTCGGTGAGCCCGTAGCCCTCGGCGACCACGACGTCCGCCCCGAAGCGGCGGCGCAGGCCCTCGATCATCTCGACGGGCATGGGTGCGGCGCCGGAGGAGACGCCGCGTACGGACGAGAGGTCGCGGCGGGTGAGATCCGGGTGCTGGAGCAGCGCGCCGAAGAGCGCCGGCGCCCCGCCCATCGTCGTCACGCGGAATCGCTCGGCGTCGGCGAGGTAGGCGGCAGGGTCGAACCGCTCGTGCAGGATCGTCGTGCCGCCGGTCAGCATGGGCACATTGAGCCCGCCGATCGTGCCCATCGCGTGGAACCAGGGCGTTATGTTGATGCCCGAACCGGTGCCCAGTCGCACCGGGTACTCGTCGGCGGACGCGACCTGGTCGAGTACCAGCCCGCCGTGCTCGTCGAGCGCGGGCACCGAGCCCGTGCTCCAGCACGCGGACTGCAGCGTGTTGACCACGACGTTGCGATGCGGCAGCCGCACGCCCTTCGACCGGCCGGTCGTGCCGCCGGTGTAGGCGAGGTGCGCGAGGTCGCTGTGGATGTCGATCTCGACGCTCGGCGGTGTCGTCGGCGCATCGGCGTGGAACGCCTCGAAGTCCTCGCCGCCGGGGACCCCGTCGAGCGCGGCCTCACGGGACGGGTCGAGCGCCTGGTCCCTGTCTGTGACGAGCACGAGACGGATCGCGGTGCGGTCGCGGGCGGCGGCGAGCGCCGGAGCGGCCGGCCCCCAGGTCACGGCGGCGACGGCGCCGCAGTCGGCGAGCTGGGCGGCGAGGTCGGCGGGCGGGAGCAACGGGTTGGCGGGGGAGAACGTGGCCCCGGCCAGCAGGATTCCGTAGTAGGCGACCGCGTACTGCGGGCAGTTCGGCAGGTGGATCGCCACGACGTCGCCGCGCCCGATCCCGGCGGCGCCGAGCGCGTTGGCGAACGCCGAGGCGCGGGCGTGCAGCTCGGCGAACGTCAGGTCGCGGCCGGCGAAGTGCACCGCGGTCCGGTCTCCGAAGCGGCGGGCCGACCCCGCGAGCACCGCCCCGACCGGCACCTGCGGGTAGCCGAGGGACTGCCGCACCCCCTGCCCGGCGGTCATCACGCACCCCCGGCAGTGAACGCCACCGGCAGGTGCTTGATCCCGTTGATGAACATCGACTTGAGTCGCTGCGGAGGTGCCGTGGTGTGGATGTCCGGCACCCGCCTGAGCAGCTCGCGGAACATCACGGCCATCTCGCGGCGCGCCAGGTGGGCGCCGAGACAGAAGTGCGGCCCGGCGCCGCCGAATCCGACGTGCGGGTTCGGGGACCGCAGCACGTCGAAGTCGTCCGGGTCGTGGAAATGGGCGGGGTCCCGGTTGGCCGCCCAGTAGAACAGGGCCACCTTGTCGCCCGTCATCATCGGCTGCCCGCCCAGCACGGCGTCGGCAGCGAGCGTGCGCCGCATGAAGATCACCGGTGACGCCAAGCGGACGATCTCCTCCACCGCCGTCGGCGTCACGCCCTCGATGTCGGCGAGCCACGCGGCCCGCTGCTCGGGGTGCTCGCTGAGCAGGTGGATGCCCCAGCTGATCGCGTTGCGCGTGGTCTCGTTGCCCGCCACGACGAGCAGGATGAAGAAGCTCGCCAGCTCGTCGGGGGTGAGTCGCTCGCCGTCGATCTCGGCGTTGACAAGAGCGGACGTGACGTCGTCGGTGGGGTTCTCGGTCCGCTGCCTGCCGAGGTCGCGCATCAGCTCGGCAAGGTCGTTGCCCGCCTGCAGCAGCGCCATCACGACGTTGCCCGAGTCCGGGACGTACTCCGGGTCCTGCGCCCCGAGGATGATGTTGCTGCGGTCCAGCACGAACGCGTACTGGCTCGCCGGGACGCCCATCATGTCGCAGACGATCTTGAGTGGCAGCCGCGCGGAGATCGCAGGCACCGCGTCGCACTCGCCCGCGTCGATCACGTCGTCGACGATGCCGCGAGCCGTGCGCTCCACGTCCTCGACGAGTCCCGCGAGCCGCCGGGGGGTGAACCCGCGGGAGACGATCCGGCGCAGCCTTGCGTGCCGCGGGTCGTCGGTGTTGATCATCGAGCCGTAGAACTCAAGGAACTCCTGCGGCATGTCCGCGATTCCGGTGGCACCGCGGCCGGAGGTGAACACCGAGGGCGTGCGGCTGGCCTCTGCGAGGTCGTCGAGCCTGGTCAGGGCGTAGAAGCCGGCGCCGCGCGGGAACGGGCTCTCCGGCTCGGGGAAGAACGCGACCGGCTCCCGCTCCCGCAGGGCGGCGAACCCGGCGGCCCGCTCCTCGATCGGCGCCGTCCAGAACCCGTCCGTGTCGGACACGTCCGGCCGCCCGGCCCACGCAGTGCTGTTCCCGGTGCTTGCGTGCCCGGCGCCGGTGTGCTCGGTGTTGCCCTCGGTACGCGTCGGCGCCATCGCCGAGCCTCCTCGTTGGTGAGTGGACCGGATCACTACGTGATCCACCATAGTTACCGAGAGGTAGGGCTCAAGGGTCCGAGCGCACCATCTCCCGGTTCGCCGGGGCCAGCAGGCCGCGCTCGTATGCGACGGTGACGGCTTCGGTGCGGCTGCTCGCGCCGAGCTTCGCCATCACCCGGGACAGGTGCACACTCACCGTCTTCTCGCTGATGAACAGCTCCGCCCCGATCTGGCGGTTGGTGCGGCCGCTCGCCACGAGCCCGAGCACCGAGCGCTCGCGGGGGGTGAGTGGGTCCGGCCCGGCGGGCACCGGCGGCGGTGGGGCCGCCTCAAGCCGCACCCCGGCCCGCGCGGCCAGTTCGCGAACGGCGCCGGCCAGGGGCTCGGCGCGCAGCCACGCGGCGGTGCCCAGCGCGGCGCGGAGATCCTCCGCGACCTGCGCGTGGGCGGCTCCGCTCGTGAGCGCGGCCTCGGCCCGGCGCAGCATCGCGTAGGCCTGCTGGTAGCTGGGAAGGGCCGTGCCGCCGGGCGCGCGGTCCTGCCTCTCGTAGGCGAAGGCCGCGACCACCTCGCTCCAGGCCGCAGGGTCGGGCGTGCCCGCCACCCGGGTGAGCTCCGCCCGCGCGCGGCAGAGCCAGGCGCGTCCCTCGGGCCCGAGGGCGCCGGCGCGGGGCAGGCCCCGCTCGGCCGCCTCCTCCGCCGCGCGCACCATTTCCCTGGCGGCGGTCACCGCCTCCGCCACCGGCTGGAGCCCGGCCGCCGCCATGTCGCCATAGGCAGCGGTGCCCAGCGCGCCCAGCATTATCCGGCCGAGATGCGGGTTCAGGTCGGTGTACGGGCCGGTGTTGAGCCCGTCGAGCGCGTGCCGTACGCGCTGCGCCGCCTCCTCGGGGCGGCCCTGCCACATGGCGGCCTCGGCCCCCGCCTGACCCATCAGCATGATCACCTGCTCGTCGACGGGCGTGGAGTCCCGCAGCTCCGCCAGGCGCCGTTCGGTGGCCGCGAACCGCCCGCGCCCCACGGAGGTGAGGAGCCCCGCCGCCGCGAGCCGGGTGGCGACCGTGGCCGAGACCGACTCGCCCGCGATCTCGGCGGCGGCCTCCGCGGCGTCCCACTCCCCGCGCATGTAGCGCGCGATCACGTGGGCGACACGCAGCTCCAGCCCGTAGCCGCTCCACGTGGTGCCGGTGGCCGCGGCCCGCTCTTCGCCCGCCGCGAACTCGTCGCCCGCCTCCGCGAGGCGCCCCTCGCCGAGCAGGGAGATGCCCACCGCGTAGTAGGCGCGCAGCTCGACCGTCAGGTTGGCCGAGTCCCGGGCCAGCGGCTTCGCCTCGGCGAGCAGCTGGCGGGCGCGTTCCGGGTCGCCGTCGTACTCGGCGCAGACGGCCAGCGTGACGAGCGCGTCGGCGGTGGCGCCCTCGACCCTGACGTTCTGCTCCGCCGAGACACGCCGCGCCACAGCGAGCGCCGCCTCCGCCTCGGCCACCGACTCGGCGAAGTGGTCGAGCCGGCCCAGCACGCGGGCCAGCACGGCGTGGGCCCACGCGAGCTCGTCCGACGGCGGGAGGCCGACCACCAGCTCCAGCGCGCGCCGCGCCACCGTGAGGGCCTCCTGCTCGTGGCCCGCGAGGTCGAGCAGCCGCAGGGCGTAGCGGCGGCCGATGGCCGAGGTCAGCCGCGGGTCGCCGCGCTCCTCGGCCAGCTCGAGGGCGCGGCGCCCGAGCGCGATGCCGCGGTCCGGATCGCCCGTGGCGCTCGCTCCCCACGCGGCCCAGCGGGTGAGCGTGCCCTCATCGACCCCCGCGACGGCCTCGGCGTCGGGCACGGCGGGCCACAGGTCGATGGCCCGCTCGGTGTGCAGCAGGATCTCGGCCGGAGCCTCGCGCTCGTTGGCCTCGTTGGCCGCCTGCACCGACGCCGCGAGCGCGAGCGGGAGATCGTGGCAGGCCATCGCGTGGTGGGCCAGCTCGGCGGCGCGCCCCGGCTCGGCGGCGCCGCGCGGGCCGCTGCCTCCGGGGAGGGCGAGCAGCGCGGCGTACGCAGCGTGCAGCCGGCTCCGCTCGCCGGGCAGCAGCTCGTGGTAGACGGCCTCGCGCAGCAGCGCGTGGCGGAAGGCGTAGGCGTCGTCGCCGGGCACCCCGCCGGGCTCGGCGGCCGCAGCGACGAGCACGTGGTGGGCGACCGCCTCGCGCAGCGCGTGCTCCAGTTCGTCGACCGGCAGCCCGGACACCGCAGCCAGCCGGTCGTGGCGCACCCGCCTGCCGGCCACCGACGCGATGCGCAGCATCCGCTGGGTGGCCGGCGAGAGCCCCTCGACGCGCGCCAGCAGCACCTCGGCGAGCCCGTGCGGCAGCCCGTCGGAGGATGCGGAGACCAGCTCCTCGGCGAAGAACGCGTTGCCCTCGCTGCGCCGGGCGACCGTGCGCAGCATCGCGGCCGGGAGGCTGCCGTCGGCGAGCAGCCGCACCAGCTCCAGCGCCTCGTGCTCGGGGAGCGGGGTGAGGTCGATGCGCTCGACGGCAGGCAGCCGGACCAGCTCCGACAGCACCGGGCGCAGCGGGTGGCGGCGGTGCAGGTCGTCGGTGCGATAGGTGGCGAGCACGACCAGCCCCTGCCCGGACAGGCGCGACAGCAGGAACACCAGCAGGTCGCGGCTGGAGCGGTCGGCCCAGTGCAGGTCCTCGACGACCAGGAGCACCGGGGCGCTCGCCGTGAGGTCGTCGAGTGCCGACAGCACGGCGTCGAACACGCGGAGCTGGCCGAGGTCGCGATCCTCACCCCGGGTGGTGCCGCCACGGGCCCAGCCTCCGGGGAGCAGGTGGCGCAGGGCCTCGTGCTCGTCGAGCAGCTTGGCATGAGTCGCGGCGAGCGCCCCGACGATCTCGGTGAAGGGCAGGTACGGCAGCGCCGACTCGGCGGTGTCGAGGCAGCGTCCGACGAGCACGGTGAACCCCGCGGCGACCGCCCGCTCGACGGCCTCGGTGACCAGGCGCGACTTGCCCACCCCGGCGTCTCCCGAGAGGAGCACGCCGGTGGGGCGGCCGGCTGCGGCGCGATCGAGCGCACCGGCGAGCGCCGACACCTCGTGCCGGCGCCCCACGAGCCCGATCCCCGCCCCCAGCCGCGCCACGCCGGTCATCGTGACACGGCGCTACGACGTTCTGCGTCGTGATTGCCGTCGGCTGAACCCGCGTCAGCGGCGGCGGCTGCCGGTCCACCGGCGCGCCGGCGCGGCTCCGGCGGATCGGTGGGCGGCGTAGCCACCGGCCTGCGCCGCCGGAGCGAGGACGCCAGCCGGGCCAGCCGGTAGTTGTCGGCCTCGGCGAGCAGTTCCTTCCGGTGGAGTTCGGACTGGGCGGTGAGCAGCGAGAAGTCGGTGAACATGGCTCCAGGTTCGGCCTGAGGCCCACCTCCGGACATCGGTCGATCACGTCATCCTGAGCCCTCGTGGGAGGCACTGCGGGGTAAGGCCGCCTCAGCCCCCTTACTCGGGGGTGAGGAGCCCGCGCTGGTAGGCCCGCACCAGACGGCGGGGCACGAGGTGGCGCCGTCCGGCGATCGTGATCGGCACCAGGTCCGGCGGTAAGGCCTTCCACTGTGCCCGCCGGCTGCGGGTGTGGGACCGGGACGTGCGGCGTGGCCCGGCCTGGGTACGGCCATCAGTGCTCCTCTTTCTCGGTGTCGGCAGGGCCGCTGAGCAGGTCAGCGGGGGTCTCGCAGGGGTCGGTGTGCCACCAGCCGAACGGGTCGGGCAGCTCCCGCCAGGCGTCCTCGCCCGCCGCCACCTCGGCGTCGGTGAGCAGAGCGCCCAACAGCGCGCCCTCGATCTCGCGGAGGTCGACGACCTCGGTGACCGGCGCGCCGTCCACGAGCACGTGCAGCAGCGACCAGCAGACCTGTTCCGGTTCGAGCGCCGGGTCGAGGTGGAGGACGACCCGGCGCGGCCCGCCGGGGCCTGCCAGCTCGAGCAGCTGCGGGAGGAGGTCCTCCCGCAGGGTGCAGGACAGGAAGCCGTGTTCGAGCTCCAGCACCGTCGTCTCGTCGAACCGGCCGCGGCGCAGCCTGCGGTGCACCCGGCCGGACGCGATGTCCCGCAGGTCGTGGTGCCGCACGGCGGTGTCCGGGTCGAGGGCGCGGATGCGGCTGATCACGCCCTCCACGCCGGGTACGTGCATGCCGGTCAGCACCAGCAGCTCTGGTCGGGTCACGGCGTCCTCCTCCGGGTCGGGCATTTGTGGCGGCGTCCCGGTGTTACCGTAGATGAAAATAGATATCGTTAACGAGAAGGGGTGGGCATGGCCCGCAACGAGGTCCGGCCGATCGTGAAGCTGCGCTCGACGGCAGGCACCGGAACCACGTACGTCACGCGCAGGAACCGGCGCAACGACCCGGATCGCATGGTGCTGCGCAAGTACGACCCGGCGGTCCGCCGGCACGTCGAGTTCCGCGAGGAGCGCTGACGTGCCCGTCGACGGGAAGAGGCAGCGCCCCCCGAGGCGCAAGGCCAACCCGCTGCACGCGAAGCGGATCACCGAGGTCGACTGGAAGGACAGTCCTTACCCGCCCCGCCGCCTCCGAAAGCTCCGGCGGCGTCCATCCCCGGCTCTATTGCTGCGCACGTTCATCTCCGACCGCGGCAAGATCCGCGCCCGCAGGGTGACGGGC
The DNA here is from genome assembly GCF_039526725.1 of Pseudonocardia aurantiaca. Taxonomy (NCBI): domain Bacteria; kingdom Bacillati; phylum Actinomycetota; class Actinomycetes; order Pseudonocardiales; family Pseudonocardiaceae; genus Pseudonocardia; species Pseudonocardia aurantiaca. The sequence goes on from NZ_BAAAJG010000025.1 coordinate 350,972, forward strand.
CTGACCCCGCAGCAGCAGCGGCAGGTCGCCGTGGCGATCCGCAACGCCCGCTGCCCTACCCGCGCGCCGGGCGGGGGTGACGGCGGTGTCCAGGAGGTGTCAGCTCACCGGGCGGGAGCCCGGCTTCGGGAAGAACGTGTCGCACTCGCACCGGCGCACGAGCAGGCGATTCGATCCGAACATCCAGACGAAGCGCTACTGGCTCGCCGCCGAGGGCCGCCACGTGCGGCTGCGGCTGTCGACCGACGCGATCCGCACGGTCGACCGCATCGGGATCGACGCGGCCGTGGCGCGAATCCGCGCCCGGGGAGGGAAGGTCTGATGGCGACCAAGGGGAAGATCGCGCGAAACGAGCAGCGGAAGGTCGTGGTCGCCCGGTGCGCGGCCCGGCGGGCGGAGCTGAAGGCGATCATCGCCCGCCCCGCCAGTTCGGAAGCCGACCGCGCGGCTGCGCAGCGGGAGCTGTCCCGTCAGCCGCGTGACGCGAGCGCTACCCGCGTGCGCAACCGCGACGGTGTGGACGGCAGGCCGCGCGGCTACCTGCGGGCCTTCGGCGTCTCCCGGGTGCGCATGCGGCAGCTCGCGCACGAGAGCTACCTGCCGGGCGTGCGCAAGTCGAGCTGGTGAGCCGCACGACCAGTACCCGTTTTCCGGCCCGGCGCTGGCGTTGTGTAGCATCGTCAGCGGCCGCGCGGGAGTGACCGACCGCTCGGTGTGCGCCCCTTTAGCTCAGTCGGCAGAGCGTCTCCATGGTAAGGAGAAGGTCTACGGTTCGATTCCGTAAAGGGGCTCGGCGAGCTGGCCCGGCCAGTTGCGCGAAGCGGTGTAGCTCAGTCGGTAGAGCAAGCGGCTCATAATCGCTGTGTCGCCGGTTCAAGTCCGGCCACCGCTACCAGACAGCAGATACACAGCAAGCAGGAGGCACCCGCGATGGCGAAGGCCACCGACGTCCGGCCGAAGATCACGTTGGCGTGCGAGCAGTGCAAGCATCGCAACTACATCACCAAGAAGAACCGGCGGAACGACCCCGACCGGCTCGCGATCAAGAAGTTCTGCCCGAACTGCGGCACTCACCGCGAGCACCGCGAGACGCGCTGAGCCGTGCCCGACGCCTCGTACGTCGGGAAGGCGCTGCCGCCGACGGCCCCGTACCAGGTCAGCCGGGAGAAGATCCGGGAGTTCGCCCTCGCCATCGGCGAGGGCGATTCCGTGTGTCTGGACATCGACGCCGCGCGCGCCGCGGGCCACCCGGACGTGATCGCTCCGCCCACCTTCACAGTGACGTTCACCATGCCGGTGATCGAAGCGTTCCTGCTCGACCCCGCCTTCGGCTGGGACTACTCGCGCATGGTCCACGGCGATCAGTCGATCGTCCTGCACCGTCCGATCCACGGCGGTGACGAGCTGGTCACCACGGTCCACGTCGAGGACCTGACGACGCGGGCCGGCAGCCACATGCTCACCCTGCGCTGCGAGGTCGTCGACGCCGCCGGGGCGCCGGTGGCCACCACCAAAGCCATGCTCGTCACGCAGGCGGAGGCGGCGTCATGACCGCCGACGGGCTCCTTCCCGCGGAGGCGGCGTCATGACCGCGGTCGGCGACCAGCTCCCGCCTCTTCAGCTGCGCGTCACGCGCGCCGACCTGGTGCGCTACGCGGGCGCGTCCGGCGACTTCAACCCCATCCACTGGAGCGACCGCGTCGCCACCGGCGTCGGCCTGCCCGGTGTCATCGCGCACGGGATGCTCACGATGGCCCTCGCCGGGCGGATCGTCACGGACTGGGCGGGCGGCCCGGCCGCGGTGCGTAGCTACGGCGTGCGCTTCACCCGGCCCGTCGTCGTCCCGGACGACGACGAGGGCGCGCTGGTCGAGGTCACCGGCAAGGTCTCGGGCCTCACCGCGTCCGAGGACGGCCGCCACATCGCCAAGGTGTCGATCACGGCCACTTTCGACGGGAAGACCGTGCTGGGCCGGGCCGTCGCCGAGGTTGCGGTCGACGAGGACCTGCCAACCTTGGCGTGACCGACCCCACACCCGTGAGGATCGTCCCGTTCCCTTGGGGTGCGGGCGCCGGCGGAGAGTATCCGTAGGTCGGTGGACTTCATGAACGACGACCGGCTTGCCGAGCTCGAACGGGTGCGTCCTGACGATCCCGACGCGCGTCACCCGGCGACCACGTCCTCGCACGTTTTCGATCTGAGTGCCCACGAACAGCGTCGGCTCTCGGCCGTGCTCGCCGCGACACCGGACCTCGATCCCGGTGCCGTGCTGGCAGCCGAGGTCGAGGCGCACCGCATGCTCTACAGCGGCCTCGACGCCGAGCAACAGGCAGTGTTGCGCATGCTGGTGGACGCGGGGGTCCTCGATGCGTGACGCCGCAGCCGACAACGGCAGGCGTACCTGGACGGAATGTCCCCGCTGCGCCGACCACATGGCCTGCACCGCCTGCGACGAGGGTCGCAGCTGCGAGACCCATTGGCGCTACCTGCTGGCCGCGGAGGGCAGGAGGCTGTTCGTCCAGTGCCGGTCCTGCTGGCACCGCTGGTGGCACGACACCGGGTTCGGCGTCGGGAACCGCCCCGCCGAGGTCGACGAGATGGACGGCTTCCCGCCGCCGGGCCAGGCCGCGGCCTGAGCCTCGCCTGCGACCCGCCCAGGATCGTTAGACGGCCTCGCTGAGCAGCGCTCCCATCCGCTCCACGCCGGTGCGCAGGTCGTCGTCCCCCAGCGCGTAGGAGAGCCGGAAGAAGCCCGGCGTGCCGAACGCCTCCCCCGGCACCACGGCGACCTCGGCGTGCTCCAACACCGCTGCGGCCAGTTCCACGCTCGTCCGCGGGCGGCTGCCGCGCAGCTCCTTGCCGAGCAGGTCCTGCACCGAGGCGTAGGCGTAGAAGGCGCCGCGCGGGGTCGGGCACTCGACCCCCGGGATGGCCCGCAGGAGCTCAACGATCGTGCGCCGGCGCCGGTCGAACGCGGTACGCATCTCCGCCACCGCGTCAAGCGGGCCGGAGACGGCCGCGAGCGCGGCCCGCTGCGACACGTTCGCGACGTTGGAGGACAGGTGCGACTGGAGGTTCGTGGCCGCCTTGACGACGTCGGCGGGCCCGGCCAGCCAGCCGACGCGCCAACCCGTCATCGCGTAGGTCTTGGCCACGCCGTTCAGCACCACGCAGGTGTCGGCCAGCTCGGGCACAGCCACCGGCATCGAGACCGCCTCGGCGCCGTCGTAGACGAGGTGCTCGTAGATCTCGTCGGTGACGACCCAGATGCCGTGCTCGACGGCCCAGCGCCCGACGGCCTCGGTGAGCTCGCGGGACGCCACTGCACCCGTCGGGTTGGACGGGGAGCACCAGAGCAGCACCTTGGTGCGGTCGGTGCGGGCGGCGTCGAGCTGCTCGACCGTGGGCAGGAAGTCCGCCTCCGGGCCGCACGTGACGACTACGGGCACACCGCTGGCGAGCGTGATCGCCTCGGGGTAGGTCGTCCAGTACGGCGCGGGCAGGAGCACCTCGTCGCCCGGGTCGAGCAGCGTGGCGAACGCCTGGTAGACGGCCTGCTTGCCGCCGTTGGTGACCAACACCTGCGACGGGGCGATCTCGAACCCGGAGTCGCGCAGCGTCTTCGCGGCGATCGCCTCGCGCAGCTCCGGGAGGCCCGCGGCGGGCGTGTAGCGGTGGTTGCGCGGTTCGGAGCAGGCGGCCTCGGCGGCCGCGACCACGGCGGGCGGGGTCGGGAAGTCCGGCTCACCCGCGCCGAAGCCGATGACTGGGCGGCCTGCCGCCTTGAGCGCCTTCGCCTTGGCGTCGACGGCGAGCGTGGCGGACTCGGCGATCCCGCCGATCCTGGCGGAGACACGGGCGCGTGCGGTCGGTGTGGTGGTCGGGGCCATGACTGGATACTCCCGCACCGGAGCGGGGCGAGGAGCTGCCGGGTCGGGCGCGGGGTGTGCGATTTCAACCGCATATGCGGGGTGCCGTACACTCGCTCTGCTGGGTGCGTCGCACGCATGGCGCACTCCTTCGCACCCGAGCGGCAGGCCCGGGGCGAAGTTGGTCTAGGGGTGTAGCTCAACTGGCAGAGCAGCGGTCTCCAAAACCGCAGGTTGCAGGTTCAAGTCCTGTCACCCCTGCCACTGCAGGATGTGCTGGATCGGAGTACCGGAAAACGAGCGTGCGGCAGCGACCGCGGGCAGCTGGAGGATGCGGGCGTGACTGAGGAGCGCGAGGGCGGTACCGGGCGGGAGCGCCCGAGTTCCGCCGCCGACCGCAGGGGTCGGCGTTCCGGTCCGGCTCCCTCCGGCGACGGCAAGGGCCGGGCCACCGCGGTCCGCGACGGCCGGCCCGCCAAGGTGTCCCTGTTCGGCCGACTGGCGCGGTTCCTGCGCGAGGTGGTCGCTGAGCTGCGGAAGGTCATCTGGCCCACCCGCAACCAGCTGGTCACGTACACGATCGTGGTGCTGGTCTTCGTGTCGTTCATGGTCGCGCTGGTCTGGCTGCTGGACTTCGTGTTCGCGCAGGGTGTGCTTTTCCTGTTCGGCACCTGACCGGCACTACGCACGACATGGACGAAGGAAGCGAGAGGCACGTGACCGAGCGCGAGGTCGACCAGCGCGATGCCGTGACCGACGATGGCATCGACGAGTCGTCGACGCCCTCCGAGCTCGCGGCCGACGACGCCGACGACACGGCGGCCGACACCGGAGTTTCCGACGAGGACGATGACGTCGCCGACAAGCCCGAGGATGCGGAGGCTCCGGAGGGTCCCGACGACGCTGTCGCCGAGCCCGCCGCGGTTGAGGACGCCGAGGCCGACCCGGTGGAGGAGATGCGGGCCGCGCTCCGGCGCGCGCCCGGCGACTGGTACGTCGTGCACTCCTACGCCGGGTACGAGAACAAGGTGAAGACCAACCTCGAGACGCGGGTGCAGACGCTCGACGTCGAGGACTACATCTTCCAGGTCGAGGTGCCCACCGAAGAGGTCACCGAGATCAAGAACGGCCAGCGCAAGCAGGTGCAGCGCAAGGTGCTGCCCGGCTACATCCTGGTGCGCATGGAGCTCAACGACCAGTCGTGGGGCGCCGTGCGCAACACGCCCGGCGTCACCGGCTTCGTCGGGGCCACGTCGCGGCCGTCGCCGCTGTCGCACGACGACGTCATCAAGTTCCTGCTGCCGAAGGTCGAGCCCAAGCAGGCCGCCAGCACCGGCAAGAGCGATGTCGCCGCGGGTGCCGGCAAGCCGGCCGTCGAGGTCGACTTCGAGGTCGGCGAGTCTGTCACCGTCATGGACGGCCCGTTCGCCACGCTGCCGGCCACGATCAACGAGGTCAACCTGGACGCGCAGAAGCTCAAGGTCCTCGTGTCGATCTTCGGCCGCGAGACCCCGGTCGAGCTGGCGTTCAGCCAGGTCTCGAAGATTTGACCACCGCCGCGCGGCAGGCAGGCCCGCGGCGCGCACCACCGACAAACAGGGAAAACGAGATGCCCCCCAAGAAGCGGAAACTCTCCGCGATCATCAAGCTCCAGATCAAGGCGGGTGCGGCCACGCCCGCTCCGCCGGTCGGCCCCGCGCTCGGTCAGCACGGTGTCAACATCATGGAGTTCTGCAAGGCCTACAACGCCGCCACGGAGTCTCAGCGTGGCGACATCGTCCCGGTCGAGATCTCGGTGTTCGAGGACCGCTCGTTCACCTTCGAGCTCAAGACCCCGCCCGCCGCTCGGCTGCTGCTCAAGGCCGCCGGCGTGGAGAAGGGCAGCGGCGAGCCGCACGTGAAGAAGGTTGCCACGGTGACCATGGACCAGGTGCGGCAGATCGCGCAGACCAAGATGCAGGACCTCAACGCCACCGACATCGACCAGGCGGCGAAGATCATCGCCGGCACCGCGCGGTCGATGGGAATCACCGTTTCCGGCTGAGGCGTTCAGCGGGATGTAAGCGTGGGAGAGCCAGGCGTGGCTCGTACCACGAACCTCAGAGCACAGAGGAACAGTCATGGCACAGCGCAGCAAGGTCTATCGCAAGTCCGCCGAGCTGATCGACTCGGAGCGGCTCTACAGCCCGCTCGAGGCGGCCGGCCTGGCGAAGCAGACGTCCAGCGCCAAGATGGACGCCACCGTCGAGGTCGCGATGCGGCTCGGCGTCGACCCCCGCAAGGCCGACCAGATGGTCCGCGGCACCGTGAACCTGCCTCACGGCACCGGCAAGACGGCGCGCGTCATCGTGTTCGCCACCGGTGACAAGGCCGCCGAGGCCGAGGCCGCAGGCGCCGACGTCGTCGGCGCCGAGGACCTCATCGAGCGCATCCAGGGCGGCTGGCTGGAGTTCGACGCGGCGATCGCCACGCCGGACCAGATGGCCAAGGTCGGCCGCATCGCCCGCATCCTGGGCCCGCGCGGTCTGATGCCGAACCCGAAGACCGGCACCGTCACCCCGGACGTCACCAAGGCGATCCAGGACATCAAGGGCGGCAAGATCAACTTCCGGGTCGACAAGCAGGCCAACCTGCACCTCGTCATCGGCAAGGCGTCGTTCGACACCGAGAAGCTGGTGGAGAACTACGGCGCGGCGCTCGACGAGATCCTGCGGGCCAAGCCGTCGGCCGCGAAGGGCCGCTACATCAAGAAGGTCACGGTCTCCACGACCACGGGCCCGGGCATCCCGGTCGACCCGAACCGCACGCGCAACCTGCTGGTGGACGAAGCCCCCAGCGCCTGAGCGATCCCGATGACGAGACCCCCGGTGCGAAGGGCACCGGGGGTCTCGTCATTCGCGGGGATCACGACCAGTCGGTGAGGATGCTCTCCACTGGCTCCGGCGGTGTCGGGGCGCCTGGCACCGCCGTGCTCGTTCTCGAGAAGCGGGGTGCGGGGGCCGCCTGCGCCACGCCGTCGCGCTCCACGATCGTCGAGCGTGCGGCGATGTGCGGGTGGTCCGCCACCTCACCGAACGCCAGCACGGGGGTGACACAGGCGTCGGTGCCGGCGAAGACCTCGGTCCACTCGTCCCGCGTGCGGGAGGCGAAGACCTCCGCGAATCGCGCCTTCACCGCGGGCCAGCGGTCGCGGTCGAGCTGGTGGGGGAGGCCGGCGTCGGCGAGGCCGAGCCCCGCGAGCAGGGCCGCGTAGAACTGCGGCTCGATGGCCCCGACGGCCACGTGGCCGCCATCGGCGCACGTGTACGTGTCGTAGAACGGGGCGTGCCCGTCGAGGAGGTTGACCCCGCGCTCGTCGGTCCAGATCTTCTGCGCGAGGAAGCCCCACACCATCTGCACCAGCAGTGACGACCCGTCCACCATCGCCGCGTCGACGACCTGGCCCTCGCCGGAACGCTGCGCCTCCCACAGCGCGGCGAGCACACCGATGACCAGCAGCATCGACCCGCCGCCGAAGTCGCCGACGAGGTTCAGCGGCGGGACGGGGCGTTCCCCGGCGCGGCCGATCGCGTGCAGCGCGCCCGTCAGCGAGATGTAGTTGATGTCATGGCCGGCGCGGTCGGACATCGGCCCGTCCTGGCCCCACCCGGTCATCCGCCCGTAGACGAGGCGCGGGTTGCGGGCATGGCAGTCGGCAGGGCCGACGCCGAGCCGCTCCGCGACGCCCGGCCGGTAGCCCTCCATCAACACGTCGGCGTGCTCGACGAGCCGCAGTACAGCCTCGCGTCCGGCCGGGTCCTTCAGGTCCGCGGCCATCCGGCGACGGCCGCGCAGAGTCGGGTCGGGTGCGTCGGGCGAGCCGAGCTGCAGGCCTCCGGAGGGCCGGTCGACGCGGACGACGTCAGCGCCGAGGTCGCTCAGGACCATGGCGGCGTGCGGTCCTGGACCGATGCCCGCGAGCTCCACGACCTTCAGTCCGGCCAGCGGTCCGCTCCGACCCACCCGACACCTCCGTTGCTCGACGAGCCGAACTCTACTGTCGGCTGACTGGTTGATCCGGTTGCGGCGCGGTGGCCACGAACGTTGCCGGGGTGATCGCGGGATCAGAACGGCGCCTCGCAAGGCGCCCCCGCACCCTCGTACCGGGCGTACTTGGGTGCGGGGGCAACGCGGCGAGGCGTCGTTCTGGCCCGCGAGGACCCGGTGGACGTTTATGGCCACCGCATTAGGCCACAGCGACCGGCTCGGCGTCGGTGGCGGGCGCGGCGTGGTCGAGCTCGGCCCAGGCCAGCGCGAGCCGCTCCAGCGCGGCGTCCATCCGGTCCCGGCGCAGCGCGTAGGGCAGCCGGATCCGCCGCTCGAAAGCGCCGTCGACGCCGAACTGCGGGCCGGCCGCGAGCAGCACGTCGTGACGGCGCGCGGCCGTCGTCAGGCGGCTCGACACGGGCTCGGCCAGGTCGACCCACAGGCTGACCCCACCGCCCGGTCGCGACGGCGTCCAGCCGGGGAACGCCAGCGCCAGTCGTCCGAGCAGGTGGTCGCGGGCAGCTGTCAGCTCGGTGCGCCGTGCCGCCCGCACGCTGTCGAGGTCGGGCAGCAGGCGGGCGACCACGAGCTGTTCCAACGCCGGGCTGCCCAGGTCGATCGGCGCCCGCGCGGCGGCGAGCCTGCGGATCATCGCGGCTGACGAGCGGATCCAGCCGACGCGCAGCCCGCCCCAGAGGACCTTGCTCGCCGACCCGATCGTGAGCACGAGCGGAGAGTCGGCGGCACCGTGCGCGGCGACCGGGGGTACGCGCGGCGCGTCGAGAGCGAGCTCGGCGAGCGTCTCGTCCACGATCAGCGGGGTGCTGGTGCGCCGGGCGAGCTCGACGAGCCGCTCCCGGCTGGCCGAGTCGAGCAGGGCGCCGGTGGGGTTCTGGAAGTCCGGGATGAGGTAGGCGAGGCGCGGCGCGGCGTCCCGTACCGCGGACGTGAGCAGGTCGAGATCCCACCCGGCGGCCCCGTCGATCTCCGGCGTCATCGGAACCGGGACCGCGCGTGCCCCGCGGCTTGCGACCGCGACCAGCGCGTTGGGGTAGGTGGGGTGTTCGACGAGCACCCGGTCGCCCGGGCTCACCAGCGCGCTCAGCGCGATCGCGATCGCGTTCTGACCGCCGCCGGTGACCAGCACCTGGTCCGGGGACGTGGGCAGGCCGCGGGTGGTGAAGCGCTCGGCGATCGCCGCACGGAGCACAGGAATGCCCGGCAGGTCGTAGCCGTGGCCGCCGAGATGGGCGTCGAGGTCGTGCACGGCGCCCGCTGCCGCCGCACGCACCTGCTCGGACGGAGCCGGCAACGCCGCGTGCGCGAGGTCGTAGAACCCGCCGTCGCTGCGCGGGGAGAAGGTCGCGGGGGTGCCGCTCTCGTAGTGGTCGATCGGGAGTTGGGTCCAGCTTCCGGCGCCACGCCGGCTGTGCAGGACGCCGGACTCGCGAAGCGTGTCGTACGCGGTGGCGACGGTGGTGCGGCTGACGTCGAGGGCGGCGGCCAGCTCCCGCTCTGCGGGCACCCGCGTGCGCATCGGAAGGCGCCCGTCCAGCACCAGAAGGCGGATCCGGTCCGCCAACGCGCCGGCCAGGCCCCGGCCTCCGGGCGGTCGCCAGTCGCCGAGAAGCCGCGCGAAGCTGCGGGCGCCGATCCGCCGTTCGATCTCGACACGGTCCACGCGGTCCACTCCTGCCAAATTGGCCCTACTGAAGCGGGCCAATCCTAACCACGATGGAGGGCATGGATACGACAGTCGTCTGGACCCTGCTCGCCGTCCTCGTCGCCATCGCGATCGCCGCCCCGCGCTACGGCGTGGACAGCCGCTGGATGCCGCCAGGGCAGGCGCCGGCCCCACCTCGACGCGGTCCCACCGTGCGGGGGGACCTGGCCGCCCTGGCACGCCGGGCGCGTCGGACGTTCTACTCCAGCCGGCCGCGGGGCGGCAGCCGGCCGTCAGGCCTTGAGCAGGTCAGTCCGTCCCGCTGACTCCAGCTGCTCCTTGTACGGGCCGAACATGCCCTTGGCGAGCGGCAGCACCTTGAGCAGCTTCGCGACCGGCCCCTTGGCACGCACGTCGCCCTTGGCCAGCGCGACCGGCAGGATCACCTTGCCCAGCCAGAACCGGTTGCCCGTGTCGGCGGTCATGAACAGCTCGACGTTGGGTTCCGGGCCGAGGCCCGCTCCCTCGTGGATCTGCGAGTTCGGCATGTCGACGGTCAGCACGGCGTCCGGGTCCGTGTAGGTGATCCGCAGGACGATCCCGGTGGGCTGCAGCTTCGCCACCAGCTCCTGGTCCTCCATGCCCCGCCGGAAGATCCCACCCAGGTACTCGTAGACCTCGGCCTCGTCCTTGAACGCCGCCACGTCGCAGCCCCTCTCGTCGGTTCTCGTGTTCCGGCGCAGTCTTGCGCACCGGACGCCGCGGAAGGAGCACACGAACGGGCCACCCGCGGCCCGCGCGGGCCAGCACTGCCCTAACGGGCCAGCACCGCTCTAACGGTGCGGGTCGTCGTCGAGCAGCCCGTAGCGGCCCGCGAGCGCCGCGGCCTCGATCCGGTTGGCCGCGCCGAGCTTGTGCAGCAGCGAGGCGATCATGCGTTTGGCCGTGCGCTCGCTGACGAGCATCGGCTTCGCGATCTCGCTGGTCTCCAGGCCGCGGGCCAGCAGGGCCCAGAGCTGCAGCTCCCGGCTGCCCAGCCGTTCCACCAGCCCGTCGGCGGCGCGGTCGCTCGCCGCGAGCAGGGAGTCGAGCAGGTCGGCCCGGACCACTCGGACACCTGCAGCGACGGTGAGCAGCGGCGCGACGAGCACCTCCGGGTCGGCGGACTTGCCGAGGAACCCGGACGCCCCGGCCCGTAGCGCCGCGGCCGCGAGCCCGAGGTCGTCGGTGCCGGACAGCGCGAGCACCCGCGTGCGCGGGTAGGCCGCCGTGACCCGCCGGATCGTCTCGACCCCGCCGAGCGGGGGCAGCGCGAGGTCGACGATCGCGATGTCGGCGGCCTCCCGCCCGACCAGCGCAACGGCCTCCTCGCCCGCCGTCGTAGAGCCCGCCACGACGAACGTGTCGCCCGCGCGCGACTCCAGCAGGAGTGTCAGGCCCTGGGAGAACAGGGCGTGGTCGTCAACGATGACCACCACGTAGCGGCCGTCACGCACGGTGGGGCAGCCTATCCGGTGCTCGTCGCCCCCGGTGGGAGATGCTGACCAGGTGACCAACGACGCCCCGGCCGGCCTGCAGCGGATCGAGGAGCGGCCGGCCGTCGTCATCCGCCTGCTGGTCGTGGGTGCCGTCGGGTTGGCGCTCGTGTTCGAACCGCGGCTCGCGCAGGGTCGCGCAGCGCTGCTGGCCGGCCTCGTCGTCGCGGCGCTGGTCTACGCGCTCGTGCTCGGAGTGGCCTCTTGGCGGGGTGGGCGGCTGCTGCCGCCGCGGGTCGCCACGGCGATCGACGCCGTGCTGGCGCTCGTCGCATGCGGGCTCACCGGCGGCGCCACGAGCGTCATGGTCGCGATCCTGCCGCTGGTGGTGATCGCGGGCGCCCTCCGCGGCGGGGCGGTCATCGGGAGGCTCACCGCCCTCGCGGTCGGCGCCGGGTTCACCGTGGCGGCCGTGGCCGGCTCGGGCCCGGAGGTCGGCAGCGCTCAGCGCTGGCTCACCGGCGCGTGGTGGACGGGCTACCTGGTCGCGGCCGCCGTGCTCGTCGGGATCCTGTTGCGGATGCTGGAGCGCCAGTTCGGGGCCGCCGCCGAGGAGAGCGCACGGGCCATGGCCGAGCACGAGGCGTTCCTGGAGGAGCGCGACCTGCGGTCGAGGCTGCTCGCCGCCCAGGACGCGCGAATGGACGGCGTGCGGGTGGTGCTGCACGAGTTCCGGACGCCCGTCGCGTCGCTGACGGCGCTGGCCACCGACCTCGCGGCGGGACGGCTCACCGGTCCGGCGGCCGCAACGGCCACCCGTCTGCTCGCGGAGCACGCCGTGCACCTGCGGGACATGCTTGACGGCCTCGCCGACGTGGCGGTGCAGGAGGGCAGCCCGCTCGGCCGGGTGCGGGAGCGGCCGGTGCGGCTCGAAGAGCTCGCCGACGCCGTGCTGGATGCGGCGGCGGTGGAGCCGACCCGGAGGGCGCCCTCCGTCACCCCGCCCGACGCCGTGGTGCGCTGCGACCCGCAGCGCCTGCGCCGCGTGCTCACCAACCTCGTGGAGAACGCGGCCCGGCACAGCGGCAACGCGCCCGTCGAGCTGGATCTCCGGTACACGGACGGTCGGCTGGTCGTTGAGGTGCGCGACCGCGGCCCGGGACTGCCGCCCGGTCAGGCCGGGATCGTGACGGCGAAGGGCGTGGCGCTGGGGGACCGGCAGGGCACGGCCGGCCTCGGCCTGTGGATCGTCGAGTCCCTGGTGGCGTCGATGGACGGCGAGCTGCGCTTGCTACCCAGAGAAGGCGGCGGCCTGGTGGCCCACCTGAACCTCCCCCTCCCCACCCCCTGACCCGCGAGTCGCCGCAGAAGTGCGAGCGAGTCGCCGCGAAAGAGCGCGCGAGTCGCTGCGAAAGCGTGCGCGAGTCGGGGTGTGAGTGCGCGCGAGTCGGGGTGTGAGTGCGTCCGAGTCGCGGCCCAGGGGCACGTCGGGAGGCGGGTGCGCGAGGCGTCGGTGGCCGGGGCCGCGACTCGCGTGCACCCAGACCGCGACTCGCGTGCACCCAGACCGCGACTCGCGTGCACCCAGACCGCGACTCGCGGGCATTTCTGCGGCGACTCGCTTGCACTTCTGGCGCGACTCGCGGGTCAGGGGGTGGGGTGGGGTGCGGGGTTCTGGGTTCTGGCCCTGGATGGGTGAACTGGCACCTGCGGGCCACGGCAGGAACCCGCGGCCCGGTGTGCGGCGAGTTGATCGCCGTCATGCTGACCCCATGAAGACCACGGCAGCGGTGCTCTGGGAACTCGGCGGCAAGTGGGAGGTCGAGGAGGTCGAGCTCGATCCGCCCGCCGCGGGAGAGGTGCTCGTCGAGCTCGCGGCCAGCGGCCTCTGCCACTCCGACGAGCACCTGGTGACCGGGGACCTGCCGGTCGCCTACCCCATGATCGGCGGCCACGAGGGCGCCGGGCGGGTGGTCGAGGTCGGGCCCGGGGTGCACGAGGTGGCGGTGGGTGACCCCGTCGTCATGACGTTCCTACCGAGTTGCGGTCGCTGCAGCTACTGCGCGCGCGGCTACACCGCCCTCTGCGACGACGGCGCGGGCGCCACCCTCGGCCCGCAGCTCGACGGCACCTACCGCTTCCACGCCCGCGGCGAGGACGTCGGCCAGATGTGCCTGCTCGGCACGTTCGCGCGGCACACCGTCGTCCCGGTCAAGTCGGTCGTGAAGATCGACGAGGGCTTCCCGTTGCACCTCGCCGCACTCGTTGGGTGTGGCGTCACCACGGGTTTCGGCTCCGCCGTGCGCACCGCCGAGCTGCGTGCCGGCGACACGGCCGTCGTCATCGGGGTGGGTGGGATCGGCGCCAACGCTGTGCAGGGTGCCAAGGTCGCGGGCTGCCGGTACGTCGTGGCGGTGGACCCCGTGGAGTTCAAGCGCGAGAAGGCGCTGGAGCTGGGCGCCACGCACGTCGCCGCGAGCATGGACGAGGCCTGGAACGTCGTCTCGAGCATCACGCGCGGCCAGCTCGCCGACGCCGCGATTCTCACGACGGGTGTGGCCGAGGGCTCCTACCTGCAGCCCGCGCTCCAGCTCGTCGGCAAGAAGGGTCGGGTGGTCGTCACCGCGCTCGGCCACCCCGACGAGGAGACGGCCTCGCTCTCGCTGCTGGAGCTGACGCTCTACGAGAAGCAGATCCGCGGCGCGCTCTACGGCAGCTCCAACGGTCAGCACGACGTGCCGCGGCTGCTGGAGATGGCCAACCTCGGCCAACTCGACCTCGCGGGCCTCATCACCACCGAGTACTCCCTGGAGGAGATCAACACCGGCTACCGAGACATGCGCGAGGGCCGCAACATCCGCGGCCTGATCCGTTACTAGCAGCCAGCACACCACGGGCAAGGGGGCTCCACGTGAAGCGGTCTATCGAGCACGGCAAGCGCACCGGTTTCGCCACCCTCCAGAAGGGCGGCATCAACTTCGACTCGTTCCCGATGCGCCTGTTCGCCAAGGGCAACGGGCGGCAGTGGAACCCGGCCGACATCGACCTCAGCCAGGACGCGCGAGACTTCGCGGCGATGACCGACGACGAGCGCTGGTGGACCTGCTCGCTGGGGGCGCAGTTCATGGCGGGCGAGGAGTCGGTCACGCAGGACCTGCAGCCGTTCGTCGCTGCGATGGCGGCGGAGGGCCGGATCGCCGACGAGATGTACCTGACGCAGTTCGTCTACGAGGAGGCCAAGCACACCGAGGCCTTCCGCCGCTGGTTCGACGCCGTCGGGATCATCGACGACCTGCACGAGTACATCGAGCCGAACGACCACTACATGCAGATCTTCACGAAGGAGCTGCCCGACAGCCTCTACGCGCTCGGCAGTGACCCCTCACCGCGCAACCAGATCCGCGCCTCGGTGACCTACAACCACATCGTCGAGGGCACGCTTGCGCTCACCGGGTACTTCGCGTGGCAGAAGGTCTGCGCGGGCCGCGGGATCCTCCCGGGGATGCAGCAGATCATCAAGCACATCGGCGACGACGAGCGCAGGCACATGGCGTGGGGCACCTTCACCTGCCGCCGCCACGTCGCGGCCGACGACAGCCTCTGGGAGGCCGTCGACGAGCGGATGCAGGAGCTGCTCGTGCCCGCTATGGGCGTTGTCACCGAGACGTTCGACCAGTACGAGGGCGACGTGCCACCGTTCGACGTCGACATGAACGAGCTGGCCGAGTACGCGATGGACAAGGTCGGCAGGCGCCTGAGCGCGATCGAATCGGCGCGCGGCGCGAACGTGCGCACGATCGACCTCGATGCGAGCCCCGAGGTGCTCGAGGAGCGCTTCCACACCGAGGACGAGGCACAGCTCGCAGCCGTGAGCTGACGGCCATTATGTCCCGCTGGGCAGGGTCACCCGCACGTCCAGGCCGCCCTCCGCACGGGGGTGCAGCGCAACGGTGCCCCCGTGGGCCTGGGCGATCGCGGCCACGATCGACAGGCCGAGCCCGAGTCCGCGCTCGCGCGTGCGTGCCGGACCGAGCGTGCGGAACGGTTCGAGGAGACCGGCCACCTGGTCGGGCGGGATGACGGGACCGCTGTTCGCCACCTCCAGCATCACGCAGCCGGGCCCGGTCGAGGTTGCCACGTGCACCCAGCCGTCCGGTACGTTGTGGCGCTCGGAGTTGGAGATCAGGTTGGCGACCATCCGCTCGAGCAGCTCGGGATCGCCCGCGACCGGGGCGGGCGCGAGCGCGGTCGCCATCGCCGGTCGACCATCGCGCACCGCGACGTCGGCATCCAGCACGGCCAACGCGACCTCCGCGAGGTCGACATCCCGCCGGCGGGCGAGGCCCTGCTGGCTGCGGGCCAGCGTGAGCAGGGCTTCGATGATCCGTTCCTGGTGCTCGCCGGAAGCGAGCAGCCGCCGGAGGGTCTCGCGCAGCGACCCCCGTGGCGCATCCGTGTCGGCCAGCGCCACCTCGATCGCCGCGCGCTGCAGAGTGAGAGGCGTACGCAGCTCGTGCGAGGCGTTCGCGACAAAGCGCCGTTGCGCGCCGAACGCGCGCTCCAGCCGGTCGAGCAGATCGTCGAACGTGTCGGCGAGCTCCTTCAGCTCGTCGTCCGGGCCAGAGGCGGCTAGCCGCCGGTGGAGGTCGTCGGCGGTGATGCGGCGCACCGTGGCGGTCATCGTGGCGAGCGGGCACAGCACCCGCCCGGCCACCAGCCAGCCGAGCAGCACCGAGCCGGCCGCGGTGATCGTCAGCGCCAGCCCCGAGCTGATCAGCAGCCCGCGCAGGCTCGCCGCGCGCTGCAGGTCGAGCTGGTCTTGGAGCGCGGGCGCGAGCACCGGGGGTTGCGGCGCAGGCAGCTCCGGCAGACCGCCCACGTCCGGGGCCGGGGGCGCGGGCGGCGCGCCGAAGGCCGAGTACACCACCAGCAGGTACACCAGCCCGACGAGCAGCGCTCCGGTCGCGAGGAAGAGCCCGCCGTAGAGCAGGGTCAGCCGCAGTCGCACGGTGCGGACCGGACGCGGGCGCGCGGACATCGGCGTCAGATCCGGTAGCCGGCTTGCGGGACTGTCTCGATCAGCGGCGGGTCTCCGAGCTTGCGGCGCAACCGGCTGACGGTCACCTTCACCGACTGCGTGAACGGGTCGCTGGCCTCGTCCCACCCTTTCTCCAGCAGCCGTTCGGCCGAGACCACGGCGCCCCGCGCCGACAGCAGCAGCTCCAGGACGGCGAACTCCTTGGGGCTCAGCTCCAGGCGGCGCCCACCCCGAGTGGCGGCCCGCCGAGCCGTGTCGAGCTCGAGCTCGCCGTGCACGAGCACGGGTGGCAGCGCGGTGTGCGAACGTCTACCCAATGCCCTGATCCGCGCCACCAGCTCGGCGAAGGCGAAGGGTTTGGCCAGGTAGTCGTCGGCGCCGAGGCCCAGCCCGGCCACCCGGTCGGCGACGGTGCCTGCGGCGGTCAGCATCAGCACGCGCGCCGCGTGGCCGTCGGCGGCCAGAGACCGGCAGACCTCGTCGCCGTGCACGACCGGCAGATCGCGGTCGAGCACTACGACGTCGTAGTCGTGGATCGCGGCCCGGTAGAGCGCCGCCGCGCCGTCCAGTGCCACGTCGACGGCCATGCCCTCCCGGCCGAGTCCCGCCGCCAGCGTCCGGGCAAGTTCCTCGTGATCCTCGACGATCAGCACCCGCACCCGCGCAGCATCCAGGATGTCCGGTTGCGCCGGGGTAACGGTCGCCGTTCCCGCGGTGCAACCGCCTGCGGGATCTCCTGGGGACTCCATCGACCGAACGGAGAACGACATGAGGATCCCCGCCCGAGCGGCCGTCGTCGTCATCGGCGGCGCCGCCGCCGTGCTCGCGCTCACCGGTGCGGCGAGCGCCGCGGCCGCCGACGACTACACCGCCTGTATGCGAGCCCACGGCCTGCCCGACTTCCCGGCCGCAACGGTCACGGACGGCGGGCTGCTGGTGTTGGACCCGGCCGGAGCGGGATTCGACCCGTTCTCGCAGGTCTACCGCGCCGCCGCCACCGCGTGTGCGCACGCGCCGGCCACCGGTGCCGCGCTGCCCGCCGAACCCCGACCGCCTGCTCCGCCCGCGCCGCCTGCCCCGCCACAGCCGCCCGCGCCGCCGCGGCTCTGACCCTGGGGTCCGGGAGCCTGCTGGCGGGGTGCTGACTCGATCTTGCCGTACCGCCCGGTCGGGACCGTCCGGCCGGGCGGTGCAGCGCCGGATCGCGACGCAACGTGACAGCTCTACGGCAACTGGTGGACGTATGCTCGTCCGATCGGACCAACGTAGTGGCGAATGCTAACCAGCGAGTAACCCCAGTTGGCGGGTCTCGTTGACCACCTGTGGCCGACCGGCCGCCCCGCTCCCCGCCCGCGCCGGTCGCCCGTAGTAGGCATCAGGAGGCGTCGTTTGACTGGCGTAGAGGTCAGGGTGGAAGGGCTGTCGAAGTCCTTCGGCCGCGCCAACATCTGGTCCGACGTGACCCTCACGCTGCCGCCTGGCGAGGTGTCGGTGCTGCTCGGGCCGTCGGGCACGGGCAAGTCGGTGTTCCTGAAGACGCTGATCGGTCTGCTCAAGCCGGAGCAGGGCTCGATCTTCATCCACGACACCGACCTGGTGCGCTGCTCCGAGTCGCGGCTCTACGAGCTGCGGAAGCTCTTCGGCGTGCTGTTCCAGGACGGCGCGCTCTTCGGGTCGATGAACCTCTACGACAACATCGCGTTCCCGCTGCGGGAGCACACGAGGAAGTCGGAGTCGGAGATCCGCGACATCGTCACGGAGAAGATGACGATGGTCGGCCTCACCGGCGACGAGCGGAAGCTCCCCGGTGAGATCTCCGGCGGCATGCGCAAACGAGCAGGTCTCGCGCGGGCGCTGGTGCTGGACCCGGAGATCATCCTGTTCGACGAGCCGGACTCCGGGCTCGACCCGGTGCGGACGGCCTACCTGAACCAGCTGATCATCGACCTGAACGCGCAGACCGACGCCACGTTCCTGATCGTCACCCACGACATCAACACCGCCCAGACCGTGCCCGACAACATCGGGATGCTCTACCGGCGGCACCTGGCGATGTTCGGGCCCCGGGAGGTGCTGCTGACGTCCGAGGAACCGGTTGTCGCGCAGTTCCTGAACGGGCGCAGGCAGGGTCCGATCGGCATGTCGGAGGAGAAGGACACCGCGCAGGCCGCCCGTGAGATGGAGGAAGCGGGCGACCTGGCCGGGCTGCCACCGCTGAAGCCCCAGCTGCAGCCGAGCGCCGGGGTGGGGGAGCGCCGGGCCGTCGCGCGGCGGCGCCTGCGGGTGGAGGGGATGCTGCACACCCTCCCGGCCGCGGCGCAGCAGGCCATCCGCGACAGCTACGACGAGGACCCGCTCCAGTGGAGCGGCTACTCGGTCGGCGAGCACGAGCCGGCGACCGGTCCGATCGAGGTGCGCACCCGCCCGTCCGCGATGCCGCGGCGCGCGGCCGAAGACGTGACCGGCTACCCGCCGCCCGCTCCCGGCTACGGCAGGGAGTCCGACACGTTCGACGCTTACGGCCCCGGCTACGGCGGCGACCAGGACGCCGGCGGTCCCGGCTCGAACCCGTCGTGGCGTCCGGACACCCCGCCCCCGCCCTCGGGCGCCGGCCGCCACCACCCGCGACCCTGAGCAGGCAACGATGACCGCCCCCGCCCCGATCACCCGCGCCCTCACGCCGGTCGGCCGGCTGTTCGCGCTCGGCATCGACGTCGTGCGCAACACCTTCCGCCGTCCGTTCCAGCTGGGCGAGTTCATCGAGCAGACCTGGTTCGTCACCAAGGTCTCCGCGCTGCCGACGGCCCTGTTCACGATCCCGTTCGGCGCGACGATCGCGCTGCTGCTTGCCGAGCTCACCCGCCAGTTCGGCGCCCAGAGCCAGACGGGCGCCGGCAGCGTGCTGGCGATCGTGCAGCAGGCGGCCCCGATCGTCACGGCGCTGCTGATCTCCGGTGCCGGTGGCAGCGCAGTGTGTGCCGACCTCGGGGCGCGCACGATCCGCGAGGAGATCGCCGCGATGGAGGTGCTCGGCATCTCCCCGATCCAGCGGCTGGTGGTGCCCCGGGTGCTCGCCATGGCCACCACGGCCGTGGTGCTCAATGGCCTGGCCAGCGTGGTCGGTGTGGGCGGCGGCTACTTCTTCAACGTCATCGTGCAGGGCGGCACGCCCGGCGCCTACATCGCGAGCTTCTCCGCCGTCGCGCAGGTGTCGGACATCGTCGTGAGCGAGATCAAGGCGGCGCTGTTCGGGTTCACCGCTGGGATCGTGGCCGCCTACCGGGGGCTCAACCCACCGCCCGGCCCCAAGGGCGTCGGGGACGCCGTGAACCAGTCCGTCGTCATCTCGTTCGTGCTCGTCTTCCTCATCAACCTGGTGCTGACCTCGGTCTACCTCGAGCTCGTGCCGCCGAAGGGGTCGTGACGTGGCGACGTTCGGCGGCAGGGCGCGCCGGTTGGTCACCGCGCCCCTCGATGTTCTGGAGCAGCTCGGCGACCAGCTCTCCCTCTACGCGCGGGCGATCGCCTGGACACCGCGCACGCTGCGCCGCTACCGCGGCGAGATCGCCCGCCTCCTCGCCGAGGTCAGCTTCGGTTCCGGGGCGCTGATCGTCATCCTCGGCACGGCGGGCGTGATGCTGTCGCTCTCGCTCTTCGTCGGGAGCCTGGTGGGCCTGCAGGGTTTCCGCGCGCTCGACACCCTTGGCGTCGAGGCGCTGACCGGCTTCATCACCGCGTACTTCAACACCCGCGACATCGCGCCCCTCGTGGCGGCGGCGGCGCTCACCGCCACCCTCGGCGCGGGCTTCACCGCGCAACTCGGCGCGATGCGGATCTCCGAGGAGATCGACGCGCTCGAGGTGATGGCCGTGCCCAGCGTGCCGTTCCTCATCACGACTCGCGTGATCGCCGGCGTCATCGCGATCATCCCGATGTACACGATCGGCCTGCTCGCGAGCTTCGCCGCGTCGAGGCTCAACGTCACGCTGATCAACGGCCTGCCCGGCGGCACCTACGACCACTACTTCGACCTGTTCCTGCCGGTCAGCGACGTGCTCTACTCGTACCTCAAGGTGATCGTCTTCGCGGTCGTGATCATCCTGATCCACTGCCACTACGGCTACACCGCGCGCGGCGGGCCCGCAGGCGTGGGCATCGCCGTCGGCCGCTCGGTGCGGCTGTCGATCGTGAGCACCGCGATCCTGGACTTCTTCCTCACGCTCGTCATCTACGGCACCTCGACCTCGGTGAGCGTGGCCGGATGATCAAGAAGCGACTGCAGGGGCTCCTGTTCGTGGTGGTGCTGCTCGGGATGGCCGGGCTCGCCGTCGGGCAGTACGCGGGCGCGTTCGACCGTGGCGTGCCCGTGACGCTGGAGGTCGACCGGGTCGGCAACCAGCTCGCCGAGCGCGCCGACGTGAAGATCCGTGGCCTGCGCGTCGGTCAGGTCGAGTCGATCAGCACGGACGCCACACACGCCACGGTGCAGCTGTCGATCGAGCCGGACAAGGTGGACCTCATCCCCGCGAACGTCGCGGCGCGGCTCATCCCCAAGACCCTCTTCGGCGAGCGGTACGTCTCGCTGGTGCCGCCCGCCGGGTCGCAGGCGCCGCCGCTGGCCGCGGGCGACGTCATCCCCCTCGACCGCAGCGACGCGGCGCGCGAGGTGGAGCGGGTGCTCGACGGGCTGCTCCCGCTCCTGCAGGCCGTCGAGCCGCAGGACCTGGCCACCACACTCGGCGCGCTGTCGCAGGCGCTGGCCGGGCGGGGCGAGAACCTCGGGCAGACGCTCGTGCGCCTGCAGGAGCTGACCGGCGGGCTGCGCCCGGCGATCCCGGACCTGCAGGCCGACATCACGCAGCTGGCGGACTTCGCCGGAAACGTCAACTCTGCCGCCCCCGACCTGCTGAACGCGCTGGACGACTTCAGCGCCACCAGCCGCACGATCGTGGAGCAGCGCCAGCAGCTGCACGACCTCCTCAGCGGCGTGACCTCGGCGTCGGACGACCTGCGCAGCTTCCTCGCCGCCAACCGCGGCAACCTCATCGCGCTGGCCGACACCAGCCGGCCGAGCCTCGAGAGCCTGGCGCGCTACTCGCCCGAGTTCCCGTGCCTGCTGAACCAGCTCGCCGGCATCGTCCCGCGCATCGACAAGGCCTTCGGCGCCGGCACGCCCGAGCCGGGACTGCACATCACGCTGGAGATCGTCAACCCGCAGGGCAAGTACATGCCGAACCAGGACGAGCCCCGGTACCTGGACGACCGCGGCCCGCGCTGCTACCCGATCCTCCCGCTCGGGCCCGAACAGCCGGCGGACGGCCCGTTCCGCGACGGCACCGCGCAGGACCGCCAGCCGCCGGTCGGAACGCCCGGAGGCAACCCCGAGAAGTTCGGCGCCGAGACCTACGGGACCTATCCGTCGTCCTACACCGGGATGGGCGTGCCCAACTCGCCCGGTGAGCAGCAGGTCATCGCGGAGCTGCTCGCCGTCCAGGACGGCACCTCGCCGGCCGCCGTGCCGGCCTGGAGCTCGATGCTCGTCGGGCCGCTGTACCGCGGGACCGAGGTGACGCTGACATGAGGCGGTTCCCGGTCGCGGCGTTCGTCAAGTTCGCGGCGCTCACCGCCGTGGTCGCGATGGCCACCACGGTGCTCGCGCTGACCATCGCCAACGCCTCCGGCGGTGAGCGCACGACCTACACCGCGCGCTTCAGCGACGCTTCCGGCCTGCTGCGAGGCGACGACGTCCGGATCGCAGGCGTGATCGTCGGCACGGTCGACGACATCAGGATCGTGGACCGGCGGCAGGCCGAGGTGGCGTTCAGCGTGGCGAGCGACCGGCCGCTGCCGGCGTCGGTGACCGCGGCGATCCTCTACCGCAACCTCATCGGGCAGCGGTTCCTCTCCCTGGGGCAGGGCACCGGGCCGACCGGGGAGGTGCTGCCTGCGGGCGGCACGATCCCGGTGGAGCGCACCCGCCCGCCGCTGAACCTCACCGTGCTGTTCAACGGGTTCAAGCCGCTCTTCACAGCGCTCGACCCCCAGCAGGTCAACCAGCTCTCCTTCGAGATCGTGCAGGTGCTGCAGGGCCAGGGCGGCACGGTGCAGAGCCTGCTGGCGAGCACCTCGTCGCTCACCAACACCCTCGCCGACCGCGACCAGCTGATCGGGCAGGTCATCGACAACCTCAACGCGGTGCTCGACACCGTGAACAAGCGCGACGAGCAGCTGTCGGAGCTGATCTCCTCGCTGCAGGCACTGGTGTCCGGCCTGGCCGAGGACCGCAAGCCGATCGGCGACGCGATCGTCACCATCGGCGAGCTGACCGACGTGACAGCCGGCTTCGTCCAGGACGCGCGGCCCCCGCTGCGTGCCGACATCAACCACCTCGGCGACCTCGCGGGCAACCTCAACGCGTCCGGG
The DNA here is from genome assembly GCF_039526725.1 of Pseudonocardia aurantiaca. NCBI lineage: Bacteria > Bacillati > Actinomycetota > Actinomycetes > Pseudonocardiales > Pseudonocardiaceae > Pseudonocardia > Pseudonocardia aurantiaca. The sequence continues at coordinate 373,466 of NZ_BAAAJG010000025.1, forward strand.
GACAAGCTGGAGCAGACGATCCAGAACCTGCCCGGCAAGCTCGACCGGCTCGGGCGAGCGGGCGGCTACGGCAGCTGGTTCAACTTCTACCTGTGCGGGTTGTCCGGCCAGGTCGGGCTGGAGCCCTACCTGGCTCCGACGCAGCTCGACGCCTACCGGAGCCCCTCGCCCCGCTGCGGGCCCAACCCGGACGGCGTGCAGGGGCAGGCGCCCGACCCGCTGGGCGGGCCGGCGCTGCCACCGCCCCCGGCGGCGGCGCAGGACCTGCCGCTGCTGGGCGGGCTGCTGGGAGGTGGCGGATGACGCGCCGCGGACCAGTCCCGATCGCGGTCACCGGCTTGCTGGTGCTCGTCCTGATCGCGGTGGTCGCCTTCAATGCGCCCACGATCTTCGCCGGGGGCACCACCTACAAGGCCGAGTTCGGTGAGGCCGCCGGGCTGCAGTCGGGTGACATGGTGACGATCGCGGGCGTCGAGGCCGGGCGCGTCACCGACGTGAAGCTGGCGGGCGACCGCGTTCTCGTCTCGTTCCGGGTCAGCGACGCCTGGGTCGGCGACCGGACCTCCGCGTCGATCGAGATCAAGACCCTGCTCGGCGCGAAGTACCTGGCGCTCGATCCGCAGGGCGACAAGGACCTCGACCCGGACAGCCCGATCCCGCTGGCCCGTACCGCGTCCCCGTTCGATGTGGTGGAGGCGTTCGACGGGCTTTCCGGCACGATCGACCAGATCGACACGGCGAAGCTCGCGGAGAGCCTCACCACGCTGTCGGACACGTTCCGCGGCACACCCCCGGAGGTCCGGGGCGCGCTCGACGGGCTGTCTCGTCTGTCCACCACGATCGCGAGCCGCGACGAGGAGATCCGCAAGCTGCTCGGGGGCACGCACAACCTCTCGGGCGTGCTCGCGGACCGGAACCAGGAGTTCGAGAAGCTCCTCTCCGACGGCAACCTGCTGCTCGCCGAGATCCAGAAGCGCCGCGCCGCCATCAGCAGCCTGCTCGACGGCACCCGGGCGCTGTCCGAGCAGCTCAGCGGGCTTGTGGCGGACAACAAGGAGCAGCTGCGGCCCACGCTGGAGCAGCTCGACCGGGTCGCCGCGCTCCTACAGCGCAACCGCGACTCCCTCGACGCGAGCCTGCAGAAGGAAGCGGTGTTCGTCCGGCTCTTCACCAACGCCGTCGGCAACGGCGAGTGGTTCGACAACTACGTGTGCGGCCTGTTCCCGCCGCCGCTCGGCCCGATCAACCCCGGGGGGTGCTAGCGCCCATGCCACTGACCCCGACCGACCGCAACCAGCTCCAGTTCACCGGGCTGGTCGCGGTGATCGCCGTGCTGCTCGCGGGTGGCCTGTACCTCGTGATCCAGCCGCCCGGCCGCACGATCACCGCGTACTTCAGCTCGGCCGTCGCCGTGTTCGAGGACAACTCGGTGCGGATGCTGGGTGTGCCCGTCGGCACCATCACGCAGGTCGTGCCCGAGGGCACCCAGGTACGCGTCGAGATCCGTCTCGACGACCCCGACCTGCGGCTGCCCGCCGACGCCAAGGCCGTCGTCGTCTCGCCGAGCCTGGTGACCGGCCGCTACATCCAGCTCACCCCGACCTACTCCGGCGGCCCCGAGATGCAGGACGGCGGTGTCATCCCCGTCGAGCGCACGGCCGTGCCACTCGGCGTGGACGAGCTGGCCCGCACCGCCACCGACCTGGCGAACGCGCTCGGCCCGCACGGGGCCAACTCCCAGGGCGCGCTGTCGGACGCGCTCAACGTCGGCGCGGCGAACCTCGGCGGCAACGGCCAGGCGCTGAACGACAGCATCCGCAACCTCGGCGAGCTGTCGGGCACCCTCGCGGACTCCCGTACGGAACTGTTCGGCACGGTCACCGAGCTCCAGTCGTTCACCTCCACGATCGCGGCGAACGACGCGCAGGTCCGCGACTTCAACGGGCGGCTGCAGGACGTCGCCGGGTTCCTCGCGGGAGAGCGGGGCGACCTCGCCGCCGCGGTTTCGGAGCTGTCGGTCGCGCTCGGCGACGTCGCCGGCTTCGTGCGCGACAACCGGGACGAACTCCATTCGAACGTCGACCGGCTCACCGAGGTCACCGACGTGCTCGTGAAGCAGCGCAACGCGCTCGCCGAGATCCTCGACGTCGCCCCGGCGGCGCTGGGCAACCTGTCGCTGGCATACAACGGCTCATCCGGCACGCTCGACACCAGGGCCGACATCAACGAGCTGACGCTGCCGCCGATCGTGCTGGTCTGCGAGTCGCTCCGGCGCGGCACCCCGCAGAACCTGCCGGCCGCGTTGTCGGACGCGTGCTCCACGCTCGCACCAGTCGTCAGCGGGGCCATCCCGCTGCCGAGCCCCGCCGACGTCATCACAGCGCTGCAGGAGGGTCGGCCGCCGCCGGTGCCCGGTCTCGCACTCCCGACCGTGCCGGCCCAGCCCAGCCCGGCCCAGCCAGGCCCGGCCCAGCCCAGCCCGGCCCAGCCCGGCCCGGCCCAGCCCGGAGGTGGGGGATGACGCGCGCGTCCGTCCGGCTCGCCGCTCTCGCCACCGCGGCCGCCCTGCTCACCAGCGGGTGCGGGGTGTTGTCCGGCGGCCTGCGCGGGGTGGACCTGCCCGGTGGCGCCGACCTCGGCGACCACCCTTACCGCCTCGTCGTCGAGTTCTCCGACGTGGTCGACCTCGTCCCGCAGTCGCTGGTGAAGGTCAACGACGTGCCCGTCGGCACCGTCACCGACATCTCCGTCGGACCGCAGTGGACCGCCATGGTCACGGTCTACGTCAACGGCGACGTGCCCATGCCGGCCAACGCGCAGGCCAGGGTGCGCACCACGAGCCTGCTGGGAGAGAAGTTCGTGGAGCTCCTCGCCCCGCAGGACGCGGAAGGCCGGATTGCCGACGGCGCCACCATCCCGCTCGCCCGCACCGGACGGGCCGCGGAGGTGGAGGAGGTGCTCGGTGCCCTGTCGCTGCTGCTCAACGGGGGCGGCGTCGCCCAGATCCGGACGATCGCCAACGAGCTGAACCATGCCCTCACCGGCAACGAGCCGGAGATCCGCTCGTTGCTCGCCGACGTCGACACCCTCGTCGGGGCCCTGGACGACCGCAAGACCGAGATCACCCGCGCCCTCGACGAGATCAACCGCCTGAGCAGCACCCTCAACGACCACCGCGGTCAGATCGAGACGGCCCTCGACGACCTGCCGGGCGGGCTCAAGGAGCTGGAGGCGCAGCGCGGGCAGCTCGTCGACATGCTGCAGGCCCTCGACCGGCTCTCCGGGGTGGCCACGGACGTGGTGAACCGCAGCCGCGACGACGTGCTCGCCGACCTGAAACTCCTCCAGCCGGTTCTGTCGAACCTCTCCGCCGCAGGCCCCGACCTCGTCAACGCGCTCCCGGTGCTGCCGACCTTCCCGTTCTCCGACGGCACCGTCGACGCTTTCGCGGGCGACTACACCAACCTCTACATCAAGGCCGACCTGGACCTCGGGCACGTCCTGCAGAACCTCGCGCGTTCCAAGGACGCGCCGCTGGGCGCGCGCGGGCCGCTGGACGGGCTGCCGTCCACCGCCCAGCTGCTCGCCCCGCTGCTCGGCCCGCCGAGCGGCGACACCCCGCGCTTCCCGCTGCTCGGCGAAGGCGGCCTCCTGCCGGTGCCGGTGCCGGGGCAGGCCGGGCCGCCCTCGACGTCCGGGTCGACGGTGCCGCCGGAGCAGCGCTCCACCCCGGAGCCGACACCGACACCGACGCCGACGCATGGCCCAGGCCTGCTCGACGGCCTACTCGGAGGTGGCCGGTGATCACCCGCATCGTCCGGTTCCAGCTCGTTGCGTTCCTGGTGATCACCCTCGTGGGAGTGGGCTACGCCGGGTTCCGCTACGCCGGGTTCGGCAACATCTTCGGCGCCACCACCTACCCCGTGCGGTTGCAGCTGGCCGAGTCCGGCGGGATCTTCACCGGCGCGGACGTGACCTACCGCGGGGTGAGCGTCGGCCGCGTCGGCCCGCTGACGCTCGTCCCCGACGGCGTCGAGGTGCAGCTCGACATCCGCCGCGACGCCCCGGCGATCCCGGCCGACCTCGACGCGGCCGTGCACAACCTCTCCGCCATCGGCGAGCAGTACGTCGACCTGATGCCGGCCACGAGCAGCGGCCCGGTCCTCGAAGCCGGATCGGTGATCCCGGTGTCGCGGACGTCCACGCCGGTTCCGGTCGAGAAGCTCGTGGTGAGCCTGGACGACTTCGTGCGCTCGGTGCCGCTGGACTCGCTCCGGACCGTCGTCGACGAGCTCGGTACGGGCTTCGCCGACACCGCGCAGCCGCTCCAGCGCATCCTCGATACGACCAACGCGTTCACCGCAGACGCGGTCGACGCACTACCGCAGACGCTCAAGCTCATCCGCGACGGGCGCACCGTGCTCACCACGCAGAACGACGTCGCCGGCTCGTTCCAGAGCTTCAGCCACGATCTCGCGCTGCTCGCAGACCAGCTCCGCTCGTCCGACCCGGACCTGCGCCGGCTGCTGCAGACCGGGCCGGACGCCTCGTGGCAGGTCCGCTCGCTGCTGCGGGACAGCGGGCACGGGATCGGCGAGCTGGTGGCCAACCTGCTCACCGTGTCGCAGGTCGCCGAGCCCCGGCAGGACGCGATCCGCCAGCTGCTCGTGACCTACCCCGGCGTCATCGGCACGACCTACACCGTGCTGCCCGACGACGGCACCGCCCACCTCGGGCTGGTGATCAATGTGTCCGACCCCTTCCCGTGTTCGCAGGGTTACCAGAGCACCGACCGAAGGCCCGGGAACGATGTGCAACCCCTGCCGCCGAACTCCGGCGCCTCCTGTGCGGAACCCCCCGGCAGCCCGATCACCGTGCGCGGCGCGCAGAATGTGCCGCGGGCGGCCACCCCCAGGCCGCCAGCGGATGCCCCGGTCGGTCCCCCGTCCGGCGGCGTGCCCGCAGGTTCGGCCCCGGTGGGCTCTGCTCCCCCTCTGAGCTCCCCGGCCCAGATCTTGCTCGGCTGAACGGAGCTCATGCAGCGATCGACGGCCAGACCCCGACCCCCGACGGAGAGCCCATGACCGTCCTCGACAGGCCCCCCTCGGGGGGCACCGCGAACGAGAAGTCGACCCGGCGCCGCCTGCCGGTGCTCACTCAGGTGACGGCGCTCGTCGCGCTCGTGGCCCTCGCCGCGGTCGCCGCGATGTTCTTCGGCGCGCGGTACATGCTGTCTCTCAACGACCAGGGGCTGGAGCTGGCCGCCGAGCGCGAGAGCGTGCTCGTCGACGCGCGGCAGGCCGCGATCAACCTCAACAGCCTCGACTACCACAACGTGGCCGCCGGCCTCGATCTGTGGGAGCAGACCTCCACCGGCACCCTGCTCGACGAGTTCCGCGCGAACCGCGCCGACTACGAGAAGGTCGTCACCGACGCCCGTCGCGTCACCGTGGCGACCGTCCAGGACGCCGCGGTGGCGGAGCTCGACGTCCGCTCCGGGATCGCGCGGGTGCTCGTCGGGCTCGACGTCGAGGTCCGCCCCGAGGGACAGGACCCGGTTGTCACGCGGCAGCGCCTGCAGCTGGAGATGACCCGCACCCCCGACGGCTGGCGGGCCAGCCGGCTCGCCCCCGTCCGCACCCCGTCGAGCTGAGCAGGAGGCGACCCCATGCCACCCCGCCCCCGCAGCCCCAAGGCCCGCGCCGGAGTCACCCGCAGGCCCCGTGTCGCCGGGCTGACCCCGGTCCCGCAACGGCCGGACCCCGGTCCCGACGGCGAGCGGAGCCGCGTCCGGCCGGCTGAGCCGGCGCGCCCCGGTACGTTCACCGACGACCCGCTGGCCCAGCCGGACGACGTCGTCGCGGAGCCCGCGAAGCTCGACCATGCGCCTGCCGAGCCCGAGCGACCGGCGGAGGAGCCGGACCCCGAGCCCCCGGCTGTGGACCTTGCCGAGCCGAACGTCCCCGACGCGCCCGAGGATCGCGACGGGCCCGTCGACCCCGAACCGGTCGAAGCCGAGCCGGTCGACCCCATCGAGCCCGCGGAGTCGGTGCCCCCGCCCGTGGCAGCGAGCGTCCCCGTCGTCACGGCTGCGCCCGCCCGTCCCAGCCCCGCTGGGCGTCCCACTCCCGACCCCGAGCCGGCCGAGCCGGCGACGGAGGCGATCCCGACCATCGACACCGCCGTGCTGGACACGGCGGTCCTCGACCTGCGCGCGCTGCGCACCGAGCCCGCCGGCGCCACGGAGGGCATGACGGGCGCCTGGCCGGAGCCCGCGTCCGACGCCGACGACGCAGAGCAGCCGGACGCAGAGGCCGGCGAGGAGCAGGCACCTGCGAAGACCCGCCGCGCATCGCGCACCGGCCTCCCAAAGCCGGTGCCGTACCTGGCCGCCGCGTTCGTGCTGTTCATCGCCGCCGCCGTGACCTTCGGGGTGCTCGATGCGCGTCTGCACAGCACCCCGACGGCCACCAACACCGCGCTCGTGGACGTGGCCGGCACGGCGGAGGCAGCCGGGCAGCTCTCCGACGCGATCGAGACCGTCTACTCGTTCGACTACACGCGTCTGGACGAGAACGAGCGGGCCGCGCGCGATGTGATCACCCCCGAGTTCGCCGCGGAGTTCGACCGGCTCTTCGCCGACGTCCGCCAGCGTGCCCCGGGGCAGCAGGCCGTGGTGTCGGCGACCGTGACGCTGTCGGCGGTGAAGGAGCTGACCGGCGACCATGCGGTCCTGGTGGCGTTCGTCGACCAGCAGGCCACCCGCGCCGCGCCGGACGCGCAGAGCAGGCAGCTCGCGGCGGCGGGGCGGCTCACGGTGACGGGTGAGCGGGTCGACGGCCACTGGAAGATCGCCTCGGTCGTCCCGGGCTGACGTCGGGGTGGGGCGTCGTGGAGGGTCAACTTTGCCATGTATCCTCGACCTCAGTTCCACCAGAGACCGCAGGTCTGCCTCGCGGCGAGCGATCGCCTCAGGCACGAAGGTCCCGCCTAGAGCGGGCGGCCCGCGCAGGCGGACGAGGTCATCGCGAGGTGCGCGTCAGCGCGCGCCGTCTGCCACGCCCCGTGCGCTCTGCGCCGGGGCGTTCGTTCTTCTCGGGTCTCCTGGTTCTCTCCGGTCTCCGGTGGCGCAGCACGTGCACGTCCCCACGACCACGAGAGAGGAGGCGAGGATGGTCCGACCCGACAAGGTCGAGGCGGTCGCTGAGATCGCCGAGAATTTCCGGGGCGCGTCCGCCTCGGTGGTCACCGAGTACCGCGGCCTGACCATGGCCCAGCTCACGACGCTGCGCCGGTCGCTCGGCGACGGCGCTACGTACCGCGTCGCCAAGAACACGCTGGTGAAGCGGGCAGCCGAGGACGCGGGCGTCGAGGGTCTCGACTCGATGCTCGTCGGCCCCACGGCGATCACCTTCATCACCGGTGAGCCCGTCGACGCCGCCAAGGCGCTGCGCGAGTTCGCCAGGACCAACCAGGGCCTGGTGATCAAGGGCGGCTTCATGGAAGGCCGCGCGCTCTCCGTCGACGAGGTCAACCGCCTCGCCGACCTGGAGTCGCGCGAGGTCCTGCTGTCCAAGATGGCAGGCGCGATGAAGGGCACGATGGCCAAGGCCGCCGGCCTGTTCGCCGCCCCGGCGTCGCAGGTCGCCCGCCTGGCGCAGGCGCTCGCCGACAAGCGCGCGGAAGAGGGCGGTGCGGCCCCGGCGGCCGAGGCCGCCCCCGAGTCGGACACCGACTCCGCGAGCTGACCACCCCCCGTACCGCATCACCGAAAGAGGAACCACCATGGCGAAGCTGTCCACCGACGAGCTGCTCGAGGCCTTCAAGGACCTCACCCTCATCGAGCTCTCGGAGTTCGTGAAGAAGTTCGAGGAGACCTTCGACGTCACCGCCGCCGCCCCGGTCGCCGTCGCCGCGGCCGGCCCGGCCGCCGGTGCCGCCGCTGCCGAGGCCCCCGAGGAGAAGGACGAGTTCAACGTCGTCCTCGAGGCCGCCGGTGACAAGAAGATCCAGGTCATCAAGGTCGTCCGCGAGCTCGTCTCGGGCCTCGGCCTGAAGGAGGCCAAGGACCTCGTGGAGTCGGCCCCGAAGCCGATCCTGGAGGGCGTGGCCAAGGACGCGGCCGACGCCGCGAAGACCAAGCTCGAGGAGGCCGGCGCCAAGGTCAGCCTGACCTGACGCCGCGCCACCCAGTACGACAGCGAGGGGCGGCACCCGCATCGGGTGCCGCCCCTCGCCGCGTTTCCCGTCCGCGGTGTATCAGCCCTGGTCCTCCCGCGCCCGCAGCTCGCGGCGCAGCAGCTTCCCGGTCACGGTCTTCGGGATCTCGTCGAGGAACTCCACCTGCCGCGGGTACTTGTAAGCCGCCATGCGCTCCTTGGCGAACGCGATCAGCTCCTCGGCCGTCACGGACCGGCCCGGCCGCAGGCTGACGAACGCCTTCACCGTCTCGCCCCGGTACTCGTCCGGCACCCCCACGACTGCGGCCTCCCGCACCGCGTCGTGCTCGTAGAGCACGTCCTCCACCTCACGCGGCCAGACCTTGTAGCCGCCCGCGTTGATCTGGTCCTTCTTGCGGTCGACGATGTAGAACCAGCCGGTCTCGTCCATGTAGCCGACGTCGCCGGTGTGCAGGGCGCCGCCCGGGATGGCGCGTTCGGTCTCCTCCGGCTTGCCCCAATAGCCCGAGACGACCTGCGGGCCCGTCGTGACGATCTCGCCGATCTCCCCCGGAGGGACGTCCTGCCCGTCGTCGCCGACGATCCGCACAATCGTGTTGTAGACCGGCACGCCCACCGACAGCGCGCCGGACGTCTCGTCCACCGGCGCCTCGGCGTCCGCGGGGACGCCGTGCGACGGGGAGGTGGTCTCGGTCAGGCCGTAGACGTTGTGGATGTACTGCCCGAAGGCCGCGGAGAACGCCTTGACCGTCGACGGCGGGATCGGCGCCCCGCCCGACCAGATCTTCGTGAGCGACGAGAGCGCGTCCCGGTCGGCGTTCGGCGCGTTCATGAGCGCGATGAACGCCGTGATCGAGCCGACGGTGAACGTGGGCCGCTGCTCGCGGATCGTCTCGATCGCGAGCGACGGCTCGAAGCGGTGGAACAGCACGAGGGGCACCCCGAGCAGCAGGCTGGCGGTGACGTGGCCGATCAGCCCGGTGATGTGGAACAGCGGCGCGACGCCGAGCACCACGTCGTCGGAGCCGAGGCGGCACAGCTCGCGGTAGGTCTGGCTGTTGAACACCACGTTCCCGTGCGTGTTCATCGCGCCCTTGGGCGGGCCGGTGGTGCCGGACGTATAGGTCAGGAACGCTGTGTCACCGGGGGAGAAGGACGTGGGCGGCGGCACCTGCCCGCGGTACCGCTCGATCATCCCGGCCATGTCCTCGGTGCCGGTCACGTCGACGGGCTCCTGGTCGGGGAACGCGCGCGGGTCGTCGCGGTTCTGGTGCTCCCGCTCCGACGTCGTGACGACGGTCTGTACCGCCGTGCGGCCGACCACGTCGGCGGCGACGTCCCGGTAGAGGCTCTGCAGGCACACGAGCACCCGGGCGCCGGAGTCGGTGAGCAGCAACTCCAGCTCGCGCTGCCGGTTCATCGGGTTGATCGAGACGGCGATCCCGCCCGCCTTCCACGTTCCGACGAGCCCGATCACGAACTGCGGCACGTTCTGCAGGTAGAGCGCCACCCGGTCGCCCGTCTCGAACCCGGTCTCGAGCATCCCGACGGCGAAGGCGTCCGTCAGCTCGTCCAGCTCGCGGAGCGTGATGCGGCCGTCGAAGTAGCGGATGGCGTCGCCGCCGGGGTTGCGTTCCACCGCGGCCCGGAACATGGCGAGCGCGTCGGTGAACTCGGGTTCGAGGTCTGCGGGCTGGCCCGCGTCGTAGCGGGCGAGCCACGGTCGCTCGTCGTAGGCGCTGCTCATCGCGGCAGGCTTCCCCGGCAGTCGGAGCGTCCCCGGCAGTCGGAGCTTCCCCGGCAGTCGGAGGGAGCGTCGGGGCCGAGCGGCTCGACCATCGCGGGGGCGTCGGACATCATCGTCTCCTACTGTGGCGGAGGGGTCGGTGGCCGATCGTGTGCCGGGGGTCAGAAGGTGTCAAGCGAGCCCGACACATGGTCGAGCGACCTCCGAACGGGTGGACCTCGGTCCTCCGCGCCGGTACCGGCGCGAGTACGGTGGGGAAACCAGCGGGGACGGTCGGCGGGTGCAGGCCCGTGGTCGGGGGCCCGCTGGGAGCACTCGACCGGTGGACACACGATCGGGTCTGATCCGCACGATGAGCGGTCAACCAGGCGCTGATCAGGCCGTCCGCTCCGGTCGTCCCGCGAAAGGGACCACTTACCGACGCGTAGAGTCTTGACGCGGTGCGGCTGAAAGGTCACTCTTAGATCTCGATGGTTGTCTCGGCGACCTGTCTCGACAGCGGCTGCATTTGCAGCTAGACTGCCTCTTTGCGCTGCCTCCGTCCAGCTACGCGTGCGCGCTCAGAGGGTTCTTCCCCCGCAGGGGGTTCCTGAGGGCCTCACGCGCTCCTGGTCGGAGGCTGCGCCTGACAACAGACGGCGTGCCCCGGAACCCGCATCCGCGAGCCCGCTCGACCCGGACCTCCCGCCCGGGCCGGACGAGCAGACGGTAGCGCGCGGGTGCCGGTGCACGCCAGACGAGAGCGCAGTTCTCGGAAGGACGCATCTTGGCTTCGTCCCGCGCCACCAGCCCCCTCGCGACCCCCGCGCCCGCTTCCGTCTCGGCGAACCCGAACTTCCCCGGTGCTCCTACTCGGGTCACCTTCGCGAAGATCCGCGAGCCCCTTGAGGTGCCCGATCTCCTCGACCTCCAGATCCAGTCCTTCGAGTGGCTGGTCGGCAACGAGGCGTGGTTCCAGAGGCGGATCGATGCCGGCGACGAGAACCCAATGGGTGGTCTCGAGGAGATCCTCACGGAGATCTCTCCGATCGAGGACTTCTCAGGGTCCATGTCCCTGTCGTTCTCCGACCCTCGCTTCGACGAGGTCAAGGCCTCCGAAGAGGAGTGCCGGGACAAGGACATGACCTACGGGGCCCCGCTGTTCGTCACCGCAGAGTTCACCAACAACACCACCGGCGAGATCAAGAGCCAGACGGTGTTCATGGGCGACTTCCCGGTGATGACCAGCAAGGGCACGTTCATCATCAACGGCACCGAGCGTGTCGTCGTATCCCAGTTGGTCCGCTCGCCGGGCGTCTACTTCGACCACGCGATCGACAAGACGACCGAGAAGGACGTCTACTCCGTCAAGATCATCCCGAGCCGGGGTGCGTGGCTGGAGTTCGACGTCGACAAGCGCGACACCGTGGGTGTGCGTATCGACCGCAAGCGCCGCCAGCCGGTCACCGTGCTGCTGAAGGCCCTCGGTTGGACCGCCGAGCAGATCCAGCAGCGCTTCGGGTTCTCCGAGACGATCCTCGCGACACTGGAGAAGGACCACACCGCCGGGCAGGACGAGGCGCTGCTCGACATCTACCGCAAGCTGCGTCCCGGCGAGCCGCCCACGCGCGAGAGCGCGCAGACGCTCCTGGAGAACCTGTTCTTCAAGGACAAGCGCTACGACCTGGCCAAGGTCGGCCGCTACAAGGCCAACAAGAAGCTCGGCCTCACCATCGACACCTCGGTCGGCACGCTGACCGAGGAGGACATCGCCACCACCATCGAGTACCTCGTCCGGCTGCACGCCGGCGAGACCACGATGCGCACGGGGGCCGACGCCGAGGGCAACGGCGGCGTCGAGGTGCCGGTCGAGACCGACGACATCGACCACTTCGGCAACCGGCGTCTGCGCACGGTCGGCGAGCTCATCCAGAACCAGGTCCGCGTCGGCCTGTCCCGGATGGAGCGCGTCGTCCGCGAGCGCATGACCACGCAGGACGTCGAGGCGATCACGCCGCAGACCCTGATCAACATCCGCCCGGTCGTGGCGGCGATCAAGGAGTTCTTCGGCACCTCGCAGCTGTCGCAGTTCATGGACCAGCACAACCCGCTGGCCGGCCTCACCCACAAGCGCCGCCTCTCGGCGCTCGGCCCGGGTGGTCTGTCCCGTGAGCGGGCGGGCTTCGAGGTCCGCGACGTGCACCCCAGCCACTACGGCCGGATGTGCCCGATCGAGACCCCCGAGGGCCCGAACATCGGCCTGATCGGCTCGCTGTCCACGTTCGCGCAGGTCAACCCGTTCGGCTTCATCCAGACCCCGTACCGCAAGGTCGACGAGGGCCAGGTCACCGAGCAGATCGACTACCTCACCGCCGACGAGGAGGACCGCTTCGTCATCGCGCAGGCCAACGCGCCGCTGACGGACGAGGGCCACTTCCAGGAGGAGCGCGTCCTCGTCCGCCGTAAGGGTGGCGAGGTCGACTACATCTCCCCGACGGGCGTCGACTACATCGACGTCTCGCCGCGCCAGATGGTGTCGGTCGCAACGGCGCTCATCCCGTTCCTCGAGCACGACGACGCCAACCGCGCGCTGATGGGCGCCAACATGCAGCGTCAGGCGGTGCCGCTGCTGCGCAGCGAGTCGCCGCTGGTCGGCACGGGCATGGAGCTGCGGGCCGCGGTCGACGCCGGCGACGTGCTGGTGGCCGACAAGGCCGGTGTGGTCGAGGAGCTGTGCGCCGACTACATCACCGTGATGGCCGACGACGGCACGCGCACCACGTACCGGCTCAACAAGTTCCGCCGCTCCAACCAGGGCACCTGCAACAACCAGAAGCCGATCGTCGACGAGGGCGCGCGCGTCGAGGTCGGGCAGGTCATCGCGGACGGGCCGTGCACCGAGGACGGCGAGATGGCCCTCGGCAAGAACCTGCTCGTGGCGATCATGCCGTGGGAGGGCCACAACTACGAGGACGCGATCATCCTCTCGCAGCGCCTGGTGCAGGACGACGTGCTGACGTCGATCCACATCGAGGAGCACGAGATCGACGCCCGCGACACCAAGCTGGGCGCCGAGGAGATCACCCGGGACATCCCGAACGTCTCCGAGGAGGTCCTCGCCGACCTCGACGAGCGCGGCATCATCCGGATCGGCGCCGAGGTCCAGCCCGGCGACATCCTGGTCGGCAAGGTCACGCCCAAGGGCGAGACTGAGCTCACCCCGGAGGAGCGCCTGCTCCGCGCGATCTTCGGTGAGAAGGCGCGCGAGGTGCGTGACACCTCGCTCAAGGTGCCGCACGGCGAGAACGGCAAGGTCATCGGCATCCGCGTCTTCTCGCGCGACGACGAGGACGAGCTGGCGCCGGGCGTCAACGAGCTGGTCCGCGTCTACGTCGCCCAGAAGCGCAAGATCCAGGACGGCGACAAGCTCGCAGGCCGCCACGGCAACAAGGGCGTCATCGGCAAGATCCTTCCCGCCGAGGACATGCCGTTCCTCCCGGACGGCACGCCGGTCGACATCATCCTCAACACCCACGGCGTGCCCCGTCGTATGAACATCGGCCAGGTCCTGGAGACCCACCTGGGGTGGATCGCCAAGTCCGGCTGGGAGGTCGAGGGCAAGCCGGACTGGGCGTCGAAGATGCCTGAGGACCTCTACTCCGTGCCGCCGGGCACGAAGACCGCCACCCCGGTCTTCGACGGCGCGAAGGAGCACGAGATCACCGGGCTGCTCGGCGCCACGCGGCCCAACCGCGACGGCGAGCGCATGGTCGGCCCCGACGGGAAGGCCACGCTGCTCGACGGCCGCTCCGGCGAGCCGTACCCGTTCCCGGTGGCCGTGGGCTACATGTACATCCTGAAGCTGGCGCACCTCGTGGACGACAAGATCCACGCGCGCTCCACCGGTCCCTACTCGATGATCACGCAGCAGCCGCTGGGCGGTAAGGCTCAGTTCGGTGGCCAGCGGTTCGGCGAGATGGAGTGCTGGGCGATGCAGGCGTACGGCGCCGCCTACACCCTGCAGGAGCTGCTCACCATCAAGTCCGACGACGTGGTGGGCCGCGTGAAGGTCTACGAGGCCATCGTCAAGGGGGAGAACATCCCCGAGCCGGGCATCCCGGAGTCGTTCAAGGTGCTGCTGAAGGAACTCCAGTCGCTCTGCCTGAACGTCGAGGTGCTCTCGAGCGACGGTGCGGCAATCGAGATGCGCGACACCGACGACGAGGACCTCGAGCGGGCCGCGGCGAACCTGGGCATCAACCTGTCCAGCCGCCCCGGGTCCGACTCGATGACCGTCGACGACGTCGTCAACTGACCCGCCCAGAGCCGACAACGAAGGAACTGAGGACACACGTGCTCGACGTCAACTTCTTCGACGAGCTGCGCATCGGCCTGGCCACCGCCGAGGACATCCGTCAGTGGTCGCACGGCGAGGTCAAGAAGCCCGAGACCATCAACTACCGCACCCTCAAGCCGGAGAAGGACGGGCTCTTCTGCGAGAAGATCTTCGGTCCGACCCGCGACTGGGAGTGCTACTGCGGCAAGTACAAGCGCGTCCGGTTCAAGGGCATCATCTGCGAGCGCTGCGGCGTGGAGGTCACGCGCGCCAAGGTGCGGCGTGAGCGGATGGGCCACATCGAGCTGGCCGCCCCGGTCACGCACATCTGGTACTTCAAGGGTGTGCCGAGCCGGCTGGGCTATCTGCTCGACCTGGCGCCCAAGGACCTCGAGAAGATCATCTACTTCGCGGCCTACGTCATCACCTCGGTGAACACGGAGCTGCGCCACACCGACCTGTCCACGCTCGAGAACGAGATGAGCGTGGAGCGCAAGCGGGTCGAGCAGCGCCGTGACGCCGACCTGGAGGCGCGGGCCCAGAAGCTCGAGGCCGACATCGCCGAGCTCGAGGCGGAGGGCGCCAAGAGCGACGTCCGCCGGAAGGTCAAGGAGGGTGGCGAGCGCGAGATGCGCCAGCTCCGCGACCGCGCCCAGCGCGAGCTGGACCGGCTCGACGAGATCTGGAGCACCTTCACCAAGCTCGACGTGCAGCAGCTGATCGCGGACGAGGGGCTCTACCGCGAGCTCTACGACCGCTACGGCGACTACTTCACCGGGTCCATGGGTGCCGAGGCGATCCAGACCCTGCTGCAGAACTTCGACATCCCGGCCGAGGCCGAAAACCTGCGGGAGACCATCCGCAGCGGCAAGGGGCAGAAGAAGCTCCGCGCCCTGAAGCGCCTCAAGGTCGTCGCGGCGTTCCAGACCACCGGCAACAGCCCGATGGGCATGGTGCTCGACTGCGTGCCGGTCATCCCGCCGGACCTGCGCCCGATGGTGCAGCTCGACGGTGGCCGCTTCGCGACCTCGGACCTGAACGACCTGTACCGCCGGGTCATCAACCGCAACAACCGCCTCAAGCGACTGATCGACCTCGGCGCCCCCGAGATCATCGTCAACAACGAGAAGCGGATGCTGCAGGAGGCCGTCGACGCGCTGTTCGACAACGGCCGCCGTGGCCGTCCGGTCACCGGGCCGGGCAACCGCCCGCTCAAGTCGCTGTCCGACCTGCTCAAGGGCAAGCAGGGCCGGTTCCGCCAGAACCTGCTCGGCAAGCGCGTCGACTACTCGGGCCGTTCGGTCATCGTGGTCGGCCCGCAGCTGAAGCTGCACCAGTGCGGCCTGCCCAAGCAGATGGCGCTGGAGCTGTTCAAGCCGTTCGTGATGAAGCGGCTGGTCGACCTCAACCACGCGCAGAACATCAAGTCCGCGAAGCGCATGGTCGAGCGTGGCCGCTCGCAGGTGTGGGACGTGCTCGAGGAGGTCATCTCCGAGCACCCGGTGCTGCTCAACCGCGCACCGACCCTGCACCGCCTCGGCATCCAGGCCTTCGAGCCGCAGCTGGTGGAGGGCAAGGCCATCCAGCTGCACCCGCTGGTCTGTGAGGCGTTCAACGCCGACTTCGACGGTGACCAGATGGCGGTGCACCTGCCGCTGTCGGCCGAGGCGCAGTCCGAGGCCAGGGTGCTGATGCTCTCGAGCAACAACATCCTGTCGCCGGCCTCCGGCCGTCCGCTGGCCATGCCTCGCCTGGACATGGTCACGGGCCTGTTCCACCTGAGCCGGCTGCGCGAGGGCGCCACCGGTGAGGGCCACGTGTTCTCCTCGCCTGCCGAGGCGATCATGGCCTACGACCGCAAGGTGCTGCACCTGCAGGCGCCGATCAAGATCCGGCTCACCGACCTGGTCCCGTCCGTGGCCCGCGCCGCCGAGCTGGCAGCCGACGGCTGGCAGCAGGGCGACCCATGGCTCGCCGACACCACGCTCGGCCGGGTCCTGTTCAACGAGCTGCTCCCGGCGGACTACCCGTACGTCAACGAGCTGCTGCCGAAGAAGCGCCAGGCCGCGATCATCAACGACCTGGCCGAGCGCTACTCGATGACCGAGGTCGCGCAGGTCCTGGACCGGCTGAAGGACGCGGGCTTCTACTGGGCCACGCGCTCCGGCGTCACCATGGCCGTCTCCGACGTCGTCGTGCCGCCGAACAAGCAGGCGATCCTGGATGGCTATGAGGTCAAGGCCGACCAGGTCAACAAGCGCTACCAGCGCGGTGCGCTCTCCCACCAGGAGCGCAACGACGAGATGGTCAAGATCTGGACCCAGGCCTCCGAAGAGGTGGCCCGGGCCATGGAGGAGAACTTCCCCGAGGACAACCCGATCCCGACGATCGTGAAGTCGGGCGCGGCGGGCAACATGACCCAGGTCCGGCAGCTCGCCGGTATGCGTGGTCTGGTGGCCAACCCGAAGGGCGAGTACATCCCCCGTCCGATCAAGGCCAACTTCCGTGAGGGCCTCACGGTGCTGGAGTACTTCATCTCCACGCACGGCACCCGCAAGGGTCTGGCCGACACGGCGCTGCGCACCGCCGACTCGGGTTACCTGACCCGTCGTCTGGTGGACGTGTCGCAGGACGTCATCGTCCGCGAGGTCGACTGTGGCACCGAGCGCTCCATCACGATGCCGGTCACCGAGGAGGCGGGCGACGGGCGGCTCATCCCGCACCGCTACCTGCGCACCTCGGTGTACGCCCGCTCGTCGGGTGAGGACGTCGTGGGTCCGGACGGCGAGTTCGTGATTCGTCGCGGCGACGACCTCGGCGACCCGGCGCTCGACGCGCTGGTGGCCGCGGGCGTCCGGCAGATCAAGGTGCGCAGCGCGCTGACCTGCGTGTCCGCCACCGGGATCTGTGCGATGTGCTACGGCCGCTCGATGGCCACCGGCAAGCTGGTGGACGTGGGCGAGGCCGTCGGGATCGTCGCGGCGCAGTCCATCGGTGAGCCCGGCACGCAGCTGACGATGCGCACCTTCCACCAGGGCGGTGTCGCCGGTGACGACATCACCACCGGTCTGCCGCGTGTGCAGGAGCTCTTCGAGGCCCGGGTCCCGAAGGGCAAGGCGCCCATCGCCGACGTCGACGGCCGCATCGCCATCGAGGACGGCGAGCGCTTCTGGAAGATCACTCTCACCCCGGACGACGGCGGCGAGGAGATCGTCTACGAGAAGCTGTCGAAGCGGCAGTGGCTGGCGATGATCGTCGTCGACGGCCAGGAGCGGCCGCTCGCCGACGGTGACCACGTGCACGTGGGCCAGCTGCTCCTGGAGGGCACGGCCGACCCGCACGAGGTGCTGCGCGTCATGGGCCCGCGCGAGGTGCAGCTGCACCTGGTGCGTGAGGTGCAGAAGGTGTACCGCACGCAGAGCGTGGACATCCACGACAAGCACATCGAGGTGATCATCCGGCAGATGCTGCGCCGGGTCACGATCATCGACTCGGGCGCCACGGAGTTCCTGCCGGGAGCGCTGGCCGAGCGGGCCGACTTCGAGACGCAGAACCGCCGGGTGGTGGCCGAGGGCGGCGAGCCAGCCTCCGGTCGTCCGGTGCTGATGGGGATCACGAAGGCCTCGCTGGCCACGGAGTCGTGGCTGTCCGCGGCCTCGTTCCAGGAGACCACCCGGATCCTCACCGATGCCGCGATCAACGGAAAGCGCGACAAGCTCGTCGGGCTCAAGGAGAACGTGATCATCGGCAAGCTGATCCCGGCAGGCACCGGCATCAACCGGTACCGCAACATCCAGGTCCAGCCCACCGAGGAGGCCCGCGCGGCCGCCTACGCGCTGCCGAGCTACGACGACGGCTACTACAGCCCCGACGTGTTCGGCACGGGCACCGGTGCCGCGGTGCCACTGGACGACTACGACTTCGGTCGCGACTACCGGTAACAGGTAGCGCCCGAAGCCGAGCCTCGAACGGGGCCGGACACCGCTCTCCCGCGGCGGTGCCCGGCCCCGTTCGTCTGTCCGGGGGCTGTCCGCCAGCGGCTATCGCACGGCAGGAACGCTCTCGGGGTAGGCGTCCAGCGTCAACGCGTTGGCTGCGCCCGCCGTGATCCGGTTGAACAGCGGCAGCAGGATGCGGCTGGAGAGCATCCGGTAGCCACGGTCGCGTTGGCGGATCGCCTTCTCCGTCGCCGGTGCGAGGAAGGCACCCGCACCCTTCGCCTGCCGCTGTCCGACCGCCGCGGCCTTCCGTGTGACGGCCTCGTAGCGTTCGAACGCCAGGCTGTGCCCGCCGTCGCCGGCCGCGTCGAGCTCGGCGGCCAGCACATAGGCGCCCATCATCGCGAGGCCGGTTCCGGACCCGCCCGGGCCCGCGCACCATGCGGCGTCACCGAGCAACACGACCCGGTCCATTGACCAGCCGTCCAGGTGTATCTGCGCGAGCGCGTCGAAGTACAGGTCGGTGGCCCCGCCCAGGGCACGGAGCAGGCGCGGTGTCTCCCATCCGGCGCCGGCGTAGCGCCTGCGAACGAGCTCGGTGAGCGCGGCGCCATCGTGCCGGTCGTAGGTGAGCTCGTCCGACGAGAACACGAACCCGACGCCGGCGACCGCTGTGTCGCGCCCGCTGGAGACCGTCACCCCGCGGCCCGGTTCGTTGTACATCAGCCCGGTGCGGTCGAGGCCCAGCTCGTTCGGCATCGTGAAGCCGGCCTGGTAGTGCCCGAGGAAGGCGCGGAACCGCTCCTCGGGGCCGAAGGCGGCGGCCCGGACGCCGGAGTGCAGGCCGTCGGCGCCGACGACCAGGTCGAAGCGGCGGGCAGGCCCGCCGGCGAACGTGACGTCCACGCCTTCGGGGTCTTGGTGGAGCGCCGTGACGTGGTCGCCGAACACGTACTCGACGCGACCGGCGGTGCGCTCGTACAGCAGCTCCGCGAGGTCGCCGCGCCCGATCTCGACCTCCCCGCTGAAGAACGCCGATGGCATCCGCACGCGCACCCGGCCATCGGCGTCGACGATCCGCTGCTCGCCCATGCCCGTCTCGCGGGCGCGGACCGCGTCGAGCAGGTCCATCCGGCGCAGGAGCTCCATCTGCGCGCCCCGGAAGTCGACGCCGTGGCCGCCGCCGCGCAGCGCGGGGGCCCGCTCGACGACCGTGACCGTTGCCCCCCGGCGCGCGAGCCAGTACGCCAGCGTGGGCCCGGCGATGCTCGCGCCCGAGATCAGCACCTGCGTGTCCATGAGTCCTCCCGTAGTTGATGGCAGGACCGTAGAGCAGGGTTGACCAAATGGGCAAGACGTATGTCTTATCCATTTGGGCAAGAGTGGATAGCATGGGCCGCATGGGCAATCGGGAGGACCTGCTCGACGGCGCGGTGCGCTGCCTCCACGACAAGGGCTGGGCGAAGACGACGGTGCGGGACATCGCCGCCGCCGCAGGGGTGAGCCACGCGGCCATCGGCTACCACTTCGGCTCCCGCGAGGCCCTGCTCATGGCGGCCCTGATCCGGGCGATCGACGAGTGGGGCGACGCGGTCGCGAAGGTCGCCGCGCATTCCGCGTCGGAAGGCGACCGGCTGGCCGCGGAGTGGAACGCGATGGTCGCGACGTTCGGAACGCACCGCGCGATGTGGCGCGCGACCATCGACGCCGCTGTGCAGGCCGAGCACCACCCGAAGCTGCGCGAGCTGCTGGCCGACGGTCAGGAGGAAGGCCGGCGCGGGGGCGCGGCCGCGCTGCTCGGGATACCTGAGGACGAGGTTCCCGAGGAGAGCGTCCGGACGCTCGGGTCGGTGCAGAACGCCCTGATCTCCGGCGTGATGATGCAGTGGATCGTCGACCCGGAGCGTGCGCCCAGCGGCGCCGACGTCGCGGCCGGGCTGCGGGCGCTCGCGGACCTGATCAGCCCCGCCCAACGAGCGGAGTGATCGGCCGCGGCACCTGGACGGAGCTCGGCACCGGCCCCTCGGCTCTGAACTTGCCGCCTCGGACGAGCGGCACGTCCGTCCGATAGGTCTCCCGGCGCCTGCGGAATCACCGGCGAGTGCGATGCGTTGTGCTGGATGTCATGGCCCGCGCTGGGCGCGCTAGGCGGCTTGCGCGTCGTCCGACCTGGTGGCCACCGCCGTGCACGAACAGCACCTGGTGCGGTCCACCGCCGAGCCCGTCGGTGCTGCGGCGGGTGCCACGGGGGACCGGCACGAGGTACCCGGTGGCGTCCAGAGGCAGGCGCATGAGGAAGCGGGGGGAGAGCAACGGAGCTACGACGGCACGCGTCGGCCGCGCGGCCACAGCACTGGGGAGGCGCGCTGCCGGACGGTACCCACCGGACGTCGGGACCCGGAACACTCGACCGGGCAGGCTCGCTCACAGACGTGCGATGAACGGGGCTCCCGGAGCGGCGAACGGGCGCGTCCTCTTGCGGGGGAAGCGCCCTTCGGGCACTCTGCGTGTACCGACAGGCGCCGACAAGGACCCGTTTTGACCGTCGTCCGACGGGACGGGTAACCTGTTGTCTTGCGCTCGACCACGGTCGGGCCGATCTGCGTGCCCAGTGGTCGCCGATCCCGCGTTGGTGGGGCCGATGGTCGCCGGAACCGCAGGCCCATGGCCCCCGTGAGGTCTCGATCTCATACCTCGGTGCCCTGGCGGCAGTACGTCCGATATCGGGACACGCCCGACCTCGGGGGAGGGCGGCCGGCTTCCAGCCGGTGTCCCGGGCACCACGCACCACCAGCACGAACAGCACCACGAGCATCAGATAGCGACACCGACGGGAAGAAGCAGACGGTTCATGCCCACGATCCAGCAGCTGGTCCGCAAGGGCCGTCAGGACAAGGTCGGCAAGACCAAGACCGCAGCGCTCAAGGGGAGCCCCCAGCGCCGCGGGGTGTGCACGCGCGTGTACACCACGACGCCCAAGAAGCCGAACTCCGCGCTGCGCAAGGTCGCGCGCGTGCGGCTCAGCAGCGACATCGAGGTCACGGCTTACATCCCCGGTGAGGGCCACAACCTGCAGGAGCACTCGATCGTGCTCGTGCGTGGCGGTCGTGTGAAGGACCTGCCCGGCGTTCGCTACAAGATCATTCGCGGCTCGCTGGACACCCAGGGTGTGCGTAACCGCAAGCAGTCCCGCAGCCGCTACGGCGCGAAGAAGGAGAAGAGCTGATGCCTCGTAAAGGCCCCGCGCCGAAGCGGCCTCTGGTCTCCGACCCGGTGTACAGCTCGCCGCTGGTCACGCAGCTGGTGAACAAGGTGCTCCAGGACGGCAAGCGCTCCCTCGCCGAGCGCATCGTCTACGCAGCCCTCGAGGGCACGCGGGAGAAGACGGGCACCGACCCGGTCGTCACGCTGAAGCGCGCGCTGGACAACGTGAAGCCGGCCCTCGAGGTGCGCAGCCGCCGTGTCGGTGGCGCCACCTATCAGGTGCCGATCGAGGTCCGCGCCGTGCGACAGACCACGCTCGGCCTGCGCTGGCTGGTGTCCTACGCGGGGCAGCGCCGCGAGAAGACGATGGTCGACCGGCTGATGAATGAGCTGCTCGACGCGAGCAACGGCCTCGGCGCCAGCGTGAAGCGGCGCGAGGACATGCACAAGATGGCGGAGTCCAACAAGGCCTTCGCCCACTACCGCTGGTGACGGGCCGATCGTCCGCGCCAACCTGCTGACGGAAGAGAGCTGACAGTGGCACGGGACGTGCTGACGGACCTCGGCAAGGTCCGCAACATCGGCATTATGGCGCACATCGACGCCGGCAAGACCACCACCACCGAGCGGATCCTGTTCTACACCGGGATCAACTACAAGATCGGTGAGGTGCACGACGGCGCCGCCACGATGGACTGGATGGAGGAGGAGCAGAAGCGCGGCATCACGATCACGTCGGCCGCCACCACCTGCTTCTGGAAAGACCACCAGATCAACCTGATCGACACCCCCGGGCACGTCGACTTCACCGTCGAGGTGGAGCGCAACCTGCGGGTGCTCGATGGCGCCGTCGCGGTCTTCGACGGCAAGGAAGGTGTCGAGCCGCAGTCCGAGCAGGTCTGGCGGCAGGCCACCAAGTACGACGTCCCCCGCATCTGCTTCGTCAACAAGATGGACAAGCTGGGCGCGGACTTCTACTTCACCGTCAGCACGATCCAGGACCGCCTGGGTGCCAAGCCGCTCCCGGTCCAGCTGCCCATCGGCTCTGAGAACGACTTCATCGGTGTCATCGACCTGGTCGAGATGCGCGCGCTCACCTGGCGCGGTGAGGTCCAGAAGGGCGAGGACTACGCCGTCGAGGAGATCCCGGCCGACCTGCGCGAGCGGGCCGAGGAGTACCGCACGGCGCTCGTCGAGGCCGTCGCCGAGACCGACGACGACCTGATGGAGCTCTACCTCGGTGGCGAGGAGCTCACCACCGAGCAGATCAAGCACGGTGTCCGGAAGATCGTGAACAACCGCAGCGCCTACCCGGTGCTCTGCGGCTCGGCGTTCAAGAACAAGGGCGTGCAGCCCCTGCTCGACGCCGTGATCGACTACCTGCCGTCGCCGATCGACCTGCCGCCGGTCGAGGGCACGCTGCCGGACGGGGAGACCCCCGCGCACCGCGCCCCCACGAAGGAGGAGCCGTTCTCGGCCCTGGCCTTCAAGATCGCCGCGCACCCGTTCTTCGGCAAGCTGACCTACATCCGGGTGTACTCGGGCCGGCTCGCCGCTGGTTCGCAGGTCATCAACTCGACCAAGGACCGCAAGGAGCGCATCGGGAAGATCTTCCAGATGCACGCCAACAAGGAGAACCCGGTCGACGAGGCCCTTGTCGGTCACATCTACGCGGTCATCGGTCTGAAGGACACCACCACCGGCGACACGCTCAGCGACCCGCAGTCGCCGATCGTGCTGGAGTCGATGACCTTCCCCGACCCGGTGATCCAGGTCGCGGTCGAGCCGAAGACCAAGGCCGACCAGGAGAAGCTCTCCACGGCGATCCAGAAGCTGGCCGAGGAGGACCCGACGTTCCAGGTCTCCCTGGACGACGAGACCGGCCAGACCATTCTCGCAGGTATGGGTGAGCTGCACCTCGAGGTGCTGGTCAACCGCATGAAGAGCGAGTTCAAGGTCGAGGCCAACATCGGCAAGCCGCAGGTGGCCTACCGCGAGACGATCCGCCGGACCGTCGACAAGTACGAGTACACGCACAAGAAGCAGACCGGTGGTTCGGGCCAGTTCGCCCGCGTCATCATCAAGCTCGAGCCGCTCGACACGGCCGACGGTGCGCTGTACGAGTTCGACAACAAGGTCACCGGTGGTCGCGTGCCGCGGGAGTACATCCCGTCGGTCGACGCAGGCGCCCAGGACGCCATGCAGTACGGCGTGCTGGCGGGCTACCCGCTGACCGGCATCAAGCTGACGCTGCTCGACGGCCAGTACCACGAGGTCGACTCTTCCGAGATGGCGTTCAAGGTCGCCGGCTCGATGGCTCTCAAGGAGGCTGCGCGCAAGGCCGACCCGGCCCTGCTCGAGCCGATGATGGCCGTCGAGGTCACCACGCCCGAGGACTACATGGGCGACGTGATCGGCGACCTCAACTCCCGCCGTGGCCAGATCCAGGCCATGGAGGAACGGGCCGGTGCCCGCGTCGTCAAGGCGCTGGTGCCGCTCTCGGAGATGTTCGGCTACGTCGGCGACCTCCGGTCGCGGACCCAGGGCCGGGCGAACTACACGATGGTCTTCGACTCCTACGCGGAGGTCCCGACCAACGTCGCCAAGGAAATCATCGCGAAAGCGACGGGCGAGTGAGCACCGCAGCGAGCGCCAGCGAGCGAGGCGCGCAGCGAGCCCGAATGAACACTGCGAAAGCGACGGGCGAGTAAGAGGCGCGTGCCGCGGACCTGTAGGGTCCGCGGCTCGTCCCAGGCACCACCCGCACCACCACAAGACCTGCCGTCAGCACGGCGGACAAGAAGAACACAGTCCAGGAGGACCCTGAAGTGGCGAAGGCGAAGTTCGAGCGGACCAAGCCGCACGTCAACATCGGCACGATCGGTCACATCGACCACGGCAAGACCACGCTGACGGCGGCCATCACCAAGGTTCTGCACGACAAGTACCCCACCCTCAACGAGGCGTCGGCGTTCGACCAGATCGACAAGGCTCCTGAGGAGCGTCAGCGCGGTATCACGATCTCCATCGCGCACGTCGAGTACCAGACCGAGAAGCGGCACTACGCGCATGTCGACTGCCCCGGTCACGCTGACTACATCAAGAACATGATCACCGGTGCGGCGCAGATGGACGGCGCCATCCTGGTGGTCGCGGCCACCGACGGCCCGATGCCGCAGACGCGTGAGCACGTGCTGCTCGCCCGTCAGGTCGGTGTGCCCTACATCGTCGTGGCGCTCAACAAGGCCGACATGGTCGACGACGAGGAGATCCTCGAGCTCGTCGAGCTGGAGGTCCGTGAGCTGCTGTCGTCGCAGGAGTACCCGGGCGACGACCTGCCGATCGTCCGTGTCTCGGCGCTCAAGGCCCTCGAGGGCGACGCCGAGTGGGGCGAGAAGCTGCTCGAGCTGATGGACGCGGTCGACGAGTCCATCCCGGAGCCCGAGCGCGACATCGAGAAGCCGTTCCTCATGCCCGTCGAGGACGTCTTCACGATCTCGGGCCGCGGCACCGTGGTCACCGGCCGCATCGAGCGCGGCATCGTCAAGGTGAACGAGGAGGTGGAGATCGTCGGCATTCGCGAGAAGTCGTTCAAGACCACCACCACGTCCATCGAGATGTTCAAGAAGTTCCTCGACGAGGGTCGCGCGGGCGACAACGCGGCGCTGTTGCTCCGCGGTGTCAAGCGCGAGCAGGTCGAGCGCGGCATGGTCGTCACCAAGCCCGGCACCACTACCCCGCACACCGAGTTCGAGGGCCAGGTCTACATCCTGTCCAAGGACGAGGGTGGCCGTCACACGCCGTTCTTCAACAACTACCGTCCGCAGTTCTACTTCCGGACCACGGACGTGACGGGCGTCGTGACGCTGCCCGCCGGCACCGAGATGGTCATGCCCGGCGACAACACCACCATGAGCGTGAAGCTGATCCAGCCCATCGCCATGGAGGAGGGCCTGCAGTTCGCCATCCGCGAGGGTGGTCGGACCGTGGGCGCCGGCCAGGTCATCAAGATCACCAAGTAACACGCACCAACCCCCGGTCGAGGGTGCCGCGCTTCCGTGTGGCATCCTTGACGGGTTGCGCGTAAGGCGCCGGTGCGCGCGGAATCAGATCCGCGCGCACCGGGCCTGGCGCCAGCCCCCGAGCACAGGGACCCCCCAGGGGGTTGCGAGTGATCCGGGGAGCGGTCTGCGAAGCAGGGGCGACACGCCCGACCTCGTGGACCGGAGCCCACGCCGAGTGAGACCGGAGGCCGCACCTCCACGGTGCGGCTGGGGCTCCTCCGCGTGTGCTCGCCCGGGCACGCGTACATGAGTGGCAGGAAGAAGAGGACGACCGACGACCATGGCGGGACAAAAGATCCGCATCAGGCTGAAGGCCTATGACCACGAGGCCATCGACGCCTCCGCGCGCAAGATCGTCGAGACGGTCACGCGCACGGGTGCTCGGGTCGTCGGGCCGGTGCCACTGCCGACGGAGAAGAACATCTACTGCGTCATCCGCTCGCCGCACAAGTACAAGGACTCGCGCGAGCACTTCGAGATGCGCACCCACAAGCGGCTGATCGACATCCTCGACCCCACGCCGAAGACGGTGGACGCGCTCATGCGTATCGACCTCCCGGCGTCGGTCGACGTCAACATCCAGTAGGGCTTGGACTGATGACCGAGAGGCAGATCACCGGGATCCTGGGCACCAAGCTCGGGATGACCCAGGTCTTCGACGAGAACAACCGGGTGGTCCCGGTCACCGTGGTCCAGGCGGGCCCGAACGTGGTGACGCAGGTCCGCACCCCCGAGAACGACGGCTACAAGGCGGTCCAGCTCGCGTACGGCGCGATCGACCCCCGCAAGGTGAACAAGCCGCGCACCGGCCACTTCGCCAAGGCGGGCACCACGCCGCGCAGGCACCTGGTCGAGCTGCGCACCGTCGACGCCGGCGAGTACAGCGTCGGCCAGGAGATCACCGCCGAGGTCTTCGACGCGGGCACCGTGGTCGACGTCGTGGGCACGAGCAAGGGCAAGGGCACCGCGGGTGTCATGAAGCGCCACGGCTTCAAGGGCCTCAGCAACAGCCACGGCACCCAGCGCAAGCACCGCTCGCCGGGCTCCATCGGCGGCTGCGCCACCCCCGGCCGGGTCTTCAAGGGCCTGCGGATGGCCGGCCGCATGGGCAACGAGCGCGTGACCACGCAGAACCTCACCGTGCACCGGGTCGACACCGAGCGTGGCCTGCTGCTGATCAAGGGTGCGGTCCCCGGACCGCGCGGCGGTCTGCTGCTCGTCAAGACGGCCGCGAAGGGTGGTGCGAAGTAATGACATCGGTCGAGATCAAGACCCCCGAGGGCACGGCGACCGGCAGCGTTGAGCTCCCCGCCCACGTCTTCGACGTCACGGCCAACATGCCGCTGATGCACCAGGTCGTCGTGGCCCAGCTCGCCGCTGCGCGCCAGGGCACGCACGACACGAAGACCCGCGGCGAGGTCCGCGGTGGCGGCAAGAAGCCGTACCGCCAGAAGGGCACCGGCCGCGCCCGCCAGGGCTCGACCCGCGCCCCGCAGTTCGCGGGCGGTGGCGTCGTGCACGGCCCCACGCCACGCGACTACGCGCAGAAGACCCCCAAGAAGATGAAGGCCGCCGCGCTGCGCGGTGCCCTCTCGGACCGGGCCCGCGCCGGCCTGGTGCACGTCGTCTCCGCCGTGGTCACGGGCGACAGCCCGTCCACCAAGTCGGCTCGCACGGCCATCGAGGCCGTCGCAGGCGAGGCCGGGCGCGTGCTGGCGGTCGTCGGCCGCGAGGACGAGGTCGCGTGGCTCTCGCTGCGCAACCTGCCCACCGTGCACGTGATCGCGCCCGACCAGCTCAATACCTACGACGTGCTCGTCAACGACGCCGTGGTGTTCACGCAGGAGGCGCTCGACGCCTTCCTGGCCGGCCCGATCGCCACGCCCACCCGGGCGTCGGTCGCGAGGGCCATCGCCCGCGAGAGCGAGACGGTCGCCGACGGCGAGAACCCGCACGGGCCCCAGAGCCACGCGCCGCTGGCCGACGGGTCGCAGCCCGAGGGCTTCCCGGTGAAGGGCAACAGCGACTCGAACCTCTACCACGTGCCGGGCAGCTCGTTCTACGCCCGCACCGAGGCCGAGGTCTGGTTCGCCTCCGCCGAGGCGGCCGAGGCGGCCGGGTTCCAGCCGCCGCCCTCGCAGCGCAAGGAGGCTGACAAGTGATCCCCGACCCGCGCGACATCCTGCTCGCGCCCGTGGTGTCGGAGAAGAGCTACGGGCTGCTCGAGGAGCGCCAGTACACCTTCATCGTCCGACCGGACGCGAACAAGACCGAGATCAAGATCGCTGTGGAGAAGGTGTTCGGGGTCAAGGTGCTCAGCGTCAACACGCTGAACCGCCCTGGCAAGCGCAAGCGCTCCCGCACCGGCTACGGCAAGCGCAAGGACACCAAGCGCGCGGTCGTCACGCTCTCCGAGGAGAGCCGCACGATCGACGTGTTCGGCGGCCGGGCGAGCTGAGGGACTGACGACACATGGGCATCCGCAAGTACAAGCCGACAACCCCGGGTCGCCGCGGCTCGAGCGTCTCGGACTTCGCTGAGATCACCCGCGACGAGCCCGAGAAGTCGCTGGTCCGTCCGCTGCACAGCAAGGGCGGTCGCAACGCGCACGGGCGGATCACCACCCGGCACCAGGGCGGCGGTCACAAGCGTGCGTACCGGCTGATCGACTTCCGGCGCAACGACAAGGACGGGATCCCGGCCACCGTCGCGCACATCGAGTACGACCCGAACCGCACCAGCCGCATCGCGCTGCTGCACTACGCCGACGGTGAGAAGCGCTACATCATCGCGCCGGCGAAGCTCAAGCAGGGCGACAAGGTGGAGGCCGGTCCCCGTGCCGACATCAAGGTCGGCAACAACCTGCCGCTGCGCAACATCCCTACCGGCACCGTGGTGCACGCGATCGAGCTCCGCCCCGGTGGCGGCGCGAAGATCGCCCGCTCAGCCGGTTCGAGTGTGCAGCTCGTGGCGAAGGACGGCCCTTTCGCGCAGCTGCGCATGCCGTCCGGCGAGATCCGCAACGTCGACGTGCGCTGCCGCGCCACCGTCGGCGAGGTGGGCAACTCCGACCACTCCAACATCAACTGGGGCAAGGCGGGCCGCATGCGGTGGAAGGGCAAGCGCCCGACCGTCCGCGGTGTCGCCATGAACCCGGTCGACCACCCGCACGGTGGTGGTGAGGGCAAGACCTCCGGTGGTCGCCACCCGGTGAACCCGGCTGGTAAGCCCGAGGGCCGCACGCGGCGCACCAAGCCGTCCGACAAATTGATCGTTCGCCGGCGTCGTACCGGCAAGAAGCGCTGAGCAGGGAGGTAACCAATGCCGCGCAGCCTGAAGAAGGGCCCGTTCGTGGACGACCACCTGCTCAAGAAGGTGGACGCGCTCAACGAGTCGGGCAAGAAGACCGTCATCCGGACCTGGTCCCGGCGGTCCACGATCATCCCCGACATGATCGGCCACACGATTGCGGTGCACGACGGCCGTAAGCACGTGCCGGTGTTCGTGTCGGACGCGATGGTGGGCCACAAGCTCGGGGAGTTCGCACCCACGCGGACGTTCCGGGGCCACATCAAGGACGACCGCAAAGCGCGCAGGCGCTGAAGCGGCCCGAGTAGCGACTAGGAAGGAAGGGGTACAGGAATGGCTGACACAACCACCACCGAAAGCCCTGCCTCCGCGCTCGAGCCGATTCGGGCGCGCGCGGTGGCGCGGTACGTACACATGTCGCCGACCAAGGTGCGGCGCGTCGTCGCCCTGATCAAGGGTCGGCCGCTGCAGGAGGCTCTCGACATCCTGCGGTTCTCGCCGCAGGCGGCGGCCCAGCCGCTGTTCAAGGTCGTGGCGAGCGCCGCGGCCAACGCCGAGAACAACCTCGACCTGGACCGCGACACCCTCGTGGTCGCAGCGGCCTACGCCGACGAGGGCCCGACGCTCAAGCGCATCCGGCCGCGCGCCCAGGGGCGTGCCTACCGGATTCGCAAGCGCACGAGCCACATCACCGTCGAGGTCGAGTCGCAGCCGGAGAAGGCGCGGCCCGCCCGCGGTGCGAAGGGGAGGACCCGCTGATGGGTCAGAAGATCAACCCGCACGGGTTCCGGCTCGGCATCACCACCGACTGGAAGTCGCGCTGGTATGCCGACAAGCAGTACTCGGAGTACGTCAAGGAGGACGTCGAGATCCGCCGCATGCTCTCCAAGGGCATGGAGCGGGCCGGCATCTCCAAGGTCGAGATCGAGCGCACCCGGGACCGCGTGCGGGTGGACATCCACACCGCTCGCCCCGGCATCGTGATCGGCCGTCGTGGCGCCGAGGCCGACCGCATCCGCGGCCAGCTCGAGAAGCTGACCAAGAAGCAGGTCCAGCTCAACATCCTCGAGGTCAAGAACTCGGAGTCGGACGCCCAGCTCGTCGCGCAGGGCGTGGCCGAGCAGCTGTCCAACCGTGTCGCCTTCCGGCGCGCGATGCGCAAGGCCATCCAGTCGGCCATGCGCTCGCCGCAGGTCAAGGGCATCCGGGTGCAGTGCTCCGGCCGTCTCGGCGGCGCGGAGATGTCGCGCTCGGAGTTCTACCGCGAGGGTCGCGTGCCGCTGCACACGCTGCGCGCCGACATCGACTACGGCCTGTTCGAGGCCCGCACCACGTTCGGCCGCATCGGCGTGAAGGTGTGGATCTACAAGGGTGACGTCGTCGGTGGCCGCCGCGAGGGTGCCCCTGCCGCCGCGCCGAGCGCCGACCGTGCGCCGCGGCGCGAGCGTCCGCAGCGCCGTCGTTCCGGCGCGTCGGGCACCACGGCCACGAGCACCGAGGCCGGGCGTGCTGCCGCCGAGCAGTCGAACAGCGGTGGCACCGCCACCGCCACCGCCGAGGCTCCGGCCCAGACCGGTGGGGAGAGCTGAGTCATGCTGATCCCCCGCAAGGTCAAGCACCGCAAGCAGCACCGTCCGCACCGCACGGGCATCGCCTCCGGCGGCACCCGCGTGACCTTCGGTGACTTCGGCATCCAGGCCCTCGAGCCTGCCTATGTGACCAACCGGCAGATCGAGTCGGCTCGTATCGCCATCAACCGGCACATCCGCCGTGGTGGCAAGGTCTGGATCAACATCTTCCCGGACCGCCCGCTCACCAAGAAGCCCGCCGAGACCCGCATGGGTTCCGGCAAGGGCTCGCCGGAGAAGTGGGTGGCCAACGTGAAGCCCGGCCGGGTGCTGTTCGAGATGAGCTACCCCAACGAGCAGACCGCTCGCGAGGCCCTGCGTCGCGCGATCCACAAGCTGCCGATGAAGTGCCGGATCGTGACCCGTGAGGGTGGTGACATCTGATGGCCGCCTCGACGACGACCGCCGCCGAGCTGCGTGAGCTCACCGACGAGGAGCTCGTGCTCCGCGTGCGGGAGGCCAAGGAGGAGCTGTTCAACCTCCGCTTCCAGATGGCCACCGGGCAGCTGGACAACAACCGGCGGCTGCGTACCGTCCGGCACGACATCGCGCGGATCTACACGATCATGCGCGAGCGCGAGCTGGGCCTTTCGGCCGCCCCTGACGAGAACGGCGAGGGCGCGGCATGAGTGAAGCAGCCAACACGCCGCCGACGACGGCGGAGCGTGCGGAGCGGAAGGTCCGAGAGGGCCTGGTCGTCTCCGACAAGATGGACAAGACGATCGTGGTGACCCTCGAGGACCGCGTGAAGCACCGGATGTACGGCAAGGTCATCCGCCGGACGAGCAAGGTCAAGGCGCACGACGAGGCCAACTCGGCCGGTGTCGGCGACCGCGTCCGGCTGATGGAGACCCGACCGCTGTCGGCCACCAAGCGCTGGCGGCTGGTGGAGATCCTGGAGAAGGCGAAGTGATCCAGCAGGAGTCGCGGCTGCGTGTCGCCGACAACACCGGTGCCAAGGAGATCCTGTGCATCCGGGTGCTGGGCGGATCGTCACGTCGCTACGCAGGAATCGGCGACACGATCGTCGCCACAGTGAAGGACGCCATTCCTGGCGCCGGCGTGAAGCGCGGTGACGTGGTCAAGGCCGTTGTCGTCCGCACCGTCAAAGAGCGCCGCCGTCCGGACGGGTCTTACATCCGGTTCGACGAGAACGCCGCCGTTCTGATCAAGCCGGACGGCGAGCCGCGGGGGACCCGCATCTTCGGCCCGGTCGGGCGCGAACTGCGCGACAAGCGGTTCATGAAGATCATCTCCCTCGCTCCGGAGGTGCTCTGACATGAAAATCAAGAAGGGCGACACCGTGCTGGTGATCGCAGGCAAGGACAAGGGCGCGAAGGGCAAGGTCATCCAGGCCTACCCGGGTGAGAACCGCGTGCTGGTCGAGGGCGTGAACCGGATCAAGAAGCACACCCGGATCACGCAGAACCAGCGTGGGGCGCAGTCCGGCGGGATCATCACCACGGAGGCGGCAATCCACGTCTCCAACGTGATGCTCGTCGACGGCGACGGCAAGCCGACCCGCGTGGGCAAGTCGACCACCGAGGACGGCAAGCGCGTCCGGATCTCCCGGCGTTCCGGGAAGGAGATCTGATGACCGCCGCGACCCAAGAGCGTGTGGTGCCGCGCCTCAAGCAGCGCTACCGCGACGAGATCAAGGGCGAACTGCGCGAGCAGTTCGCCTACGCCAACGTGATGCAGATCCCCGGCGTCGTGAAGGTCGTCGTCAACATGGGTGTCGGTGACGCCGCCCGCGACGCGAAGCTGATCGACGGCGCGGTCCGCGACCTGGCCACCATCACCGGGCAGAAGCCGCAGGTCCGCCGGGCCACCAAGTCCATCGCGCAGTTCAAGCTGCGTGAGGGCATGCCCATCGGGGCGAAGGCGACCCTGCGAGGCGACCGCATGTGGGAGTTCCTCGACCGTCTGCTGACCATCGCGCTGCCCCGCATCCGTGACTTCCGCGGGTTGTCCCCCACCCAGTTCGACGGCCGGGGCAACTACACGTTCGGCCTGAACGAGCAGTCGATGTTCCACGAGATCGACCCGGACACGATCGACCGTCCGCGCGGCATGGACATCACGGTCGTCACCACGGCCACGACCGACGAGGAAGGCCGGGCGCTCCTGCGCAAGCTCGGCTTTCCGTTCAAGGAGGCGTGAGATGGCCAAGAAGGCTCTCATCATCAAGGCCGCGCGCAAGCCGAAGTTCAAGGTGCGGGGCTACACGCGCTGCCAGAAGTGCGGCCGGCCGCGCGCGGTGTTCCGCAAGTTCGGACTCTGCCGCATCTGCGTCCGCGAGATGGCGCACGCCGGCGAGCTGCCCGGCATCAGCAAGAGCAGCTGGTAGAACTCCTCTGATCGCCACAGGCCCCCTGCGCCGCTCAGGCACAGGGGGAACCAGGCGGGAAAGCAGTGACGTCACATGACGATGACCGATCCGATCGCAGACATGCTCACGCGTCTGCGCAACGCCAACTCGGCGTACCACGACCGCGTGGTCATGCCGCACTCGAAGCTCAAGGTGGCGATCGCCGAGATCCTCCAGAAGGAGGGTTACATCGCTTCGCACACGGTCGAGGACGCCGAGGTCGGCAAGTCCCTGGTCATCGAGCTGAAGTTCGGGCGCAACCGCGAGCGGAGCATCGCGGGCCTGCGTCGGGTGTCGAAGCCCGGCCTGCGGGTCTACGCCAAGTCCACGAACCTGCCCCGGGTCCTCGGTGGCCTCGGCGTCGCGATCATCTCGACGTCCGGCGGCCTGCAGACCGACCAGCAGGCGAAGAAGAACGGCGTGGGCGGGGAAGTCCTCGCCTACGTCTGGTGAGGGGGTAGGACATGTCCCGTATCGGGAAGCTGCCCGTCACCGTGCCGTCCGGGGTGGACGTGACCATCGACGGCCGCACGGTGACGGTGAAGGGGCCGAAGGGCACCCTGTCGCACACCGTGGTCGAGCCGATCACGATCGAGCGCGACGACGCAGGCGCGATCCTCGTGAAGCGCCCTGACGACGAGCGGCGCAGCAAGGCCATGCACGGCCTGTCGCGCACGCTCGTCAACAACCTGCTCGTCGGCGTCACCGCCGGCTACGAGAAGAAGCTCGAGATCGTCGGTGTCGGTTACCGCGTGGTGCTGAAGGGGTCGAACCTCGAGTTCGCGCTCGGGTTCAGCCACCCCGTCGTCGTCGAGCCGCCGGCGGGCATCACCTTCGCGGTCGAGACCCCCACGCGGTTCTCCGTGTCGGGCATCGACAAGCAGCTCGTCGGCGAGACCGCCGCCAACATCCGCAAGATCCGCAAGCCCGAGCCGTACAAGGGCAAGGGCGTGCGGTACGCGGGCGAGAACGTCCGCCGCAAGGTCGGAAAGACGGGTAAGTGATGGCCGACACGATCTCTGCGGCGGCCAAGAAGCGCGCCGCTTCCCAGGTGTCCAGCAAGCGCCGCACGTCGCGCGCACGCCGGCACGCCCGACTCCGCAAGAAGGTCGTCGGCAGCGCCGAGCGCCCGCGGCTCGCGGTCAAGCGCAGCTCGCGCCACATCGTCGTGCAGCTCATCGACGACGTCGCGGGCCACACGCTCGCGGCTGCCTCCACCCTGGAGGCCGACGTCCGCGCGCTGGACGGCGACAAGAAGGCCCGCGCGGCCAAGGTCGGCGAGCTCGTCGCCGCCCGGGCACGCGAGGCCGGGGTCACCGCAGTGGTGTTCGACCGTGGTGGCTACGACTACCACGGGCGCATCGCCGCCCTGGCCGACGCCGCTCGTGCGGGCGGGCTGGAGTTCTGATGACTGTCACACGAGTGTTTCTTGGGTACAAGCTGATGGAAGGGAACGTCTGATGCCGGGACGTACACGGCGTGACGGCGGAGGGCCTGGTGGCAGCGGTGACAACCGCGACCGTCGGGACCGCCGGGACGGAGGCCGTGGCGGGGCGGCCCAGGACAAGACCCCGTACATCGAGCGACTGGTCACGATCAACCGCGTGGCCAAGGTCGTGAAGGGTGGCCGGCGGTTCAGCTTCACCGCGCTGATGATCGTCGGCGACGGCGACGGCATGGTGGGCGTCGGCTACGGCAAGGCCAAGGAGGTGCCCGCGGCGATCGCCAAGGGTGTGGAGGAGGCGAAGAAGAACTTCTTCCGCGTCCCCCGCATCGGCGGCACGATCGTGCACCGCGTGCAGGGCGAGGCGGCCGCCGGTGTGGTGCTGCTGCGCCCGGCGAGCCCCGGTACCGGGGTCATCGCCGGTGGCCCGGTGCGCGCCGTGCTGGAGTGCGCCGGCATCCACGACGTCCTCTCGAAGTCGCTGGGCAGCGACAACGCGATCAACATCGTGCACGCCACGGTGGCCGCGCTGAAGATGATCCAGCGTCCGGAGGAGGTGGCGGCCCGCCGCGGCCTGCCGCTCGAGGACGTCGCCCCTGCCCACATGCTGCGGGCCCGTGCGGCCGCCGCCCAGGGTGCGAGGTCGTGATGGCCCGCGCCACCGCGTCGAAGGACGCTGCCACCGCGCAGAGCACGGCCACCAGCGGCACGAAGCTCGTCGTGACCCAGGTGCGTAGCAGCATCGGGGCCCAGGCGAACCAGAAGGCCACGCTGAGGTCACTCGGCCTGCGCAAGATCCGCCAGACGGTCGAGCGGGACGACACCCCGCAGATCCGCGGCATGATCCACACCGTCCGTCACCTCGTGACGGTCGAGGAGGTCGGTTCCTGATGACCACCCCCATCAAGATCCATCACCTGCGTCCGGCCCCTGGCGCGAAGACCGCCAAGACCCGGGTCGGCCGTGGTGAAGGCAGCAAGGGCAAGACCGCCGGTCGCGGCACCAAGGGCACGAAGGCCCGTAAGACGGTGTCTCCCGCCTTCGAGGGCGGGCAGATGCCGCTGCACATGCGGCTGCCGAAGCTCAAGGGCTTCAAGAACCGGTTCCGCACGGAGTACCAGGTGGTGAACGTGGGCGACCTCGCCCACCTGTTCCCCGAGGGCGGCACCGTAGGCCCCGACGAGCTGGTCGCCGCCGGCGCTGTCCGGCGCAACCAGCTGGTCAAGGTGCTCGGCAACGGCGAGCTGGAGGGCATCGCGCTGACCGTGAGCGCGCACGCGTTCTCCAGCAGCGCCCGCGAGAAAATCACGGCAGCGGGCGGCAGCGTCAGCGAGCTGTGACGACGGTGTCCGTCCGGTGCGGCCCGGCGCGAAGGTGTGAAAATGCCTGAAGCGCCGGTCCGTGCCGAACGGGCGCCGTCGGCGCTGTTAGAGTCGCTCGCGTCCGGGTTCCGCAGGTCCCCGCCGGGCGCCGCGCCCGACTTGCGGCGGAGGGCCTGCCGTGGAGCGGGTCACCAGTACAGGAGGATCACCGAGTGCTCAGCGCTTTTCGGTCGGCACTGACCACGCCGGATCTCCGGAAGAAGATCTTCTTCACGCTCGGCATCGTCGCCGTCTACCGGCTCGGTGCGATGATCCCGTCGCCAGGCGTCTCGTATCCGAACGTCCAGGAGTGCATCCGCCAGGTCGAGGGCAGTGACAACTCGAGCGTCTACTCGCTCATCAACCTGTTCTCCGGTGGCGCGCTGCTGCAATTGTCGATCTTCGCGCTCGGCATCATGCCGTACATCACAGCGAGCATCATCATTCAGCTGCTCACCGTCGTCATCCCGCGGTTCGAGCAGCTCAAGAAGGAAGGGCAGTCGGGTCAGAACAAGCTGACCCAGTACACCCGCTACCTGACCATCGCGCTCGCCATCCTGCAGGCCACGGGGATCGTCGCACTGGCCGACCGTGGGCAGTTGTTCACGAACTGCTCGTTGCCGATCATTCCGAATTCGAGCATCTACACGCTGTCGGTCATCGTCATCGTCATGACGGCGGGCACCGCGGTCATCATGTGGCTGGGCGAGCAGGTCACCGAGCGCGGCGTCGGCAACGGCATGTCGCTGCTGATCTTCGCGTCGATCGCGGCGCGGATCCCGGCCGAAGGCGCCAACATCCTGAGCAACGGCGGCCTGATCTTCGCCGGCGTCTGCTTCTTCGGCCTCGCCATCATCGCGAGCGTGGTGTTCGTCGAGCAGGGCCAGCGGCGAATCCCGGTGCAATACGCGAAGCGCATGGTCGGGCGCCGTATGTACGGCGGCACCTCCACCTACCTGCCGCTGAAGGTCAACCAGGCCGGTGTCATCCCGGTGATCTTCGGTTCGTCGCTGCTGTACCTCCCCGACCTGATCTCGCGGCTCGCCGGCACCACCGGCGGCGGGTTCCAGCAGTTCGTGCAGACCTATCTGGTCGACCAGTCGAGTTGGGTGCACATCACCCTGTACATCGCGCTGATCATCTTCTTCACGTACTTCTACGTCGGCATCACGTTCAACCCCGAAGAGCGCGCCGACGAGATGAAGAAGTTCGGCGGGTTCATCCCGGGCATCCGGCCCGGTCGGCCGACGGCCGAGTACCTGCAGTTCGTGCTCTCGCGCATCACTCTCCCCGGCTCCCTGTACCTCGGCATGATCGCGGTGCTGCCGAACTTCTTCCTCGGCATCACCGGGTCGGGCCAGAACCAGAACTTCCCGTTCGGCGGGACGGCCGTGCTGATCATGGTCGGTGTGGGCCTTGACACGGTAAAGCAGATCGAGAGCCAGCTGATGCAGCGCAAGTACGACGGTTTCCTGCGCTAGCGTCGTTGGTCTGGCCGTGTCGGGTGTTCGAGAGTTCAGCGGGTAGTGGGAGGTTGTTTCGCGTGCGTCTCGTTCTGGTTGGTCCGCCTGGCGCGGGCAAGGGCACCCAGGCGGTGCGTCTCGCGGAGCGTCTCGACGTCCCGCACATCTCCACGGGTGACCTCTTCCGCGCCAACCTGGCCCAGCAGACCCCGCTCGGCCAGGAGGCCAGGCGCTACATGGATGCGGGCGATCTCGTCCCGGACAGCGTCACGGTCGAGATGGTGCGCGAGCGGCTCACGCACGACGACGCCGGGAAGGGTTTCATCCTTGACGGCTTCCCGCGCACGCTCAGCCAGGCCGCCGCGCTCTCGGATCTGCTCGCCGAGCGCGGCGAGGACCTCGATGCCGTGGTCGAGTTCAACGTGCCCGAGGACGAGCTGGTCCAGCGGCTGCTGGGCAGGGGCCGCACCGACGACACCGAGGATGTCATCCGGCGTCGCCAGCAGGTCTACCGCCAGGAGACTGCGCCGCTGCTCGAGCACTACCGCGACCGGCTCGTGACGGTCGACGCCGTCGGCGAGGTCGAGGAGATCACCGACCGGGTGTCCGACGCCCTCCGTACACGATGAGTGAGCGTCAGCGGGCGGATCATCGACACAGCGCCTGCGCGAAGCGCCGGCCGAGCGAGGCCGAGCGATGAGCGGGCGTGGTGGGGTGCGCGGGATTATCGCGCGCTGGCGCGGGCGGGACATCGAGCTCAAGTCGCCTGCCGAACTGGAGGCCATGCGCGCCGCCGGGGCACTCGTCGCGCGCACGCTCGCAGCCGTCGTCGAGCAGACCAAGCCCGGTGTCAGCACCGCGGAGCTGGATGCGCTCGCCGAGCAGACCATCCGCGACGCCGGCGCCGTTCCGTCGTTCCTGGGTTATCACGGCTACCCGGCCTCGATCTGCTCGTCGGTGAACGAGCAGATCGTGCACGGCATCCCGAGCCTGACGCAGATCCTCGCCGATGGCGACCTCATCTCGGTTGACTGCGGGGCCATCCTCGACGGCTGGCACGGCGACGCCGCGGTGACGATCCCGGTCGGCGCGGTGTCCCCGTCCGACCTCGCGTTGTCGGCGGCCTGTGAGGTTGCGCTGTACGCGGGGATCGAGGCGGTGCAGCCCGGTGGGCGCCTCTCCGACATCTCGCACGCGGTGCAGGTGGCCGCCGAGGCGGCGGGCCGCCGCGACGGAGTCGGCTACGGGATCGTGGCCGAGTACGGAGGGCACGGCATCGGCACGGCCATGCACATGGACCCGTTCCTGCCCAACTTCGGCGAGCCCGGCCAGGGGCCGCGGCTCGTGCCCGGCATGGCGCTCGCCGTGGAGCCGATGCTCACCGCAGGCGACCCCACCACCCGGGAGCTCGACGACGGCTGGACGGTGGTCACCGCCGACGGCGGCCGTGCGGTGCACTGGGAGCACTCGGTCGCGATCACCGAGGACGGCCCGCGGGTGCTGACGGTCCTGTCCGACTGACCGGACGAGGCCCGCCTACGACTTTCGATCGGGTACTGCATCGATCGAGACCAGTGCTCCGGCACAACCCACGTCACACGTGTTCCCTGCTTGGGGGCTTGCTGGTCTAGGCTCTGGTCTTGTGAATACAGAATCCACAGTACCGCGGCACACGACTGTCGGGGTGCCGCGCGAGTCTGCCGCCGGTGAGCGACGTGTCGCACTGGTGCCGAAGGTGGTCGAGAAGCTCCGCTCGCGGGGTGTGGAAGTCGTCGTCGAGGCCGGGGCGGGCCTCGGCGCGTTGATCCCCGACGAGCTGTTCACACAGGCGGGCGCCACGATCGGGGATCCGTGGGTCGCCGACGTCGTGGCGAAGGTGAACCCGCCGTCGGCCGAGGAGATCGGCAGGCTGCGCTCGGGCGGCACCCTGATCGGCTTCCTCGCGCCGCTCACCTCGCCGGAGACGATCGAGTCGCTCAAGGCCGCCGGCGTGCAGGCGTTCGCCATGGAGGCGATCCCGCGTATCTCGCGCGCCCAGACGATGGACGCGCTGTCCTCCCAGGCCAACGTCGCCGGGTACAAGGCGGTGCTGCTCGCGGCGGAGCGCTCCACGCGCTTCTTCCCGATGCTGACGACGGCGGCGGGCACCGTGAAGCCGGCGCAGGCGCTGATCCTGGGTGTGGGCGTCGCGGGCCTGCAGGCGCTGGCCACGGCCAAGCGGCTCGGCGCCCGCACCACCGGCTACGACGTGCGTCCGGAGGTGGCCGACCAGGTCCGCTCGCTCGGCGCACAGTGGCTCGACCTCGGCATCGAGGCCGCCGGTGAGGGCGGCTACGCCCGTGAGCTCACCGAGGAGGAGCGCGCCGAACAGCAGAAGCGCCTCGAGGAGGCGATCACCGGGTTCGACGTCGTGATCACCACGGCGAACGTCCCCGGCCGCAAGGCCCCCACCCTGGTCACCGCCAAGGCGGTCGAGGGGATGCGCCCCGGCAGCGTCGTCGTGGACCTGGCCGGTGAGAGCGGGGGCAACTGCGAGCTGACCGAGCCGGGTGAGGTCGTCGTCAAGCACGACGTCACGATCGCGTCCCCGCTGAACCTCGCGTCGACGATGCCGGAGCACGCGTCGGAGCTGTACGCGCGCAACGTGTCCGCGTTGCTGGAGCTCATGCTGGACAAGGACGGTGCGCTCGCACCGAACTGGGACGACGAGGTGCTCGCGAAGTCCTGTGTCACGCGCACGGTGACCGAGTCCGGCGCCGAGGAGAAGGACAACTGATGGAATCCGGACTGCTGGCGAACCTTGCGATCCTGGTGCTGGCCGGGTTCGTCGGTTTCGCCGTGATCTCAAAGGTGCCCAACACCCTGCACACGCCGCTCATGTCGGGCACCAACGCGATCCACGGGATCGTGCTGCTCGGCGGGCTGATCGTGCTGGGCCACCTCGAGAACCCGTCGGTGGTCGACCAGATCCTGCTGGTCATCGCCATCGCGTTCGGCATGATCAACGTGATCGGTGGGTTCCTCGTGACCGACCGCATGCTGGGGATGTTCAAGTCCAAGCCGGATGCCGCCAAGGCGCCGTCGGCCGAGAAGATCGCGTCGAACGGGAAGGGCGCGTGATGGACGTTCTCGTCCCGATCCTCTACATCATCGCGTTCGCGCTGTTCATCTACGGCCTGATGGGGCTCACCGGCCCCAAGACGGCCGTGCGCGGCAACCTCATCGCCGCGGTCGGCATGACGATCGCGGTGGTGGCCACGCTGCTCCAGGTGCAGCACAACTGGATCCTGATCATCATCGGTCTGGTGGTCGGCGCCGCGCTCGGTGTGCCGTCTGCGCGCCAGGTGAAGATGACCGCGATGCCGCAGATGGTGGCGCTGTTCAACGGCGTCGGCGGTGGGGCGGTGGCCCTGATCGCGTGGTCGGAGTTCCGCACCACGGGCGGGTTCTCCGGCGAGCCGGGCTACGTCATCGTCGCCTCGATGTTCTCCGCGATCGTCGGATCGATCTCGTTCTGGGGTTCGCTGATCGCCTTCGGCAAGTTGCAGGAGATCCTTCCCGGCCGCCCGATCGGGCTGGGCAAGGCGCAGCAGTTCGTGAACGGTCTGCTGCTGCTCGGCGCCATCGCCTGTGCCGTGGTGGCCGGGGTCGGCGGTGCTCCGGAGATCTGGATCGTCGCGCTGCTCCTGCTGGCTGCGGTGCTCGGCGTGCTCGTGGTGCTGCCGATCGGCGGCGCCGACATGCCCGTGGTGATCTCGCTCCTCAACGCGCTCACGGGACTCTCGGCCGCCGCGGCCGGTCTCGCGCTGAACAACACCGCGATGATCGTGGCCGGCATGATCGTCGGGGCGTCCGGCACGATCCTGACCAACCTCATGGCCACGGCCATGAACCGCTCGATCCCGGCGATCGTCGCCGGCGGGTTCGGCGGCACCGCCACGCTCCCGGGTGCCGGTGACGGTGTCGAGCGCACGGTCAAGGCGACGTCCGCCGCGGACGCCGCGATCCAGATGGCCTACGCGTCGCAGGTGATCGTCGTGCCGGGGTACGGCATGGCGGTGGCGCAGGCCCAGCACGCGGTGAAGGACATGGCCAAGCTGCTGGAGGCCAAGGGTGTGGAGGTCAAGTACGCCATCCACCCCGTGGCCGGCCGGATGCCGGGGCACATGAACGTGCTCCTGGCCGAGGCGGACGTCTCCTACGACGCGCTCAAGGAGATGGACGACATCAACGACGAGTTCTCCCGCACCGACGTCACGCTGGTGATCGGGGCGAACGACGTCACCAACCCGGCTGCGCGCAACGACTCGAGCTCACCGATCTTCGGGATGCCGATCCTCAACGTGGACCAGAGCCACTCGGTGATCGTGCTCAAGCGCTCGATGAACAGCGGTTTCGCGGGCATCGACAACCCGCTGTTCTACGCCGACAACACCTCGATGCTCTTCGGCGACGCGAAGAAGAGCGTTGCCGAGGTGACGGAGGAGCTGAAGGCGCTCTAGGCCGGACACACGAAACGGCGCTCTCACCCGGCGAGGCCGGGCGAGAGCGCCGTTTTGTTTGTGCGGGTCAGCAGCAGCGGGAGCCGGGCTTCGCGTCCGCTGCGGCGATGCGGCGGCGCTCGAACTCCCGCCTGCTCAGCGGGGCCACACCCGCGTGCTCCTGCGTGTGCCGCTCCAGGTAGCGGTCATACTGCGTCTCCCCGGTGAGCTCGCGCAGGTACCAACGCACCCCACGCCAGATCTCGCCGGGCGTCATGAACGGTCCCCGGCCGTGGCGAGGGCCCGTTTCTCCTCCGCCGTGGCGATCAGGCCGGACGGCGCCACGATCTTGGACGGGACGGCAGGCGCCTCCGTGCTGGGCAGCGGCGTATCCGAGGTGAGCGCCCGGTACCAGACCACCAGCGCGTTGGCGATCACGATGATGATCAGGATCGCGAACAGCGCCGACAGGGTGCCCTGCACGGTGGAGTTCGTGACGACGGTCTGCATTTCCGCGAGGCTCTTCGCGGGCGTCAGCACCTCGCCGCGCGCCAGGGCGGCCGCGTAGCGCTCCCGCTGGGCGAAGAAGCCCAGGGTCGGGTTGGGCGAGAACACCTTCTGCCAGCTCGCCGTGAGTGTGACCGCGACGTCCCACGCGAGCGGGATGGCCGTGACCCAGACGTACTTCGTGCGGCCCGTCTTGATCAGCAGCGTGGTGCAGACCGTGAGCGCGACCGCCGCGAGCAGCTGGTTGGCGATGCCGAACAGCGGGAAGAGCTGGTTGATGCCACCCAGCGGGTCGGTGACACCGGCGTAGAGGAAGTAGCCCCACGCCGCGACGACGACCGCGCTCGTGAACCACATGCCGGGCTTCCAGTTCACGTTGGCCATCGGCTTGTACACGTTGCCGAGGGTGTCCTGGAGCATGTAGCGCCCGACCCGGGTGCCCGCGTCCACCGTGGTGAGGATGAACAGGGCCTCGAACATGATCGCGAAGTGGTACCAGAACGCTCGCAGCGCGTCCCCGCCGAAGGCGCCGGAGAAGATCTCCGACATGCCGATGGCGAGCGTGGGCGCCCCGCCCGTGCGGGCGACCAGCGTGCTCTCCTGAACCGAGGCGGCCGCCGCGGCGAGCTCCTGCGGGGTGATCGTGAAGCCGAGGTTGTTGACCGCTTGGGACGCCGACTCCACCGTGGTGCCGAGCAGCCCGGCCGGGGCGTTCATCGCGAAGTACAGGCCGGGGTCGAGGATGCAGGCGGCGATCAGCGCCATGATCGCGACGAACGACTCCATCAGCATCGCGCCGTAGCCGATGAGCCGGACCTGCGACTCCTTCTGGATCAGCTTCGGCGTGGTGCCGGACGCGATCAGGGAGTGGAACCCGGAGAGCGCGCCGCAGGCGATCGTGATGAACACGAACGGGAACAGCGACCCGGCGAACACCGGCCCGGTGCCGCTGAAGGCGAACGTGGTGAAGGCCTCGGTGTTGAGCACCGGCATGGTGATCAGCACGCCGAGCGCGAGCAGCGCGATCGTGCCGATCTTCATGAACGTCGACAGGTAGTCGCGCGGGGCGAGCAGCATCCACACCGGCAGCACCGACGCCGCGAAGCCGTAGATCACCAGGCAGAGGACCAGCGTGCGCGGGTCGAGCGTGAACGCTTCCGCCCAGCTCGAGTTCTGGACCCACCCGCCCGCGACGATGGCAAGCAGCAGGAGCGCCACGCCGATGACGCTGGTCTCGATGACTCGTCCCGGGCGTATCGAGCGCATGTAGAAGCCCATGAACAGGGCGATGGGGATCGTCATCGCGATCGAGAACGTGCCCCACGGCGAGTGCGCCAGCGCGTTGACGACGACGAGCGCGAGCACTGCGAGCAGGATGATCATGATGGAGAACACTGCGATCAGCGCGGCGACACCGCCGACGACGCCGATCTCGTCGCGGGCCATCTGGCCGAGGCTCTTGCCGTCGCGCCGCATCGAGAAGAACAGCGTGACCATGTCCTGCACGGCACCGGCGAAGATGACGCCGACGATGATCCAGATCGTGCCCGGCAGGTAGCCCATCTGTGCGGCGAGCACCGGCCCGACCAGCGGCCCGGCCCCGGCGATCGCCGCGAAGTGGTGGCCGAACAGCACCCGGCGATCCATCGGCTGGTAGTCCGTGCCGTTGTCGAGCCGTTCAGCCGGAGTGGCCCGGCTGTCATCGACCTTCAGTACCCGCTTGACGATGAACCGGGCGTAGAACCGGTA
This sequence comes from Pseudonocardia aurantiaca, assembly GCF_039526725.1. Classification (NCBI taxonomy): domain Bacteria; kingdom Bacillati; phylum Actinomycetota; class Actinomycetes; order Pseudonocardiales; family Pseudonocardiaceae; genus Pseudonocardia; species Pseudonocardia aurantiaca. The sequence continues at coordinate 417,227 of NZ_BAAAJG010000025.1, forward strand.
GGCGATGGCGTAGGAGCCGAGTGCGGCCACCACCAGCCAGATCGCGGAGACGTTCTCCCCGCGGGCCAGCGCGAGCACTGCCCATGCGACGGCGCCGATGATGGCAACCGCCGTCCAGATCAGCACCGACCGGGGGTTCATCCGGGATCGTGTCTCCGACAGGGTCACCGCACACCCCCCGGAGCTAGGCGCCTGGTGTCCCGTCGTTCACGCTGGTCCAGCATCACAACTCCTTGCGCCCTCCGCGGCGCCGTCGCCGCGGACCCCGATGCGTCAGGTTGTCCCGCAGCCACCATCCGGCCGGTGCGGTTGGGCCAGATTGTCACCCGTGACCGGCAGATGCCACCCGAACGGTTGATACCGGTTCCACAACCGTCGGCGAATCACCCTTGGCCGGTGGGGGTCGGCGCGCCGGACTCCGCCTCCTCGGGACGCGTAGCCGGCTCGGTGTCGGGGGGAGAGTCGAGCGGGTGTGCGATCTCGTCCTGCGGCAGCCGCCACCCGAGGATCGCCGCGATCCCCAGGAACACGGGGATGGAACCGGCCAGCGCGAAGGTCAGCGGGACGCCGATCCACTCGCCCACGGGCCCGGCGATCGCCATCGAGACGGGCATGAGTGCCAGCGACACGAAGAAGTCAAGGCTGGAGACCCGCCCCAGGAGGTGTGGCGGCACCCGGCGCTGCAGCAGCGTGCCCCAGATGACCATCGCTACGGACCCGGTGAAGCCGACGACGAACGTGGCGGCCGCCATGATCCACAGCTCGCCGGCGATGCCGATCAGCACCAGGGGCGCCGCGCCCGCACCCCACATCAGGATCATCGTGGTGAGGTAGCGGCGGGGAAGTCGCCACGCCGACACCAGCAGCGAGCCGATGGCACCGCCGAGCCCGAACGCCCCGAGCACGAGGGCGAAGCTGCTGGCGCCGCCACCGGTCTGCTCGCGCACGGCGAACGGGAGCAGCACCTCGATGGGGCCGATGAGCACCAGCACGTACAGCGTGGCGAAGGCGAGTGAGGCGAACAGCCACCCGGTGCGGAACAGGTAGGCGAAGCCCTCCCGCAGGTCGTGGAGCACCGACGTGCGCTCGTCTGCGGGCGCGACGGCGACGCGGCGCATCGCGACGATCGCGACGGTGGCGAGCGCGTAGACGGCCGCGGCGAGCAGCAGCGCGACGCCGGGGGCGAAGGCGCCGACCAGCAGCCCGGCCAGCGCCGGACCGAGTGCCTGCTGCGCGATGGGCCGCAGCGTGCCCTCCACGCCGTTTGCGGCGAGCAGTTCGTCGGGGGGAAGGAGCGTGGGCAGGATCGCCGAGTAGGCCGGGTAGAAGAAGGCCTCGGCCGCGCCGACCACGAACGCGATGACGGCCAGGTGCCACAGCTGCAGGGCACCGGTGACGGCGAGCGCACCTGCGAGCACCGCCGACGCGATCCGGACGATCTCGACGCCGAGCAGCACGGCCCGTTTGGGCAGCCGGTCGGCGGCGACACCTCCGATGAGCACGCTCGCGAGGAGCCCGACACTCGACGCTGCCGCGACGATCGACAGCTCCGACGGCCCGCCGCCGAGCGCGATCACCTGGTAGACGATGGCGACGAGCCAGAGACCGCTGGCGAAGAGCGAGGCCGCCATCGACATCACGAGCAGCCGGTACTCGCGATGGGCGAAGGGGCGCAGTGGACGGGGCAGGACGCGGGGCGGGCGTCCGGGTGAGGTGGTGCCGGCTGGCTGTTCGTTCATCACCGTTCCAACGAACCCTCCTAGGTGAACCGGACTGGAGGTCAAGACCGGATTAATAGGGCGAACCGCACCATAACCGCGGCCTCCGACAAGGTCGCCCCATTTCCCACGCAGCTCGCCGACCCGCCCGTCCGGTGGCCGCGGGGTCCTCATCGGAGGCACCATGGAGAGGTGGCTGGTGAGGAGACGGCGGGCTCGGGCCGGTCCCACGTGCGGCCGGAGGACATGCGTGCCGGGGACGCCGACCGCGAAGTGATGCTCGAACGGCTGCGGGCCGCGCATGCCGAGGGCCGCCTGGACGCCGACGAGTTCGAGGAGCGCGTCACCGCGACGCTCGCCGCCCGCACCTACGGCGAGCTCGCCGCGCTGGCCGCGGACCTGCCCGGCGACCCGCCCTCGCCCCGGCCGCTCGCCCCGCCCGCGGGGCCGGCGCGGCCGCCCGCGCCACGAGCCGATCCGGACGTGGACCTGCGCCGAGGGGCGGTGGCGTGGGGCTGGGTCAGCGCGGTCGCGATCGCGCTCTGGGTGGTCGCGAGCCTCACCACAGGCGTCTTCGTCTTCCCGTGGTGGATCTTCGTGGCCGCGCCGTGGGGACTGGGACTGCTCTGGGCCGTGAGGCAGCAGCGGCGCGACTGACGGTTGGGACGGCGCTGCTGGCCCTACCCCATGTGCGGGCACCCCCGCAAGCGACGTACACTGGGCTTTCGGCGCGCCTCTTGGCGCCGGTTCCGTCGTGCCTACCGCAGCTCACGGTCCCGGAGCAGCGACGTGCCCAGGTACGGCAAGTAGCGAGTCCCACAGTACGCAACCTGTCACGGAACGCGGAGGACATGGCCAAGAAGGACGGGGCGATCGAGGTCGAGGGCCGGGTCGTCGAACCCCTGCCGAACGCGATGTTCCGCGTGGAGCTGGAGAACGGACACCGGGTCCTCGCACACATCAGCGGCAAGATGCGTCAGCACTACATCCGGATCCTCCCCGAGGACCGGGTGGTGGTCGAGCTGTCGCCATACGACCTGACCCGCGGCCGCATCGTCTACCGCTACAAGTGACTATTCCCAACCCGAGAGAGCGACGGACGTGAAGGTCCAGCCGAGCGTCAAGAAGATCTGCGACAAGTGCAAGGTGATCCGCCGCCACGGTCGGGTCATGGTGATCTGCGAGAACCTGCGCCACAAGCAGCGCCAGGGCTGATCACCCGCGCCGTCGCGACGACTTCGCGCAGCAGTACAGCAACACAGAGGAACCCAGCGCACCTACCGGGCCACACGGGCCCGGTTCACCCCCGGACCAGGCCGGGGCCCGGAATCAGATCCTCCGGGACGGGCGCCGGGCAGACCTGGAACGGGAAACGACAGGAGCACCCCGCCGTATGGCACGTCTCTCCGGCGTCGACCTCCCCCGCGAGAAGCGGATGGAGATCGCGCTCACCTACATCTACGGGATCGGGCGCACCCGGTCCATCCAGATCCTCGACGCCACCGGCATCAGCCGCGACCTGCGTTCGCGGGACCTGACCGACGAGGACCTCGCCGCCCTCCGCGAGTACATCGAGAACAACTTCCGCGTCGAGGGCGATCTGCGCCGCGAGGTGCAGGCCGACATCCGTCGCAAGATCGAGATCGGCTGCTACCAGGGGATCCGGCACCGCCGGGGCCTGCCGGTGCGCGGCCAGCGCACCAAGACCAACGCCCGCGGCCGCAAGGGACCGAAGAAGACGGTCGCCGGCAAGAAGAAGGCAGGTAAGAAGTAATGCCGCCCCGCACTCGCGCTGCGTCCGGCCCGAAGAAGGTCCGGCGCAAGGAGAAGAAGAACGTCGCGCACGGCCACGCGCACATCAAGAGCACCTTCAACAACACCATCGTGTCGATCACCGACCCGACCGGTGCTGTGATCGCGTGGGCCTCCGCGGGCCACGTCGGTTTCAAGGGCTCGCGCAAGTCCACGCCGTTCGCCGCGCAGATGGCCGCCGAGAGCTGCGCCCGCAAGGCCGCCGAGCACGGCATGAAGAAGGTCGACGTCTTCGTGAAGGGTCCCGGGTCCGGCCGCGAGACGGCGATCCGGTCGCTGCAGGCAGCCGGCCTCGAGGTCGGCACGATCTCCGACGTCACCCCGCAGCCGCACAACGGCTGCCGTCCGCCCAAGCGGCGCCGGGTCTAAGGGAAAGGGAGTAACCAGACATGGCTCGTTACACCGGCCCCATGACCCGCAAGTCCCGCCGGCTGAAGGTCGACCTCGTCGGCGGCGACCAGGCGTTCGAGCGCCGTCCCTACCCGCCCGGCCAGCACGGCCGGATCCGGATCAAGGAGACGGAGTACCTCCTGCAGATGCAGGAGAAGCAGAAGGCCCGTTTCGCGTACGGCGTGCTGGAGAAGCAGTTCCGCCGGTACTACGAGGAGGCCAATCGCCGCCAGGGCAAGACGGGCGACAACCTGCTCCAGATCCTCGAGTCGCGGCTTGACAACGTCGTCTACCGGGCGGGCATCGCACGCACCCGGCGGATGGCGCGCCAGCTCGTCAGCCACGGCCACTTCGTGGTCAACGGCAAGCGGGTGAACGTCCCCAGCTTCCGCGTCTCGCAGTACGACGTCATCGACGTCAAGCCGAAGTCGATGGGCACCGACCCGTTCATCATCGCCAAGGAGCTGGTGGGCGACCGCCCGATCCCGGCGTGGCTGCAGGTCGTTCCGTCGAACCTGCGAATCCTGGTCCACCAGCTGCCCGAGCGGCCGCAGATCGACACCCAGGTCACCGAGCAGCTGATCGTCGAGCTCTACTCCAAGTAGCGCTCGACACCCCCCGGTCCCGCAGGGAGGGGCCGGGGGCTTGCTGCGGCATCAAATAGCGGTTGCCGCAGGCCTGAAGGAGGCACCCACCCATGCTGATCTCTCAGCGCCCCACCCTGACCGAGGACTCGGTCGTCGACACCCGGTCGCGGTTCGTCATCGAGCCCCTCGAGCCGGGCTTCGGCTACACGCTGGGCAACTCGCTCCGGCGCACCCTCCTGTCCTCCATCCCGGGGGCGGCGGTCACCAGCATCCGCATCGACGGCGTGCTGCACGAGTTCACCACCGTGCCCGGCGTCAAGGAGGACGTCACCGACATCATCCTCAACCTCAAGGAGCTGGTCGTCAGCTCCGAGGAGGACGAGCCGGTGACCATGTACCTGCGCAAGCAGGGCCCCGGCCCGGTCACGGCCGGCGACATCGTGCCCCCGGCCGGTGTCACCGTGCATAACCCGGACCTGCACATCGCCACCCTCAACGACAAGGGCCGCCTCGAGGTGGAGCTCGTCGTCGAGCGGGGCCGCGGCTACGTCCCGGCGATGCAGAACAAGGCCACCGGCGCCGAGATCGGCCGCATCCCGGTCGACTCGATCTACTCGCCGGTGCTCAAGGTGACCTACAAGGTCGAGGCCACCCGCGTCGAGCAGCGCACCGACTTCGACAAGCTGGTGCTCGACGTCGAGACCAAGCCCTCGATCACCCCGCGGGACGCGCTGGCCTCGGCCGGCAAGACCCTGGTGGAGCTGTTCGGGCTCGCCCGCGAGCTGAACGTCGACGCCGAGGGCATCGAGATCGGCCCGTCGCCGCAGGAGGCCGACACCATCGCGGCCTTCGCGATGCCGATCGAGGAGCTGGACCTCACCGTCCGCTCCTACAACTGCCTCAAGCGCGAGGGCATCCACACCGTGGGTGAGCTGGTGGGCCGCAGCGAGGCCGACCTGCTCGACATCCGCAACTTCGGCGCCAAGTCCATCGACGAGGTCAAGATGAAGCTCGTCGGCCTCGGCCTGGCCCTGAAGGACAGCCCGCCCGGATTCGACCCGTCGGCCGCGGCCGCCGAGTACGGGTCCGACGGGTACGACCCTGACCAGCCGTTCGGGGACGACGGCCAGGACTACGCAGAAACGGAGCAGCTGTAGCCATGCCTCAGCCCACCAAGGGACCCCGTCTCGGCGGGTCGCCTGCGCACCAGCGGCTGATCCTGGCCAACCTGGCCACGGCGCTCTTCGAGCACGGTCGGATCACCACCACCGAGGCCAAGGCCCGTCGGCTGCGTCCGTACGCGGAGCGGCTGATCACCAAGGCCAAGCGCGGCGATCTGCACAACATCCGCGAGATCGCCAAGGTGATCCGGGACAAGGACATCGTGCACCGCCTCGTCTCGGACATCGGCCCGTTCTTCGCCGACCGCAACGGTGGCTACACCCGGATCACCAAGACGCTGCCGCGCAAGGGCGACAACGCCCCCATGGCCGTGATCGAGCTGATCCAGCAGAAGACGGTCACCGACGAGGCCGAGCGCGCTCGCCGGGTGGCGGCGTCGCAGGAGCGGCGCGCAGCCGCCGCCAGCGCGCCTGCGGAGGCGGAGGACACCACCGCCGAGGCACCCGAGGCCGTCGAGGAGAGCGTCTCCACCACGGACGCGCCGTACGGCGAGGGCAGCCACGCCCCGCTGGACGACCCGGCCGAGGCCCCGGAGGGCTTCCCGATCAAGGGCAACGACAGCTCGAAGCTGTACCACGTCCCCGGGTCGTCGCACTACGACCGCACCGAGGCCGAGGTCTGGTTCGCGACGCCGGAGGCCGCTGAGGCCGCCGGTTTCTCGCTGCCCCCGTCGCAGCGTGAGGACGAGGACTCCGAGGAGTCCTGATCACCCCGCACGACCCCGTCGAGCCCGCCGCCCACCCGGACGGCGGGCTCGCGGTCGTTCGGGAGCAGTCGCGGTTCCGGCTCGATATCGCCTACGACGGCACCGAGTTCTCCGGGTGGGCGATGCAGCCCGAGCGGCGGACCGTCTGCGGGGTGCTCGCCGGGGCGCTGACCGTGGTGCTGCGGGATCCCGTGGCGCTCACCGTCGCCGGGCGCACCGACGCCGGCGTGCACGCCACCGGGCAGGTCGCGCACTCCGACCTGCCCGCCGATCTCGACCCCGAGTGGCTGGTGCGCAGGCTCGCCCGGCTGCTCCCGCCGGACGTCCGCGTGCGAGCCGTCACGCCCGTCCCCGCTGAATTCGACGCGCGGTTCTCCGCTCTGCGCAGGCACTACCGCTACCGGGTGGCCACCGCCGCGCATGGAGCCGAGCCGCTGCGCGCCCATGACACGGTCTCCTGGCCGCACCCGCTGGACCTGGACGCCGTGTCGGCAGCGTCCGAGCGCCTGCTGGGTGAGCACGACTTCGCCGCCTTCTGCAAGCGCCGGGAGGGCGCCACTACCGTCCGCGCGCTGCAGCGGCTCTCCTGGACCCGGGAACCGGACGGCGTGGTGACCGCCGCCGTATCGGCCGACGCCTTCTGCCACTCGATGGTCCGCAGCCTCGTCGGGGCGCTCCTCGACGTCGGACGGGGGCGGCGCGCTCCGGACTGGCCGGCCGGGCTCCTGCTGCGCGGCGAACGCGCGAGCGAGGTGCCGGTTGCCCCGGCACACGGACTCACACTGGTGGGCGTCGACTACCCGCCCGCAGCCGAGCTGGCGGCCAGGGCGAGCGCGACGCGGCGACTCCGCGTGCCGCCGCCGGGCTAGTGCATAACCCGGTCGGCCCGCCACGAGTTGGTCTGGGCGGGCGCGGCGCAGCGAATGGGCGCGTGTGGTTACGCGCTCGTCGACCGTGGCTAGCCCTGGTGGGGCAACTTACGCAACGATGCGTAACGGCGAAGCGATACTTCTACTGCACAATGTTCGCGCTCGCACCGAGTACGGGTGACCGGCGCCGGGACACGGACCCTCCACGTGTCAGCCGCTCCCGTGTCCTGGATCGAATGGAGACGCCGTGATCACCACGCCGCAGATGCGGGACATCGAGACGGAGGACTGCCCGCATTGTGCGCCGTCGGCACGCATGGTCACGGCCGCCCAGGTCGACCGGGCGGTGGCGCAGCTGCGGGAGCGCCCCGGCCGCAGCGCCGTTGAGCAGATCCAGGCCGTCATTCGGGCGCTGGACCTGACGGTCGTACCGGACTCGGTCATTCCGGATCCCCGCTGACGGAACATCGCGCCATGGGGCTCCGCCGACTACGACGTGGAGTCGGCCCGTGACGACCGCTCCGGAACCGGGCGCGCTGCTGGACGTCGCGCTCGCCGAGGCCCGCACCGGTCTCGCCGAGGGCGGGATCCCGATCGGAGCGGCGCTCTTCGCGGCCGACGGCACGTTGCTGGGCAGCGGCCACAACCGGCGCGTCCAGGACGACGACCCGTCGATGCACGCCGAGACGGCGGCGTTCCGCGCCGCGGGGCGGCAGCGCGACTACCGCTCCACCGTGATGGTCACGACCCTCTCGCCGTGCTGGTACTGCTCCGGGCTGGTGCGCCAGTTCGGCATCGGCTCGGTGATCGTCGGCGAGGCGAGCACCTTCCACGGCGGGCACGACTGGCTCGCCGAGCACGGCGTCACCGTCACCGTGCTCGATGACGAGCGCTGTGTCGCGATGATGACCGAGTTCATCGCCGCGCGTCCGGAGCTGTGGCATGAGGACATCGGAGAGCCCTCATGAGCGAGCTTGCGAGCGAATCGTTCGACACAGCGCCCGCGCCATCAGGGAAGTGCCCGGCGAAGCCGACCGAGCGCAGCGAGGGAGTGCGATGAGCATTGCGATCCCCAGGCGCAGGGCCGACCTCGCGCCGGTCGTCACGGCGCCGTTCCTGAAGGAGCGCCTGGACGCGATCTCGATCGGCTAGGAGGGTCCTGAACAACTCCGCCCGTAGCGAGCGGCGTCCGGGTGGGTGCATCGCAAGGCGGAGGATCGGGCCGATACCGCTGTTGTATCGGTCCGATCGTCCAACGCCGCGAGGTGCCTGCCTGGGCGTCGCGCAGTAGGGCCGAGTTGTTCAGGGCGCTCCTCTAGGAGGTCCGCCGCCGTGGCCCGCGCCAGAAGGATCACGGCGGGTGCGTTCACCGCAGCGCTGACCGGACCGGCGATCGGGCGGACCGTCGGCCTGGCCGAGCCGGATTTCTCCGAAACGCCCACGCCGGATCGGGTGCCGTGGTTAACGTCGGCGTCGTGTCCCGACCGAGCGCCGTGCGGGCCCCGGCTACCCCCGACCAGGTGGACGCGTACCGGTTCGGCCTGCGGCGGCTGGAGGCGGCGCTGGTGCGGGGCGACCCGGTGCCGCTGCACGAGCAGATCCGATCGCAGCGCCGCGCGGTGCTCGCCGGTGTGGTGCTCGGACTTCTCGGGCTGTGTGTGGCCGGGGCCCTCACCGTCGTGGCGCCCACGCCCGCTTGGGAGCGCGAGGACGTGGTTGTCGGGTCCGGTTCGGGCGCGATGTACGTGGTGGCGAACAAGCCCGACCGGCTCGTCCCGGTGGCGAACCTCCCCGCCGCCCGGCTCGTGCTGGCCGCCCTGCGCAGCGGCGGGAGCACCGAGGCGGACCCCGCCACGGCCGTCCCCGTCACCGTGCCGGACGCCCGGCTCGACGCCGCCCCGCGCACGCCGACGGCCGCGCTGCCCGGTGCGCTCGCCGTGCGCCCCGACGCGTCCGCGCTGCCCGAGCGGTGGGCCGTGTGTGACCAGGTGACCGGGGACGGCGAGCTCGTCGCGACCACGGTGGTGGGCGGGGCCGCTCCCGTTCAGCCGAACCCGCCGGGCGACGGCGTGTTGCTCGGCGGCCCCGACGGATCGACGTGGCTCGTCGTGGGCGGGCAGCGGCACCGGGTCGACACCGGCGACGGGAGGGTCGCGGCGGCGTTCGGGCTCACCGGGAGGGTGCCCCGCGCCGCGGCGCAGAGCCTCATCTCCCTGCTGCCGGAGGGGCCGGAGCTCGCCACGCCCGCGATCCCGGACCGTGGCGACCCCGCACCCGGGCGGCTGCCTGGCCGGGTCGGGGACGTGCTGGTCGCGAGCCCGGTCGGCGCCGCCCTGCGCTTCTACGTCGTGCTGCCCGACGGGCTGCAGGAGGTGCCCGAGGTACTCGCGGAGCTGCTGCGGGTGGCCTCGGGTGCCCGGGCGGCGCGGGAGGTGGACGAGGCCGACCTGGCCGGGGCGGACATCGTGGACGGCCTGCCCACCGAGGGCTGGCCTGCCGGGGCGCCGCGAACGCTCGACCCGGCCGAGGCGCCCGTCGTGTGCTGGACGTGGAGTGGCGACGGCGACCCGGCCGGGTCGGTGTGGACGGGCGGCTCGGCGCCGCTACCGGCGGGCGCCGCCCCGGTCACGTTGGCGCAGGCCGACGGACCGGGTGAGCGGGTGGACGCGGCGGCCGTCGGGCCGGGCGGGGCGGTGCGCACCGGAGCGGTGGGGCCGCTCTGGCTGCTCTCCACCACGGGCGTGATCTACGGCGTGGCCGACTCTGCGACGGGCGCCGCGCTGGGAGTCACGGCGTCGGCCCGGGCCCCGGGGGCCGCGCTGAGCCTGCTGCCGGTAGGTCCGACCCTGGACATGGCGGAGGCGACCAGAGTGGTGGACGTGCTCCCGAGCCGGTGAATCACGTGCGTCGCGGGCGTCGGCGCAGCAGTGCTGCCGTCAGAGTTGCCATCGTCAGCAGGGCGCCCGCCGCCAGCAGGTCAACCGGCCAGCCCCGCTCTTCCGGCTGTGCCGGCTGCGGGGTCGTGCCGGCGAGGGGCGCGACCGCCGGGGCCGCCGTCGGTGCTGCCGCCGGTTGGAGGAGGGCCGGCACGGCGGTGAGTGCGGCCACCGGGTCCACAACCCCGTAGCCGAGCGCGCCGCGGAAATCGGGTGCGCGCCGGGCGGTGGCGAGGATGCGGTCGACCACCTGCCGGGCGCTGAGCTCAGGGAAGCGCTCGCGCACGAGCGCTGCCAGCCCTGCTGCCCACGGCGCCGCGAAGCTCGTGCCCGTCACACCCTCGGCGGTGCTGCCGCCACCGACCGCGAGCGAGCGCAGGCCGGTGCCCGGGGCGGCCACGTCCACCCACGGCCCGGGCACGGTGAACGGCGCCGCGGCGTCGCCGGGGTCGACGGCCCCCACGGTGAGCACGTCGTCGGCGTACCAGCCGGGGAGCGACACCTGCCGGGATCCGTCCGCCGCACAGGACCCGCTTCCGAGGTTGCCCGCCGCGGCCACCACAACCACGTCGGCGTCGGCCGCGAACCGGAGCGCGGCCTGCAACGGGGCACCCACCGCCGCGGCCCGGTCCGGGGAGAGGCACACGGCCTCCGAGATGTTCACGATGTCGGCCCCGCCGCGGACGGCCAGCACGATGGCCTCGGCGAGCGTGTTGGTGTCGCCCGCCGGGCGCAGGGCGCGGTCCGGGCCCGGCACCGAGTACGAGGGGCTCGACTGGCGGATCGACAGCAGTCGGGCACCCGGGGCGATGCCGACCGGCTCGGACGACCGGTCCCTCCGCTCAGGTGCGGCCGCGAGCAGCCCGGCGACCGCGGTGCCGTGGCCGTCGCAGTCGTCGAGGCCGTCGCCGCCCGTGAGGTAGTCGCCGCCACCGGTGAGCCGTCCGGCCAGCAGCGGGTGCGGGGCCACGCCCGTGTCGATCACGGCGATGACCTGCCCGCGACCCGTCGCGAGGCGGTGGGCCTCGGCCAGCCGGAGGCCGGGCGGGCCGGTGCCCGCTGAGGCGCCGTCGGCGGCGGGCGGGGTGCAGCGTTCGGGGGCCTCCAGCCCGGGGGCCGGTCCGGGCCGCCGTCCAGCGGGTGGGCCGGTTCGAAGCGGCGGCGGGGCGGGTGGCTGCGGCACGAGCCCGGCGGGCGTTGTGGGCGCGGCGACGGCGGTGGCGGCCGGTCCGGCGAGCGCCCCGCCGAGCAGGCCCGCGAGCGCCGCGCCGACCAGGGCCGCGCCGACCAGGGCCGCGCCCGCCCGCTTGCGGATCACAGCTCGCGGACCAGCCGGAACAGGTCCATGGCCGCGAGCGCGAGCGGGATCGCGGCCGCAATGAGCACACCCTCCAGCAGGTCGACCGTCCGCCGGACGACGGGGGAGCCGGCCCGCCGGCCGCGAGCGAGTGCCCCCGCGCCCGCCACCGCGACAAGGAGGAGGACGCCTGCGGCCACCGGCGGTCCAGCGGGTGCGGTGCGCAGCGCGACCACCCAGGCGAGCGCGACGGCTGCGGCGATCGCGGCAGCAAGCAGGACGCGGGTGGGGACCGGGTCGGCATAGCTGCGCGCCCGCAGCGCCAGCACCACGGCCGCGACACCCGCGAGCACCGGGCCGGCCAAGCCACCGCCGGCCGCAGCCGGGACAGCCGCACCGGCCGCCGCGACCGCGCTCCCTCCGATCAGGCCGGCGAGGTAGCCGCGCGCGAGGTCGGCGCGCTCGCGGAACTCGTCGGGCGGCAGCACGTCCGGCCCGGCATCGGCGTCGACGAGCTCGCTGCCGTCGCCGGGCACCACCGGGCGGGGCATCCCGGCGAGCCGGAGCGCCGCCCTCGGCAGCAGCGGCCCGGCAGCGAGCGCGAACGCGCACACCCCGGCCCCGACCGCGCTCACCGGCGCGTCGAACCGCAGGACGACCAGCGCCCCGAGCCCGACCGGCGCGGCGGCGACCACCGCGGCGATGAGCAGCGGCGCCACCACCCGGAGCGCGACCTGGGCGAGCGCGGCCACGGTGCCGGCCGCCGCGACCGCCAGCAGCAGCCGAGCAGGCCCCGACGCCCCGGGCAAGGCGGCCCACCCCGCTGCCGCGGCGAGCGGGACGGCCGCGAACGCCGCGGTGCGGGCGGCGATGTGCACGCGCGCAGGGTCGGGCACCCCCGCGACGGACGCCTGCCGCGCGAGCCGCGCGGCCGCGCCGACGGCGAGGGCCGCTCCGAGCCCCGCCACGAGGGCGGGGACAGCGCCGCCCGGGGTGACGGTGAGCAGCACGGCCGCCGCCACCGCGGTCGCGAGCACGGCGGCCGCGGCGAACCGGCGGTCCTCGGACGCACCGGCGGTGGCTGCGAGCGCGTCGACGGGGTCGTCGAACACCGGGGGCGGGGGTGGCGGTGCGGACGGGGCCAGCCGGAGCATCTCGCCGTCGGGGACGCCCAGCTCACCGAGGGTGGCCCCGGGCGGGAGCGGACCACCGGCGGCACCGGAGAGCCGCCACGGCTCCGGGCGCAGCCCGAACACGGGCTCCCCGACGAGCTCCAGCACCATCGGCACCAGCTCCGCCACTGGGACGTCGGCGGGCAGCGAGACGTCCACACGCGCCCGCGGGGACACGACGGTGAGCCGGCAGAAGCCCGTGTGCTGGGCGGCGGGGCGCATCGCGGTGACTCCCTCCGGGAGGACGGAAGCAGTTCTCCGGAACGGCCCCGGCGGTCCCCGTCGCGTGCCTAGCATCGCAGTGGGCGGGGTGTCCGCGGGGCTGTTCCGCGGAACCCGACACGCGGAACCTGCGGGGGGCGCCGATGGGCACGATCGGGGTGGTCCGGCAGCGCCGCGTCGCGCCGGGGATGCCGGGCGGCGAGCTCACCCTCGAACCGCCTCCCGAGCCGGAGCGGGTCGTCCCGGCCGGCGTGATCACGCGGCTGCTGCCGTTCGTCATGCTGCTCGGCTCGATCGGCTTCGTGGCGGTGCTCGGCGTCGACAACCCCACGTCCTGGCTCTTCGCCGGAATGTTCGCGATCTCGACGGTCGGGATGATGGCCTCGGGCAACGGGCGCGGCGGGAACCGCTCCGCAAGCCTGGACGAGGACCGCCGCGACTACCTGCGCTACCTGGCGCTGCTGCGGAAGCGGGTCCGCGCCATCGCCGCTGAGCAGCGCGCGGCGCTGGAGGCCGTGCACCCCGATCCCGCGGCGTGGCCCGGTGTGCTCGCCGGGGGACGACTCTGGGAGCGCAGGCCCGCGGACCCCGACTTCGGGCACGTGCGGGTCGGGCGCGGGGCCCAGCGCCTCGCCACGCGGCTCGTTACGCCGCAGACAGGCCCGGTGGAGGGCATCGAGCCGGTCACTGCGCTCGCGCTACGGCGCTTCCTGCGTGGCCACGCGGTGGTGCCAGACCTGCCTGTCGCGCTCTCGCTGCGGGCCAGCACCACCGTCTGGCTCGAACCGGGGGCACCCGCGGCCGGGCTCGCTGCGGCCAGGGCGCTCGCCCGTGCCGTCGTCGCGCAGTACGCGCTCTGGCACAGCCCGGCCGACGCCCTGCTCGCCGTGATCGCCCCGCCGTCGCACGCGCCAGGGTGGGACTGGGTGAAGTGGCTCCCACACGCGGCGCACCCGCGCAGGCGGGACGCGGCCGGGCCGGTGCGGATGATCACCTCCGACGTGGACGAGGTGCGCCGCTGGTGGGCCGCCGAGCTGGCGGGCCGCCCGGCGGGGCCGGGGATCGGGGAGCCGCACCTGCTGGTCGTCGTCGACGAGGTGGCCGACGGCCCGGGGCCGTGGGCGGGCGTCGCCGGGGTCACCGTGCTGCGGGTCGGTGCCCCGCCGGGGCGGCGGCCGGGGCCCTCGGTGGTGCGGCTGCTGGTGGAGCCGGACCGGCTGCACCGCACGGCGGGCGACGAGCAGCAGGCGGAGATCGGCCGCCCCGACGGGCTCGCACCCGCCGAGGCGCTCGCGTTCGCCCGCCGCCTCGCGCGCTACCGCCCGGCCGGCGCGGCCGACGTCGAGGAGGTGGGTTCGTCCGGGGCGGCCGCCGGGCTGCCCGCGCTGCTCGGGCTCGGGGACGGGCCGGAAGGGATCGCGGCCCTGCGGGAGCGGTGGGCGCGCGCCGAGACCGATCGGCTGCGCGTCCCCATCGGCCTCGACGGGCGCGGCGGCCCGGTTGCGCTCGACCTCAAGGAGGCGGCGCAGGGCGGCAGCGGCCCGCACGGGCTGTGCGTCGGCGCCACCGGTTCCGGCAAGAGCGAGCTGCTGCGCACGCTGGTGCTCGGCCTCGCCGCCGCGCACTCGCCGGACGACCTCAACCTCGTGCTCGTCGACTTCAAGGGTGGCGCCACCTTCCTCGGCCTCGCGGGCCTTCCGCATGTCTCCGCGGTGATCACCAACCTCGCCGACGAGCTCACCCTCGTCGACCGGATGGCCGACGCCCTAGCCGGCGAGATCACCCGGCGCCAGGAGCTGCTGCGGGCGGCGGGCAACCTCGTCGGCGTCGCCGAGTACGCCGCCGCGCGGCGCGGGGGAGCGGCCCTCGCGCCGCTCCCGGCGCTGTTCGTCGTGGTGGACGAGTTCTCCGAGCTGCTCGCGCAGCGCCCCGAGCTGATCGACCTGTTCGTCACGATCGGACGGCTCGGCCGCTCGCTCGGGCTGCACCTCCTGCTCGCCTCGCAGCGCCTCGACGAGGGGCGGCTGCGCGGGCTGGAGTCGCACCTGTCGTACCGGATCGCGCTGCGCACGTTCTCGGCGGCCGAGTCGCGGGCCGTGCTCGGGGTGCCGGACGCCCACCAGCTCCCGGCCGCGCCCGGCTCGGCGTTCCTCGCCACGGGCACCGACGAGCTGGTGCGCTTCCGCGCCGCGTACGTGTCGGGGCCCGGAACCGCACCGGCGGTGCCTGCCCGGCCCGTGCGGCGCGCGCAGGCCCTCCCGTTCCGGGCCGGGTTCATGGCAGAGGTCTCCGCTGCCCCGCCCGAGGTCGAGACCGAGGATGCCGACGGGCCCACCGTGCTCGACGCTGTCATCGCCGCCATGGCCGGGCCGGGCCCGCGGGCGCACCGCGTCTGGCTCCCGCCGCTGGCCGCTCCGCCGCCGCTCGACGAGGTGCTCGGCCCGGTGGCGACCGTGGCGGGGCGGGGAGTGCGTGCGTACCGGGAGAGCCCACTCCGGGTGCCCGTCGGGCTCGTCGACCGGCCCTACCAGCAGTGCCGCCAGCCTCTCGTGGTCGACCTGGCGGGCGGATCGGGGCACCTGGCGATCGCGGGCGGGCCGCGGGCGGGCAAGTCCACCGCGCTGGCGAGCACGGTGCTCGCGCTCGCGCTCACCCACACCCCCGCCGAGCTGGGGGTGCATGTGCTCGACTTCGGCGGCGGCTCGCTCGGCCCGCTCGCCGGGCTGCCGCACGTCGGCACGGTGGCCGACCGGCAGCAACCGGACCTCGTGCGGCGGGTCGTCGCGGAGTTCACCGCCGCGCTCGCGCGCCGCGAACGGCTGTTCCGGGAGGCGGGTATCGCGTCCGTCGAGGAGTTCCGGGCGCGGCGGTCGGCCGGCGCGCACCCCGGGGAGCCCGGCACCGACCTGCTCCTGGTCGTGGACGGGTACCTCACCCTGCGGGGCGAGTTCGACGACCTGGAGGCCCGCTTGCTGCCGCTCGCCGCGCAGGGCCTGGCCTACGGGCTGCACCTCGCGGTGTCGGCGTCCCGGTGGAGCGAGCTGCGGCCCGCGCTCAAGGACCTGATGGGCGGGCGCATCGAGCTGCGGCTCGGCGAGCCGTCGGAGTCCGAGGTGGACCGGCGGCGCGCTGCGGCGGTGCCCACCCGGCCCGGCCACGCGCTCGCCGCGGACGGCTCCGCCGCGGTGGTCGCCGCGCCCCGGTTGAGCGCGGGCGCCACCGACACGCTCGCGCTGGTGGCCGAGGTCGCGGCGGCGTGCCCGGACGCGGGACTCGCCCCGGTCCGATTGCTGCCGGAGCGCATCGAGCTCCACCGGCTCCCCGCGAAGCCGGACCCGGGCGGTCTCGCGATCGGCGTCGACGAGGAGCGGCTCGGGCGCGTGGAGGTCGACTTCGACACCGACCCGCACCTGCAGTGCTTCGCCGACGCCGAGAGCGGCAAGACCAACCTGCTGCGGCTGGTCGTAGCCGGGGTCACCGCGCGATTCGGACCTGCGGAGGCGCGGATCGTGCTGGTCGACCACCGCCGCACCCTGCTCGGAGCCGTGCCGGCGAGCCATCTGATCGGCTACAGCAGTACCGCCGACGCCACCGCCGAGGTCGCGCGGGAGGTCGCCGCCTCCCTGCGCGGCCGCCTGCCCGGGCCGGACGTCACAGCGCGGGCGCTGCGGGAGCGCAGCTGGTGGAGCGGGCCGGAGGTGTACGTCGTCGTCGACGACTACGACCTCGTTGCGCCGGGCGGCGGCACTGCCAACCCGCTGCTCCCGCTGGTGGAGTTCCTGCCGCAGGCCAAGGACGTGGGCCTGCACCTCGTTGTCGCGCGCCGCAGCGGCGGGGCAGGCCGGGCGCTCTTCGACCCCCTGCTCGGCAGGCTGCGCGAGCTCGCGGCGCCCGGCCTGGTGATGAACGGCAGCCCGGAGGAGGGCGCGCTGCTCGGCACGGTCAAACCGGGGCCCGAGCCGCCGGGGCGCGGCACGCTCGTCGACCGGCGGCGGGGGAACCGGCGCGTCCAGCTCGCGTGGCTGGAGCCCGACCCGGGGGACGGCGAGTGACAGCGGTCCCCGTGCGCGTCGCCGTCCAGCTCGGGGCGGATGCCGTGCGGGTCGCCGGGGCCGGTGCGGACGGTGAGCCGTGGCTGGTGGCGGAGCTCCGGCCTGCAGAGACGCCGCAGACCGCCGTGGGCGGGCCGGTGGCCGAGCTGGTCGGGCCGGACGTCGAGGAGCTGGTGCTCGTGCATCCGGGCCGATGGCCGCCCGCCCGGGTCGCGGAGTGGGCGTCCGGCTGCGCGGGGACGGCGGCGCGGGTGCGCGCTGTCCCGGCACCACTCGCGGCGGCAGGCTGTCCCGGGCCGGTCGTGCTCGACGTGGGGTTCTCCGGCGCCGAGTGCACCTGGGTCGGCCCGGACGGGGCCGTACGGGACTGGCGCGCGGTCGACGTGGGCGGGCGCAGCCTGGACGGGCTCGTGGCGGCCCGGTTTGCGGCCGGGCAGGCGGAGGCGCGTCGAGTGCGGGAGGCCCTGTCGCTGCTGCCGTCGGTCCACGTGCAGTTGCCTGGCGAGGCGCGCCGGGTGACGGCGGTGGAGCTGCGGGCGGTCCTGGCCCCCGCGCTCGGCCCGGTTGTGGACGCCGTGCGGGAGATGCTGACCGTCGCAGGTCGGGCTCCGGTGCTGCTCGTGGGCGGGCTGGCGCGCGCGCCGCTGCTCGCCGAGCTGCTCGACGAGGCGGGGATCCCGGATGTCACGGTCGCGCCGCGGCCCGACGCCGCCGCGGCGCTGGGCGCCCTCGCCCTCCCTCCGCACGCGGGCGTCGTCACGAGTTCTCGTCGGACCGACACACAAGCCGTGGCGGCTGCGCCGGCTCGACTGCTCGGGCCACCGGTGCAGCGGCGGTGGCGGCCGGTGCGCACCGCGGCGTCGGCCCTGCTGGGTGCGGCCGCGGTCGTGGCGCTCCTCGCCGCGGGCCGGGTCGTCGCCCCGGGCCCGGCGCCTGCGGAGGCGGTCACGGGTGTCCTCGTCCAGTACGGCTACCGGCTCGACCTCCCGGAGGGGTGGGAGCACACGGGCGGGCTGCCGGAGCGGCGGCGGGTGCTGCTCACGCCCATCTCAGCGCCGGAGGGGAGTGACCTCGTGGCCGTCGAGCGGACGCCCCTGGGCTACGACTCCGGTGCCGAACCGGAGCGGGCCGCGGCGGAGTTGCGGGCGGAGTTCGCCGCGGCGGTGGCGGCCGGGTCGCGGCTGTCGGGCTATGACGCGGACGCCGAGGTTGCCGGTCGCCGCGGCACCACGTACCGGCAGGAGGAGGCGGACGGCACGGTCGTGGAGTGGTTCGTGGTGCTCGATGGCGACGCCCAGCTCAGCGTGGGCTGCCGGAGCACGCGGGCGAACGCGGGCGCCGTCCGGGCCGCCTGTGACCGGGTGGTCGCCACCGTGGGCAGGGCCTGACGCCGATCGGGCGACGAACGTTCACACCTGCACACGATTTCTGCGGTTCGGCCACGGCCCGGCCCGCATCCTGCGACGGTTGCCGGACAGCAGGCACCAGAACAGGGGGCGATCGGCATGGCCGAGGGTTTCGGTACGTCGACCGAGGAGATGGATCGGGCAGGGCGGCACGTGTTCGCGGTGAACGACGCCGTGCAGACCGACCTGGCCACGTTGCGCGCGCGGCTGGCGCCGTTGGCCGGGGCGTGGCGCGGGGAGGCGGCCACCGTCTTCGCCGAGCTGATGACGAGGTGGGACACCGACGCCCGCAGGTTGAGCGACGCGCTGCGGGCGATCGGCGAGTCGATCCAGGGCTCCGGCACGAGCTACCAGGCCATGGAGCAGCAGCACAGCGGTGACCTGTCCACGATCCGCGCCGCGCTCGGCTGAGGAGGAACCAATGTCGGAGATCAAGGTCACGTTCGGCGCGCTCGAGGCGGCGCGGCTCGACATCACGAACACCGCCAACCGCATCACAGGGCAGCTGGGCGAGCTCGAGAGGTACCTGGCGCCGCTGGTCGCCACCTGGGAAGGGGAGGCGGCCACGGAGTACCGCGTCAAACAACGCCAGTGGGACACCGCCGCCACCGACCTGGCGGCGGTGCTCGGCCAGATCGGCGTCACACTGGGAGTGGCGAACGAGCGCTACCAGCAGGCCGAGAAGACCAACACGGACCGCTGGCGGCCCTGAAAGCGGTACGTGGGGGGCCGTTTTGACCCTGCTTCACGGCGGCGGGTACGCTCGTTCTTCGATGTGCGGCGGGTGGACACCCGCGGCCGTGTTCACCCACGACCCGCACGGCCCGGCCCACCGGGCCCGGCGCCCCAGCATGCCGCACTCGCGCACCAGAGGAAGCTCCCGAACGAGCACACGACAGCGACGAGGTAGGTCCGTGCCCACGTACAGCCCCAAGCCCGGCGAGATCACCCGCGCCTGGCACGTGATCGACGCCACGGACGTGGTGCTCGGCCGCCTCGCCACGCACGCCGCCACCCTGTTGCGCGGCAAGCACAAGCCGACGTACGCGCCGCACATGGACACGGGCGACTTCGTCATCATCGTCAACGCGGAGAAGATCGCCGTCTCCGGCAACAAGCGGGACGCCAAGTTCGTCTACCGCCACAGCGGCTTCCCTGGTGGCCTGCGCCAGCGCAGCGTCGGCGAGATGATCGAGAAGCACCCGGACCGTCTCGTCGAGAAGGCCATCAAGGGCATGCTCCCGAAGAACCGCCTCGGCCGTGCGATGGGCAAGAAGCTCAAGGTCTACGCCGGGCCGGAGCACCCGCACGCCGCGCAGCAGCCGGCTGCGTTCGAGATCACCCAGGTCGCCCAGTGACCAACCCTGAAGCGACTGCACCGGAAGAGGGACAGCCCGTGACCACCCCCGAGTCCGAGTACGACGCCGTCGAGGCCGTGGACACCGACATCCCCGAGGCCGTTGACGCCGACACCGAGACTGCCGACACCGAGACCGTCGACACCGAGACCGAGACCGTCAACGACGCCGGCGTGGTCGAGGACTACGCCGCCGAGGTCGAGATCGCCCCGGCCGAGATTCCGGCCGTGTTCTCCGACCGCCCGATCCAGACGGTCGGCCGCCGCAAGGAAGCCGTCGTGCGCGTGCGGCTCATGCCGGGCAGCGGCAACTTCCGGCTCAACGGCAAGTCGCTCGAGCAGTACTTCCCGAACAAGCTGCACCAGCAGCTGATCCGGGAGCCGCTGGTCACGGTCGAGAAGACCGAGCGCTTCGACATCTTCGCCAACCTCCATGGCGGCGGCACCTCCGGCCAGGCCGGTGCGCTCCGCCTGGCGATCGCCCGCGCGCTCATCGAGGCCGACTCCGAGGACCGCCCGCCGCTCAAGAAGGCCGGCTTCCTCACGCGCGACCCGCGAGTCATCGAGCGCAAGAAGTACGGCCTCAAGAAGGCCCGCAAGGCGCCTCAGTACAGCAAGCGCTGACTGCAGGCGTGCGGCGGCTGTTCGGCACCGACGGCGTACGCGGACTGGCCAACGGCGAGCTCCTCACCCCGGAGCTCGCTTTGGCACTTTCCGCGTCGGCCGCTCGTGTGCTCGCCGAGCGGGACCGGTCTCGCCGGCCTGTCGCGGTGGTCGGGCGCGACCCGCGGGCGAGCGGCGAGATGCTGGAAGCCGCCGTCGTCGCGGGGCTCGCTTCGGCGGGCGCCGACGCCGTGCGGGTCGGCGTGCTGCCCACCCCCGCGGTGGCCTTCCTCGTCGAGGCTCTCGACGCCGACCTCGGCGTGATGATCTCGGCGTCGCACAACCCGATGCCGGACAACGGCATCAAGCTGTTCGCCGCGGGCGGCCACAAGCTGCCCGACGCGGTGGAGAGCGCGGTCGAGGCGGGTCTCGGTGTCGCCGCGACCCGCCCCACCGGCTCCGGCGTCGGCCGCGTCCGTGACCTCTCCGACGCGGCCGACCGCTACCTCGCTCACCTCCTCGCGGCCACCCCCGGCTCCCTTGCGGGCCTGCGTGTGGTGGTCGACTGTGCCCACGGTGCCGCGTCGGCGGTCGCGCCGGAGGTCTACCGCAGGGCAGGCGCCGAGGTCATCGGGCTGCACGCGGAGCCGGACGGCCTCAACATCAACGACGGGGTCGGCTCCACCCACCTCGGCGTGCTGCAGAAGGCCGTCGCCGAACACGAGGCCGACCTCGGCATCGCCCACGACGGCGACGCCGACCGCTGCCTCGCCGTCGACGCGTCCGGCGCCGAGGTGGACGGCGACCAGATCATGGCGGTGCTCGCCGTCGCGCTCCGCGAGGCGGGTGAGCTGGCGGGCGACACCCTCGTCGCCACCGTCATGAGCAACCTCGGGCTGCACCTCGCGATGCAGGAGGTCGGCATCGCGGTGCGCACCACCCAGGTCGGTGACCGCTACGTGCTCGAGGAGCTGCGGGCAGGCGGGTTCACCCTCGGCGGAGAGCAGTCCGGGCACGTCGTGCTCCCGCGCTACTCCACCACGGGCGACGGCCTGCTCACGGCCCTTCGGCTGATGGCGCGGATGACGGCCACGGGCCTGCCGCTGGCCGAGCTCGCCGCGGTCGTCACTCCGCTGCCGCAGGTGCTGCAGAACGTGCAGGTGGCCGACAAGGCGGCGGTCGCCGGGTCGGCCGCGGTGCGCGAGGCCGTCGAGGCGGCCGAGCGGGAGCTCGGTGGTTCCGGTCGGGTGCTGCTGCGGCCCTCCGGCACCGAGCAGCTCGTCCGGGTGATGGTCGAGGCGCCCACAGCCGAGCAGGCCAAAGCCGTCGCCGTCCGGCTCGCGGCGACCGTCGCGTCGGCCAAGTGAGTTGACCTAGTTCGGCCGTTCCGCCACGGGGACGGCCGCCTTCCTGCACCATCGGCCCATGCCGCGCGACGTGCACCTGCATCCCGACCGGCTGGGCGCCCACGCCGTCACGGCCGCCGAGCTGTCGGAGGAGCTGCGGGCGCTCCTGCACGGCGGCCCGACCGAGGCCCGCACCCCCGACGAGGAACGCGTGCAGGCTGCCGTGCTGCGGGCCGTCCGCGAGCTCGCCGCGCTCGGTGCCGCGCTCGCGGGAGCGGCTGCCGAACACGAGGCGGCCGACCGTTCCGTGGTGCAGTCGTTCCGCCAGGTCCTGCACGGCGAGCCGTGAGCCACCCGGCCGCTGACCTGCGCGAGGCGGCGCACTGGTGGACGCGGCTCGCCGAAGCGCTGGCCGACAGCGGGCGGCGGCTCGGGCAGCTCGGTGAGCAGATCGGGCGGGACTGGCCGGACGACCGCGGCCGGGAATGGGCCGAGCGCACCGCGAACGTGCGCGCGGAGCTTGGCCGGGAGGCCGTGGTCGCCGCCGAGCTGGGCGCGGAGTACGCCCGGCGCAGCGCCGACGCCGAGCTGTCGGCGCCGCCCACCTGGTCGAGCGTGGGCAGGCCCGGGGCGCGCCTCGCCGGCACGGAGGCGAAGCGCGCCGACGAGGAGCGGGGGATGCGGATCGCGGAGCTGTCAGAGCCGCCAAGATAGCCACGCACCGCTTCCCCGGCGACGCACCGGTTCCGGTGGCCGCGCACCGGTTGCGGCCGGTGCGTCAGTGCGGGAAACGGTGCGTGAGCGGGTGCACTAGCTGCTGGGGCGCTGCACCAGCGACGTGCCGGGGACCTTGCCGTCCACGAGCACGTCCACGCGGTCCTCATCGCAGAGGTGGTGCAGCAGGAACGCGGTGACCAGGGCCCGGGTGATCCGCCGGGTCTTGTGATCGGGGCTGCCGGCGAGCACGAAGTCGCTCCAGTGGGAGCCGTCGAGGAACCCCGTGTGGCCGGCCTTGTTGAGTGTCCGCAGGATCACCGGCCCGCCTGCGGCCGCCGCCACCGGTTCGGCGTGCCCGGCGGCGGGCGCGACCGTGTCCTTGCCGGCCGCGAGGTGCAGAACCGGCACTGTGACGGCACGGGCGGCGTCGATGGCGGACGGGCGGGTCTGTGCCATCGCGATCGTCACGACGGCGGCGACCCGCGGGTGTCCCGCCGCCGCGACGAGGGCCGTGCCGCCGCCGATCCCGTGGCCTGCGAACGCGGTGCGGCGGGAGTCGACGCTGATCCGCCCGTCGCCGAGGCGGACGCCCGCGCACACGTCGAGGGTGGTGCGCAGGTCGGAGGCGAACCCCGCGTGGCTCGGCAGCACGCCGCGGTGGCTCGACGGCGCTGCCGCGACGATCCCCCACGACGCGAGGTGGCGCAGGAGGTCGGCGTAACGCTCGGGGGGCTGCAGCCAGTCGTGCCCGAACGCCACCGCGGGCAGGCCGAGCCCCTCCTCCGGCGCGAAGACGAGACCGGGGATGCCGACCATGCCGAGGTCGCCGCGCAGCACCCGGTGCGGACCGGGCCGGGAGAGGTGGACCAGTGCGTCCTTGGCGTTCCGCACCTCGGGCGGCCGGATGGGCGAGCGGGTCCGGGTCACAGCGCGCACGGTAGTACCCCGGACCGGGCTGGGCGACCTGCCGCTCCGGGCGAAGCGCCTACGCTCCCAGCATGTCCGCGAGGGATCCTCGATGAGGGGCGTCTGGACCGCGCAGCAGGTGCGCGAGACCGAGGCCGTGCTCCTGGACCGCACCCCGGAGGGTGTGCTCATGCGGCGCGCCGCGTTCGGTCTGGCGGTGCACGCCCGGCGGATGCTGGCGCGGACCGGGGTGGTCGCGGGCCGCCGGGTGATTCTGCTGGTCGGGGCGGGCAACAACGGCGGTGACGCCCTCTGGGCCGGCTACGAGCTGCGTAGGCGGGGCGTGGGCGTCACGGCCGTGCTGCTGGACCCGGACCGCGCGCACCCGGAGGGCCTCGCCGCCCTGCGCAAGCTCGGTGGGCGGTTCGTGGACGCCGGAGCGGGGCTCGTCGCCGAGCTGGGTGCCGACCTCGTGATCGACGGCATCGTCGGCATCTCCGGGCGCGGGGCGCTGCGCGAGCCTGCGGGCGGGCTCGTCGCGGCCGTCGAGCGGGCG
The DNA here is from genome assembly GCF_039526725.1 of Pseudonocardia aurantiaca. Classification (NCBI taxonomy): domain Bacteria; kingdom Bacillati; phylum Actinomycetota; class Actinomycetes; order Pseudonocardiales; family Pseudonocardiaceae; genus Pseudonocardia; species Pseudonocardia aurantiaca. The sequence goes on from NZ_BAAAJG010000025.1 coordinate 441,061, forward strand.
GGGGTGCCGGTGCTCGCCGTCGACCTGCCCAGCGGCGTCGACCCCGACACCGGGGCGGTGAGCGGGCCCGCCGTCACCGCCACGGAGACCGTGACGTTCGGGGCGCTCAAACCCGTGCACGTGCTCGCCGCGCCCCGGTGCGGTCACGTGCACCTGGTGGACATCGGGCTCGGCCCGATGCTCCCGAAGCCGCACGCCCACGTGCTCGACGACGCCGACGTCGGTGCGCGGTGGCCGGTGCCCGGCGCGGCCGACGACAAGTACACACAGGGGGTCGTCGGGATCGCGGCCGGCTCGGCCGCGTACCCGGGAGCGGCGGTGCTCGCCACGGGCGCGGCCGTGCTCGCCACGAGCGGGATGGTGCGCTTTGCGGGGACCGCCGCTCCCGAGGTCCGCGCCAAGTGGCCGGAGACGGTGATCACCGAGTCCATCGCCGACGCCGACCGCACCCAGGCGTGGGCCGTGGGTCCCGGGATCGGCACGGACGACGCCGGCCGAGCCGTGCTCGCCGAGGCGATCGCGCGGGACGTGCCCCTGTGCATCGACGCCGACGGGATCACGTTGCTCGCCAAACACTCCGACCTCCTGGCGGCGGTCCGGGGCCGCCCGGTGGTGATCACGCCGCACGACCGGGAGTTCGCGCGCGTCGCGGGCGAGGTGGGTGCCGACCGGATCGGCGCAGCCCGACGGGCTGCCTCCGACCTCGGGGTGACGGTGCTGCTCAAGGGCAACGCGACGGTCGTGGCCGATCCGGACGGGCGGGTGCTCGTAAACCCGGCGACCTCGTCGTGGGCGGCCACGGCTGGCTCGGGCGACGTGCTGACCGGGGTCATCGGCGCCCTGCTGGCCGCCGGGCTGGAGCCGTGGTGGGCGGCCGGGTGCGCGGCCCGCGTGCACGGCATCGCGGCCGACCTGGCCGCGCAGGGCGCTCCGGCTCCGGCGTCGAGGCTGCAGGCCTCGCTCCCGGACGCGATCAGGGCGGTGCGCGCCGCGACCGGTTAGCCGCGCGCGCCGAACGGCAGTGGTGTATGTCGCGCTGCCGACTCGGCGAAGTGGTTGCGGATGCGATGATGCGGGCGTGCAGGATCCGTCGCGGAGCCCACGTGCCGAGGCCGTCATCGATCTGGACGCCGTACGGCACAACGTCCGTGTGCTCCGAGCCGCCGCGCCGGGTGCCGCCCTCATGGCAGTGGTCAAGGCCGACGGTTACGGGCACGGCGCGCTGCCGGTGGCGAGGGCGGCGCTGGAGGCGGGGGCGTCCTGGCTCGGGGTCTGCACCTTGGAGGAGGCCCGTGAGCTGCGCGCAGGCGGGATCACCGCGCCGGTGCTGTCCTGGCTGCACCTCCCAGGCGACGACTTCACCGAGGCCGTGGCCACGGGCGTCGACCTCTCGGTGGCCTCGCGCGCGCACCTCGCCGCCGTGCTCGACGGCGCCCGTCGCGCGGGCCGCCCCGTCCGGCTGCACCTGAAGATCGACACCGGGCTGAGCCGCAACGGCGCACAGCCTGCTGACTGGATTGACCTGCTCGACGACGCGGCCAAGGCCGCGGCCGACGGGGCCGCGGAGGTCGTTGCCGTGTGGTCGCACCTCGCCCACGCCGACGCCCCGCACCACCCCACCCTCGACCTGCAGGCCGAGCGGCTCACGGCCGCCTGGCGGTCGGCCACGGAGCGCGGGCTCGACCCGATCCGGCACCTCGCCAACTCCGCGGCCACGATGAGCCGCCCCGACCTGCACTTCGACCTCGTCCGCCCGGGCATCGCCGTCTACGGTCTCGACCCGATGGACCGCCAGCCTGCCGACAGCCCGCTGCGGCCGGCGATGACACTGCGCGCGCGGGTGGCGCTCGTGAAGCGCGTGCCGGCGGGTGAGGGTGTGTCGTACGGGCACGAGTGGACGACGCCCCGCGAGACGACGCTCGCCCTGCTCCCCGTCGGGTACGCCGACGGCGTGCCGCGGCGGCTCGGCCGGGACGGCCGGATGCAGGTGCTGCTCGCCGGTGCCGTGCGGCCCGTCGTCGGGCGGGTGTGCATGGACCAGGTGGTCGTCGACTGCGGGGACGACACTGTGCGGGAGGGGGACCGAGCCGTGCTCTTCGGCCCCGGTGCCGAGGGCGAGCCCACCGCGCAGGACTGGGCTGACGAGCTCGGCACGATCCACTACGAAGTCGTCACGGGCGTGCACGGCAAGCGCGTGACACGCACGGTTGTCGGGGACACGGTTGTCGGGGACACGGTCGTTGGGGGCGGGGCGTGAGGCGCGGTCAGATATTGGGTGCGGCGGCCGGAGCCGCGGGGGCAGCAGTCACCGGGGTCGTCGTCGGTGTGGCGGCGCGCAAGCATTCGCAGATCGCGGCGGAGCGGCACCGGCTGGCCACGCAACTGTCGCAAGAGCCCGCGGAGTTCGCCGGGTCGATCAGCGAACCGTGCTCCGTCACGGCCGACGACGGCGTGCGGATCTCGGCGGAGGAGATCGAGGCGAGGGACGGCCGGCCCGCTCTCACCGTGGTGCTGGTGCACGGCTTCGCCCTGGACCGGCGCACCTGGCACTTCCAGCGGCAGTCACTCGCCGACCTGGCCGATCCGTCCATCCGACTAGTGCTCTACGACCAGCGCAGCCACGGCGCCTCCGAGCGGGCGCCCCGCGAGAGCTGCACCATCGAGCAGCTCGGCCACGACCTCGACGCCGTGATCAGGGCGCTGGCCCCCGAGGGCCCGCTCGTGCTGGTGGGGCACTCGATGGGCGGAATGACGATCATGGCCCTGGCCGAGCAGCACCCTGCGCTGTTCACCGAACGGGTGGTCGGGGTCGCGCTGATCGCGACGTCGGCAGGCCAGGTGGCGAGCTCCGGTCTGTCGGCCACCCTGCTCTCGCGGCACAACCCGCTCACACGCGGGGTGTCGCTGCTCGCGCGCCTGCAGCCGAAGCTGGTGGAGGCGGCGCGCCGGGCAGCGGGCGACGTCATCTGGGCCATCACCCGCAGCTTCGCGTACGGCGACCGCAACGTGGCGCCGTGGCTCGTCGACCTCGTCGACGCGATGATCAGCGCCAACGCGGTCGACGCCCTTACCGACTTCGCGGACACGGTGGACAGCCACAACCGGCTCGCGGCCCTCCCCGCGCTCGCCGAGTGCGAGGTGCTGGTCGCCGCGGGCGACGCCGACCGCGTCATCCCGGTCAGCCACAGCGACGTGATCGCGGCCGAGCTGCCCGACGCGACGCTGGTGCGGTTCGCCGGCTCGGGGCACCTGCCGATGCTGGAACAGCCCGCCGCCATGGACGAGGCGCTGGTCGCCCTGATCCGCCGCAGCACCGCCCGGGCCAGACCGCGGTTCCGGAGGCGCGCGTGAACGACGTGCGCAGCGTCGAGGCGGCGGTCGAGGCGGCGGTCGACGCGGGGGTCGACGCGGGGGTCGAGCTGGGCGTCGAGCTGGAGCTCCCGGAGCCCGCCGACACCGAGGCGCTCGGCGAGCGGCTCGCGGCCGGGCTCGGCCCTGGCGACCTCGTGGTGCTGTCCGGGCCGCTGGGTGCAGGCAAGACAGTGTTCGTGCGGGGGCTCGCGCGCGGGCTCGGCGTGGCCGGGCCGGTGACGTCGCCGACGTTCGTGATCGCGCGGGAGCACCGGCCGCTGCCCGGCGGGGCGGGGGTGCCGCTCGTGCACGTCGACGCGTACCGCCTCGGCAGTGGCGGGGCCGAGGTCGCCGACGAGCTGGACGACCTCGACCTCGACACCGACCTCGCCGAGGCCGTTGTGGCGGTCGAGTGGGGGGAGGGTGTGGTGGAACGCCTCGCCGCGCGGCACCTGCTCGTGCGCCTGTCCCGCCGTCCCGACGACCTGCGTACGGCCGTGGTCAGCCGGGTCGAGGCGGAGCGCGCATGATCGAGGCCGTCATCTTCGACTAGGCGACCGGCCCCTACGCCGACATCAGCGGCGCGAAGGGGTGGGCACACGGTCGGTGATCGTGCCGCACTGGCCCATTCCTGCCGTGCAGCAATGCGGGTGGACGTGCACCCCGACGCGGTGGTCCAGCGATTCGCCGACCTTCCGGAGCTGCTCGCCGCCTGGTGACCCTCGCGGCACCGGCCCGGCCCGCGCTCGTACGCTCAACAGCGTGCTCGTGCTGGCCCTTGACACCGCGACGCCCGCTGTGACAGCGGGTGTCGTGGAGCTGACGGGCGCCGATGTGGCGCTGCGGTCGGCCCGCGTGGAACGTGACGCCCGCAAGCACGCCGAGCTGTTGATGCCCGGCGTCCAGGGCGCCTGCGCCGACGCCGGGGTGACGCTGCGCGACCTCGACGCCGTGGTCGTCGGCGCCGGGCCGGGTCCGTTCACCGGGCTCCGGGTCGGCATGGTCACCGCCGCCGCGTTGGGCGACGGACTGGGCCTGCCGGTGTACGGCGTGTGCTCGCTCGATGCGATCGCGGTCTGCGCCGCCGCCGAGCCGCTCGCCGGGCCGCTGCTCGTGGTCACCGACGCGCGGCGGCGTGAGGTGTACTGGGCAGCCTACGACGCCACCGGCCGGCGCACCGAGGGGCCGCACGTGTCATCGCCCGCCGTGGCCGCCGAACGCGGCGCCGGGCTGGGGGCCGTGGCGAGTGCCGGTGACCTGGCCGGGTCGGTCGGGCTCCCGGTGCTCCCGCAGCAGTCGCCCTCGCCCGCCGGGCTCGTCGCGGTGGCGGCGGAGGTGCTCCGCTCCGGTGCCGAGCCGGGCCCGCTCGAGCCGCTCTACCTGCGCAGGCCCGACGCCGCCCCACCGGGCGAGCGGAAGCGGGTGACTGCGTGACCCCCGCGACGTTCGAGATCGACGCGCTGCAGGAGTCGGACGCGGCGCGCTGCGCCGAGCTGGAGAAGCTGCTCTTCCCCGGCGAGCACCCGTGGAGCGAGCGCGCGTTCCGCGAGGAGCTGCGCATGGGCCACCACTACCTCGCGGCCCGCGACCGCAACACGCTCGTCGGCTACGCGGGCATCGCGTTCGTCGCGGGGCCGCCGCACGCCGAGGCGGAGATCCATACGATCGGCGTGGACCCGGCCTACCAGCGCCGCGGCATCGGGCGCGAGCTGCTGCGCGGGCTGCTCGTGGTGGCCGACGCGGCGGGGGCCACGGTGTTCCTCGAGGTACGTACCGACAACGCCGCCGCCCGCACTCTGTACGAGGACGAGGGCTTCACAGTGGTCGGGCTGCGCAAACGGTACTACCAGCCCAGCGGCGCCGACGCCCACACGATGCGGCGGGAGCCGAGAGCATGATCGTCCTGGGTTTCGAGACCTCGTGCGACGAGACCGGCATCGGGGTCGTCCGCCACGAGCCGGACGGCAGCACGGTGCTGCTGGCCAACGAGGTGGCCTCCTCGGTCGACGAGCACGCCCGCTTCGGCGGGGTGGTGCCGGAGGTGGCGTCGCGGGCGCACCTGCAGGCGATGGTCCCCGCCGTGCGCCGCGCGCTCGCGACGGCCGGCGTGACCGGCCGGGACGTGGACGCGGTCGCAGTGACCGCGGGGCCGGGGCTCACCGGCGCGCTGCTCGTCGGGGTCTCGGCGGCGAAGGCGTACGCCGCCGCCTGGGACGTGCCGCTGTACGGGGTCAACCACCTGGCCGCGCACGTCGCCGTAGACACGCTGCAGCACGGGCCGCTGCCGCCGTGCCTCGCGCTGCTCGTCTCCGGCGGGCACTCCAGCCTGCTCGACGTGCCCGACCTCGCAGGGCCGGTCACCCCGGTCGGCGCCACCATCGACGACGCGGCGGGCGAGGCGTTCGACAAGGTCGCGCGGCTGCTCGGGCTGCCGTTCCCCGGCGGGCCGCACGTCGACCGCGTGGCCCGGGAGGGTGACCCGGCGGCCGTTGCGTTCCCGCGCGGGCTCACCGGCCCGCGTGACGCACCCTTCGACTTCTCGTTCTCCGGCCTGAAGACGGCGGTGGCCCGGCACGTCGAGGCCTTGGAGCGGGCGGGCACCCCGGTTCCGGTCGCCGACGTCGCCGCGAGCTTCCAGGAGGCCGTGGTCGACGTGCTCACCGCGAAGGCGGTGCGGGCGGCCCGCGACCACGGCATGGACACGCTCCTGCTCGGGGGCGGGGTCGCGGCCAACTCCCGGCTGCGCGTGCTGGCGCAGGAGCGCTGCGACGCCGCAGGCATCGCCCTGCGCGTCCCCCGGCCCGGCCTCTGCACGGACAACGGCGCGATGGTCGCGGCACTGGGCGCGCACCTGGTGGCGGCGGGCGCGAAGCCGAGCCCACCGGACCTCCCGGCGGACTCGAGCCTGCCGGTGACGGAGGTCCTGGTCGGCTGACCCCGGCAGTTCGGGGCCGGCCCTCAGGCTCAGGCGCTCGCCTTCGTCAGTTTCGCCAGCTCCGTCTTCGTGAGGGTCAGGTCCAGCACCGGCAGCAGATCGGTCAGCTGCTCCGGGGTGCGGGCGCTCGCGATCGGGGCCGCCACGGTCGGCTGGTCGGCCAGCCAGGCCAGCGCGACGGCCGCCACCGGCACCTCGCGGGCGGCCGCGATCTCGTCGAGGGCCGCGAGCACCCGCAGGCCTCGGTCGTCCATGTAGGCCATCGCGCCTTCGGCCCGCGCGCTGTCGACCTCCGTGTCAGGGCGGTACTTGCCGGTCAGGAAGCCCTTGGCAAGCCCGAAGTATGGCAGGCACGCGAGGCCCTGGCTCTCGAGCAGCGGGGCGAACGCGGACTCGAAGTCGCGTTCGAGGAGGTTGTAGTGCGGCTGCAGCGCGACATACGACGCGAGCCCCTCGCGCGCGGAGATCTCCAGGGCCGAGCGCAGCCGCTCGGGGGTGAAGTTGGACGCGCCGATCGTGCGGACCTTGCCCGCCCGCACCAGCTCGTCGAAAGCGGCGGCCGTCTCCTCCTGTGCCGTGCCGGCATCGTCGGTGTGGGAGAAGTAGAGGTCGATGCGGTCGGTCTGCAGCCGCCGCAGCGAGTCCTCCGCGGCGGCGACGATGTTGGCGCGGGAGAGCCCCGGGCGCTGTGGCCACGAGCCGACCTTCGTGGCGATCACGACTGAGTCGCGGTTGCCGCGGCTGGCCATCCACCTGCCGATGATCGTCTCGGACTCGCCGCCGGAGTTTCCGGGCGCGCGCCACATGTAGGAGTCGGCCGTGTCGATGAAGTTGCCGCCCGCGACCACGAACGCGTCGAGGACGGCGAACGAGGTGCGCTCGTCCGCCGTCCAGCCGAACACGTTGCCGCCCAGGCAGAGCCGGGACACGTCGAGGTCGCTCGAACCGATCTTCGCCATACCCCAACTCTACGTCCGCAGCCGCAGGTCAGCCGGGGTTAAGCCCCGCCTTGCGGTCCTCCACGACGAATGTCGCTTTCGTCTCGACCGGGGCGCCCGGCTGCTTCACGTACGGCACTGCGCGAAATTCGGCGGTCAGCTCCGTGGGGCTGAAGCGGGTGCGCACGTAGCCGCGGCGGTTGTTGTAGAAGCGGACGTGCGGGTTGTCGGCGAGGATCCCCGCGGTCTCGGGCCGGGTCTCCGAGCCGTCACCGCCGGAGGTGATCGACGTGGAAACCAGCTCCGTGCCGATGACAGGGGCCGCTGGGTCATCGAAGCGGGTCTTGATGTCGGCCGCCCAGGCCGCGTGCACGTCGCCGGTGAGCACGACGAGGTTGCGCCCCTTCGCCGCCACCCAGGAGTCGACGACGCGGTCCCGGGACCCCGGGGTGCCGTCCCACGCGTCCGGGTTGAAGCCGCGGCCGGGGCCAGGGGTGAAGTCGACCTGCGAGAAGAACACCTGCTGGCCGAGCACGTCCCAGCGGGCGCGCGAGCGGCGGAAACCGTCGGCGATCCACTGCTCCTGGGCCGAGCCGGGGAGCGAGGCCGCCGGATCGGTGCGCTCGGAGCAGTCGGAGTTGAACCGGTCGCCGCAGGGCTGGTCGCTGCGGTACTGGCGGGTGTCGAGCATGTGGAAGTTCGCCATGCCGCCCCATCCGACGCGCCGGTAGAGCTGCATGTCGATGCCCTTGGGCCGCTGGGCCGCCCGCAGCGGCATGTTCTCCCAGTAGGCCCGCAGCGCTGCCTCGCGGCGGGCGCGGAAGTTGGGCTGCGGGATCTCCGGGTGCTCGTAGACCTCGTCGGCCCAGTTGTTGTCCACCTCGTGGTCGTCGAACACCACGAGCCAAGGCGCGACGGCGTGCGCAGCCTGCAGGTCGGCGTCGGTCTTGTACTGGGCGTGGCGCTGCCGGTAGTTCGCGAGCGTCTCGGTCTCCGGGCCGACGTGGTCGCGCACGTTCCCGCCAGGAGCGACGTAGTCGCGTGCCTTGTACTCGTAGAAGTAGTCGCCCAGGTGCAGCACCAGGTCCGGCTCGTCCTCGGCCAGCCGGGCGTACGCGGTGAAGTAGCCGTGCTCGTACTGCGCACACGAGACGAAGCACATGGAGAGCGGCGCCATCGCCGACCCGGCCGGCGCGGTGCGGGTCCGCCCCGTCGGCGAGAGCTCTCCACCCGTCCGGAAGCGGTAGAAGTACTCCCGCCCGGGCTTCAGCCCGGCCAGCTCGACGTGGACGCTGTGGCCCAGCTCGGGCCCCGTGCGCTCGGTGCCGCGGCGGACGACGTCGCGGAACTGCTCGTCGGTCGCGAGCTCCCAGTCCACGTCCGTGGTCCGTTGGCCCAGTCCGCCGAGCCCGTCCTCGGCGACCGGGTCGGTGGCCAGGCGCGTCCACAGGACCATGCCGTCGGGGGCGGGCTCGCCCGAGGCGACGCCGAGGGTGAACGGGTTGCTCTGCAATGCCGCCGGGGCGGCGGATGCCGAGCCCGCGAGCCCGACGATCGTGCCGGGCACGGCGAGCACAGCTGAGGCGGCGATACCGGCTCGCAGCACGCTGCGACGGGAGTGTTCGGAGGTGGCGGGTAGAGCGTCTGTGGTCACGGCGGAAGCGTTGATCACCCGATCGAGCGAAAGATGGCGCCAGTAGCTCGGCACGGTGAACTGCCGTCGACGGGAGCCCGTGCCCGTCAGCACCATGACCCGAGCACGTCCCTCGTGGGGTCGCAGCGCTCCTCCAGCCCGGCGGGGCGCAGCGTGGACGCGATCAGGCCGACCTCGGCGTCGGTGACCGCGCCGGGGACGTCGCGTTCGGCGAGGAGCACCAGGACAACCGACTCGCCGGGAGCGCCCGACGGCACCGCGACCGCGTGCACGGCCTTTCGCGGCGAACCGCAGCTGCCGGCGGGCATCGCGATCTCCGCGACGACGTGGCTGCCGCGCCCGCCCACGGCCGCGACATCCGTCGAAGGTGAGAGCACCACCTGCGGGGCGCCGGGGACGTCGATGTCGTCGAAAGCGCCGCTCCAGAGGGTGGCCACCCCTGCGGCCGCGGCCGCCGTGTCGTCCGTCGGTGCGCCCGTGACCCCCGACCAGGCGAGGACGTATCGCTCGTCGAATCCTGGACACGGGGATGGAGCGGCGGCCTCGTACATCGCGACGCCGCTCATCACGACCCGCTCGCCTGCCGCGTCCATGAAGCCGCGGATGAGCGTCGGCGACTTCAGCTCCCACGTGGGTGGGACGTCGTAACCGGCGTTGCGGGTCGTGGAGACCGCGGCCGGCCAGCCGGGCAGCGAGCTGGGGATCAGTGCCGGCGTAGGCGCGCTCGGCGACGGGAACGGCGGCGCCGATGAGGGCAGCGCCGAGTCCGGCGGCCGTGCCGAAGTAGGCGGACCAGGGATCGGCGAGACGGCGGGCTGGGCGACCGGCCCGGCCGGTGCGGGCCCGCCCGAAACCAGCACGACGCCGACGGCGATCAGGGCGACGACGAGGAACGCGGCGATCCCCGCGAACCAGGCGCCCGACCGGCCGAGGCCACCGGGCCGCGGGCCAGGCGTGACCGGTGGCGAGCCCATTGCCTCCACGCGGGGCGACCGCCGGGTGCGTCAAAAGGGGACTCGTCGCTACTGCTCCCGGCACTACACCGAGGTGAGTGACCTCGTTGAGAGGTTGGCACTCTCATGGGTAGAGTGCCAAACGCACGGCCCGGACGTTCCGGCACCCGCGACGACGGGACGCCCGCGAGCTGTCGAACAGAACCCCATCAGACGAGTGCACGTACCCCAGGAAGGGGAGGTCATCAAGTGGCGAACATCAAGCCGCTCGAGGACAAGATCGTCGTCCAGGCCAGCGAGGCGGAGACCACCACCGCGTCCGGCATCGTCATCCCGGACACGGCCAAGGAGAAGCCCCAGGAGGGCAAGGTCCTCGCGGTGGGCCCCGGCCGCTACACCGAGCAGGGCACGCGGATCCCGGTTGACGTCAGCGTCGGCGATGTCGTCATCTACTCGAAGTACGGCGGCACCGAGGTCAAGTACGACGGCGAGGAGTACCTGATCCTCTCCGCTCGCGACGTGCTCGCGATCGTCAACTGACGCATCCCGCAGTTCTCCACACCGCCGCCCCGGTGGTCCCTCGACCGAGCGGCCACCGGGGCGGCGGCATGTTCACGTAGAACGAGAGGCAGGACATGCCGAAGCAGATCAGCTTCGACGAGACGGCGCGCAGGGCGCTGGAGCGCGGGGTGAACCAGCTGGCCGACGCGGTCAAGGTGACCCTCGGCCCGCGTGGCCGGCACGTTGTGCTGGACAAGAAGTTCGGTGGGCCGACCGTCACCAACGACGGCGTGACCATCGCGCGGGAGATCGACCTCGAGGACCCCTTCGAGAACCTGGGCGCCCAGCTCGCGAAGACGGTCGCCACGAAGACCAACGACGTCGCGGGTGACGGCACCACCACCGCCACCGTGCTCGCACAGGCCATGGTCGCCGCCGGGCTGCGCAACGTCGCGGCAGGCGCCAACCCCACGGCGCTCGGCAAGGGCATCTCGGCCGCGGCCGAGAAGGTCGCCGAGGTGCTCAAGGAGAAGGCCGTCCCGGTCGACGACAAGGAGCACATCGCGCAGGTCGGCACCATCGCCTCCCGTGAGGAGGAGATCGGCCAGCTGATCGCCCAGGCGCTGCGCACGGTCGGCAAGGACGGCGTCATCACGGTCGAGGAGGGCTCGACGCTCGCCACCGAGCTGGAGATCACCGAGGGTCTCCAGTTCGACAAGGGCTACCTCTCGCCGTACTTCGTCACCGACGCGGAGTCGATGGAAGCCGTGCTGGAGGACGCCTACGTCCTGCTGCACCGCGAGAAGATCAGCGCCATCGCCGACCTGCTCCCGCTCCTGGAGAAGGTGCTCGGCGAGGGCAAGCCGCTCCTGATCATCGCCGAGGACGTCGAGGGCGAGGCCCTGTCCACGCTGGTCGTCAACTCGATCCGCAAGACCATCAGGGTCGCAGCGGTCAAGTCCCCGTTCTTCGGCGACCGGCGCAAGGCGTTCATGGACGACCTCGCGGTCGCCACGGGCGGCACGGTGATCAACCCGGAGATCGGCCTCAAGCTGTCCGACGCCGGGCTGGACCTGCTCGGCCGGGTGCGCCGCGCCGTGATCACCAAGGACACCACCACCCTCGTCGAGGGCGGGGGCTCGAAGGAGGCCATCGAGGCGCGCATCGCGCAGCTCAAGGCCGAGGTCGAGTCCTCCGACTCCGACTGGGACCGCGAGAAGCTGCAGGAGCGGCTGGCCAAGCTCTCCGGCGGTGTCGCGGTCATCAAGGTGGGCGCTGCCACCGAGACCGCCCTCAAGGAGCGCAAGCACCGCATCGAGGACGCCGTCTCGGCCACGCGTGCCGCGGTCGAGGAGGGCATCGTCCCCGGCGGCGGTTCCGCGCTCATCCACGCCGCCAAGGCGCTGGAGGACGGCATCGGCCTGAAGGGTGACGAGGCCACCGGCGTCGCAGTCGTGCGCCGCGCGCTCACCGCCCCGCTCTTCTGGATCGCCGCCAACGGTGGTCTGGAGGGCGCGGTCGTGGTCGCGCGGGTTGCCGAGCAGGAGTGGGGCCACGGCTTCAACGCCGCCACCCTCACCTTCGGCGATCTGCTGGCCGACGGCGTCATCGACCCGGTCAAGGTCACCCGCTCCGCCGTGGTGAACGCCGCGTCGATCGCGCGGATGGTGCTCACCACCGAGAGCTCGGTCGTCGACAAGCCGGAGCGGCCCGCTCCGGCCCCCGCGGGCGGCCACGGTCACGGCCACGGGCACTGACCGACGCCCTACGCCGAAGCGGGCCGCCCCCTCGGGGACGGTCCGCTTCTGCGTTCCCGGGGTTCTTCCCGGGTTCAGTGCCTGCCGCGGACGATCTCGTCGCGCTCGGCCTCCGAGAGCCCGCCCCACACGCCGTAGGGCTCCTGGACGCTCAGCGCGTGCCGGCGGCATGGCTCGATCACCGGGCAGCGGCCGCAGACCTCCTTGGCCCGCGCCTCCCGGTTCACCTTGGACGAGCCGCGCTCGTTCTCAGGGTGGAAGAAGAAGGCGCTGTCCATGCCGCGGCACGCGCCGTGCACCTGCCAATCCCAGATCTCGGTCACCGGGACCGGAAGCCTCCGCGTGTCCGCCACACCAACCACCTGCCCGCTCGCGTGCTCGTTCTCGACGGTGCACTTGTGCCCAGAGTAGAACCGCGCCAAACCTTGTTCAAATGATTGCCGTGGCGACTTGCCCGGTCCCCGGCCCGGCCACCACGATGACCCGATGCCCGAGCCGGCTCCCGCCGCTGCCACGCACGAGCACCCGGACACCGCCGAGCCCTGGCTGACGGTGGCCGCGGCCGCGCGCCGGCTCGGTGTCGCGCCCTCGACGCTGCGCACGTGGGACCGGCGGTACGGGATCGGTCCGAACGAGCACACCCCCGGCCGGCACCGGCGCTACTCCGCCGCCGACCTCGCGCGGCTGGAGCTCATGCAACGCGCGCTGGTGCGCGGTGTCGCACCCGCGGACGCTGCGCGGTGGGCGCTGGCCGCCGGCGCGTCCGCCCCGACGCCGGCCCCGGCCCCGGCCCCGCCCCGGACCCAGGCCCCGACCCGGACCCCGGCTCCGCC
>NZ_BAAAJG010000026.1:0-414544 GCF_039526725.1 Pseudonocardia aurantiaca
TCCACCCCGACTCGCACCAGCCGCACATCGGCCGGCAGACAGGTGCGCAGCCCGGCGAGCATCACCGCGACCCGCTTCGGGTCAGCGGGAACTCCACCGCCGGCATGATCGTCCGCCCGGTGAAGTCGCACGCCATCACCATCGCCGAGGACTTGCCCACGTCCACTGGCACCGCCACCAATTGCCGCAGCGGCACCTCCTCGCTCCGCGCGGTCCACCCCACGACTTGCTCATCGATCGCTCGCATCGCCACCTCCGGCGGAAGATCAGGCCGGGTCACCCGGCCACCGAGACTGACGATCTCCTTGTGGCACCTTCAGCGATCACAACGAGGGAGCCACGCCGGAACAGATATCAGCGATCCTTGGTCGCTAGGGCTCGGCGCGGCGCGCCGCCACCAGCTCGCGCAGCCTTGTCAGCGCCCGGTGCTGGGTCACGCGCACGGCCCCGGACGTCGACCCGACCGTCTGGGCCACCTCGACGGCGGACAGGCCGAGGGCCAGGCGCAGCACCAGGATCTCGCGGTGGTGCTCGGGGAGCTCGTCGAGCATCGCCCGCAGTTCCCCGACATCGGAGCCGAGCATCGCCGACTGCTCGGGGCCAGGGCTCGGGTCGGGGGAGTCGGGCACCCCGTCGCTGGGCACGGAGCGATCGCGGCCGGCCGCCCGGTAGGCGTCCACCACCTTGTTGCTCGCGATGCCGTAGACGAACGCCATGACGCGCTTCTCCGGCCGCCAGCGCCCCAACGCGCCGCAGACGGCGACCAGCGCGTCCTGTGCGACGTCCTCGGCGGCCTGGGAACCGAGCATGCCGTTGCCGATCCGCGCCCTGCAGTACTGAAGGACCATCGGGCGGATGTGCGTCAGCAGCCGGTCGAGGGCCAGACGGTCACCGGCCGAGGCGAGGCGCGCGAGATCGTTCAGCTCGGCGTCACGTTTCACCGACCGGGCTGCGTCAGCTCGGTCGGCTTCCTCGACTGCGGTAGCGTCGTCCCCGGCCGCTGGCACCGGTGCGCCCCTCCTGCATGTCTGTTAGGTCGGGAACAGGTGCTGGGTGTCCGGCCGGGGAGAGCGGTCCGCGTCCGGAGTGGTTGCTCGGAGGGATGTCGGATCACCCGGCCGTCTCGCCCGCGCCCGGGTGGAAATGTTTTCGACGGCGAACAGTAGCCCGTCCGCGCCTTCTCGCGCTTCCGAACGGCGTCCGCGTACGCCGCCGTTCGGGTTCGCAGCTCAGCCGAGGGCGCCCCCGACGGGCCGCTGGAGCGCAGCGTCTGCGCGCTTCCCGCGGCGCGCGGGTGCGACTATGGACCTATGCGATACGTCGAGCACGTCTCCGACCTGGTCGGGAACACCCCTCTCGTCCGGCTCGGCGCGGTCGCCGAGGGGATTGCCGCTCCCGTGCTGGCCAAGGTCGAGTACTTCAACCCGGGCGGGAGTGTGAAGGACCGCATCGCCCTGCGGATGGTGGAGGCCGCGGAGGCCTCGGGTGAGCTGCGGCCCGGCGGCACGATCGTGGAGCCGACGTCGGGCAACACGGGCGTCGGGCTCGCGATGGTGGCCCAGCGCAAGGGCTACAAGTGCGTCTTCGTCTGCCCGGACAAGGTGAGCGAGGACAAGCGCAACGTGCTGCGCGCCTACGGTGCCGAGGTCGTCGTCTGCCCCACGGCTGTGGACCCGGACCACCCCGACTCCTACTACAAGGTCTCCGACCGGCTCGTCGCCGAGATCGAGGGCGCCTGGAAGCCCAACCAGTACGCCAACCTGCACAACCCCGAGTCGCACTACCTCGACACGGGCCCGGAGATCTGGGAACAGACCGAGGGGCGCATCACGCACTTCGTGGCGGGCATCGGCACCGGCGGCACGATCAGTGGCACCGGGCGCTACCTCAAGGAGGTGTCCGGCGGCCGCGTGCAGGTGATCGGCGCCGACCCGGAGGGCTCGGTGTACAGCGGCGGGGGTGGGCGGCCCTACCTGGTCGAAGGGGTGGGCGAGGACTTCTGGCCCTCCACCTACGACAAGGACATCTGCGACCGGATCATCGCGGTCTCCGACGCCGACTCCTTCGACATGACGCGCAGGCTCGCGCGCGAGGAGGCGCTGCTCGTCGGTGGCTCCTGCGGGATGGCCGTGGCCGCCGCCCTGCGGGTGGCGCGTGACCTGTCGCCGGAGGAGGCCCGCGACGCCGTCATCGTCGTGCTGCTCCCGGACGGCGGGCGCGGCTACCTGGGCAAGGTCTTCAACGACTCGTGGATGGCGAGCTACGGGTTCCTGCCGCCCGCGCAGGGCGCCACCGTCGGCGACGTGCTGCGGCGCAAGGACGGCTCGATCCCCGACCTGGTGCACGCCCACCCGAACGAGACGGTGGCCGACGCCGTGCAGTACCTGCGGGAGTTCAACGTCTCGCAGATGCCCGTCGTGCGCGCGGAGCCACCGGTGATGGCCGCCGAGGTGGCGGGCGCGGTGGTGGAGCGCGACCTGCTCGACGCGCTGTTCACCGGGCGCGCGCAGCTGTCGGACCGGCTGGAGAAGCACATGTCCGAGCCGCTTCCCACGATCGGCGCGGGCGAGGCCCTCGAGACCGCGATGACCGCGTTCGCCGAGGCCGACGCGGCCCTCGTGCTGGTCGACGGCAAGCCTGCCGGCGTCGTCACCCGCTCCGACGTGCTGGCCTTCCTGGGCTCTTGAGCGGGCAGAGGCCCCGGCTCAGGACGGCCGCGGGCTCGTCAGCAGGGCGTCGATCTGCTCGTCGCCCGTCGGCGGCTCGTGCCGGGTCGGCGCCCCGGCCGCAAGCAGCAGGGCCACGGTGCCCGGGTAGTCGCCGTCCGGGGCGCGGTTGTTCACCACACCCCAGATCGCGCAGTCCAGCGGTGTCGGGCCCTCGTCGTCGAACGCGCAGTCGGCCAGGTCCGCCCCGCGCTCGACGAGGAGCCGCACCGTGTCCGTGCGCCCGTGCATCGCGGCCTGGTCGAGCGGGGTGAACCTGCTCCAGCCGCGCGTGTCGGTTCCCCAGCCGTCGTCCAGCAGCACGCGGACGACATCTGTGCGCCCGAGCAGGGCGAACTGGCCCAGCAGCCAGCCATGGCCCTCGCCGGGGAGGCCGGGCATCGGCCGGGGCGCGGCCGGGAGCACGGCCGGCCCGCCCCTGGCGAGCGCGAGCACCGCAGTGTCCACCGAGTCGAGGTCGGCGCGGGCCCCGCTCGCGTGGAGCAGGTCGTACGCGGCGAGGTGGCCGCAGCGAGCCGCGACCGCCAGCGGTCGGTGGCCCGTCCGGGGATCGGGCAGGTTCACGTCCGCGCCCGCGTCCAGCAGCATCCGCAGGATCCGCGTGCCGCGCCCGCGACCGATGGCCCAGTGCAATGCGCCCGCGTTCGCGTCGGCGCCGTGCTCGAGAAACCACGCGATCCCGCCGGCGTCCTCGAAGTCCAGCTTGTGGATCACGAGCCGTTCGAAGCCCGGCCGGTACAGCACGTCGAGGAAGGCCGTGTCCCCCTGCTCGCACGCGTGGTAGAAGGCGTCCTCGTCGGGTTCGGCGCCTGCGTCCAGGAGGAGCCGGACGAAAGCCAGGTCCCGACGCTCGACGGCGTCGAAGAGGGCCGAGCGACGCCACTCGCCGCCGTACTCGACGGTGTGGGCGCCAGGGTCGGCACCCGCTGCGAGCAGCAGGTCAGCGCAGCGGCGGACGTCGGCGGGCGCGCCGTTGGAGCGGCGCAGCAGTACCAGGAGGGGCGGGTGGCCGTCGAGCTCCGCCGTGGCCGCGCCCGGGTCGGCGGCGAGGATCCGGGCTAGCCCCTCCGGGTCGGCGAGCACGAGCGCCCGCTCGATCCCGTGCAGCCCGAGCGCCTGCACGTGGTGCACGAGCCGCGGCCAGCTCGCGAACCCGTGGGACCGCGCCAGCTCGTGCTGGGCGCTGCTGAGCGGGATCCCCTCGCGGCGGCGCAGATCCTTGGCCTGCTTGCGCAGGTGTTCCAGCGAGGGGTGGGCGGGGAGGGCTGGCACGGCGAACCTCGTTCCGGGCCCGTGTCCGCGCGTGCGGGCCGAGGTCCGTCCGGACGTCGGGAGGTGGTGCTGCCGGTGGGATCGTCCCTTCCCCGCGGACAGGGCGCGCCCGGCGGCGCGAGATCAGGGTAGCGACGTCAGCCGTGGCCCGCGACCGGCGCGATCGGCCGGAAGCCCGCCAGTGTGATCGGCACGAGCAGCACCGCCTGCATCGCCGCGATGGCGCCTTCGCCGGGCGAGTCCGCCGGCTCCCGGTAGGTCACTCCGGTGTCCCGGTGGGCCCGCGCGTAGCGTTGCGCCATGCGCGGCTTCTCGACCAACGCCATTCACGCAGGCCAGGCGCCCGATCCGAGCACCGGGGCCGTGATCACGCCAATCCACCTCTCGTCGACGTTCGCCCAGGACGGCGTCGGCGGGCTGCGGGCGGGTTACGAGTACTCGCGCAGCGCCAACCCCACCCGCACCGCCCTGCAGGAGTGCCTCGCGGCCCTGGAGGGCGGGCGGCACGGCCTCGCGTTCGGCTCCGGTATGGGCGCCTCTGACGTCCTGCTGCGGGTGCTGCTCAAGCCCGGCGACCACGTCGTCATCCCGCACGACGCCTACGGCGGCATGTTCCGGCTGGTCGACAAGGTCCTGTCGCACTGGGGTGTCGAGTACACGCCGGTCGACCTCGGCGACGTCGACGCGCTGCGGGCGGCGCTGCGGCCGAACACCCGCGCCGTCTGGTGCGAGACGCCCACCAACCCGTTGCTCGGCATCGCCGACATCGCCGCGGTCGCGGACGTCGCCCGGACGGCAGGAGCGAAGCTCGTCGTCGACAACACGTTCGCCTCGCCCTACCTGCAGCAGCCGCTCGCGCTCGGCGCCGACGTGGTGCTGCACTCCACCACCAAGTACGTCGGCGGTCACTCGGACGTGGTCGGTGGCGCGCTCGTCACCAGCGACGACGAGCTGGCCGAACGGCTGCGGTTCACGCAGAACGCGACCGGGTCCGTGCCTGGCCCCTTCGATGCCTGGCTCACGCTGCGCGGCGCGAAGACGCTCGCCGTACGGATGGAGCGCCACAGCGACAACGCCGAGCGCGTCGCCGAGCTGCTGGCGGGTCACCCGGCCGTGGGGCGCGTGTACTACCCGGGGCTCGCCGAGCACCCTGGCCACGAGGTGGCGGCCAAGCAGATGCGCCGCTTCGGCGGGATGGTCTCGTTCACGCTCGTCGGTGGCCGCGCGGCCGCGCTGGGCGTCTGCGCGGCCACCGAGATCTTCACGCTGGCGGAGTCGCTCGGCGGGGTCGAGTCGCTGATCGAGCACCCCGCCGCCATGACCCACGCCTCGGTCGCGGGCTCGGCCCTCGAGGTCCCGGACGACCTCGTGCGGCTCTCCGTCGGCATCGAGGACGTCGAGGACCAGGTGGACGACCTCCAGCAGGCGCTGGCGAAGGTCCGCTGACCTAGCGACCAAGGATCGCCCAGCTAGGGTGCGCCACGCGGGAGCGGTCAGCCCTTCGACGGCGCGGCCGGATCGATGGCGTTCGGATCCTGCGGCGCAGGGTGCGGCACGACGATGTCGCCAGGTGCGAGGCACCCGCCGATCAGCTGGTAACCACCAGCGACGGGCTCGTAGTGGCCGGGGTCGTCGCAGCCGGCGCCCTTCACCGTGAACACAGCGATCACGGCGAGCACGGCAGCCACCAGCAGCGGGGCGATCGCGCGCAGCTGTGTCATCCCGACCTCCCCGACGCGATGCCCGTGCCGGGCACCGCATTCCTGCCACCCAAGGCTACCGGGACGAGTGAGGAGGTGGCGCGCCCGGCGGATCGCCGGCACGCGGTGTAAGGATGCCTGTATGACCGCCGACCCCGCCGCCGTCGCCCCGGTCGGCCTGTCGGAAGTCCGCGCGGCGCGCGAGCTGCTGGCCGGGATCGTGTCGCTGACGCCGGTGGCGGGCTCCCGGGCCCTGTCCGAGATGTGCGGCGGACCGGTGTGGTTCAAATGCGAGAACCTCCAGCGCACGGGTTCGTTCAAGATCCGCGGGGCCTACACCAGGATCGCCCGGCTCGACGCCGAGCAGCGGGCGAGCGGTGTGGTGGCCGCGAGCGCGGGCAACCACGCCCAGGGAGTGGCGCTCGCGGCGCAGATGCTCGGTGCGCGCTCCACCGTGTTCATGCCGGAGCAGGCGGCGATCCCGAAGGTCGGCGCCACCCGCGGCTACGGCGCCGAGGTGCGCCTCGTCGGCGAGACGATCGACGGGAGCATCGCGGCGGCCACCGAGTTCGCCGAGCGCACCGGCGCGGTGTTCGTGCACCCGTTCGACCACCCTGACGTGATCGCCGGGCAGGGCACGGTCGGGCTGGAGATCCTGGAACAGGTGCCCGACGTGCGCACGGTGCTCGTGTGCACCGGCGGCGGCGGGCTGCTCGGCGGGATCGCCGCCGCGGTGAAGGCGCAGCGCCCCGACGTCGCCGTGGTGGGGGTGCAGGCCGAGGGCGCGGCGGCGTGGCCCGCCTCGCTTGCGGCAGGGGCGCCGCAATCGCTCGCGTCGATGCGCACGATCGCCGACGGGATCGCCGTCGGCCGCCCGGGGAAGGTCACGTTCCCGCAGGTGGCCGCCCTGGTCGACGAGATCGTGACGGTCGACGACGACGCGCTCTCCCGGGCGCTGCTGCACTGCCTCGAACGGGCGAAGCTGCTGGTGGAGCCGGCCGGCGCGGCGGCGGTGGCAGCGCTGCTCGAACACCCGCGCCGCTTCGCCACACCTGCCGTCGCGGTGCTCTCCGGCGGCAACATCGACCCGCTGGTGCTGCTGCACGTGATTCAGCACGGAATGGCGGCCGCGGCCCGCTACCTCTCGCTGCGGGTGCGGGTGGGCGACCGGCCCGGGGCACTGGCCGAGTTGCTCGGGCTGGTGGGGTCGCTCGGTGCCAACGTGCTCGACGTGGAGCACTCGCGGATCTCCGGCACCCTCCCGCTCGGCGACGTGCAGATCGAGCTGACGCTGGAGACGAGGGGCCGGGAGCACTGCGCCGAGCTGGTGGAGGCGCTACGCGCCGCCGGCCACGTCGTTTCCGACGTGGCCGGCGAACACTGACCCCTGGAGCCGGTGGGCTTACGAGGCCCGGAACGGCTCGGCGGAGACCAGGGTGACCTTCATGCTGCCGCCATCGGGCAGCGCGTACTCGCGGGTGTCGCCGACGTGCGCGCCCAGGAGCGCGGCCCCGAGCGGCGAGTTCGGTGAGATGACCTCCAGGTCGGCGCGGCTGCCCTCCTCGCGGGAGCCGAGCAGCACGGTCTCGGTCTCGTCGTCGCCGTCGTAGCGCAGCTTGAGCACCATGCCGGGGGCGGCCGTGCCGGAGTCGGTGGGGGACACGCCGACCTGCGCCGTGCGGAGCAGCTCCTGGAGCTGCCGGATGCGCGCCTCTTGCTGGCCCTGCTCCTCGCGCGCGGCGTGGTAGCCGCCGTTCTCCTTGAGGTCGCCCTCCTCGCGGCGGGCGTTGATCTCGGCAGCGATGACGGGGCGGTTGGCGATCAGCTCGTCGAGTTCCTGCTTGAGCCGATCGTATGCATCCTGGGTGAGCCAGGTCACCTGGGCATCCGTCACGGTCATCACTCCTCCAGCCTGTCCAAGGGTCCTTTGCAGCCACGGAGCGTCGCCCGCGGAAGCGGCCACCCGTTACGGGCAGCCCGTTATCGAGGGCTCCACACCCCCGAGTAAGGAAAAACACGACCCGCCTGCGGGCCGTGTGTGGTTCACGATAACACGGTTCCTGTCCGTTCGTCGCAGCCTTCTCGACGAACGGTCGAGGCTTCCTGGAAGTTCCGGCGTGCTCATCGGCCCAGGTCAGCGTGGCTGCACGTGCATCTGTGCGCACGCCGGGCCGACGCCCCTCCGTCGCGGTGGCCGGTCACCTTAGTGGTGGACCGATGATGTTCGCGAGGGGCTTAGACCTATGGCCCCATTCGCGTCTGGACCACCCGTCCGGCCCAGCGGCGAAGTTACGGACAGTGATCACCGATTTGGGGAAGGTCAGCGGTGCGCCCGGTGTTGCACCGTGGCGACGGTGGAAGTGTCGGGATGTTCTGGAAGCATTCCGAAGACTGGACCCGAGAGGGTCAACCGTGAGCGTCGAACCCCTCGACCCGATGGCACCCGGAAGGACCGCGGCCGATCCCATGTCCTCAGCCGATCCCCGAACCGCCATGAGCACCGGCCCCCTCCGACTCATGACGGTGCACGCGCATCCCGACGACGAGTCCAGCAAGGGCGCCGCCACCTGCGCTCGCTATGTCGCCGAGGAAAGCGAGGTCATGGTCGTCACTTGCACCGGCGGCGAGGCCGGCAGCATCCTCAACCCCGCCATGGACCGGCCCGAGGTGCTGGGGAACATCTCCGAGATCCGGCGCGCCGAGATGGCCAGGGCCGCCGAGATCCTCGGCGTGCAGCACCGGTGGCTGGGCTTCGTCGACTCCGGCCTGCCCGAGGGCGACCCGCTCCCGCCGCTGCCCGAGGGCTGTTTCGCGCGCGAGGACCTCGACGTCGCCACCGAGCGGCTCGTCGCCGTGGTGCGCGAGTTCCGGCCGCACGTTTTGGTCACCTACGACGAGAACGGCGGGTACCCGCACCCCGACCACATCCGCTGCCACGAGATCTCGGTGGCGGCGTTCGACGCGGCGGGCGACCCCGACCGGTTTCCCGATGCGGGGGAGCCGTGGCAGCCCCTCAAGCTGTACTACTCCCACGGGTTCTCGAAGAAGCGGATCATCGCCTTCCACGAGGCGCTGCTCGCCCGCGGGCTCGAGTCGCCCTACGCCGAATGGCTGGACAATTGGCCCGCCGACCGCTCCGACCCGGGGGAGCGCGTCACCACCCGGGTGCACTGCGCCGACTGGTTCGAGGTGCGCGACAAGGCCCTGCTCGCCCACGAGACGCAGATCGACCCCACGAGCCGGTGGTTCTTCGTTCCGCTCGAGATCCAGCGCGAGATCTGGCCTACCGAGGACTACGAGCTTGTGCGGAGCCTGGTCGACGCGCCCGCACGCGAGGACGACCTGTTCGCCGGCATCAACGAGCGGGTGGCGATGCGCCCGGCCGTCTGACGTGCGCGTACCGTTTGCGGTGTGAGTCCCTTGCTGGTGGGCCCGGTCTCCGTCACCCAGGCCGTCGTGTCGGTGCCGGTGCAGGACCCGGCGCCCCCGCCCGGCCAGGGCGAGGAGTTCGGCAAGGCGTCTCCGGTGGCGCTCGTCGTCATCATCCTGCTGGCGCTCGTCACGATCGTCCTGATCCGGTCGATGACCAAGCGGATCCGGCGCCTCCCCACGTCGTTCGACGGGTCGGACGCGCAGCCGCCGGCGCGCGACGCCGAGGATGCCGGGCGCGACCCGTCCTGACACCCTGGAGGCATGCCTAACCGGCTTGCCGCCGCAACCAGCCCTTACCTTCTCCAGCACGCCGACAACCCCATCGACTGGTGGGAGTGGTCGGATGAGGCGTTCGCCGAGGCCGCCCGGCGGGACGTGCCCGTGTTGCTGTCCGTCGGGTACGCGGCCTGCCACTGGTGCCACGTCATGGCGCACGAGTCGTTCGAGGACGCGGCCACGGCGGCACAGGTCAACGCGGAGTTCGTGGCTATCAAGGTGGACCGCGAGGAGCGGCCCGACATCGACGCGGTCTACATGGCGGCCACCCAGGCGATGACCGGCCAGGGCGGCTGGCCGATGACGTGCTTCCTCACCCCGATCGGTGAGCCGTTCCACTGCGGTACCTACTACCCGCCGACACCGCGGCCCGGGATCCCCGGCTTCCGCCAGCTCCTGGACGCCGTGACGCGCGCGTGGCGGGAGGAGGGCGACCGGGTGCGCACCTCGGCCGCCGAGATCGCGGCCCGCCTCGCCGACAGCTCGATGGTCTCGCTGCCGCCCGCAGGTGTGGACGGGGACGTGCTGGACCGGGCCGCCGCAGGCCTCGCCGAGCAGTTCGACAAGCGCGCAGGGGGCTTCGGCGGCGCGCCGAAGTTCCCGCCGTCGATGGCGCTCGAGTTCCTCGTCCGCAACCACGAGCGCACCGGTTCCGAGGAGCCGCTTCGCCTGGCGGCGCTCACCTGCGAGCGGATGGCCCGTGGCGGGATGTACGACCAGCTTGCCGGCGGGTTCGCGCGCTACAGCGTCGACGCGGGTTGGGTCGTGCCTCATTTCGAGAAGATGCTGTACGACAACGCGCTGCTGCTGCGGGTCTACGCGCATCTCGCCCGCCTCCCCGACGCTCCGGACCTTCCGCGACGGGTCGCCGAGGAGACCGCCGAGTTCCTGCTCCGCGACCTGCGCACAACACAGGGCGGGTTCGCATCGGCGCTCGACGCCGACACCGAGGGGGTCGAGGGGCTCACGTACGCGTGGACGCCGCCGCAGCTGCGCGAGGCCCTCGGCGACGCCGACGGCGACTGGGCCGCATCCCTGCTGACCGTCACCGAGCGGGGCACGTTCGAGCACGGGTCGTCCACGCTGCAGCTGCTCGCCGACCCCGAGGACCCCGAACGCTGGGAGCGGGTGCGCGCCGCACTGCTGAAGGCGCGCGGCGCGAGGCCGCAGCCCGCGCGCGACGACAAGGTCGTCACGGCGTGGAACGGGATGGCGATCCTCGCGCTGGCCGAGGGCGGTGCGGCGCTGGGCCGGCCGGACTGGGTCGCGGCGGCCACGGACGCCGCCGACCTGCTGCTGCGGACGCATGTCGTGGACGGGCGGCTGCGGCGGTCGTCGCGCGACGGGGTGGTGGGCGCCGCGGCGGGGGTGCTGGAGGACTACGGGTGCTTCGCCGACGCGTTGCTGGCCCTGCACCAGGCCACCGGAGAGCCGCGCTGGCTGTCGGCGGCCACCGAGCTGATCGACGTCGCGCTGGAGCACTTCGCCGACCCCGAGCGGCCCGGCTCGTTCTACGACACCGCCGACGACGCCGAGGTGCTGCTGCACCGGCCGCGCGAGTTCACCGACAACGCCACCCCGTGCGGCAGCTCCGCGCTGACGTCGGCATTGATCACGGCGTCGGTGCTGGTGGCCGAGCCCGACCGGTACCGCGACACGGCGGAGAACGCGCTCCGGTCCATGGGCACGCTACTGGACATGCACCCCCGGTTCGCGGGGCACTGGCTCACCGCCGGAGAGGCAGCGGTGCGGGGCCCGCTGCAGGTGGCGGTGGTCGGCCCGGATGGCGACGAGGGCAGGGCGGAGCTGCTGGCCCACGCCCGGCGGATCGCGCCCGGCGGCACAGTGATCGTGCCCGGCGAGCCCGGTGCGGCCGGGGTGCCGCTGCTGGACGACCGGCCCCTCGTCGACGGGTCCGCGGCTGCTTACGTCTGCCGCGGGTTCGTCTGCGACCGTCCCGCGACCACGGAGGCGGAGCTGACGGCGAGCTTGGTCCTCCGCGCCTGAGGATGGCGGATTCGCTCCGAGCGAACCGCTGCACAGATACCCACTTGCTGTGTAATCTCGTAATCACGAGAGCAGAGCACGTGGAGGTGGCGTGATGTCCGGACGGATGCACCGCGGGTGGCACGGAGCAGGGGGTCGTGGGCGGGGCCCCGGGCGGGGCGGATGGCAGCAGGCCGACCTGCCCGGAGCGGAGGACGCCGCTGCCTGGCTGCATGGCCGGCTGCCGGACGAGTGGTTCGCCGCGGCGCCGGACATCACGGTCGACCGCGAGGAGATCCTCATCGTCGGCCAGCTGCCGCCGCTGGATGGCGAATTCCCCGACACCGAGGCGGGCCGTGCCGACCGCGCGTCTGCCGAGGCGGGCCGCATCTCCCGCTTCCGCGAGACGACCCGCGAGGAGCGCATCGAGATCGCGCGCCAGGCCGAGCACCGTTACCAGCGCAAGGTGGCGTGGGGCGCCCGCGTCGGCGACACCGTCGAGCTGTTCACGGTGGCGTCAGTGCCCGTGATGACGCGCCTGCGTCAGCCGGAACGCATCGTGCTCGACACGCTCGTCGACTCCGGGGTCGCCCGCTCCCGTTCCGACGCGCTGGCCTGGGCAGTCCGCCTCGTGGGCCAGCACGCCGACGAGTGGCTCACCGAACTGCGTGACGCGATGGCGAAGGTGGACGAGCTGCGCGCGAAGGGCCCCACGGGTGGCGAAGGCACCGCCTGATCCGGGCGCTCAGCGGATCTGTTCGCCGTAGACCTTTTCCACCCGCAACTTCAGCAGCACGCGCCGGTCGGCGACCATCACGGCGCGGTACTCGTCCCAGTCCGGGTGCTCGCCGGCCGCCGACCGGTAGTACTCCACCAGCGCGTCCACCTCGGGCCCGTTCGGGTCGGTGCCCGGGCCGATGAGTTCCGCGGTGCCCTCGGCGGTGGCCCAGGACCAGCCGTCGGCGCTGGTGACCTCGAGGGCGGTCCGCGGGTCGCGGCGGAGGTTCTTCGTCTTCGCGCGTCCCTCGGTGATCGAGACGTAGACGAAGCCGGCGTCCCGGTCGTAGTACGGCGTGACCGGGGAGAGCTGCGGACGGCCGTCGGACTTGATCGTGGCAAGTACCCCGAGGCGGGACTGGGCGAGCAGCGCGTGCGGGTCGAACTGAGTGGCGGCGGTCATACCGCCGTCAACCGGCCGCGATCAGATCGCATTCCGGGTGGCCCGACGATGGTCAGAAAAGGATCAGCCAGATCGCGATGTAGTGGCAGATGGCCGCGAGGACCGTGGCCGCGTGGAAGAACTCATGGAAGCCGAACGTGGCGGGCCACGGGTTCGGCCAGCGCGTGGCATAGAAGACGGCGCCCACGGTGTAGAGGAGGCCGCCAGTGAGGAGTAGGACGAGCGCGGCCACCCCGCCGCCGACGAGCATCGCCGGGATGACGAACGCGGCCATCCAGCCGAGCGCGATGTAGATCGGCACGCCGACCCACGCGGGCGCGTGCGGCCAGACCGTCTTGAGCACCACGCCGGCGAGCGCGCCTGCCCACACGACGATGAGCACCCACCGGGCCGTGCCCGGGTCCATCGCCAGCGCTGCTACCGGGGTGTAGGTGCCCGCGATGAACAAGAAGATCATCGAGTGGTCGAGCCGCTTCATCACGGCGCGGCTGCGCGCCGTACGCCAGGTGCGGCGGTGGTAGAGCGCGCTCGTGCCGAACAGGCCGAGGATCGTGACGCTGTACACCGACGTGGCGAGCGCCGCGGCCCCGCCGACCAGCGCCGCGGAGACAGCGATGAGCGTGGCGCTGGCGGCGATCGACACCGCGAAGGACCAGAAGTGGAGCCACCCACGCATCCGCGGCTTGACCAGCGGGGCTCCGGGGGAAGGCGAGTCGCGGGTCCCGGTCGTCACGCATCGAGATTACGGCACCCCGCCGAGCGCCGAGGTGTACTGCGCGTGAATCCGGCCACCGGCCGGGCCCGATCATTGGCCTGATCACGGACCCGGTCACGGTGCTCCTGCCCGCGCGCCTGCAGGGCCCTCAGGCGGCGGGCGTACGCTCTCCGGCCGTGAATCTCCGCGACCTGCTCTACTCGGTGTACGAGCGCAAGCTGAGCCGCGAGTTGAACAGGGCGGGTGCAACAGCGGTCCGGCCGCGGCACGTCGCGCTGATGCTCGACGGCAACCGGCGATGGGCGCGGGACGCCGGCTTCGTCGACGTCAACGACGGGCACCGGGTGGGCGCGGCCAAGATCGCCGACCTGCTGGAGTGGTGCGAGGAGGCCGGTGTCGAGGTCGTCACCCTGTGGCTGCTCTCGACCGACAACCTCAAGCGCGCCGCCGAGGAGCTGGAACCGCTTCTGAAGATCATCACGAACGTCGTCGACGAGCTGAGCGGTCCGTCGGCCCGGTGGCGGCTGCGGATCGTCGGCGCGCTGGACGTGCTGCCGCGGGAGATGTCCGAGAGCCTGTCCACTGCGGCGGCGCGGACGGTGGGACGGCCGGGGCTGCAGCTCAACATCGCGGTCGGGTACGGCGGGCGGCAGGAGATCGCCGACGCCGTGCGCAAGCTGCTGCTGAAGCACGCCGAGGCGGGCTCGTCGATCGAGGAGCTCGCCGAGGTGCTCGACGTCGACCACATCGCGGCCCACCTCTACACGTCGGGCCAGCCGGATCCGGACCTCGTCATCCGGACGTCCGGCGAGCAGCGGCTGTCCGGGTTCCTGCTGTGGCAGTCCGCCCACTCGGAGTTCTGGTTCTGCGAGGCGTACTGGCCGGAGTTCCGCCGGGTCGATTTCCTGCGCGCGCTGCGAGACTACGCGGCCCGGCACCGTCGATTTGGCTCCTGATCTTCTCCACACCCAGAAATGGCGCCGGACCCAATGGTCCGGCGCCACTTCTCAGGCACCGCAGAGATCAGTCCTCGTACTTCTGCTTGACCGAGTCGCCGGCGTCGGCACCCTGCTTGCAGTCGTACTCCTCGGACTCGTCCGTCGTCGCCTCGCCGAAGATCGCCAGCGCGCCAACGAGGTCCTGGACGGCGAAGGACTCGATGTCGCCGTTGGAGCAGTAGTTGAACGCGGCGTCGTTGTCGGAGAAGTTGATCAACGCCTTCTTCGAGTCGTCGACGTGGTTGACGTCCTCGACCTTGACCTTCTTCTTTCCATCGTGGTCATTGTTGTGGTCGTGCTTGTCGCCAGCGAAGGCGAGCGGGCTCACGGCGAGCAGACCGGCAGCGCCCATGGCCACGACAATTCCAGCCTTCTTCAGCACAGTTCATCTCCTGTTAGGTGATCCGGAGTCGGCCGGAGCCGATTCCATTCAGAGTCAGCGTTATGACCGGGGAGCCCTCGCTGACTGAGGAAAACGTTAGCGGCTCCGTCGAGGGGGAAACAAATTTCCTACCACGATCGTGTGGTCCGAATACTCTCGGTTTAGTTACGCCCACTTTCGGGCAGGCCTGGACTTTGCCGGCGCGGCCCTCGGCCGCGCTGGTTGGGCGGTCCGTAATCGAGAATCACCCGGTTGCGACCGTATCTTTTCTCGGTCGAGAAGTAGCGTGATCGGGGCTTCCTGGAGCCGACATCGGGTGGCCCAGCGCTACCGGTCGGTATCGTGCTCCGGTGCGCGCCGCGGAGGCTGTTGGTGACTACGTGTCGCTCGCGCTGCGTCTCGACGCGTTGCTCCCCGGAGCGGCCGACTTCCCCGGCCCCCGACCGGCCGTCGGCAAGGCCACCCCGGCCGCCGTCGTGGCCGACGCCGGCCGGCTTGCCGCCGCCCTGCCGGACACCGGGCTCGGCCCGGAGCGGGAACGGTTCCTGCGCGCCCAACTGCTCGCCGTCGAATGGACGGCACGGCGGCTGGCCGGCCAGCGCGTGCCGTTCGACCTGGAGGTGGCCGCGAGCTACGAGGTGCGTATCTCCCTCGGGACCGAGGACGTCTACCGGCGGATCCACAGTGAGCTCGCCGAGCTGCTGCCGGGCCGTGGGCCGCTCGCCGGTCGGATGCAGGCGCACAGCGCCCATGACGAGGTGCCCGTCGCGCGGCTCGTGCCCGCTGTGCACGCGATCTCGGCGGCCCTGCGCGAGCGGACGCGCGCAGTCGTGTCGCTCCCCGACGATGAGCACGTCGAGTACCAGGTGGTGCCCGACGCCCCCTGGATTGCGCTGCACCAGTACCTGGGCGGCTACCGGTCCCTCGTCACGCTCAACGCGGGCGCCCGCCTGCGCCGGGCGCAGCTGGTGCACCTCGTCGCGCACGAGGCCTATCCCGGCCATCACACCGAACGCTGCCGCCGGGAGGCCAGGCCCGTCGCTGCGGGGTGGGACGAGCACCGGGTGATGCTGGCCGTCAGCCCGCAGGGCACCCTCGCGGAAGGTGCCGCCGAACTCGGGCTGCACGCCCTCGTCGGTCCGCGCTGGGGCCGGTTCGCCGCGACCGTCCTCGACGGGGTGCTCCCCGGGTTCGACGGCGAGCACGCCGAGCGGGTGCACGCGGCCACGGCGGGGCTCGCCCGGGTCCGGCAGGACGCTTCCGTGATGGTGCACGGTCAGGGCGTGCGTGCCGACGACGTGCTCGCCCACCTACGGCGGTGGGCGCTGCTCGACGACACCCGGGCCGCGCGCGTGCTGCGTTTCCTGCGGCATCCGCTGTGGCGCGCGTACCCGGCGACCTACGTGGAGGGTGGAGAGCTGCTCCGCCGCTGGTGGGAGCTCGACCCGCGGCCCGCGCGCTTCGTGCGGCTCCTCGACGAGCCGCTGACGCCCGCCGCGGTGCGGGCCGAGCTGACGAGCGGTGGGAGCTCCGGGCCGGTGCCCCGGGAAAGGCCGCTCACCGCGACCGCGCCTCACTGAAGACGCGGAACGCCTCGTCCCCGAACAGCACGAAGCGCACCGTGCGAATCGAACCGACCGGCTCCGAGACGGCGGCCAGGGCGATCTCGGCGGCCGATTCCAGCGGCCATCCGTAGATGCCTGTGGAGATCGCCGGGAAGGCGACCGACTCCGCGCCGAGCCCGGCTGCCACGTGCAAGGAGTTGCGGTGGCACGCGGCCAGCAGCGCGGACCGGTCCTCAGAGGCCGACCACACCGGACCGACCGTGTGCACGACCCAGCGCGCGGGCAGCCGGCCTGCCGTGGTGGCCACGGCGTCCCCGACCGGCAGCCCGTCCGGGAGCTCGGTCGCTCGCAGCCTGCTGCACTCGGCCAGGATCTCGGGCCCGCCGCGCCGATGGATGGCGCCGTCGACGCCGCCGCCTCCCAGGAGGGCGGAGTTGGCGGCGTTGACCACCACGTCCACCTCCTGGGTGGTGATGTCGCCTTCGACGATCTCGATGCGCACAGGGCCACGCTACGCGCCGTCGAGCGGCGTGGAAGGCGCTCTCCGAGGCCGCGCCGGCCGGCGTCCCAGGCGGACCAACGGGATGAGCCACCCAGGTCAGTCTCGACGGACAGTGGCCGCAGGGCGATGAGCGGTAGTCCGATCTGTTAAATCTCGGTTCGATCACGCGAGGTCGTACCGAGTTGCTGTTGACCGCACCCGGGTGACCGCCGGTAGCGTTCTAGTCGGCGGAACGTACCCGATGCGTGCCGCTCGGGAGGCCCTGGTCGTGGTGTCACTTTCACCCGAGGGGGCCGGCACCCGGCCCTCGCGGGCGTGGTCGGCGGCGAGTTCCAGGTCGTCGGTAGCGCCCCGCAGGGCCAGCCGGCCTAACGGCTATGTGGGCGCGGTGCCGCGCCCATCAGGGAGCATTCGTCGGCCTTGCCTCCGGGGTCGCCATTGGGCACCGGGGGTTCGGCGTCGGCGACGCTAGCGAGGAGCCTCCGTGACCGACCGTCGTACTGCCCCTGCTCCGCACACCACCACCTGTTACGTGCTTGACACCTCCGTGCTCCTGTCCGACCCGTGGTCACTGACCCGATTCGACGAGCACGAGGTCGTCCTGCCGCTCGTGGTGATCTCCGAGCTCGAGGGCAAGCGACACCACCCGGAACTGGGCTGGTTCGCCCGCACGGCGCTGCGCATGCTCGACGAGCTGCGCATCGAATACGGCCGCCTGGACGCGCCGGTGCCCATCGGTACCTCGGGTGGCACCTTGCACGTCGAGCTCAACCACACCGACCCGGAGGTGTTGCCGGCAGGGTTCCGCACGGACTCGAACGACAGCCGCATCCTGGCCTGTGCGCTCAACCTCGCCGCCGAGCGGAAGGCCGACGGCCGGGGTGACGTGGTGCTGGTCAGCAAGGACATGCCGCTGCGGGTCAAGGCAGCCGCCGTCGGGTTGCAGGCCGACGAGTACCACGCGCTCGACGTGGTGCCCTCGGGCTGGACGGGCATGGCCGACCTGGAAGTCACCGCGGCCGACGTCGACAGGCTGTTCCGCGACGGCATGATCGACCACGACGCCGCCCGCGAGCTGCCGGCCAACACTGGGTTGCGGCTGCTGGGAGGGGGATCGGCGGCGCTCGGCCGGGTCACGGCGGACAAGCGGGTGCGGCTGATCCGCGGCGACCGGGAGGCGTTCGGGCTGCACGGGCGGTCGGCCGAGCAGCGGGTGGCGCTCGACCTCCTGCTCGACCCCGAGGTCGGGATCGTCTCCATGGGCGGCCGGGCGGGCACCGGCAAGTCGGCGCTGGCGCTGTGCGCCGGCCTGGAGGCGGTGATGGAGCGCCAGCAGCACCGCAAGGTGGTCGTCTTCCGGCCGCTCTACGCCGTCGGCGGGCAGGAGCTCGGCTACCTGCCCGGCAGCGAGAGCGAGAAGATGGCGCCGTGGGCGCAGGCCGTCTTCGACACCCTCGGCGCGTTGGTGAGCCAGAACGTGCTGGAAGAGATCATCGCCCGCGGGATGTTGGAGGTGCTCCCGCTCACACACATCCGCGGCCGCTCGCTGCACGACTCCTTCGTGATCGTCGACGAGGCGCAGTCGCTGGAGCGCAACGTTCTGCTCACGGTGCTCTCCCGGCTCGGCACGGCGAGCCGGGTGGTGCTCACGCACGACGTGGCGCAGCGTGACAACCTGCGCGTCGGGCGGCACGACGGCATCGCGGCGGTGATCGAGAAGCTGAAGGGCCACCCGCTCTTCGCGCACGTCACGCTCACCCGCAGCGAGCGCAGCCCGATCGCGGCGCTGGTGACGGAGATGCTGGAGGGCCCGGCCGCGTAACCCCGAACCCCCTTGCAGCAAAGCCACTTTCATGCAGCCACGTTGCGTGAAAGTGGCTTTGCTGTAAGTCCGGGACCTACAGGCCGTGCGGGGTGCCCTCCGTGAAGCCCGCCATCGTCTGGACGCCCACGGTCGCGCGCTCGTGCAGTTCGTCCAGGGTGCGCGCGCCCGCGTACGTGCACGCCGACCGGACGCCGGAGCAGATGGCGTCGAGCACGTCCTCCACGCCGGGCCGGGCCGGGTCGAGGTGCTGGCGCGAACTGGAGATGCCCTCCTCGAACAGCGCCTTGCGGGCACGCTCGAACCCGCCGTCGCCCCTCGTGCGCGCGGAGACCGCGCGCTTGGAGGCCATCCCGAACGACTCCTTGTACGGCTGCCCGTTCTCGTCGCGCAGCAGGTCGCCCGGCGACTCGTAGGTCCCTGCGAGCCAGGAACCGATCATGACGGCCGAGGCGCCCGCCGCGACCGCGAGCGCGGCGTCGCGCGGGTGGCGCACTCCGCCGTCGGCCCAGACGCGGACGCCGTGGTCCCGGCCGGCGGCCGCGCATTCCAGCACAGCGGAGAACTGCGGGCGGCCGACCCCGGTCATCATGCGGGTCGTGCACATGGCGCCTGGCCCGACGCCCACCTTGATGATGTCGGCGCCCGCGGCGGCGAGGTCGCGCACCCCTTCGGCCGTGACCACGTTGCCCGCCACGATCGGCACCCGCGAACCCGCGTTGGTGACGACCTCCCGCGCGGCGCGCAGCGCATCGAGCATCTTGTCCTGGTGGCCGTGCGCGGTGTCGACGACCAGCACGTCCACGCCCCCGGCGAGCAGCGCCTTCGCCTTGACACCCACGTCGCCGTTGACGCCGATGGCGGCCGCGGTGCGGAGCCGGCCCGCCGCGTCGAGCGTGGGGGAGTAGATCTCCGCCCGCACCGCGCCGAGGCCGGTGAGCAACCCGGCGAGGCGGCCGTCGGCGTCGAGGCCGAGGGCCACGCGGCGGCCGCCGAGCGCCTCGAACACGTGCCGAGGCGGTGTGTCCAGCGGCATCGTCAGCGGGGCCGGGTCGAGCACGTCGCCGAGCCGCGTGAAGCGGTCCACGCCGGTACACGCGGCCTCGTCGACCGTGCCGACCGGCTTGCCGTCCTCGTCGACCACGACAACCGCGCCGTGTGCACGCTTGGACAGCAGGTTGAGCGCGTCGGCCACCGCGTCGGCGGGGGTGAGCATCAGCGGGGTGTCCCAGACGGGGTGCCGCGACTTGATCCATCCGACGATCTCGGCCACTGCCTCGGGGGCGACGTCCTGCGGCAGCACGGTGAGGGCACCGCGCCGGGCGAGGGTCTCGGCCATCCGCCGCCCGGCCACGGCAGTCATGTTGGCCGCGATGACCGGGATGGTGGCACCCGAGCCGTCGGCGGTGGTCAGGTCGACGTCGAACCGGGAGGTCACCGAGGACCGGCCGGGGACGAGGAACACGTCGTCGTAGGTGAGGTCGGCGTGGATGTCGGACCTCGGGTCCTGCCCGTCGAGGAAGCGCACGAGACGACAAGAGTACGCGCCGGGGCGCCCGCCGTCAGGGCGCGACCGAGCAGCTCACACGCGGGCTCTCACTCGCGCAGCAGCGCCCGCACCGCGTCGATCGTGTCGGCCTCGGCGGGAGTCTTGTCCGGGCGGTAGCGCAGCACCCGGGCGAACCGCAGCGCGACGCCACCCGGGTAGCGCGGGCTGCGCTGCGCGCCGTCCAGCTCGATCTCGACGACGAGCTCGGGCCGTAGCAGCACCGCCTGGCCCGTCTCCTCTCTGGCGAGCGCGGGGAAGGTGCTGGTCTGCCACGCGAGCAGCTCGTCGGTCATGCCCTTGAACGTCTTGCCCACCATGATCGGCTCGCCGCCGTCGGGGTCGCGGGCGCCGAGGTGGATGTTGGAGAGGGTGCCGGTGCGGCGGCCGTAGCCCCACTCGGCGCCGAGCACGACGAGGTCGAGCGTGTGCACCGGTTTGACCTTCTGCCATGCGCGGCCCCGGCGCCCGGCTGCGTACGGGGCGTCCAGCGACTTGACCATCACCCCCTCGTGGCCCGCGTCCAGCGCGCGTTCCAGCAGCTCGACGGCCTCCTCCGGACTCGGCCGCAGCGCGCCGGGCATCCGGTGGGCGCCCGCTACCTTCTCCAGTGCGTCAAGCCGGACGTGCAGCGGCTCGTCGAGGAGGTCGGCGCCGTCGAGGTGCAGGCAGTCGAAGAAGAACGGCTGGAGCAGCAGCTCGCCTGCAGCAGCGCCGAACCGGCTCATCGTCTCCTGGAACGGGCGCGGCCTGCCGTCGTCGCGCAGCGCGAGCGTCTCGCCGTCGAGCACCACGGACCGGCACGGCAGGCCGCGCACCAGCTCGACGAGCTCCGGGACGCTGGGGGTGATCTCGCGGAGCGTGCGCGTCCAGACGCGCACGCCGTCGCCGTCGCGGTGGACCTGGATGCGGGCGCCGTCGAGCTTGAACTCGACGCTCGCCTCGGGAGCCAGCTCGGCGAGCGCGGAGTCGAGTGTGTCGGCGGGTGACGCGAGCATCGGCCGGACCGGCCTGCCCACCTGGAGGCGCACTGCGTCGAGGCCCTCGACGCCTTCGGTGAGCGCCAGCCGCGCGGTGGCCGGGAGCTGGCCGGACAACATGAACGCCCGCCGGACAGCCGCGGCCGGCACTTCGGCGGCCGCTGCGACGGCCTCCAGCATCACACCCTCGAGCGCGCCCTGGCGCAGCTCGCCGGTGAGCAGCCGTCGCAGGAACGCCTGCTCGTCGGCGGTGGCGGCGCCGAACAGCTCGCCGAGCAGCGTGGCGCGCCGGGCCGCGGACCCCGCGCCCGTGGTGGCGGCCAGCGCGTCGAGGGCGGCCTCGACCGCCGCGACCTCCAGGGTCGGCTCGACCGCCGGGGGCGCGTCGAGCTGGGAGAGGGTGCGCCAGCCGGTGCCGAGCCGGCTCTGCCGCGGCTCGCCTGCCAGCCACGCTGTGGCCGGCTCGATCTCCTCGCCCCCGGCGCTGCGGAGTAGGGCGGCGAGCGCGGCCGACTTCGCCGTGCGGGAACGGGTGGCCCCGACTGCGGCGGAGGTGGAGACGACGTCGGCGAGCAGCACGGACCCATCCTGGCAGCGCGCACCGACATCGGCCGCGATGGCGGTTCCCGGGCGTATCAGCCGGTGACCTCGGTGCTCCTACCGACGTCCGCGACCGAGGCCGCTGTGATCCAGGGCATCCGAGGGAGCACCAATGATCAACTTCATCTCCAACGACCCGCTCGCCCCAATTCACCAGCCCCGCGAAGTCGCCGCGCGGCCCGACCGGAAGCCCGAGCTGGCGGGCTTCCTCGTCACAGGTAACGAACCGGAGGCGGTCTACCCGGTGGGCACTCCGGGCTTCCTCCGGTGGCAGGCCCGCCAGGCCGCGATCCTGGCCGTCGAGGCGTGGGAGGAGGCGCTCGACACCCAGATCACCACCTGGGCGGCCGCGCTCGACGACCCGAGCACCCTCGTGGTCGTGCCCGACGCGGGCACCGACCTCAACGCGTTCTACGACCGCGCGAGCCTCTCCTTCTTCCACCGCAGCGGAAACGGCCGGACGGTGTTCTCGGGAGCCAGCACGGACGTCGTGGCGCACGAGACCGGGCACGCCCTCCTGGACGCGTTGCGGCCCGATCTGTGGGACACGAGCTTCCTGGAGGTCGGCGGGGCACACGAAGCGTTCGGCGACATCACGGCGCTCGTGACGGCGCTCGCCGACAGGTCGACGCGGCAGGACCTGCTGGACTTCGTGCCTGACCTGGGCACCGCCCATTTCGTGGAGGCGACGGCGGAGGACCTCTCCGACGGCGTCCGGCTGTTCATCGGAGCCACGCACCCGGCGTCGAAGCCGCGGCGGGCGCTGAACACCTTCTCGTGGCAGCTGCCGGAGACGATGTCCCGGCACGGCGGCCCGGACGACATGATCGCCGAGGTGCACAGCATCGCCCGCATCCTCACCGGCTGCTTCTACGACGTGCTCAGGGCGCTGTACCGGGAGCAGGAGCAGACGGAGAACGGCCTGTGGGAAGCCACACGCATCGCCGCGCGCCTGGCCTGGTCCGGGTTCGCCAACGCGCCGGAGGTGCCGCGCTTCTTCCGGGCAGTGGGGCGCCAGATGGCGCTGGCGGCGGGCACGCAGAGCGAGGAGATGGGCAGGCTGGTGAGCAGGGCCTTCACCCGCCACGGCATCGCGTTGGGAGCGAGCGCGCTTCTCACGCCGGAGCTCGCGCTCGCAGGCGACGCCCCGCAGTTCAACCGGTCCACGGCCGTCGCGGATGTGCAGGACGCGACCATCGACGACCTGCGCCGCAGGCTCGGCACCGGTAGCGCGCCCGTGGACGTCAGCATGGTGCAGGTGGACAGCACCTCGGTGGCGAAGGTGAGCTTCCACGTGGACGTGGCGCTCGACGACGTCGACCCGCGCCTGGCGGGGGTGGTCTGCCCGACGAACGTGCCGGCGCTCGTCGGCGAGTCCGGGCACTCGGCCGCCCTGCTGCATGCGCCGCGGCAGGACGTGGCGACCGAGGAGACCCAGCAGTTCGTCCGGGTGCTGATCGCGAACGACCAGCTCGCGTTCGACCAGGAGAGCCCCCGGGGTCCGACGCACGTGGTGGGGCAGCGCGATGAGGGCACGCGCGAGCTGCGGCGAGTGGGGTTCTCCTGCTAATACGCGCTGAACCGCGTGCGTTTGATGACGGCCTCGCCGTCCTCGTCGCGCTCGACCTCGTGGGTTGCGCCGGGGGGCAGGGGCACGCCTTCGGGAGCCAGCTGGCCGTGCTCGCGCAGCGACCGCTCGAACACGGCCCCCTCGCGGTCCGCCGGGTCGACGAGCCGGCGGACCAGCGCGGGCACCTGCGACCAGTCGTCGAAGTCGGCCCCGAACTGCAGCGCCCGCATGCCGAGCGCCCGGCACGCGGCGACGTGGGCGGGGTCCTCGGTGATCACGAGGCAGTCGGCGAGCGTGGCGTCGGTGCCGAGCCTATGGAGCGCGAGTTCGTAGACGCGCCGGTCGGGCTTCCGCACGCCGGCGTGGGTGGAGAGCGTGACCCGCCGCTCGACGGGTTCGAAGGAGCCGCGCAGCCCGAAGCCGTCGAGGAGCGCGAGGTACTCCGCGAAGCGCTCCCGCACCCCCTCTGGGGTGGGCGGCACCGCAGCCGGGAAGTCGGACACCAGTGCGGTATCCAGGGGTTCGCCGGTCGCGCCGTCGAGCTGGTCGAGCGCAGCGAGGGCGTCCGTGACGTGCGGGAACGGCCCCTGCGGTCCCACGAGGGTGCCGCCGAGATCGAGGAGCACCACACGAACCATGGCGGGCACGCTACTGCCGCCGGCGACCCGTGGGAACCGACTCGCGCGCACTCACACCCCGACTCGCGCGCACTCACACCCCGACTCGCGCGCACTCACACCCCGACTCGCGCGCACTCACACCCCGACTCGCGGGGTGTTCCCGCGAGTCGGGGTCTGGGTGTACGCGAGTCGCAGTGAGGATCTTGTGCGCGCGAGTTGTTACTGGGTGAGCGCCACCGTCGTCGTGTCGCCGATGCCGGGCAGGCCGGGCCTGCTCGTCGCGTCCACCACCAGCTCGCCCACCTCCGTCGTCAGCACGAGCCTGGTGACCGGGCCCAGGAACGTGCTGGTCAGCACCGTGGCTGCCAGCCCGTCCGGTGTGCCGACGGCCAGGCCTTCGGGCCGCACCTGCAGGGTCGGTGCGCCCGGCGTGATGCGCCCGTCCGCCGCGGGCACGTGGTTGGTCGTGCCCACGAACTCCGCGACGAAGTCCGTGGCCGGGCTCCCGTAGACCTCCTGCGGGGTGCCGACCTGCTCCAGCTTCCCGGCGTTGAGCACCGCCACCCGGTCGGCGACGGCGAGTGCCTCCGCCTGGTCGTGCGTGACGAACAGCGTGGTGATGCCCTCCGCGAGCTGCACGCGCCGGATCTCGTCGCGCAGCTGCACCCGCACCCGGGCGTCGAGCGCCGAGAGCGGCTCGTCGAGCAGCAGCACCGACGGCGAGACGGCCAGCGCGCGGGCCAGCGCTACCCGCTGCTGCTGCCCGCCCGACATCTCGTGCGGGTAGGAGCCCGCCCGGTTGCCGAGGCCGACGACCTCCAGCAGCTCGGCGGCCCGGCGGGTCCGCTCGGCAGCCCCGACGCGGCGCATCCGCAGCCCGAACGCGACGTTCTCGGCGGCCGTCATGGTGGGGAAGAGGCTGTAGGCCTGGAACACCATGCCCGTGTCGCGTTTGGCGGCAGGCACCCCGGTGACGTCGCGGTCGCCGATCAGCACCTGCCCCGACGTCGGGGAGTCGAAGCCGGCGAGCAGCCGCAGCGCCGTGGTCTTCCCACAGCCCGACGGCCCGAGCAGCGCCAGCAGCTCTCCTGGCCGCAGCGCGAGGTCGAGCCCGTCGAGCGCGTGCGTGGCGCCGTAGCTGCGCCGCAGCGCCCTGAACTCGACGGCCACCCCACGCCCGGTCCCGACGGGCGCCTCGGCTGTGCGCGTCATGAACTCGCCTTCCTCGAACGACGGCCGCCGGCGAACGACACCGCCATGAGCAGCACCCAGGTGAACAGCAGGCTCGCGAGCGACAGCGCCACGGAGACGCCCGCCGCGCTGCGCCCCACCTCGACGACGGCGATGGGGAACGTGTCGGTGTAGAGCAGGATGCGGGCGATCACGATCTCACCCAGCACGAGCGCGAGCGTCAGGAACGCCGCGCCCAGCACGGCGCTGCGGATCGTCGGCAGCACCACACGGACGAGGGCGGTCGCCGTGCTCGCGCCCAGGTTGCGGGCCGCCTCCACGAGCGTGCGCAGCGGGATCGCGGCGAGGCCGTTGTCCACCGCCCGGTACGCGAACGGCAGCGCGAGCACCACGTAGAACGGCGTCAGTGCCGTGGTCGACGACGCGAACAGCGTGCGGAACACCGGTCCGCCCAGGTTGGCCTGCACGAACGCGATGCCCGCCGCCATGACGACGGGCGGCACGACGATCGGCAGGATCGTGGCGCTCTCCAGCAGCCCGGCCACTGCCGGGAACCGCAGCCGGACCCATACCGCCGTCGGCACCACAAGCGCGAGCACCAACACCGCGGTGAACACGGCGATCTGCAGTGACGTCAGCAGCGACGTGAACAGCACCTCGTCGCGGACGATCGCGAGGTAGTTGCCGAACCCGTAGCCGCCGCCGGGCGTGCGGAGGCTGAACTCGGCCGCCGACAGCAGCGGCACCAGGAAGTAGAGGGCGGCCAGCGTAAGCACGACCACCCGCCAGCGCCGCCCCCTCACCGTGCGCTCCAACGAGCCGCGCGCCGCTGCAGCACCAGGTACCCGACCATCACCACAGCGATGACCACCACCATGTCGAACCCGAGTGCGAGGCCGACGTTCTGCTGGTCGGCGAGGACGTTGCCGGACAGCGCCGACGCGATCGCCGTCGGCAGCAGCGGGATCGACCCGCTGGTGAGCGCGAGCGCCGTGGCGTACGCGGCAAAGGCGTTGCCGAAGAGCACGAGCGTGGCCCCGCCGAGGGCCGGCGCGAGCACCGGCAGCGCCACGTGCCGCCAGTACGACCACGCGGACGCCCCGAGGTTCTCCGCCGCCTCGCGCCACTGCGGCAGCAGGCCTTCGAGGGCGGGCGTGATCAGGATGACCATGAGAGGCACCTGGAAGTAGACGTAGGTGAGCCCGAGCCCGGTGAGCGAGTCGATCCGGAACCCGCTCGCGTAGAGGTCGACGCCGACGCTGCGCAGGAACACCGTTGCGAGCCCGGTCTGCCCGAGCGCGGCGATGAACGCGAACGCGAGCGGCACGCCGCCGAAGTACGCGAGCACGCCGGACGCCGTCGACACGATCCGGCGCAGTGGGCTGTCCGGCCGCGCGGTGAGCACGGCCTGGGCGAGGAACGCCCCGAACACGGCGCCGATCACCGCCGTCACGGCCGAGAGCAGCACACTCGACAGGAACGCCGCCCGGTACTGCGGGGCGCTCACCGACGCGACGAGGTTTGCCAGGGTCGGGCGCCCGTCCGGGTCCGACAGCGCGCCGCTGATCACGAAGTACAGCGGCCCGCCGAGGAACACCAGCAGGTAGCCGACGAAGGGCAGCAGGCCCAGCGCCGCACCCCAGGACCGGGTGGGTCGCACCCGGTCCGGGGGCGCGGCGGGCGCCTCGAGAAGGTCGCTCATGCGGTGGCGGCTGCCCAGCCCTCGGCGACCACCCGCTGCGCGGCGTCGGTCTGTGCCTGCGTCGGGTACTTCGGCTCCCCGCTCACGGGCGGCAGCGCCGCCTCGAGGGCGGGGTCGGCGGTGCCGGCCTGGGTCATGTCCGTGAGCCGGACCGGGCGGGCCTTACCGGCGAGCCACAGGTTCTGGCCCTCGTCGGAGTAGAGGAACTCCTGCCAGAGGCGGGCGGCGGCCGGGTGCGGTGCGTTCTTGTTGATCGCCTGCGTGTAGTACTGCGCGAACAGCCCGTCCGACGGGACGGCGACCTTCCACTCGAACGACGCCTTCACCTTGTCGGCCTGTGCGACGTTGAGGTAGTCCCAGTCGAGGACGATCGGGGTCTGCCCGCTCTCGATCGTGGCGGGCGTCGGGTCGACCGTGAGCAGGTTGCCGCCCTTCTTGAGGTTCCCGAAGAACTGCACGCCGGGCCCGATGTTGTCGAGCGACCCGCCGTTGGCCAGCGCCGCGGCCCACACGCCCGCGAAGGCCGCCGCAGCCTGCGTCGGGTCGCCGTTGAGCGCGACCTTGCCCGCGTACTCGGGCTTCGCGAGGTCGGCGAACGTCGTCGGGCAGACGGGCACGAGGCTCGCGTTGCAGCCGATGGACATGAAGCCGCCGTAGTCGTTCACCCATGCGCCGCCGGCGTCCTTGTTCCCGTCGGGGATCGAGTCCCAGGTCTGCACCTGGTAGGGGGCGAACAGGTCGGCATTGCCGGTCGCGAAGGACTGCCCGAGGTCGAGCACGTCCGGCGCGCGGTCCTGCGTGCCGAGCTGGCGGACGGCGTTGATCTCGTCCTGGCTGGAGCCTTCCGGGTTGGCCGAGTTGACGGTGATCCCGTACTTCTGCTGGAACGTCGAGATGATCGCGCCGTAGTTGGCCCAGTCGGGCGGCAGCGCGATGACGTTCAGCTGGCCTTCGGCCTTGGCGGCGGTGACGAGCGCGTCGAGGCCGCCTGCGGCCCCTGCGGACGTGGTCGTACTCCAGTCGGTCCCGTTGGCGGCGGCCGGGGCGGTTCCTCCGCCCGAGCTCACGCAACCGGCCGCGCCGAGCGCCAGTGTGGCGACGGTTGCGGCCACGAGGACGCGGCGTGCGGTCATGGTGCTCCTCTGTTGATCTTTCTGATCCCCCGACCGAGACGATGCAGCCTGCATTGTTGAACTGACCACGACATGTCTCACTCGGGTCTGATTGATGGACCCGCGGACTCGGTCCGGTCACGACAGGGTACGGACCGGACGATCTTGACGGGGGGTTCAGGAAAGCCATATTCAGGTCATCTGCGTTCCTGAATGTGGCTTGGACTTCGTGGGGGGGTCTTTCACGCGGCGGAGGGGTTGCCCGTCGCCTCCTGCAGCAGGTCCGTCACCCGCACGATCCCGGCGCACACGTGGTCGCCGTCGAGCAGTACGAGGTCGTCGTAGCTGCGGTCGCGGTCGCTGGATAGGCAGAACTGCAGAGCGGCGCGCACGTCGGCCGTCATCGGGACGGTCCGCGGTGCCTCCGCGAGCGTCCTCGCCGGGCGGTTCGCGTAGAGCGCCCGCCCGAACGGGCCGGAGATCGCGAGCATGAAGCGGTTGCGGTCGAGGAAGCCGGTCGGGCGCCCGTGCGCGTCGAGCAGCACGACGCTCCCAGCCTGCGGGTGGTCGGCGAGGGCCTGCCGCACGCTCTCCGCCGTGACGTCCTCGGGGAGGCTCACCGCGGCCTGAGCCAGGTCGCCGACCGATGGCCGCGGCAGGTCGGGCACAACCGGCTGGACAGTGGTGGCGTCCGTACGGGCGACCGGGCGGGCCAGTGGCAGCAGGTCCACCGGCAGCAGGATGCCGGCGGTGGACGGACGGCGGCGCTGCTCGGCGAGCAGCGGTCCCTGCGCCCATGTGATGCCGTGGTCGCGTACGGCGGTGAGCTGGTCAGGTGTGCTCACCCCGACGGCCGCGACCCGCACCCCGACCGCCCGGCACACCTCCAGCAGCGCGTGCACAACCGTGCGGGCCCGTGGGTCCTGTGGCAGCCGCGCCACCAGCCCAGGTTCGATCTTGACCAGGTCGGGCTCGATCTCGGCGATCAGGTCGAGGCCGAAACCCCGGCAGGCGGAGTCGAAGCCGATGCCGAACCCGTCGGCCCGCAGCTCCGCGACACCCTCAGCAAGCGCGTCCGGCGGCGCGGCCGACAGCGCGGGGTTGATCTCCAGCAGCATCGGCGGCGTCGGGTGGCCCGCCTCCCGGTTGCGCAGCGACGCCCGCAGCTGCCCGATGCGGCGCCGGGCCGCGACCACGGTGTCGGCAAGTACGTCGATGTGCAGCGGCACGGTGACGTCATAACCGGTGCCGTGCAGCACCGAGGCGATCGCGACCCCGGAGTCGAACTCCGCCAGCTGCCGCGTGCCCCACACGGTGTTGCGGGACACGACCGCCACCTGGTCGCGGGCCTGGCAGCGCACGACCTCCAGGCCGACCGGGCGGCCGTTGGCGAGGTTCAGCAGAGGTTCGAACGCGAACCGGCCGTAGTCACTCATCGCATGGCCTCCCCTCCCGGTCCGACGGAATGCAACCACGGTCGGCCCAACGGCGAGATGAACGCCGGATGAATCATCACGGTCGGTGAGCGGGATTACCGCTGATCGGAGGTGGTATGCCCGGATACAACTACTTCGCGTCGTGATTGGTAACTCCGGGTGGAGCAACCGCTCGACCACCGCCAGTTCGCTCATCAGGAAGCGGGCAGCCTCCTCGATGCGGTCGCCCCGGCTGACCGCCTGGCTGCCCGCCAGTGGGCCCACTCGTCGCGCAGGCCGATCGCCTGCTGCCGCGTGGCGCGGCGCCGGCGCCACTGCTGCTCCGGCACTCGCCGTGCTGCCCTGGTCCGTCGACCTGCCGACCGTTTTGGTGCACAGCTTCGTGCTCTACGACGACCGACTCGTGCTCGTGGAGGCGATCAACGCCGAACTGGCCATCCGCTCGTCCGACGACGTTGCGCTCTACGCACGTCCGTTCGAGGCATTCTGGGACGTCGCATTCCAGGGCGAGCAGGCATCCGCGCTGATCGCCCGCGTGGCGCTGGATCTGCCCACCTGATCAGGACTTGGTGCCCCGCGCCATCGAGAGCACGTCGAGGGCCGCGTCGAGTTGCTCCAGGGTGAGCTTGCCGCTGTCCACGTGCCCGCGCTCGAGCACGACGTCGCGGATGGTCTTGCGCTCCTTCAGCGACTGCTTCGCGATCGAGGCCGCCTCCTCGTAGCCGAGGTAGCGGTTGAGCGGCGTGACGATCGCCGGGGAGGACTCGGCGAACTCGCGGGCGCGTTCGGTGTCGGCCTCGGCGCCCGCCACGACCTTGTCGGCGAGCAGCCGGGACGCGTTGGCGAGCAGGCGCGCGGACTCCAGCACGTTGCGCGCCATCACAGGCATCATCACGTTCAGCTCGAGGTTGCCCTGCGTGCCCGAGAACGCGACGGTGGCGTCGTTGCCGATCACCTGCGCGGCCACCATCATCGTGGCCTCGCAGATCACCGGGTTGACCTTGCCGGGCATGATCGAACTGCCCGGCTGCAGGTCGGGCAGGCGCAGCTCGGCCAGGCCGGTGCGCGGGCCGGAGCCGAGCCAGCGGATGTCGTTGGCCACCTTGAAGAGGGAGACGGCCACGGTTCGCAGCGCGCCGGAGGCCTCCACCAGGCCGTCGCGGGCCCCCTGCGCCTCGATGTGGTCCTCTGCCTCGGTGAGCTCGAACAGCTCCGTGGCGGCGCGCAGCTTCTCGACGACCCGCCAGGCGAAGCCCTCCGGAGCGTTCAGCCCGGTGCCGACGGCCGTTCCGCCAATCGGGAGCTGCGCCAGCCTGGGGAGCACGTCGCGGACGCGGTTGGCGCCGTATTCCACCTGCGTGGCCCAGCCGCCTGCCTCCTGGCCGAGCGTGATCGGCACGGCGTCCATGAGGTGCGTGCGCCCGGCCTTGACGACCTCGGCCCAGTCCTCCGCGCGGCGGCGCAACGCGCCTGCGAGGTGCTCCAGCGCGGGCACGACCTCGGTGGCGAGGGCCTCGGTGGCGGCGAGGTGGATGGTCGTCGGGAACACGTCGTTGGACGACTGCGACGCGTTGACGTGGTCGTTCGGGTGCACGTCCACACCGGCGCGGGAGGCGACCGAGGCGATCACCTCGTTGGCGTTCATGTTGGAGCTGGTGCCGGAGCCGGTCTGGAAGACGTCGACGGGGAAGTGGTCGTCGTGCAGCCCGGCGGCCACCTCGTCGGCCGCCGCGGCGATCGCGTCGGCCAGCTCGGCCGGGAGCACGCCGATCTCCTTGTTGACGCGCGCGGCTGCGCCCTTCACCAGGCCGAGCGCGCGGATCTGGGCCCGCTCCAGGCCGCGGCCGGAGATTGGGA
This sequence comes from Pseudonocardia aurantiaca, assembly GCF_039526725.1. NCBI lineage: Bacteria > Bacillati > Actinomycetota > Actinomycetes > Pseudonocardiales > Pseudonocardiaceae > Pseudonocardia > Pseudonocardia aurantiaca. The sequence continues at coordinate 31,171 of NZ_BAAAJG010000026.1, forward strand.
AGTTCTCCACTGCACGCTGGGTCTGCGCTCGCCACAGCGCGTCGGCCGGCACCCTGACCTCGCCCATCGTGTCGTGCTCAATGCGAAAGCCGGCCTCGTCCCCGATCGCCATTCGCTCAGTGTCGTCCGCCCGCCACCGGTGCGCAGCGGGGAGTGGGCGACGGCACGGGCGCCCGGGTCACCCCGCGGGAGCAGAGGTGGCGGTGGCCTTCGCGGCTGCGGTCGGGTGGCAGCCGGTGGTCGCGTACATCGCGGCGTTGGCCTCGGTGGCCAGGTTGTAGTACGCCCCGTACGGCCCGAAGGCGCCGACGTCGTGCCGCCCGGGCAGGTCCACCACCGACTGTTGGGGCCCGAACCCGTACCGGGCGGACACCTCGCCAAGCACCTGTACCGTGCGCGGCCACAGCTCGTCGGGGATGCCGCCGGGCCGCAGCCAGGTCAGCGTGGTGCGCTTCTGCTGACGTCGCCGATCGTGAAGCTCACCGGCCGGCGATGCCCTCGACGATGGCGCCAGGCCGCGCCGCCGCGGCCTTCGCAGAGGTCGAGTGCACCGGCGCGCGGCCCATGCCGGCCGCCCCCGAGACGCGCAGTGCCAGGTCGGAGCGCGCGGCCACCTCGGCGGCCATCCGCCGGGAGTGGCCGAGCCGTGCGCTGTCCAACGCCGCCCCGAACGCGGCCGCGGTCGCGACGGTGCCGAACGCGCCGGCCGTCACCGCCACCTGGGACAGCGCCGTGACGGCGCGATCCGCCGCGTCCGCGACGTCCAGGTGCCCTGCGGCCCCGCTGTCGAGTCCCCCTGCGCTGTAGCGCATGTCCACTTCGCACCCCCGAAGTCGGAGCGGAAGTGTAGATCGACAACGAGGGGTCAGGCGACCACCTGCACCACGTCTCCGCGGTCGAGCGAGTGGAAGAACGTCCGGGCCGCGCTGCGCGGGAGGCGGATGCAGCCGTGTGACTTCGACTCGAGGCTGCCATGGTGGAACGCGATGCCTTCATTGAAGAACACGGCGTACGGCATCGGGGAGTTGTAGATCGTGCTGACATGGTCGCGGCTCTTGAACGTCACCTGGAACGTCCCGGGCGGGGTGAGGTAGCCGGGGCGGCCGTGGGTGATCGGCACGGGGCCGTACTCGACCTCGCCGTCGCTGATCAGCCAGGCCTGGTCGCTACCCAGCTCGACGCACGCGCGGGCCGTCGCGAGGCACGGGGTGTCGGGGACGGTCGCGGGAAGCGGCGGCGGGGGCGGGGGCTCGGCGGCTGGGAGCGCGACGGGTGCCGACGGCGCTGCGGACGCGACTCCCACACCGACACCGAGCAGGCTCGCCATCGCCATCACGACGAGCAGACCTAGCACCTTGACCACGCGCAATCCGCACCTCCTGCCTCATCACGGACGGCAAGGAGCTGTCACACCACCCGGAGCGATCAACTCGAACGGGTGGTGCCGCCCGCATAATTGGACCACGGACGCCGGGCTGGAGTCACGGAAGAGGTGGCGCCGAGTGCTCCACGGCGGCGAGCTGCTCATCGGAGAGGTCGAAGTCGACCGAGGAGTACTCGCGGAGCTTGGTGAGCCGGTGGTAGCCCTCGATCATGCGCACGGTGCCGGACTTGGAGCGCATCACGATCGACTGGGTCGTGCACCCTCCCGGGCTGTAGTGCACACCCTTGAGCAGGTCGCCGTCCGTCACGCCGGTGGCGCAGAAGAACACGTTGTCGCCCTGCACCAGGTCGTCGGTGGTGAGCACGCGGTCGAGGTCGTGCCCGGCGTCGAGGGCCTTCTGCCGCTCGTCGTCGTCCCGTGGCCACAGCCGGCCCTGGATCGCGCCGCCCATGCACTTGAGCGCGGCTGCGCTGATGATGCCCTCGGGGGTGCCGCCGATGCCGACGAGCAGGTCGATGCCGGTGTTCGGGCGGGCCGCCGAGATCGAGCCGGCCACGTCGCCGTCGGCGATGAAGTGGATGCGCGCGCCCGTGCGGCGGATCTCCTTCACGAGCGCGTCGTGCCGCGGGCGGTCCAGCACGCACACGGTCACGTCGGCGACGTCGAGGTGCTTGGCCTGGGCGACCCGGCGGATGTTCTCGCCGACCGGCACGGTGATGTCGATGACGTCGGCCGCCTCCGGGCCGACGGCGAGCTTCTCCATGTAGAACACGGCCGCGGGGTCGAACATCGCGCCGCGCTCGGCCACGGCCAGCACCGCTACCGAACCGGGCATGCCCTTGGCCATCAGCGTTGTGCCGTCGATCGGGTCGACGGCCACGTCGCAGTCGGGGCCCTCCCCGTTGCCCACGCGCTCGCCGTTGTAGAGCATGGGCGCCTCGTCCTTCTCGCCCTCGCCGATCACGACGACCCCGCGCATCGAGACGCTGCCGATGAGCTGGCGCATGGCGTCGACTGCAGCGCCATCACCGCCGTTCTTGTCCCCGCGCCCCACCCAGCGGCCGGCGGCCATTGCGGCCGCTTCAGTGACACGCACCAGCTCCATGGCTAGGTTGCGGTCGGGCGCCTCGCGGCGACGCTCGCGGGCGCTTGCCCCGTTCGCGGACGTGGTCATCTCGGCCTCCTCATCTCCCCTGCCGACGGCGCGCGGGGCCGTAGCCGCGCTGGGGATGCTCAGATCCTCGCAGATCAGTCTGCCTCGTAGTGGGCTCGCAACCCGGCGGCGGCTGAGACGGTCCGCACGTGCTGCACCATTGACCTCGTGAGCACCGCACCCGGCCCGCCGTCGAAGCCGCCGCGTTCCGCCCTCACCGTGCGCGACATGATCGCCGCGATCGGGGTGCTCCTGCTGGTGGTCCTCGTGGTCGGTGGGATCTCGCGCTCGTGCTCCTTCACTCCGGCGGGCCCCACCGTCGACTCGAGCCGGCTCCCCGTCGTCGACGCCCCCGCCGAGCTGCGCCGGCTGGCGATCGACCTCCCGTTCTCCGTGCGGATCCCGGCGGTGCCGTCGGACTGGCGCGCAAACTCGGCCGACCGGCTGTCCCTGCCGGACGGCGGACTGTCCGTGCGCACCGGCTACCTCACGACCGAGGGCCGCTTCCTGCGCCTGGTACAGAGCAACGCCACCGAGGAAGCCCTGCTCACGGCCGAGACGGGTGGAGAGCCCGCGCCGGCGCAGGGAGTCGTCGACGTCGACGGCGCGCGCTGGGTGGCGTACACGGGTCCGGGCGAGCGGGCGGAACCGATCTGGATCACTGAGGTCACGACGCCGGACGCGTCCGCGGTGCGGATGCTGATAACGGGCAGTGGCAGCGAACCCGACCTGAGAACCCTGGCGACCGCCGCAACCCAGGGCGAACTGATCCCCGCGCGGTAACACCGCAACTCGCGCGCACTGAGCCCCCGACTCGCGCGCATTCAGACCCCGACTCGCGGGGGCCCCGCGAGTCGGGGCGTGAGTGCGCGCGAGTCGGGGCGTGGGTGCGCGCGAGTCGCTGTCCGAGTGCGGCTGAGTTGTGTCAGGGGTGGGTGAGGCGGGTCGTTAGGCCGTCGAGGATGCTGGTCAGGCCCAGTTCGAACAGGGCGTCGAGGTCGAAGTCGAAGTCGTCCAGTGCCGTGACCCGCTCGAACATGGGGAAGTTGCCGCCCGCGGTGAGTGACTTGAGTGGGTCCGTATGAGCCCGGATCCACTCGTCGTTGTCCATGCCCGACTCCGCCTCGGCCTGCGCCTCGGTCTCAAGGTTGATCGCGATCCCGCGCACGTAGCTGACGAGCATGATTTGGACGTTGAAGGCCTCCGTTGTGTCGAGGCCCAGGCCGTCGAGCGCGGTGAGCACGTACTCGGTGTGCGCGAGCACGCTCGCCACGGGCTGTGGGCGGGTGAGCGACATCGCCTGGGCGAGCCAGGGGTGGCGGCGGTAGCAGGACCACTGTGTGCGTGCCGACGTCCCGAGCGCGGCCCGCGCGCTCTCTGGCGGCCCGGCGGGAAGTAGCTCCTCGCCGAACGCCCGGTCGATCATCATCAGCAGCAGGTCGTCCTTGCTCGCGACGTGCTGGTAGAGCGACATGGTGGCGATGCCGAGCTCGGCGCCGACGCGGCGCATCGACATCGTGGCGAGCCCCTCGGCGTCGGCGATCCGGATCGCGGTGTCGACGATGCGGTCGGCCGCGGGTCCCGGCGCGGTGGCCCGGGGGTGCGGAGTCCGCGACCGCTCCGCGACGACCGTGCCGACCCCGCGCACCGATCGGACGAGCCCTTCTTGCCGGAGGGTGGTGAGCGCCTTCGTGGCCGTCGCCATCGCCACCCCGAAGCGTCGGGTGAGCTCGCGGGTGGACGGGACGCGGTCGCCGGGGGCCAGCTCGCCGTCGCTGATGCGCGCGCGGAGGTCAGCGGCAATCCGGGCGGATGCGGGTTCGGTCACGGCTCTCCCTTCAGACAGCAGGTGCCCTAGTGCGGAGGCTGGGTGTCGTGCCTGCACGCCGCTCTCCACCCCCGCACTCCCGACTCTACTGTACTAGTGCGCTTTGAATTAATCTGCTGGTGACTGGCCAGTCGAGCTTGAACATATTACCGTACGCTGTACAGTCACTGGCGATCGGAAAGCTCGAAACGAGGGGGAGTCGTACGATGCACGAAAAGGATGTCCTGATCTCCGGTGCCGGTATCGCCGGGCCCGCCATGGCCCACTGGCTGAGCCGCGCCGGCTACCGGCCCACGATCGTCGAGCGCGCGGCGGCGCCGCGGCCCGGCGGGCAGACCGTCGACGTCCGCGGTGCCGCGCGCACCGTCGTCGAGCGGATGGGGCTGCTCGACGCCGTCAAGGCGATCCGCGTGGAGGAGCGCGGCATCGCCTTCGTCGACACACACGGCAGGCGGAGGGCGGAGATGTCGGCCGACGCGTTCGGCGGCGAGGGCATCGTCGCCGAGATCGAGGTGCTGCGCGGCGACCTCGCCGAGCTGCTCCATGACGCCACCCGCGAGACCACCGAGTACCTGTTCGACGACGCGATCACCGGCATCGAGCAGAACGACGACGGTGTCACGGTGCGGTTCGGCCGCGCCCCGGAGCGCCGGTTCGCGCTGGTGATCGGGGCCGATGGGCTGCACTCGGGCGTGCGCACGCTCGCGTTCGGGCCGGAGGAGCGGTTTGTGCGCCCGCTCGGCTGCATCTCGGCGTACTTCACCGTGCCCAACCGCTACCGCCTCGACGGCTGGTTCGAGATGTACAACGCGCCCGGCACGATGGTCGCGCTCCGGCCCGACCGCGACCCGGCCACCGTCAAGGCCCTACTCGGCATGCGGACGCCGGCCGGGGGCGTGGACCGCCGCGACCAGGAGGCCGTGCGCGCCCTCCTCGCCGGGACGTTCACCGGCGCGGGCTGGGTGGCCGACCAGGTGATCGCCGACATGCAGACCAGCAGCGACGTCTTCTGGGAGGAGCTCGGCCAGGCCGAGATGGACTCGTGGTCGACGGGCCGGGTCGTGCTGCTCGGCGACGCGGCCTGGTGCCCGTCGCCGATCTCGGGCCTCGGTACCAGCGCGGCGCTTGTGGGCGCGTACGTACTGGCGGGCGAGCTGGCGCGGGCAGGAGGCGACCACCAGGCCGCGTTCGCGGCGTACGAGACCGTGTTGCGGCCCTACATCAAGGAGACGCAGCAGCTTCCGCCTGGCGGCGTGGACGGGTTCGTGCCGGCCTCGCGCCTCATGATCGCGCTGCGCCTTCAGACCACGCGCTGGATGACCCGGTGGCCGCTGCGGAACGTCGTGGCCAAGGAGTTCACGAAGGCCGAGGCGATCACCCTGCCCGACTACACGATCTCCGCGGCCCCGGTCACTCGCCCTGCTCCGTGACGCCGAGCACCTTCTCCACGCGTTCGCGGGCGCCGGCCAGCTGCTCCTCGCAGCGGCGGGCCAGCGCCTCGCCGCGCTCCCACAGCGCCACCGACTCGTCCAGGCCGAGCCCGCCCGCCTCCAGCGCGCGCACCACCTCGGCCAGCTCGTCGCGGGCCTGCTCGTAGCCCAGCCCGTCCACCGGGGGGCGTTCGGTCACGTCGAACTCGCTTTCGTCCTGCGCCGCTTGGCGGGCGGCTGCGCCTTGTCGGGGGCCTTCTCGTCTCCCGCGACCTCGGCCACGACCGCGCCGTCGGCGACCCGGATCCGCAGCCGGTCGCCGGTTCCGACCTCGTCGACCGAGCGCAGCACTGGCAGCGGGTCGTCGCCGGTCATCCGCTGCACCACCGCATAGCCACGGGCGAGTGTGGCGGCCGGGCCGAGCGTCGTCAGCCGGGCCTTGACGTGGTCCAGTTCGGTGGCGCGCCGGTCCAGCCCCCGCACGAGGCACGCGCGGGCGCCGTCGCGCAGGCGTTCCACCTCGACGCCCCGCGCGTCGATCGCCCGCAGCGGCTCGGCCAGCACAGGCCGCCCGCGCAACGCGGCGAGCAGTCGTTCCTCGCGGTCCACCCACCCGGCGAGCGCCCGCCGGGCCCGGTCGCGCAGACCGGCGATCCGCGCGCTCTCCTCCGCGAGGTCCGGGACGAGCCTGCGGCCGGCCTCGGTGGGGGTGGAACAGCGCAGGTCGGCGACGTGGTCGACCAGGGGCGTGTCCGGCTCGTGGCCGATCGCCGAGACCACGGGAGTGCGGCAGGCCGCGACGGCGCGGCAGAGCGTCTCGTCGGAGAACGGCAGCAGGTCCTCCACACTCCCGCCGCCCCGGGCCAGCACGATCACGTCGACCACGGGATCACGGTCGAGCGCCCCGAGCGCGTCGACGATCTGCGGCACGGCGAGGGCGCCCTGCATCGCGGTGTTCTCGATCCGGAACCGCACGGCGGGCCAGCGCGCCTGCGCGTTCGTCACGACGTCGTGCTCGGCGGCCGATGCCCGCCCGGTGACTAGGCCGATGCAACCCGGCAGGAACGGCAGGCGGCGCTTGCGGGCCACGTCGAACAGGCCCTCGGCGGCGAGCAGCCTGCGCAGCCGTTCGATCCGGGCGAGCAGCTCACCGATCCCGACGGCGCGGATCTCGTCGACCCGCAGGCTCAGCGTGCCGCGGCCGAGGAAGAACGACGGCTTGCCGTGCACGACCACCCGATTGCCCTCGGCCACGGCGGGGCCGCCGTCACGCACGAGCCCGATCGGGGCCGTGAGCTGCAGTGACACGTCTGCGGCTGGGTCACGCAGCACCAGGAACGCGGTGCCGGTGCCTGCCCTGGCCGTGACCTGTGCGAGCTGGCCCTCCACCCACACCGCACCCAGCCGGTCGACCCACTCGGCGATCTTCCGCGCGACCGTGCGGACTGGCCACGGCTGCTCGGGCGAGGTGGAAGAACTCACGGAGCTTCCCCGCTGACGCTCGTCAGCACCGCGAGCGGACTGCTGTCTTGAATGGTGACCTCGCGGGCTCGGTCACGCTTCCGTGACCGTGGTGATCCGGTTGGAGAGCATCGTGACGTAGGGCGGGCGGTTCCCGCGGGCCGTCTCCCACGCCAGCAGTGACCGGAGCTCCTCGACGGTGAGGTGGCGCAGGCGGCCGCGCAGCTGCGGGATCGTCATCGAGGCGTAGTCGGGCAGCACGTTGGGCCCGGTCACCACGTCCTCGGCGGCGGGCGCCTCCGGCTCGACAACTGCTTCGACGACGGTCTCCACGATTGTGTCCGGCTCGGGCCTGCTGGTGCGCCGCAGCTCGGTGACGGCGCCGTTGCGCGCGACGCGCTCGTCGTCGTCCTCGTCGTCGAACGTGGCCCAGCTCGGCCGCTCCTCGACGGGGCGGAGTGTGCCCAGTGCGCGGTCGCCCTTGATCGCCAGCTCGGTGACCTTCTGCTGCATGCGCATCGACGCCTGCAGCGCCTGGCTCACAGCGGTGACAGGGAACTCGACGACGAGTCGAGGCAGATCCCTCGCCTGTTCCACGGCGGTGGCGACGAGGCCTGCGGCGATGCGGACCGGCAGCGGCAGCGGACTCATGCCCCACAGTCTCCCCCGGAGCCCCGACATCAGCAGCTCCGGGTGTGTCTCCCGGCGCAGGGGCCCGACCATCGGGCGTCCCTGATCGGCCGCCCGTAGGCTGGGGCCATGTCGCGAGCGAGGAAGCGCGTCCTGCTGGCCGCGCCGCGCGGGTACTGCGCGGGCGTCGACCGCGCCGTCGAGGCCGTCGAGCGGGCGCTCGAGCAGCACGGCGCGCCGGTCTACGTCCGCAAGCAGATCGTCCACAACGTCCACGTCGTGGAGACGCTCACCGAGCGCGGCGCGATCTTCGTGGACGAGGCCGACGAGGTGCCGGAGGGCGCGCTCGTGGTGTTCTCCGCCCACGGTGTCTCGCCCGCTGTACGCGACCAGGCGAAGGACCGCGGCCTTCGCACGATCGACGCCACCTGCCCGCTGGTCACGAAGGTGCACCACGAGGCCAAGCGGTTCGCGCGCGAGGACTACGACATCCTGCTCGTCGGCCACCAGGGCCACGAGGAGGTCGAGGGCACCTCGGGTGAGGCTCCCGAGCACATCCAGCTCGTCCAGACGCCCGCCGACGTCGCGGGTGTCACCGTGCGCGACCCGGAGAAGGTCGTGTGGCTCTCGCAGACCACGCTCTCGGTCGACGAGACGATGGAGACGGTGCGCGCGCTGCGCGAGAAGTTCCCGTCCCTGCAGAACCCGCCGTCCGACGACATCTGCTACGCCACGCAGAACCGCCAGGTGGCGGTCAAGGCGATGGCGCCGCACTGCGACCTCGTGCTCGTGGTGGGCTCGAAGAACTCGTCCAACTCGGTGCGGCTCGTCGAGGTGGCGCTGCAGTCGGGAGCCGGCGCGGCGTACCTCATCGACTTTGCGCGCGAGATCGACGACGCCTGGCTGGAGGGTGTCGAGACGATCGGGCTCACCAGCGGGGCGTCCGTGCCTGAGGTGTTGGTGCGCGGGGTACTCGACTACGTCGCCGAGCGCGGCTGGGAGTCGGTGGAGGAGCTCACTACCGCCGAGGAGACCCTGACGTTCTCCCTGCCCCGCGAGCTGCGCCCCGCCCGGAGCGCTGCGCGCTAGCCGGCGTGGGCGCGTCGAGCGGCCGTTGCAGGAAGATCCGGAGGAACCCGAGCACCAGCACGGCGCCGGTGGTGCCTGCCATGATCGGGAACGCGTTGACCAGCGGCGCGCCGATCACGAGCAGGCGGTCGGCCACACCCTGACCGGGGCGCGGGGAGCCCGCGAGCAGCACCACAACCGGCACCGCCGCGGCGACGAGCAGCGGCGGCTGCACCATCGGCCCGAATAGCCCGTCGCGGCGCACCCACGCCACGGCGAGCACGCAGCCGGCGATGTGGCAGATCGTGAACACCGCGCCCAAGGTGCCGATCCGCGTCAGGTCGACGAGAACCCCGACGGCCGTGAGCACTGCGCCGAGGCCGACCGCGGCGTACGGCCGGATGCCCAGCACCGTGGGGAGCACGGATCGCTCGGCCATCGGCCACTGCCCGCCCGTCCGCTTCACCGGCGGCGGGCCCTCGTCGGACTCGGGCCGGACGCGTCGCCGGGACGGCCGCTCGCCGTCGTCGCCCGTCACCGCAAGGTCCCGCTGGTCATCCCCTCACGGTAGCCCGAGGTTCTGGACGCCCGTCGCCACCGGGCCGTTCGGCCTGCCGGTCCAGCCGGCTCAGCTCGTGCAGCGCCACCAGGGAGTCGGCGGCCGAGGCCACCAGCTCCGGCGCGGCGACCGTGCGCGGGGCGCGTTCGACCTGGGCGGGAGCGGGGATGTCCTCGTCGGTGACCTCGAGGTCGGTGAGCTTGCGGGCCGTGACCAGCACCCGCGCCTCCAGCGACGACACGGTCTGGTTGTAGCTGGACACCGCCGCGTCGAGGCTCCGACCGAGCTTGGCCACGTGCGTGCCCATCGTCGCGAGGCGGCTGTGCAACTCCTTCCCGAGCTGGTGCACCTGCGCCGCGTTGCGGGCGAGCGCCTCCTGCCGCCAGCTGTAGGCGACCGTGCGCAGCAGCGCGATGAGCGTGGTGGGGGTGGCGATCACCACGTTGCTGGAGAAGGCGTGCTCCAGCAGGGCCGGGTCGGCCTGCAGCGCCGCCTCGAGGAAGGGGTCGCCGGGCACGAACAGCACCACGAACTCCGGCGACGGCTGGAAGGCCGCCCAGTAGCTCTTGGCACTCAGCGAGTCGACGTGCTGGCGCAGCTGACGGGCGTGCGCGGCCAGCCGCTCGCGGTGCACACCCGGGTCGCGGCTCTCGACGGCCTCCAGGTACGCCGCGAACGGCACCTTCGCGTCCACGACCACCTGCTTGCCGCCCGCCAGGTGCACCACCATGTCGGGCCGCACGCCGCCGTCCTCGCCCTGCCCGACGACCTGCGTGGAGAAGTCGCAGTGCTCCACCATCCCCGCGAGCTGGACGATCCGCTCCAGCTGCAGCTCACCCCACCGGCCGCGCACCTGGGGCGCGCGCAGGGCGTTGACCAGCTGTTTCGTCTCGTCCTGCAGGCGATCCGAGCTGGTGCGCATGGCGCTGACCTGCTCGCGGAGGCCCGCATACGCCGATTCGCGCTCCTTCTCGACGGTGCGCAGCTGGCCCTCGACACGCTGGAGCGTGGCGGCCACCGGGTCGAGCAGCTTGCCGAGCGCCTCCGCCCGCGCCGTCGAGTCGCCCTCGGCCCTCGCCGACAGCGCGGCGGTTGCCTCCTTGATGCGGCCCTCGGCGAGCGCCACGAACTGCTCGTTGTTGCGGGCGAGCGCGTCGGCCGACAGGGCCTGGAACGCCTGCTTCAGCTCCGCGTCGCGGCGGGTCAGCATGGCCTCGCGCTGGGCTCCCGCCTCCCGTTCCCCCTGCAGCGCAGCGTTGGCCCCGGCGGCTTCGGACTCCGCCCGGCGCAGCCGCTCGACGGCCCGCTCGTGCGCCTCGGTGAGATCGTCGAGGCGCTCCAGCAGTCCGGTGCGCTCCGCGCGGAGCCCTGCGGCGTCGGCGCGGAGCATCGCGGAGGCGTCGGCGGCGGCCCGCGCGGCCTCCGCCGCCGTGAGCCGCGCTTTGGACACGACGAGGAGGTACGCGGCGCCCGCACCGAGCGCCGCGCCCACGATCACGCCGATGAGCAGCACGGATACGGTCGTCGTGTCCACACCGGCAAGGGTGCACAGCCCCACCGACGGAACCCGGGAAGGCGCGCCGGGCCCGGGGCTCAACGGCGCAGGCGGATCGGCGAACGGTCGAACGGATGGTCGAGGTGGCTGGGCAGCCCCGAGCCGTCAGGTCATGGCTCTCCTGCGCGCCCGACTGCCCCTGAACAGCCTGATGCCGAAGAGGATCATCAAGGCACCGGGCACGATGCCGACCATGGCGATCGCGACGTACTCCCAGTCGAACGGCACGTGCGTCGCCCTCGGTGTGCCGTCGTCTCCCGGGCCGAAGTGCTCCGGACCCGTGTAGATCGTCGCGGCAGGGATCATCTCCCCAGGAGTCATCCCGCTCGCCGCGTTCAGCGCCGCCGCGGCGTCGATCTGGCCGTACCCGGTCTCGGGATCATGGCCGGCGGAGTAGTGCGAGGCGGTGGTCTCCAGCGCCTTCTCGACCTGGCCCGCCGAGAGGCCCGGGTACGCCGAGCGGATCAGCGCCGCCGCGCCGGCGGTGAGGGCAGCGGCCGGGGATGTTCCCTTGCCCGGGCTCCGGCCGCCGTTGATATCGGCGGCGTTGATGTCGACTCCCGGTGCGAGCACGTCGACGTAGTCGTGTACCTGCGAGAAATCGGCGCGTCTGCCGCCGGGCGTGCCGGCGCCGACCGCGATGACGCCGGCGAAGGCGGCCGGGTAGCTGATGCCGTTGAGGTCCTTCGCTTCGTTGCCTGCGGAGGCGATGACGACGATCCCGCGGGCGTTGGCCTCGGCGATGGCGTTCTGGGTGTCGGCGTCGTACCCCGACAGGACGGTCTGCCCGTCGCCGACGGACATGCTGATCACGCCCGCCCCGGCCGCGACGGCCTGCTGGATCCCCCGCAGCAGAGCTGTGCCGGTCACCGGATCAGGGCCGGACGCGAAGGCGTCGGGGGAGAAGTCCGGGTCGTCGTCGTCGCGGGTGATGCGGATCCCGAGCACCTTGGCCTGCGGGGCGACGTCGAGCACGCTGCTCGCCATCGCGGTGCCGTGGTTTCCGTAGTACGGCTGGTCACGGTCGTTCTCGCCGAGCATGTCCGTACCTTCCTCGGCCCGGCCCTCCAGCGCCGGGTGGTCGGTGCGGATGCCGCTGTCGAGAACGGCGACGGTGACCCCCTCGCCCTGGGTGATCTCGTGCGCCGCGCCGACGGACATCGCCGTCAGTTCCCATCCGGGGCCGCCCGCCTGATCGGGAGCGGCGTTCGCGGGGCTCGGAGAGGCCAGCACGAGCGCGGTGGTCATCATCGCGACGCCACCGCCCAGCACAGCGCGGTGCGCGGGTCGCGACCAGCGGTTCACGATCCCTCCTCCCTCGCGGTGTCGAACTTGCTCTGCAGGTGCGAGGCCACCTGTTCCGCGATCCCGAAGTAGGGCTCGACCTCCTTGCGCTCGGAGTAGCTCCACTTGCCCGGTAGCTGCGCCACGGTCCGGCCGTCGAGCGGACCGACGGTGGCGGCCATGAGGTACGCCTGGTCGGTCTCGTCGGAGGAAACGGTGCGGACGTCGCTCGCGACCGCATGGTCGTCGCTCCACGCCGCGGCCGGGGTGCCCTCCACCGGATAGGCGTGCAGGATCGCGCCGACGTCCCTGCCCTTGTCGTAGTCGTACTCGTAGAGGGCGTCGGCGCCGGTCTTGTCCAAGACCGCGACCGCGACGGTCGCAGCGACCGAGTCGGTGAGGTCGATGTAGGTGGCGCGCAGCAGGGTCGTGCACTGGTACCGCGAGGCCTCCTCGAGGAACAGCCCGCGGAACCCGTCCGCGCACGTCGTCTCCTCGATGCCCGCCCGGTACCAGGTGTCGAGCCCTCTGGCGTCATCGACCAGTTCCGCGTGCTCGCCGATGCGGTCCGGGAAGATCTCCGTGGCACCCAGGTTGTGCCACGCGACCTGGAAGAAGGTGTCGTTGCCGGTCGTCTGCTGCGCGTTGCTGATGGCCTTGGCGATGACCAGGACGCCGGCCAGCAGCGGGATGACCCCGAACGCGATGAGCACTACACCCCAGACCCGGCGCGGGCGACCCTTCGGCTTGGGGTTGCCGGTCGGGCCGGCGGGATAGTGCTGGCCAGGTGGCGCCCCGACAGGAGGGACGGGTGGCCGCCACCCTGCGTGCGGGCCCGGTTGCTGGAACTGGAGGCCTGGCTGCCATCCGGGCGCGGGCCCCTGCGGGGGTGGTCGGTAACCGGGAGGGGGTGGGTAGGACAAGGTTGTCATCTCCGCGTCGAGCTCGGGGGAGCGGGTGAACGGCGCCGGGGCACGCGGTCACCCCACCCGACCGGCATCGTCCGAGGTCGACCTGGACCTTCCGCGGAACGACAGGGCGCCCACGGACGCGGTCTGCGAGTTACCAGTTCCCCCAACAGGGTGATCTTATGACGCCTCACCCGAAGTGGATCTTCCTACCGGTTTGGCCGAAAAGTGCAGTTCGAGCCGGTCAGCGGCCCGCCTCGTGCGCCAGCAACTGCTCCTTCACCGTCACTCCCCAGCGGAATCCGCCGAGCGTGCCGTCGGTGCGCAACACACGGTGGCACGGGACGAAGAGCGCCACGGCGTTGCGGGCGCAGGCCGAGGCCGCGGCGCGCACGGCGGCGGGACGGCCGGTCTTCGCCGCGTACTCGGTGTAGGTCACCGGCGCCCCGGCCGGCACCGTGCGCAGCACCTCCCAGGCGTGCTCCAGGAACTCGCCCGACCGTTGCCGGACGGGCACGTCGTCGATCGCGGACAGGTCGCCGTCGTGGTAGCGGGTGATGGCGTCCGCGACGGGGCCGAGGTCGCCCTGCTCCAGCGCGGCCGGCCGCAGCGTCGGGTGGACCTGCGGCATCAGCTCGTCGAGCGACGCCGTCCAGCCGGAGGCGATGACCGCGCCGTCGGCGTCGACGACTGCGGTGAACGGGCCGATGCGGGTGTCGATGGTGGACCAGGTCGCGGTGTTCATGAGGTGCTCCGTTGGGTGGTGGTGGAGGTGGCTCGCCACAGGTGCACGGCGGCGTAGGACCGCCACGGCGCCCAGCCCGCGGCCCGCGCCGCGAGCCCGTCCGCGTCGGACGGGAGGCCGAGCGCCGCCGCCCCGCGCCGGACGGCGAGGTCGGTGGCGAGGAGTTCGTCGGGGTCGCCGAGCAGGCGCATCGCCAGATAGCCGGCCGTCCACGGCCCGACCCCGGGCAGCGCGGTGAGCGCGGAGCGCAGGTCGGCGGGGTCGCGGGCGGGATCCAGCACGAGCGATCCGTCCGCGACGGCCGTGGCCAGGCCGACCACGGCGGCGATGCGCCGGGCCGGGCCCGTCAGCACGTCGATGCCGCGTTCGGCGACGGCGGCGGCGGTGGGGAAGAGCAGGTCGGGGCCGTCACCGGACAGGCCGGGAGGGAGGCGCTCGCCGAGCGCCGCGGCCAGCCTGCTCGCCGCAGTGCGCGCGGCCGCCACCGAGACCTGCTGGCCGAGCACGGCCCGCAGCGCGGTCTCCACGCCGTCCACCGTGCCGGGCAGGCGCAGGCCCGGAGTGGCGGCGACGAGTGGCGCGAGCACCGGGTCCGCGCCCAGCACGGTGTCGACGGCGACGGGGTCGGCGTCGAGGTCGAGAAGCCTGCGCAGCCGGGCCACAGCCGGGCCGAGGTCGCGCGGGTCGGCCAGCCGCAGCGTCGCGAGGACGTGTGCGGTCTCGGGCCGCAGCTCCACGGTCGCGGCGCCGTGCGGCAGCCGCAGCGTGCGGCGGTAGACGCCGTCGCGCACGCTCTCGACGCGGTCGAGCGCGCGGGCGGCGAAGAATGCGAGCAACCCCTCCGCGTCGAACGGCGGGCGGTAGGGCAGCCGCAGCACGAGCGTCCCGGCGACGGCGGGAACCGCGCCCCGGCGCCGCCCGGCCTCCGTGCGGAGGGTTGTCGGCGGTACCCCGTACACCTCGCGCACGGTGTCGTTGAACTGGCGGACGCTCGCGAACCCGGCCGCGAACGCGATGTCGGCCATCCCGAGCGGAGTGGTCTCGACGAGCAGCCGGGCGGTGTGCGCGCGGTGCGCCCGCGCCAGGGCCAGCGGACCGGCGCCGAGCTCGGCGGTGAGCACCCGGTTGAGGTGGCGCTCGGAGTAGCGGAGCTGTGCGGCGAGGCCAGGCACGCCGTCGCGCTCGACCACGCCGTCGGAGATGAGCCGCATGGCCCGGGCGGCAAGGTCGGCGCGCAGGTTCCAGTCGGGCGAGCCGGGTACGGCGTCGGGCTGGCAGCGGCGGCAGGCGCGGTAGCCGCGCTGCTGCGCCGCTCCCGCCGTGGGCAGGAACTCCACGTTCGACCGCTTCGGTGTCATGGCGGGGCACGAAGGCCTGCAGTAGATGCCGGTAGTGCGCACCGCGGTGATGAAGTGCCCGTCGAAGCGGGCGTCGCGGGAGGCGACGGCGCGGTAGCAGCGGTCCTGGTCGAGTAGCACGACGTTGACTCTGCCACCGGAGATGCAGCCCCTCTGGCGGAAATCGGACGCGAGCGCAGATGAAAGTCTTTTCATCCGGCTCTCATCCGGGAGCCACCCCGACCGGTGATCGTCGTGGCCATGCGCATCCCGCTCGTGATCGCGACGACCGTCGTGCTCACGGTCGTGCTGGCGGTCGGCGTGGTGACGCTCAGCGCGGGCACCGGCGACGACCGTCCGCTCGAACCGATCACGGTCCGCGCGCCTGCCGTCCCCGTGCCCGCGGGCCAGCCCGGCCCAGTGAACCCGGTGAACCCGGCGGACCCGGGAGCGGCTGCACCGCCGCAGCGATTCCCCGAACCCGCCCCGCGGGACCCCGAGGGCTACGTGGCGCCGCCGCCTCCGGTGGACGACGACGATGATGACGACGACGGCCCCGGGGACGACGGTCCGGATGACGACGACTGACCGGCCCGGCGGCCCGCGTGGCGCGGGTGATCTCGGCCAGGATGGCTACCTGCACCATTCCGACCGGGCCATCGCCAGCGCGCAGGCCAGTACAAGGACCTCGATGGTTGCGACGCACGACCCCCCGACGGTGCCGACCCTGGCCGCGGCGCCCCGCGTGCGGCGGCTGCTCCCGTCGACCGCGCGGACGCGCATCATCGGCTGGGTCCTGCTGCTCGTGCTCGCCGCGCTTGCCGTCGTCACGTTCGTGACATGGCGGCTTCTCATCCAGGTCACCGACGAGCGCATGGACGCGGCGCTGCGCTTCGAGGTGGAGGAGTTCGAGGAGCTCACCGCCCCCGGCGTGAACCCCCGCACCGGGTTGCCGTTCGGGTCCGTCGACGAGGTCATCGGCGAGGCGATCGCCTACAACCCGGCGCGGCCCAACGAGAAGTTCCTCGGCTACGTCGACGGCGGCTACCGCACGCAGAGCCGCCAGGAGCCGGGCACGCCGGAGGTGCTCGCCGGGGACCACGACTTCGCCGCGCTCGTCGCGAACGTGCCGGTGCCGGTCATCAACGGAATCTACGACAGCCCGGCCGCCGGCGAGGTTCGCTACCTGGCCATCCCCGTGCAGCTCGAGGGCGACCCGGCGCGCGGCGTGATCGTCGCGGCATTCCTCGCCGACGCCGAGCGCGCCTACGCCGACGACGCCGCCCGGCTGATGCTCGTGGTCGGGGGCGTGACCCTGCTCGGCGCCGCCGCTGCCGCCTGGCTCGTGGCCGGGCGCATCCTGCGCCCGCTGCGGGCCGTCGCCGAGACCGCCCGCACCATCACCGACACCGACCTCTCGGGGCGCATCCCACACGCGGGCGACGCCGACGAGCTCGGCGACCTCGTGCGCACCGTCAACGCGATGCTGGACCGCGTCGAGACAGGGGTGGCCGCGCAGCGCCGGTTCACCGACGACGCCGGCCACGAGCTGCGCACGCCGATCACGATCGTGCGCGGGCACCTCGAGGTGCTCGACCCGACCGACGCCGACGACGTCCGCACGACCGTCGCGCTCGTCGACGACGAGCTGAGCCGGATGAACCGCATGGTCAGCGACCTCCTGCTGCTCGTCCGCTCCGAGCAGCCCACGTTCCTGCACCTGGAGCCGGTCGACGTCGCCGACCTCACCGCCGACACGTTCGACAAGGTCGAGCGGCTCGGCGAGCGGGAATGGGTGCTGGAGACGGCCGCCCGCGTCGACGCCGTGCTGGACCCCCAGCGCATCACGCAGGCCGTCGTCGCGCTCGCCGACAACGCGTGCCGCCACACCGCCCCTGGGGATCGCATCGGCATCGGGTCGCAGCTCACGGACGGGCGGCTGCGGTTCTGGGTGTCCGACACCGGCCCCGGCGTGAGTCCCGCTGACCGGGCCCGCATCTTCGAGCGCTTCTCCAGGGGCACCGAGGCCGGGCCGCGTTCGGACGGGGCCGGGCTGGGGCTGTCGATCGTCCGCGCCATCGCGGTCGCGCACGGCGGGCAGGTGCTGCTCGACAGCGTGCCCGGCCGCGGCGCCACGTTCACCGTCGTGATCCCGGCGGTCGTCCGGCAGGAGGGCCAGTGAGCGAGCTTGCGAGCTCACCATCGGGCACAGCAGCGCCGCGAACGCGGCCGACGAGCGCCAGCGAGGAGGGCTAGTGAGCGAGCTTGCGAGCTCACCATTGGATACAGCAGTGCCGCGAACGCGGCCGACGAGCGCCAGCGAGGAGGGCTCGTGAGTAGGATTTTGATCGCCGAGGACGAGCCGCGCATCGCCGCGTTCGTCGAGAAGGGGCTCTCGGCCAACGGGTTCGCCGTGACGGTGGTCGGCGACGGGCACTCGGCGTACGACTACGCGCTGACCGGCGGGTTCGATCTCATGGTGCTGGACATCGGCCTGCCGGGTGTGGACGGGTTCACGGTGCTGCGCAAGCTCAGGGCCGAGCAGTGTCACATTCCCGTGATCGTGCTGACCGCGCGCGACAGCGTGCAGGACACCGTCGCGAGCCTCGAGGGCGGCGCCGACGACTACATGCCGAAGCCGTTCCGCTTCGAGGAGCTGCTGGCCCGGGTGCGGCTGCGGCTGGCCACGGATCGGTCGGCGGAGCTCACCGTGCTGACCCTCGGTGGTCTCCAGCTCGACCTGCGGACCCGGCGGGCGCAGGTCGGCGGGCGCACGGTCGACCTGTCGGCCCGCGAGTTCGCGCTCACCGAGACCTTCCTGCGGCACCCGGGGCAGGTGCTATCCCGCGAGCAGTTGCTCAGCCACGTGTGGGGCTACGACTTCGACCCCGGGTCCAACGTCGTGGACGTGTACGTCAGGTACCTGCGTCGCAAGCTCGGTGCCGAGCGGATCGCCACCGTGCGCGGTATGGGCTACCGGCTCGACGACCTGCCCTGACTAGACCTGCCCTGACGATCAGGCGCCGCGGCAGATCTGGCCCTGGATCCGGCCTTCGTCGCACGCCTTGCGGAGATCGCGGCGGAACTGCTCCCACTGGCTGTTGCCCGGTCGGCGCTGGGCGTTCTGGTTGGCCCGTTCCTCCTGCTGAGCCTCCTGCCGGGCCTTCTCCTCCTCCGCCGCGGCGTTGGCGGCAGCGGCCTCGGCGGCGGCGGCGCGCTGGGCGATCAGCGAGTCCGCCCGCTCCCGGGCCGGCGCGAGGGCGAGCCCCGCGATCTGCGCTCCGGAGACGGGCGGGCCGGCCACCGTGGGGGCATCTGCGGGGTTCTGCGCGGGCGCGCCGGGGGCCGCCGGAAGGTCGGGGGCGGACTGGGCCGCGTCGACAACCGCCCCGTCGGGCATCGTCAGGACGGTGCCACCGCTCGCAGCGAGTGCGGCGAGGACGGACGCCGCGAGCACGGGCCGAGACGGGAACCGCACGAGCGCACCACCACTTCCGTGAGATGACATGAGCCCACTCAGACCATCGATCCAGGGCCGTGAGCGTTATCCAGGGTAGCCAAACGGGTGAAGATCACCTTCGGCGCCACCCGGACGCCGCAGCGCCCGCAACGATGGAGTGAGCAACCAAACGGGAAGCCGCTGCTCAGCAGACCGTGCGGACGACGGGTAGCAGCTGTTCTGTTCGGTAGATCGTTCCCTTTGGGTGAAGAACTCCCGCCAGAGCGTGATCGGGGGTCGAACAGCTCGTTCCCGTCAGCGACGGGTCCGGCCGCCGAAGGGGTGCGGCCGGACCCGGGTGTTGCGTCGCCTGCGGTCAGTCGTCGTCGTGGTCGTCGTTGTCCGGGGTGTCGTCGTGCGGAGTGTCGTCCCAGCCGTCGTCGTCCGGGCTGTCGAACGGCGAGTCGGGCGACTCGAAGGGGCTCTCGAACGGCGAGTCCGCCGATTCCGGGGACATGTCGGCTGCGGCTGGGGCCGGTGCGAGCGGCGCAGCGCCGCCGCCCGAGGTCGAGACGACCGTGATCGGCCGCGGCGTCAGGCGGTCGTCGTCATCGGAGGCGGCCGCGATGCCTGCTCCCGCGATGCCGAGCCCGCTGAGGGCGGCGCCGACGGTGAGGATCTTCCAAGTGGCCGGACGTTCCATGGTGCTCGCTCCTTCGATCGTTTTCGCTGACGAGGACCACGCTGCCGGGCGGGCATGAGTAATCCGGGAGATCCAGATGAGGCCGTTTTCAGGTTGAGGAGGGCCCTGAACAACTCGGCCCTACTGCCCGCTGCCCCGGGCAGCAGGAAACAGGAGCGCTTGTAACCAGCTCGCCGCGCTCACGTGCTCGCACCAGCACGGGCTGAGAATCTCGCCCATGACACGCCCAGGAGTCCACAGTGGATGATCTGGTCGTGACGGACGGCTGCTGTCTGTCGGAGCGGTTGAGGGCAGCTACCGGGCACGAGGCTGGGACGGCGACGCTACGGCGGGCTGGGACTTGGCAGGGGCGTCGGTAGACCCGAACGCGCGCTCGTATTCGCTGCGGTCAGCCAGTCAGCCGGTCGACAGTCAGCTCGGTGCGGCGGGAGCGGGCCAGAGCCAGCCCGCCGAGGATCGCGCCGATCAGCCCAAGCACCAGGGCCAAGGCGCCACCGGCTACTCCGTTGCCGGTGCCGAGACCACCATCGGCGACGGCCAGATTCACCGCGCCGTTGACCGCGCCGGTCAGCCCCGCTACCAGGGCCACGATGCCCCCCTTCCTCCCGCCGTTGCCGATACGACGGACGGCGCGCAGCGCCAGCCCGCCGATGACCACGCCGACCAGCGCCACCAGTGCGGCCACGCTGGCCCAGATTCGCTCGGGGGTACCGATGAAAGTATCGACACCCTGGCCCGCGCATTCTGCCGGCGTCGTACAGACTTGCGCGGCCGCCGGTGCGGCAAGCACAAATAGGACGGACATGAGGTGCGCCTTCTCTTCCTATGACTGGACGTCGCCAGAATCGTGTCCGCTGGACCCGCCGCCGGTCGTCCTGCTGACGTGGGCACTTCGCGCTGCCGCCGGTGCCGTATCCGGAAACATCACCTCGTTGCCCGACTCCCGTCCGTATAGGTGCGCCGCGAGGATGGTCACCCAGATCCAGGGCGTCACGAGGAAGACCACTGCGATGGCGTAGGGGTAGCCGCCAACGGCGGATTTGACGGCGATGAGGGCCGCGAACACGACCGGGACGGCGGCTCCGTAGAGGCCGTAAAACCAGGCCCATCCCCGGCGTCCGGTGGCGGCGAAGTGCCTCGCGATCACCACGCTTGTTGCGATGAGGAGGAAAGTGCTGGCCCCCCGCGAGGCGTTCTGGGCAGCCCCTTGCCAGGTGGTCTGCACCATCTCTGATGCGGCGCCGGGCGGGAAGCCGGCCACCGGGTCCGCGGTAAGCGCGCCGCCGATGACGTAGGCCACGCCGAACAGCCCGAGCAACCGCGGTCCCCACACCGCGCCCCGGCCCGTCCGCAGCACTTGTGCGGCCCCGACCGCGAACAGCACCGTGAGCACCCCGACCAGCAGCATGTTCGACTTGTGGATCCAGCCCAGGTCTCCAGCGGTCAGCGCCGTGAAACGGTGCCGGGCCAGGTCAAACCCGTCGCGGGTCAGCGCCTGGGCCATCGCCACCGTCACATATACCGGGCCGGCCACGGCGCCGCAGGCCAGCAGCGCCCGTGTCGGCAACGTCCGTCTCGCCATCATGCCCCTCCGATCGGCGACGCTTTGTGGCAACGATCCTGGTCGCCGGGCTGGGTCCGTGCGTCGGACGGCGGACGTGTCTTCGCCCTGATCCGCTGGGTATACGGTCAGCCGCCAGTGGTAGGCGTCCTCATCCGTTTGCGGTAGCCCCACAACCAGGCCTCACAGCATCCGACCGCCGTCGCACCCCAATGGAAACGCGAGCAACAGACGGATCCCCCAGATCCGACTGGGCTACTGCAGCGATTACCTGGCTGGATCGCGCTTCGTCCATGGTGATGTGAGGCGGCGTCGACCGACCAGCGGCCCGCGCCCACGATGAGCCGAAGAGCAGCCCGTCGAGGTCGTCGACGGCACTCTCGACGACCTCGACATTCGAGTCCTCCGGCTCCTTGCCGGTCTGCTCACCACCCGCCAGCCCGCGACCGAACCCAGCCCACCCTGGGCCAGCAATCGGGGATCAACGTCCCGATAGACGTGCTTCGGGTGCTATGCGCCATGGCTCATGCGGATAAGGCGGGATAGACAGCACTTCGGACGGCGGTCCAGGGTGTCGAGCTCGACTTGCGATGCACCCACCTGGACGCCGCTCGCTACGGGCGGAGTTGTTCAGGACCCTCCTCCAGCCAGCGCTCGGCGAGCGCGAGCCGGGCGCGCGTGTGCGCCGCCCAGCGGTCCTGCTGCACGCGGAACGGGCCGGTGGCAAGTCCGAGCACGGCGGCGGCGATCCGCGGCCGGACCTGCTCGGATGGGTGGGCCTGCTCGGCCGCGGCCAGCAGGGCGGCGCCGTAGCGGCGCACCGGCCCTGGCCGTGGGACGTGCAGGGCGAGCACCGACAGGTGGGCCAGCAGTGTCGCCCACTCGTCGATGCGGTGTCCGCGTCCCGCCGTGTCGACATCGAGGAGGCCGGTGACGGTGCCGGCGCGCGCAAGCAGTTGGCCCTCGTGGAAGTCGCCGTGCACTGGCACGACCGGATGCTTGCCTGGCTCGACGCCGATGAGGGCGGCCTCGAGGGCGCCCAGCCGGTCGCGATCCTCCGGCGCGGTGACGGCGGTGAGCGCGAGCACGGTGGCGAAGTGCCGCACCCGCTGCAGGTGCGTGCGCCTGCCGGGGAACTCGAGCAGCCCGACGGAGAGGGTGTCGAGCAGTGAGGTGAGCGCGGCCGGGCCGGGTGGCGGGATGTCCCCGTCGAGCAGGGCGCGCAGCGGGGTGCCGGGCAACTCCGGCATGACGAGCAGCCCGTCCGGAGTGCAGGCGAGGGGACGCGGCACAGGCATGTGTTCGGCGAGCAGGTCGTGGCGGGCGCGCAGTGCGGCAACCGCGGACGGGCGCACCACCTTCGCGTAGAGCCGGGGGCCACCCTCGCTGATCTCCAGCACCGCCCGCCGTCCGGGCCGGTAGGCGCGCACCCGTAAATGCGGGAGAGCCGTGCGGCGCACGCCGGCCGCACTCAGCGTCTCGGCGAGCCGGTGCGGGTCGGCCGCGACCTCGAGGGCGGGGAGCGCCGGGTCCTGCGGCCAGCGCCAGACGCCGACCACGGTGCCCTGGCCGTGGAGCAGCGCCGCGCCTGGCGGGATGTGGTCACCGGTGGTCGCGGCGAGCGTCTCGCGAGTCACGGTGGCGTCGGCGCGTTCGACGTGGGCCTCGTACAGCACGACGGCGGCTCCGGTCGGCTGGACGGTGACGGACGCGGCGCGCAGGCGGCGCAGCCGGCCGCCGTGGGCGCCGACGGCGACGGCGAGCAGCTCAGGGGCGTCCGGGCCCAGCAGCAGGGAGAGGGCGCCCGGCCAGCAGGGTTCGATCGGGGCGAGGAGCATCCGGCCAGGATGTGGACCGGTTGTGGAGCAGGCATGAGAGGTCGATGAGACCGCCCTCATCCACCTCTCCCCGGCGGCCGCCGCGGGCGCGCAGCGTCAGCGCCCCGATCAGCAGTACGACGACCACGATCGGCGCCCACCCGGCGTGCGTCATCACGTGCGGGCCGACGCGGTTGCCGAGCACCACCAGCGTCGTGGCCCACGCGGAGCCGGAGACGACCAGCACGGGGCCGGCGATCCGGTACGGCACGCCCGCGCCGCCCGCGACCCGCGGCATGATCGGCCGCGCCGCCGCGGCCCAATGCCCGCACGCCAGCAGGGCGGCCGTCGCGACCGGCCCGCGCTCGGCGAGCCACCCGCGGGCCTGCTCGGCCCGAGCGTGCACCGCCCGCCGTCCGCGTGACGCGGGCGGTTCGAGGGCGGGCCGCCCTCGTCGCGTCTGCCCGCGCCACCAGCCGAGGTGCGCGCCGGTGACGGTCGCCGCCGCACCCACCGCGACGGCAGCCAGGAGGGCATCCGGAACGGCGTGCGACCACAGCCCGAGCGCGACGAGGAGCGTGGTGCCGGGCAGCGCCATCCCGGCGAGAGTGCCGCTCTCGACCACGAGCAGCACCGCTGCGACCGCGAGCACCGCGGGGACCGGCAGCGCACCAACGGCGTCCAGCACCGCTGTGAGCACCTCCATCAGCGCGGGCGCCGGCACACGAACAACCGCGACGGCGGGACGTTGCGCCACACCGGACGCGTCGCGACCACCTCCTCGAATCTCGCATCGAGGTCCTCCCGGAGGTTGCGGACGAGCGCCGGGAGCGCTGTCAGCGTGCTGATCGTCGCGAACACGCCGTCGGGGGCGAGCGCGGCCGCGATCTCGGCGAGCATGTCGCGGCGTTTGGCGGGCGGGAGCAGCGTCCAGGGCAGCGACGAGACGACCGCGTCCACCGGTCCGACGTCCGCGTCGGCGAGCAGCGTGCGGAGGTCGGCGGCGTCACCGTGGAGCATCTCGATCCACGGAAGCGTGCGGCGCAGGTGCGCGACGAGCTCGGCGTCCAGCTCGACCGCCACGTAGCGCGAGCCGGGGGCGAGCCGTGCGCGGACGACGGGGGAGATGGGGCCGGTGCCGGGCCCCAGCTCGACCACGGTGGTCGCGGTCGTGCTCGGTACCACGGCCGCGATCTCCGCGGCGAGCGCTGCTCCGGTCGGGGCGGGCGCCCCGATCATGGCCGGCTCGCGCAGCGCCCGGCGTAGGAAGGTTGCATACGTCGTCACGCTGATCATGCTCTTTCCCCCCAGGCGTGAAAACGATCGGGCTGGACCGCTGATCCACTGGCGGGACAACCCGATGGTGGGGGTGGGGCTAGGCCTACCGCAAGCAGTTGCGGTGATCGGTCAGACTGGTGGCCGTGACCCGAGTGCGGGAGTGGCTCCGTGCTGCCGTCCGCCTATTTGGTCTCGTCGGCACGTCGTTGCTCGCGCTCCTGCTGTTCTGCACGCTGCTCGTCGGGCTGGTGCTGGTGCCGCTGTTCGGGATGGGCGTTCCCGTCGTGGCAGGGTCGCTGCGCGCCACCCGCACGCTGGCCGACGTGCACCGGCGGGAGGCCGGCAGCGTGCTCGGTGTGCGGCTGACCGGTGCCTACACATCGGAGCCCGGGTGGGCGTGGCGCGACCTGGTGGCGTGCCTGCGCGACCAGCAGAACGGCCGCGACGCGGTGTGGCTCGTCGTGCACGGCCTCGGCGGGGTCATCGTCCTCTGGGTCGGGTACATGCTGGCCGCGGTCGTCTCGGGCGCTGTGATCGCCTCGAACGGCCCGCTGTCGGTGTTCACACTGCCCGTCGTGGTGAGTGCTGCGGTCGTCTGGTGGACCGTGCCGTGGGTCGTGTGCGGCTTCGCGCTGCTGGCGCGGGTGCTGCTGGCCCCGTCCGACGCGGTGCTGGCGAAGCGCGTCGAGCAGCTCGCCGAGTCCCGAGCCGCCGCCGTCGACGCGCAGGCCGCCGAGCTGCGGCGGATCGAACGCGACCTGCACGACGGGGCGCAGGCCCGCCTCGCCGCCGTCGGCATGACGCTGGGGCTCGCGGCACAGGCTCTGCACACAGATACGCGCCGCGCGGGCGAGCTGCTGGATGAGGCCCGCGCCGACGCCGGGCGGGCGCTCGCCGAGCTGCGCGACCTCGTCCGCGGCATCCACCCGCCGGTGCTGGGAGCGCCCTGAACAACTCGGCCCTACTGCGCGCCGCCCAGGCGGGCACCTCGCGGCGTTGGACGTTCGGGCCGATACAACAGCGGTATCGGCCCTCCGCGTCAGGTGACCCGATGCGATGCACCCACCTGGACGCCGCTCGCTACGGGCGGAGTCGTTCAGGACCCTCCCAGCCGACCGCGGGCTGGCCGGCGGGCTGGAGGCAGCGGCGCTGCTCTGCCCGGTCCCGGTCGCGGTGTGGGTGGATCTCCGGGGCCGCCCCGACGCGCCCGTCGAGTCGGCGCTGTACTTCACCGCCACCGAGGCACTCGCCAACGTCGGCAGGCATGCGCACGCCACCCGGGCCTGGCTGCGCGCCTCGTACGCGGACGGCTTGCTCAGCGTCGTCGTCGCGGACGACGGGCGCGGGGGCGCCGACCCGTCCCGCGGCACCGGCCTGCGCGGCATCGAACGCCGCCTCGCCGCCTTCGACGGCACACTGCGCGTGGCGAGCCCGCCCGGCGGTCCGACCGAGATCACGATGGAGCTGCCGTGCGTCCTCTCCGGACCGTCATCGCCGAGGACCACGTCCTCCTCCGCGACGGGCTGATCCGGCTGCTCGGCGCCAACGGCTTCACCGTCGTCGAGGCTGTGGACAACGGCCCCATGCTGCGCGACGCCCTGCTGCGCAACCGCCCCGACGTGGCCGTCGTCGACGTGCGCCTGCCCCCGACGTTCACCGACGAGGGCTTGGCGGCGGCCGTCGCGGCGCGTAAGGAGGTGCCCGGTCTCCCGGTGCTCGTGCTCTCCCAGTACGTCGAACAGCTCTACGCGCGCGAGCTGCTCGCCGACCAGGCCGGCGGGGTCGGATACCTGCTCAAGGACCGCGTCGGCAACGTCGACGAGTTCGTCGAGGCCGTGCGGCGGGTGGCGGCGGGCGGCACGGCGATGGACGCGGAGGTGATCGGCCAGCTCCTCGGCCGCCGCGCCGCGCCGATCGCGACCCTGACCCCACGGGAGCGGGACGTGCTGGAACTCGTCGCCGAGGGCCGTTCCAACGCCGCGATCGCGGCGGCGCTTTTCGTCACGGAGAAGGCGGTGGGCAAGCACATCACGAACATCTTCACGAAGCTGGGCCTGCCGCCGTCCGACGACGACAACCGCCGCGTGCTGGCCGTGCTCGCGTACCTGCAGGCAGTGGGCCAAAGCATGTCCGACGGATCAACGCCGCCAGGCGGGGATCCATCGGTGAGATGAGAGACGCGACTACCCTGGTATCTCGTGTCACTCACCCTCGGCATCGTCGGCCTTCCCAACGTGGGCAAGTCGACGGTGTTCAACGCGCTGACCCGCAACGACGTGCTCGCCGCCAACTACCCGTTCGCGACGATCGAGCCGAACGTCGGTGTGGTGCCCCTGCCCGACCCGCGGCTCGAGGTGCTCGCCCGCATCTTCTCCTCGGCGAAGATCGTGCCCGCCACCGTGTCGTTCGTCGACATCGCGGGCATCGTCAAGGGGGCGTCCGAGGGCGCGGGGCTGGGCAACAAGTTCCTCGCGAACATCCGCGAGTCCGACGCGATCTGCCAGGTCGTGCGGGTCTTCGACGACCCGGACGTCGTGCACGTCGACGGCCGCATCGACGCGGCGGGCGATATCGAGACGATCTCCACCGAGCTGATCCTCGCCGACCTCCAGACGCTGGATAAGGCCGTCCCGCGCCTGACCAAGGAAGCGCGGATGCAGAAGGACCGGCGCCCGGTGCTGGAGGCCGCCGAGCAGGCGGTCGAGCTGCTCAACGGCGGCACCACCCTGTTCGCCGCGCGCGTCGACCCGGAGCCGCTGCGCGAGCTGACGCTGCTCACCACCAAGCCGTTCCTGTACGTCTTCAACGCCGACGAGGGCGTGCTGTCCGACGAGTCGAAGCGCAAGGAGCTGGCCGAGCTGGTGGCCCCGGCCGACGCGGTGTTCCTCGACGCGAAGGTCGAGGAGGAGTTGCTGGAGCTGGACGAGGAGTCGGCCCGCGAGTTGTTGGAGTCGATCGGCCAGGACGAGCCGGGGTTGTACTCGCTCGCGCGCGCCGGGTTCCACACGCTCGGACTGCAGACCTACCTGACTGCAGGGCCGAAGGAATCGCGGGCCTGGACGATTAAGAAGGGCGCGACGGCGCCCCAGGCGGCCGGGGTGATCCACACCGATTTCGAGCGCGGGTTCATCAAGGCCGAGATCGTCTCCTACGACGACCTCGTCGAGGCGGGCTCGATGAACGCGGCCAAGGCGGCGGGGAAGGTGCGAATGGAGGGCAAGGACTACGTCATGGCCGACGGTGACGTGGTGGAGTTCCGCTTTAACGTCTGACACCGGGCTGTCTTGCCTGGTCAGCGGACCAAGCAGTCCCGCCGTTCGTCAGTCGTTCGTCAGTAGGCAGAGCCTGTGACGGTTGTCGAATGATCGGGCCGACTCGCGGACTCGATGGGGTTGGCCGTGAGACTCAGCGGCCACGGTCATATCCAAGGCTTGAGCTAGGGCGTAGTCCGGGCAGTCGGTCGACTTTGGCGTCCATATGCCGAGTAGCTGGACATCTGTCGCGGTCCTCCCGCGGACGTGTAACGCCGATGCACGTGCTCGCGACGGTAGTTCTGGTACGACCGGTCAAGAGGAGCGGCAAGAGATGCTGGGCATATTGGATACGACGTTGCTTGCGTCGAACGTTGTAAAAGCGCTCCTTGTTTCGAAGAATCGCAATATTCATGAGTTCGAACTTTCGGCTATCGGGCGCAAGTGTCGGACTCGCAGATTTTTTCTCTATGTTCTGGCGGCCAGTACCGCATGCGCGACGGGCATACTAATCGCGTTTGGCAGATTTGCATTTGCCTTGCCGGCAGATTTCGTCCTCGCCACTGCGATCGCTGGGGGCCTGATCGCGGTAACGCTGGCAGGAATCGGTGCATTCCAGTATAATCAAGACCTAGTTAACTTCGTGCCCGAGATGGCACTGGAGCAGGAGCGTAAGGCGGAGGAAGAGCGGCTTCGTGAGCTGACTGACACATCTCTGCCGGCTATGCTGAAGTTTAATCGCGATCAGATGGTGCTCTATCACACCATCGCTACCACGCAAGCTCGCGTTGCTGGGCGAAACAGTCAGCTAGCAATTGCGGCGGGGTTCGTTTTGCTTATTGCGGGCGCTGTCATCGCTATTCTGAGCCCGGATATGACGACCAAGATCGTGACTGCTTCTTTAGCGGGCCTCGGAGGAATCTTCTCGGGCTACATCACGAAGACGTTCTTTGTGGCTCAAGATCGCGCCATTCAGCAGTTGTACAGTTACTGGCAGCAGCCGCTTACGACGAGCTACTTGTTGGCGGCTGAGCGAGTCGCGACCCAGGTTGATGCTTCCTCTCGCGAAGTGTACTTCGCTGAGCTATTAAAGCATACGCTGCGTATTGTGTCACCCCAATCTGAGATCGGTAGTGATCTCGGCATGGCCGGTGGAGCGACCGGGAGTCAGGGGCGCCAGCTGCTAGACAGTGGCATTTCGAATGCCAAGGAAATCAGCTCGGCTTCGACTGCTCAGCCTCGTGGAAGGATGGAGCGATTTCTGCGTAAGCCATTTCGGCAAGGACCTCAGTGAGCATGGATGACGCACCAGATCGTGTGCGATCTTCTGCCGTTGGCCAGAGGTGCGCGTAGGTGTTCAGCGTGACGGTCGCGCTTGAGTGCCCAAGTGCGCGCTGGACAGTCACCACATCGCAGCCCGCCGCGATTAGGCCGGACGCGTAGAAGTGCCGCAGGTCGTGCAGCTTGATCGTCGGGCTGCCCGCCGCCTCACGAGCCTTGCGCCACCAGTAGCCGACCGTGTTCTGGTGCGGCGGGTTTCCATTGTCGCCGTGAAACAGCCAATGCTCGGCGCCGCGGGCGGACAGACGGGCGATGTGGGCCTTGACGATGGTGACCAGGCCGTCGGCGAGGTAGACGGTCCGCTCGCTGCCGTACTTTGGTGACCGGATCTCGACGCCCCCACCGCGCTCGCGCTGGACCTGGCGGCGGACGAGAAGCGTCCGCCCCGAGAAGTCGATGTCGCCAACCTGGACCGCCGCAGCCTCGCCGAGGCGCAGCCCAGCGAACGCGCAGAGAGCGACGAACGCGCGGAAGTCACGATCCGCGGCGTCGAGGAGCGCGCGGACCTGCAGCGCAGTCGGCAGCTCCATCGCGACGTCGGAGCGGCGGCCGCGCGGGAGCCGGACACCCTCGCTCGGATCCGCCGCGATGATCCGGTCCTTGACGGCACCTCGGAGCGCAGCCCGAACGTTGTTGAAGCGGGTTCGGATGGTGCCCGCCGCGAGCCCCTGAGGCTTACCCAGCCCGCGATCAGCGGACTGCATCGTCTTCACCCACGCCTCGATGTGCGACCGCACGAGGGACCGCATCGGGACGTCCCAGAACGTCACGGAGCGGGCGGCGAGGTTCATCGCACGTTCCGTACCGGGCGCCCAGAGCTGCCGGGCGGCCCACCGCTCGAAGTAGTCGCCGAAGCTCACCCGGCCGGCGTTCGGGTCGACGTAGTTGCCGGTGACCAGGGCCGTCGTCTGCTCGTCCAGCCACCGTTGCGCGTCGACCTTGCGTTGCGTGGTCCGGGTGACCTGCTTCCCGCCCGGGTAGGGGCGGTACTGGGCCTGCCAGCGTCCGTTCGGCAGCTTCCGGATGCTGGCCACTACGCAACCTCATGGACGAGCGAGGCGACCCAGGCGCGGACGTCTTCCGGCCTGTAGCGGACATGGCGACCGACTCGGATACCGCGAGGTCCGTAGCCCCGGCCGCGCCACTGGTAGAGCGTCTGGACTGGAACCCGCGGGTAGTCCGCGACGTCCTTGATGCCCCAGAGCTGTTCGGTCATGACGGCCTCCCGGTGGTGGTCCTGCGCTGTTCCCGGTTGCGTTCGGCGTGGGCGATGGCGAGTTCGCGGTCGGTGTCGGTGTGGTGGCCGATGCCGACGAGGTGCCAGTCGTTGATGACGAGGACCGGGTCGTCGGCGGGGTGGCCGAGCTGGTCGAGCTGCTCGGCGAGGCGCCAGGCCCGGCGGTCGCCACGGATGGTGCGGAAGGTGGTGGAGTAGGCGCGGCTCTTGGTGAGGAAATGGCCGCGGAACCCGAGCATGTGAGCCCACTTGCGCAGGTTCAGCTCCGCGTACTGCGGCAGGCCGCCGAGGTGCCAGGCGGTCTCGATCAGCCGCCGGTGGTGCTCGGCCAGCGTCATGCGCTCGAGGTGCGCGAGGGAGCGGATGGGGCGGTCGGGGTGGCCGTCGGTCTTGCCGGTGCCCTTGGTGGCGTACTTGGCGATGTAGCCGGCCAACCGGCTGTCGGTGATCTCGCCGGTCTCGTCGGTGACGGAGTCGTGGGCGGTGGGGGTGATCTCGCGCAGGTCGAGTTGCGCGCCCCAGCGCAGGGTGAGGGTGGTGCCGTCGGGTTGGGTGGTGTCGAGGCTGGTCGCGGTGGCTGCCTCGTGGACGGCGTCGCGCAGGGCCTCGGCGGTGAGCCCGGCGGGCGGCGGGTCGGCGGGTCCGTCCGAGCCGTCGAGCCGGATCGCGGCGTGGAAGTGGACGAGCCCGCGGCGCTGGTATTCGGCGACCTTGGCGTAGGACAGCCGCGCGACCTGGCCGAACCGGCGGCCGGAGACCCCAAGCCGAGCGGCGAGCGCGCGGCGCAGGGCGATGGCGAAGCGGTGCCAGAGCTTCCCGGCGTGGGCCTGCCAGAGCACCGCGGCGGTGTAGTCGTAGCTGTCGTGGTCGATCGCGCCGCCGAGCTGCGGGTCGTTGTCGCGATGGTGCGTTCCGCAGGCGCACGGGATGACCCGGCCGCGGGCGGTGAGCCGTCGAGTGTGGACGGGTCCGAACGACGGCGCGGTCAAGGTCAGGAAGAGCCGGGGCCGGTCGGTGATGGTGGCGGGGATGCCGCGTTCGGCTCCGGCGAGTCCGGCGCGGATGAGGTGGAAGGCGTCGGCGGCGTAGCGGTCCGAGCAGGACGGACAGACCGTCTCGCGGCGGTTCCCGCACGGTGCCCAGACCTCCCCGGTGCGCTGGACCAGGACGCGCCCGTCGGAGGTGGTGATGGTGGAGGAGCCGCGGAGCCGGACGGGGTGGGCGCAGCCGCCGGTGGCTTCCATGCGGGCCCGCCAGGTCGGGTAGTCGAACGAGCGCAGCCGGTGGGTCAGGTCCAGGTCGCTCATCGGGGGTAGGCCTCGTGTTCGTGTTCGATCTCGACGGGGTCGGCGCGCAGGCCGTAGTGGCGGGCGAGGCGTTCGGCGCCGGCCCGGTAGGAACGGGCCCGCCCGATGACCTCCCCGGCGCTGGTCTCGACGAGGTAGCTGCCGTTCTCGCGGACGATGGCGCCGGAGAACTCATCCGCGGTAACCAGGCCATGCCCGGGTCGGACAACGTCGACGAAGACCCGCACCCGGTCCCCGGGCTGGGCGTCGGTGCTCGCGATAGGGGCGACGTCGACGGTGGTGGCGGCTTCGGGCTCGGTGCGGCCGTCGACGGTGACGGTGACCCGGGACCCGTGGACGAGGCGCCCGGCGCTGAGGAGGTGATGCACGGTGGCGGCGACGTCGGGGCGGACGGGAAGGGCGTGTTCGGCGGCGCGGGTGCCGATGTGGCGGGTGTGCACGGCCTCGCCGATCCCGACCAAGACGAACCCTGGATCGTGGGCGTCCCGCAGGACGCGGTCGGTGATCTCGTCGTCGAACAACAAGCCCTGACCGGCCGACTCCCGGTGGAACAGGCGGGTCATCGGGACCACCACCACGAGTACCGGGCCTCAGTGCCCCATTCAGTGGCCAGCGCGCGGGTCGTCTTCCACTCGATCAGGGCGGCGCCGACGACGGCGGCCCAGAACCAGCCAGACCCGGTGCCCAATACGAGCCAGAGCACTCCGAGGGTGGCGGCGAGGGCGAGGGTGACGCGCAGCCAGGTGGCGGCGGCCCATCCGGTGACGGCCCACATCACGCCGCCTCCCCGTCCTCGACCGTGCGCAGTGCGGGAGGCGCGGGCGGGGCGCAGCGGGCGACGAGCTCGTCGATCTCGTCGTCGGTGACCAGGCAGGCGCGGAAGCGGATCGGGAGCCGGGAGCGCTGGTCGATCACGTACCCGATCCCGGCGTGGGCGGGGTCGCCCGGGATCTCATCGGCCAGCGCGCCCCGCTCACGGGCACCTTCACCGAGGACCATGTCGACGTGGGAGCTAGCGGTGACGCCGAGGCAGATCCGGGTGGGGAACAGCTCGCGGACGTCGACGACGTCCTTGGACGGTTCCTGGACGTAACCCATGACCGAGGTGAGGCAGGCCCGTCCTTGAGTGAGGATCTCGGCGAGCAGGCGCAGGGCCTCGCGGACGTCGCCGCGTTCCCCGTAAGCGGTGAGCATCGCCATCTCGTCGATCACGACCAGGTCCAGCGGGGTCTCTGGGGAGACGTCGAGGCGCCGCAGCCCGTGGGCGGCCATGTGAGCCTGGCGGGCCTTCATCTCGTCCCGCACGGCGGTCAGGACGGCGATGGCCTCGGCCGGGGTGGTGGCGTGGCGGTGGAACAAAGGCGCTCCGCGATGGGTCTCGGCGCCGCCCTTCAGATCGATCACGTGCACCCGCACCAAGCCGTCGCGGATCGCGGGCCCATCGCGCGCAGGGGCGCCCAGATCAGCGAGCCCTTCCCGGAGCCGGTGGCGCCGGCCACCAGGACGTGACGGCCGGGAACGCCCAGGGTGAAGGGGTGGCCGTACTCGTCCTCCCCCGACCGGGAGCGCGGCGAGGTCTACGGCGTCGGCCTCCGCGGGGATGACCGGTGCGGGAATGGGCAGGGTGAAGGGCATCTGTCGTTCGACCACGACGGTGAGCACGCCGGGGCGGTGACGGGTGACGGCGACCCGGTGGGCGCGCATCGCGTCGGCGAGGGTCTCGGTGCGCCCCGCCCACAGCGTGAGGTCCTGGCCGCGGGTGAGACGGACCCGCAGGGTGTCGATCGAGCGCGTGGCCGAGCGGACCCGCAGTACCCGTGGGGCGTCGATGCGGCCGGTGTGGTGGTTCTCCCTCGCGAGGCCGCAGTCGGCGAGCAGAGCCGCCCAGCGGCGGCCGCGGTAGGTGGTCCAGCGCCGCCAGGCTGCGCGCAGGGTGGGGGCGGCGAGGCGGTCGAACGTGGGCGGGTGCAGCCGCCCCCACACCACCACGGCCAGCAGCAGCGCGCCGATAGTGATCGGCGGCCGGGACCGGGCCGACGAGCACCGCGGCCGCGACGAGGGTGGTGGGGACGAGCAGGAACAGGGGGTGGCGGGCCAGCCAGGCCAGGCCGCGGAACTCGCCGCCGACCGGGCGGGAGGAGTGCCGGACCGTCGGGCGGTGGTGTGCTTCGGCGTGGCGTAGGGACGGGCGGTGCAGCGGGCGGGCCATGATCAGACTCCCTTGCGGATGGCGAGCTGGGCCAGGCGCAGGCCCTCGGCGACCCCGGCGCGCCAGGCCTGCTCGGTCGGGACCTCCGGGGTGGTGGCGTGCAGGAACCGGCGGCGCTCGCGGTCCAGGCGGCGCACGAGGCGCCCGACGCCGTTCGCGGGCTGACGGACCCGGCCGTGCCGGACGGGCTTCTCGGTGGCGGTCAGGGACATGTCGTCTCCTCGGGAGTGGTGGCGGTGCAGGGGGTTCCGGTGCCGTGACAGACGGGACAAATGCCGTCGCCGGGGCAGTCCCGGCCGTCACCGGCGCCGGGGGAGGTGTCCGGGGTGGTGCCGTAGCCGTCGCAGACGTCGCACGAGCCGGAGCCCGAACAGCCGCCGCAGACGGCGGTCGTGGTCGCGGTGGTGGTCATCAGGGGCCTCCGGTTCCGGGGGTGGCCTGTTTTCGGGCAGGGGGCAGCCACTGCGGAACTGCGGTTATTTCGCCGATCAATGAGGGGTCGGCTGCCCCGTCCCCGAGCGCGGCCGATCAGGCCGCCGGGAGGTGGGCCGTCAGGCCCGGGCTGCTACTTGTCGCTGCTCGGGCGCGGCGCCGGGGCCGAGGCGTGCTTGAGGCCCATCGCCCGCCACGCGAGCCCGGAGTTGACCCGGCCCGCGGACTCGAGCTGGTAAGGGGACACGCGGACGTCGATCAGCTCGACCCGCACGTCCTCCCCGAAGTCCGGGCCGGGATCGGTCGCCAGCGTCACCTTGATCTCCTCGCCCTTCGGGGCCCGCTCGCCCGGCTTGGCCCGCAGCTTCGCGAACAGCGACACCGTGAACTGGGTGGCGCCGTCGCGGTCGGTCACCGGGATCTGGGCGCCGTTGACGTCATCGCGCATCTTCGGGGCGGGCGGCTCCACGATCGTCAGCTTGTAGCCGCCGAGGTTCACCGGAATGTCTCGCATCGCTCTTGCTCCTTCGATCGGTCCGTGTAGGCCCCTAAACATCTGAAGCAGTGACGTTGAGGGGGCTAAACCGACGATGGTCCGCGGCGAGCCTACTTGTCAAGGGGCCTAAACTCGCGGGCGTGGATGAGGAGTTCGAACGCCTGCGCCGGGAGCCTGACCCGGTGCGACGAGGGCGCAGGGCTACCGAGCTCCTGGCTACCTACCAGCAGCGCTCGGTGGAACTGGCGCGGCTGCGTCGGGCCGCGATCGAGGAGGCGCGGGACCAGCTCGGCGGCAGCTACACCGAGGTCGCCAAGGCGTTCGGGCTGACGAAGGGCCGGATCACGCAGATCCGCAACAGCGCACCGCCCGCGCACCGGGCGTTCTTCGGGGTCGGCCCGCTCGACGTCGCGGTGGTCGGCCGGCGCATCTTGGAGCGCGAGGACATGGTCATCGCCGCCGAGGACGACGCGGTGGGCGCGCACCTGATCGCGGAAGCCGAGCAGCTCGCGTTCACCGCCGAGCGGCTGGTCATCGACCCGCGCCAGGAGTGGGAGCCGGCCAACGACGCGATCGTGGTGTGTGGCCCGGCGTCGGCGCACATCGGCAACGCGCTGATGAGCGAGGACCCGGTACTCGGCATGACCATCGCCGACGGGGGCCGCTGGTACATCGTGGACAAGGCGACGGGGGAGCGGTTCGGCTCCGCGTTGGACGACCCCGAGCCCCGCCGGGCCGACGTCGCCTACCTCGCCCGCCACGTCCGGGACGGCCAGGTCGTCACGCACATTGCCGGTGTTCACGCGCTCGGCTCGATCGGCGCCGCGCACTACCTCACCGAACACCTGGCCGAGCTGTACGCGGCGCACCCCGACGAGTCTTTCAGCATGGCCGTGACCGCCGAGTTCGACGGCCTCACGCCCAAGTCCAGCGACGTCCTCGTGGCCCCGCGACCATGGGCCTGACCGTCGCCGCTGCATCGCTTCCTGGCGGGGACCCGCCGGGACAGGACCGGTGGGGGACGAGCGCGCGAGCCGCGGTCGTGCTCGACGGCGCCAGCTCGTACAGCCCGGAGGCCCCGCCTGCCGATGACTACGTCGACGTGCTGCTCCCGGCTCTGCTCACCCGCGTGGACGACGGCGATCTCCGCGAGCAGCTCCGCGAGGCTCTCGCCGAGACGGTCGACCGACTCGGGTTGATGCCCGGCGCGGCGCCCTCGTCCACTGTTCTGATGCTGCGAGTGGGGGAGGCGCTGGTGGAGGTGGCGGCCCTTGGCGACAGCACAGCTGTCATCGGCCACCCGGACGGCACCACGAGCCGACTGTCCGACGACCGGCTCGCCCGCATCGGAGCTGACAAGCGCCGCGCCTACCGCGAGCACCTGCGGCGGGGGAGTGGTTTCGGTTCCGAGCACGGCGGCCGTCTACGCGAGCTGCAGCGCAGCGAGTTCCCGCACCGAAACCGGCCCGGGGGCTACTGGATCGCAGAGGCCGATCCTGCGGCTGCTGATGAGCTGGTGAGTTGCTCGTTCCAACGGGACGCGGTCTCCTGGGTCGTGCTCGCCACCGACGGAGCCCAGAAGCACGTCGACCGGCTCGGTGGCCAGTGGGACCTCATCGTGAACCAGGACAACGATCAGCTCACCGCGTTCCTCAAGAGCGCGCAGCAGTGGGAGACCGAGGCAGATCCGGACGGCATCGAGATGCCCCGATCCAAGCGCCACGACGACAAGACCATCCTCGCCTGGCAGCAGCCCGCGCCGTCACCCATCAACTGAGCACGCGCCTCGCTGCATGGCTGCTCCGCACGCAGCTGACCTGCAGTTCCCCGTAGCCCAAGGCCGCGGGGTTCAGACTTTCTCTACCTGTTCAAGGCGCCGCCTCCGGCGGCGCGGGCGGGCTTGGCTCGCGCGCTCCTGCCTCCGGCCCGCGCGCGGCCAGCCCGCCCGATAGCTCGTCGTCGCCGCGTTGAGCCACAGACTTGGCAGAACCGTGGCCCCAGTGCTCGCTCAACGGCTCTCGGGTCTCATGGACGGTCTCGCCGGTGGACGGATCAACGACCGTCTCCTCGTACCAGTCTCCGTCGCGATCGATCAGCCGGCGCTTGCGGACCCAGCGCCCGCTTGCAACCGACAGTTGATCTCCGGCCTGCAGCTCGAATCGAGGTCTCTTCACGCCCGGCGCCTTGCCCCGCAGGCCGATGAACTCGTGCAGTTGCGCGTGGTCGGACCCGTGTAGGTCAACCAACCACGAGATGGAGCCGCAGTCTGGGCATGGTTCGCTCTGCACCTGTGGGTCGTGTCGCCACTGGTCAGGCTCCGGGATCGCCCAGCCACACATACGGCAGGAGACGGCGGCTTCGACGTCGGGATCCTGACCCGGCGGAGTCATCTCGCAGACCTTACGCGGGCTCCGCCCGAACCCCGGCACCGCTCAGAGATCCGGGGGAGTGCGGCGGGGTGGTGATCTCCTCACGGCACGCCGATACGGCAGCCAGACCGAGGGGCGGGCCACAAGGCGGGACGACGTGCCTTGCACCCCACCCCTCGGCCCGGCAGGGTTCCACCCGCGCCGCGAGGAGATCACCACCAGCTCCCAGCGTGGGGAGAAGATCCGGGCCATTCACGGGCCATTCACGGGCCATTACGAGCAGTCAGCAGCGGTCAACGACGGGGTACCCAGACCGGGACGCGGCGCAGGTCAGGACCGGGACGTCGCCCCCACACGCTGATTCCCAAGCAGATGTCTCCGCAACAGCGAAAGTTCGCTGAACGTGTGGTCTCTACTCCGCAGTCGCTGTTATCTGATAAGTCCATCGAACTACGACGCCGTTACCATCCGTCTCAAACGGTTCAGCACTGATGGTGTCGAGTCGAAAAGGCGTCCGCCCGAAGTGTCTCAATGCTTTTGAGTTTACAAACTCAAGAGCCTCCACCTCGGAGCTGGCCGTCGTTCCGAACGTCTCGGTTGTCGCCATCCGGTGCACCTCCCGCGTCGCTTCGTGCTGTCAGATCGTGTTGCAGCCTAGGCTGGGTGCGGCACCCCGTCGTCGACCTCCCTCGGCCAGCTGTGCCCGGGACACCGCGCGATTGGGGCTGCGCAGGTCGACGGGATGCCGCACGAGCCCCGAAGTGGGTCAAGATCGGTGGGCCGGCCCGTTCGTCAATCGTTCGTCAGGACACCCACCGGCAGCGGAGAACAGCGACAAGCGCCGAGCAGCGTTCGCGCAGGTCAGTACCGGTGTCGGGGGAGTCGTGGCAGGTGGGCGCGACCTGCCGACTCGTTCCGCTTCTACGTCTGAGCCAGGCCCCTTTGGCCTGGTCAGTGTGACCTCCAGCGGTCAGTGGCGCCGTTTTCCCAGCATTATCTGACGTGGTCTCACGAGTTCAGGGTGCTGCACGGCGGTCTTGCACCGAGGCGGTCGCGACCACGACGGTGAGCAGCTGATCGAGGGTGTCGGTGACGAAGAACCGCTTGCGGTCGGTGATCTTCTTCACCGAAGGCTGGCGGGCCGCTGCGGCCCCACGCACCGTCAACGAGTCCGACACCTCATTCATGCTTCACCCGTGAACCCGGGGGCCGTCGACCAGCCCGCACAGCAGCAATCACCTGGCGATCCCGGGCGCTGCCTTCGCTGAGGGCGCGGGCATGGATCGTGATTGATGCGCGTGCATGTCAGAACAGCCTGACACGCACGCGCCCTGTCAACCCAGCGAACCCAGCCTGACCGCCTGCTTGAGGAAGACGACGCCGTCGATCATGTCGAGCTGGGCCGGGTCCAGGGGGAAATAGGCGAAATCGTGGGAGATGCGCGTGGCGGGCTTTGTGATGGCCTCGGCCAGACGGCGGGCGTCGATGAGAGAGTGGTCCCACGGGAGCGTGGACAGGATGCCCTCGACGGTGTCCGCGGGCGGGGTGTTGTCGCCGGCCGTGCCGAAGGCGGAGGCCAGGAAGACGTACCGGTCGCCCAGATGCGACCCGGTGATCGCTCCCGCGCTCCACCACTCCAGCTGCTGGTCGCCGAACGACATGAAGCTCTTGTTCCGCTGTAAGTGGAGGTTGGAGGCGAAGACCAGAGCCGGGCCGTGCTCGGCTACGGCACGCAGGTTGGCGGCCATCATCGCGTCCCGCAGGGCCGACAGCCGGGTCCACCGTGCCGGGGACGCGTCGGCCATCCAGTAGTGATAGCGGAGCAGGCCGGTGGCAGTGCGCCCATACAGTGCCGCCCGCTCCCTGTCCTGCGCGCTCAGCTGCGGCGCCTGCGTGTCGAATAGCGCCACCAGGTCGTCGGCGATCAGCCGCAGGCGCTGGGCGTCGGCGGACTGGCCGATCGACTGGGACGGATCCATGGCCGCGGCCTCGTTCGACCACCGGTCGTCCGGGCCCAGCAGCGTGTCGAGGGTTTCCCTGGTGACTACGGTGCGGGGGAGCGGGCCGTCGAGGAGGGCGTAGAGCGCGGTGAGCGCCTGGCGAGGGCTCGCCGCCCAATACTCCAGAGGGCCGTCGAACCCGAAAAACCGCAGCTTTTCGTCATGCCCCTCGTTGTACGCCCGCATCCAGCGCAAGATGTCGCGGTTGGCCGGTGACGTGCCGAAGCCATGGCTGAAGCCGCGTTCCATGACGTCATCGAGTGTGCCCGCGCCCGTCGTGATGTAGTCGTCCACCACGAGGCCCATGAGACAGTCGCTCTCGATGGCGAACGACCGGTAGCCCTCGTGCTCGACCAGATGCCGGAACATCTCGTTGCGCAACTCGCCCAGCTCCCCCACGAAGTGCCTGGCCTCGCCCAGGCCGAGCAGCAGGGGCCGGGCGGGAAGCGACCGGAGGAACGCCGAGACGCCCGCGCCATCGAGCAACCGGGCCGTGTCCTTGATATCCATGCCTTCAACGGTATCGCTGAACCCTCGGTGTAAACTTTGTCCGGGAAATCCCCGGTCTATACGCGATGGACCTTCAATCGATGATGCATTCATGAGGCCAGTGGACCTGGCGCGCGAGCACGGCTTGTCCACCCAGGCGATCAGGAACTACGAGGACGCCGGCATCCTGCCCGCCGCCGAACGCACCGTCACCGGCTACCGCACCTACACGCCGCTGCACGCGCAAGCCCTGCGCGCGTTCCTCGCCCTTGTCCCCGGGCACGGTCACCAGACGGCCACGTCAATCATGCAGGCGGTCAACCGCGGTGCCACCGAGGACGCGCTGCGGCTCATCGACGAGAGCCACGGCCAGCTCCTCGACGACCGCCGCACCCTCCAGGCCGTCGAAGCTGCGCTCGGCGATCTGGCGCCTGTGCCGCAGGAACGCGGCGAAACGTTCATCGGCCCCCTGTCCAGACGGCTCGGCCTTCGCCCCGCCACCCTGCGCAAATGGGAGAACGCCGGGTTGGTCCGGCCGCGCCGTGACCCGCAGACGGGTTACCGGATCTACAGCGCGGCCGACGTACGGAACGTCCGGCTGGCCCACCAGCTCAGGCGGGGCGGCTACCTACTGGAGCAGATCGCCCCGCTGATCGCTCAAGTCCGCTCCGCCGGAGGCGTCGCCCCACTGGAGTCGACCCTGCGCGACTGGCAGGCCCGCCTGTCCGCCCGGGGCCGCGCCATGCTCAAGGGCGCCGCCGACCTGGACGCGTACCTCCGCGCCCGCGAGCCCTACTGAGTCCAAGTCACGGGTGCCTCAAACGGGGACGGTCCGGCGTCTCAGTTCGTAGGAACTGGAACACCGCCGAGCAGCCGTGATCGCGCCGGCTGCGCCTCGTGCTGCATCGTCTTCGAGGTGCCTGCGACCTCGATCACCGCTCGCATCACCCGCCGGGGATGAGGCGATCCCCGGACAGCGCATGGAAGCGTCGAAATGGCCGGCCGTCGCCGGATGTCGCGTCGCCGGCCGGGTCTTCGAGACGACCAAGAGCTGGAATCTGCAGGAGTTGGCATGTCGAACCACTTCAGCGCGGACAATCTGACGTTTCCCGGTGACGATGCGCGCCTGGACCTCACCGACCTCTTCGCATTCACGTCGCCGGACGACCCCGGGAAGACCGTGCTGATCATGGACTGCGACACGTTCTTGACCAGACCAGATTTCCACCCCGACGCGGTCTACCGGATCAACATCGACAACGATGGTGACGCGCACGCTGACGCCGCGTTCTCGTTCGTGTTCTCGGAGCCGGAGAACGGCACGCAGACCGCGACCGCCTACTACGTCACCGGCAGTCAGGCACGCCAGCCCGAACCTGCGGGTGACGTGCTCGTCGCCGCCACGCCGGTCGGCTTCGACGCGACTGCACAGTCCGTCCAGGCCGGCCCATCCCGGCTGTTCTTCGGGGTGCGCAGTGATCCGTTCTTCGCCGACGTCGAGGGCGCCCTGCACGACTTTCGGTGGACCGGGCACGACACCTTCGGCGACAAGAACGTCCTGTCCATCGCGCTCGAAGCGCCGAACGACATGCTCGGCGCCGATCCGATGATCGGCGTCTGGGCCACGATCAGCGTGCGCCGCGACGGCAGCCTGGTGCAGATGGACCGCGGCGGCAATCCAACGATCAACCCGTTCATCACCCCGGACGGTCAGAAAGCCGAATTCAACGCCCGGCAACCCGCTGATGACGTGGAGAACTACCTTGTGCCGTGGTTGAGACTCCTGCAGGAGAACGGCTACCCGCCCGAGGAGGCCGAG
The DNA here is from genome assembly GCF_039526725.1 of Pseudonocardia aurantiaca. Taxonomy (NCBI): domain Bacteria; kingdom Bacillati; phylum Actinomycetota; class Actinomycetes; order Pseudonocardiales; family Pseudonocardiaceae; genus Pseudonocardia; species Pseudonocardia aurantiaca. The sequence continues at coordinate 72,261 of NZ_BAAAJG010000026.1, forward strand.
GCCGCCGCCCTGCAGATGCTGCCGGACATCCTCCGTTACAACCGCGCCCAACCGGCCGCCTATCCCAACGGCCGCGTCCTCACCAACGACGTCTTCAGCTGGCGTTGGGCATGGCTGACGCATGGAAGGGTCGGCTCTCAAGGCCTCGAGCCGCACAAAGATCTCCTGGCCGAGTTTCCCTACCTGGGGCCGCCGCACACCTGACCCGAGGCCACGTCGCCAGCGCTGAGGTCTAAATAAACGAGCGACGGAGTGCTCATGCCCTCTCGTCGGGCTGGATGTACGGGCGGGCGAGACCGTGAGCCGTCCCGAACGGGACGCCGGTCAGCTCTGCCAGCTTCGGCCAGGAGACCCGGCGACGCATGTAGAGCGCGGCGATTAGGCGTCCCACCCGCTCACGTGCGGCGTCCCGGTCCTCATCGGCGAGCCGGACCGCATGGACAAGCTCGTCATCGCTCAGGTCTGCGGTCGGGCGTGCGAGCAGACCAGCAAGCTCGGCAAGCCTCTCCGGGTCCATAGATCGAGTGTTCGTCGTGTTGGCTTTCGAGAGTCGAAACCCAACAGCTCGGGAGCGCCATCACAGCCGACCGGGCCACCGTGTTCACGGTCCACTGGGTGCGGCCCGACGACCTCGGCGCCGTCGAGATCGTCTTCCTCGACGAGCACGAGGCTCGTCAGTACGCACAGGACCGGTCGCGAGACTGGCGGGTGCTGGCAACCACGGTTACCCGCTTCATGGTCGGCCAACTCGGAACTAGGCATCCAGTCGCCTGGTTCGTGGACGGCGAGGAGCAGCCGGCCCGGAAGGCGCGGCCCGGCAAGCTGTACCCGGTCGCGGATGCCGGGAGCGTTTGATGTCCGTGCTGACTCGCAGGAAGAGGCAACGCAGGCGATGTACCGGGCGTTCGAGCAGGTCGGCGCCCGGGACTGACACGCCTGGCGTCCGCCCTTGGTGGTGGGCGGACTGCGCAGCCCCGAGAGGGGGAGTGCGCCGCGGACGGGCAGTGTGGCGAGGACGCCGGCCCCGGCGAGGCCGCGCTGCCAAACGAGCACGCGCCGCCACCCATGGACGCGAGCTGAACGCCGGCTCGGGCCTGGTCACCCTGGCCGCTCGCCATGCGGAGCGGCCGGAGGCCTAGCGGGAGGCCTTCGTCAGTGGACCGGTCGCTCCGTCAGGACCCCAACGACGTCGCGGCCCCCGGCATCGGCCTGACCGCGTTTGCACCGCCTGTCGGTGATCCCACCTTGCGATGCGTTATGAATAAGTTCAGGATGGATCCTGTGGCGGGGACGGAAGTTCAGTGGAGCGATGTGCAGCGCGATCCCAAGAGTGTGGCCGCGAAGGCTGACGATGCGCCCGTGCGGGTGCGTCGCCGCGACGGGGTGCCGTTGGTCCTCATGCGCGAAGACCGAGCTGTGGCTGCCGAGCAGGGCGCTGTCACGGCGGCACGGGCGTTGCGCATGGCGCTGAAGGCACTCAGCCCCTCCGGGGTGGCAGCAGCCCTGCGCGACGAGTTCCCCTGGCTTGATGTCTTACCCTCCTCGGAACTTGCCCAGTTCACGATCGACTTCACCAGGGCGACCGAGGCCTGCGCGGAGCTTGGCGAGTGGGGCTTGTTCACGCGGACCGTCAGTGAGTGGAAGGCAACAGCGGCGATTCACGCCGACCCTGAGCTGCACCGCAACCTGACCGGGGCCGTTGTCGGAGACTTCGGCCGAGTGCCTGGCCCCGATGAGTGCTGAGCGGTGCCGGCGAAGCGGGGGGATCGTGTCAGTCCGCCAGGTCGTCCGAATGGATGGGAAGCCAGGTTCGCGACGACCGAGGCGGCCAAGGGCTGGGATGAGCTATGCAGCCACGCGAAGGCGAACACCTGGGAGGCGTACATCATCCTGACCGCGAGGCCGATCCAACCTGAGAACCCGGCTCGACAGCACCGGCACGGGGCAGCCTCGCCATGCGCGACGTGCAGGGCAAGTCGCTGGAGCAGTGGCAGTACGAGGTGACCGGATCTGGCCGAATCGCCTGCCGTTCGCCATCGACCGCTACCCGCTGACCGGAACCACCGCAATCCTCGGCGCGGACTCGTTGAAAGTCGATCCGGTGTCGTCCCCAGACGAACACCTACTCGCTGATCTATGGCGTCGCCGACTTCGGCGTGTGAGTGCCTCAACAGGCACCCACCGGGCCGGGGTCTACGCCCCCTCGGGGTCGTCGGCAGACAAGTACGGCTGAGCACGGCGGTGCGCCGTGGTCTGAGAGATGCCGGTCAGCCTGGTGATCTGCGGCCACGACAGGCCGTGAACGTCGTGCAGTGCCGCCAGCAGCCGGCCCGACAGTCTGAGCGACTCGTCGCGTTCGCCCTCCACCTTGCGGATGGCAGCGATCAACTCGGCTTGCGACATGCCGCCGAGATCTGACACTCACCGACCGTAGATTGATCTGCCTTCCCATTAATGGGAAGCTCTCGGAGTGAGCACTGGACTGAGCTACGTCTACGCCGTGCACTCGACCCGACCGGATGATGTCGGCGCGGTGGAGATCGTGTTCGTCGACGAGCGCGAGGCGCGGCGATACGCACAGGACCGGTCGCAGGACTGGCGGGTGCCGGCCACGTCGGTGACTCGGTTCGTGGTCGGGTACCTCGGTACGCGGCACCCACTGACGTGGTTCGCCGATGGCGAGGAGCAGCCGGCCCGCAAGGCTCGGCCGGGCAAGCTGTACCCGGTCGCGGATGCCGGGAGCGTCTGATGTCCGTTCTGAGGTCGCAGCGGTGGGATACCCGAGTTGTGTTCATCGAGCGTCAGCAGCGTTGGTGGTGGAACGCCTGGAGGGAGGCCACGGCTACGGAGCTGTACGGCTTCGCTGACTCGCAGGAAGAGGCAACGCAGGCGATGTACCGGGCGATCGAGCAGGCTGGCACCCGGGATTGACACGCCAGCACGTGTGACGAGGCCGTCGGCCAGGGTGACCCCCGGCGAGGCCGCACTGCGAAGACTCATGGCCTGTGCGGCGCGCTCGTTCGGCCCTGGCCGTGCGCCTCCGAGCGGGAGCCGGCTGGACAAGTCACGGTCGGCATGTATCGTGGACGCATCCCCCCAGGAGCTTCGGTTCCTGGGTGCGAGGCCCCGCCGCAAGGCGGGGCCTCTGCTTTTCTCCCCTCTTCCACCTACCAGCCGCGGGGCTTTGTGAACGTTCCCGTGCCGTCCTGAAGAGTGGTCGGGAACTGGCTGGCATCAAGCACACCGGCACGGATCTGCTTGAAGAAGCTGGGCTTGCAGCTCATGAGAGCACGGCTGCGCTTGGCCGTCGGGTGCGGGTTGATGACCCCAACCACCATTCCCAGCTCGTGCCGGACGATCCGCATCGGCTCCGTAAGGTCGCTGTCGTTGCTGATGATGACGAAGCACTCCGCGTCGTCCCGGAAGGCGTCAGCGAGGAGGTACGTCGCCAGGTTGACGTCCGAGCCCTTCTCCTCCGTCCTCATGACCTCGGCGAACTTCGGTCCGCCTGGTGTCGGCTCGGCGAGCGGCATCGTGGCCGGCTTCGTGAGGAAGTGGCCGAGGTGGATGGTCAGGGATGGGAGAGTCGCCAGTGCCCGGAGGTAAGTCTCCTGGTGAATCGGATCGTGTGGCTTGTTCGGGCGGGCGGCGACCCGAGCGGTGAAGTAGCGAATCCGGTTAATCGTGTTCTTCGGGAGCATCCGATCGCACAGCGCCCCGAGGTCGAGCCACCTGTACGGCGTACCCTTGAGGCAGCCGTAGTACAGGTTGAACCCGTCCACGTAGACATTCGTGCGCATCCGATGAGGCTATCGGCCGACCCTGACCGGACGCCGGCGCGGACTCCCGCCTCAGTATTCGGCGCCATTCGCTTTCATTGAGGGCGAGCCGGAGCATCGCTGGGTTGCGGACGGTGCGGGCCGGCGCCGACGGAGGCAGTGTGGGGAGGACGTCGGAGCGAGGGGAGATCACCATGCGGATCGCAGTCGCAGGCGCGACCGGGCACATCGGTTCACTCACGGTCGCCGCGCTTGAACGCGGCGGGCACGATGTTGTGCGCATCAGCCGCTCGCTCGGCGTGGACCTGTCGACTGGTGCCGGGCTCGACAACGCCCTGGCCGGCGTCGAGGCGCTCGTCGATGCCACCAACATTTCAGCGGTCGACCGGGCCGACTCGGTGGCGCTGTTCGGCACTGCCACGCGGAGCCTGCTCGCCGCCGAGGAGCGGACCGGCGTCCGTCACCACGTGCTGCTCTCGATAGTCGGGATCGACCGAGTCGAGGGCAACGCGCACTACGCGGGCAAGCGGGAACAGGAACGCCTCGTGGCCGCGGGACCCGTGCCGTGGACGATCGTCCCGGCCACGCAGTTCCACGACTTCGCTGCGATGGTGGCGACCTGGACCGAACAGGACGGCGTCGCACCGATCGCGCCGCTGCTCGTGCAGCCGATCGCCCCCGCGGACGTGGCCGACGTCCTCGCCGAGATCGTGGTGGGAGAGCCGCTGGGGCGTTACGTCGATGTCGCCGGGCCGGAGACACAAGACCTGGTGGACTTGGCCCGGCGTACCAACGAGGCGCGCGGCCGCGCGGTGAAGCTCGTCCCGACGTGGTCGTCGATGTTCGGCACGGCCATGGCGGGCGATGTGCTACTGCCCGGCCAGGGAGTCCCGCATCGCGCCGACGACCTTCGACGACTGGCTCGCGGAACAGCGATAGCCAGGCCGCAGAGCCGGCTGGGCGCACGATCGGCCGCGACGACCGGCGAAGGCTGGGGCCGGTCAGCCTTCCTGTTCGGTCGGGCGGATCAGCACTTCGTTGATCGCGACGCGGCGCGGGCGGGTGACGACGTAGCCGATCACGTCGGCAATGTCCTCCGCCTCCATCCGCTCCATGTCGCGGAACCGCGTCGAGAGCGTCTCCCGAATTTCGGGGCGGTTGTGGCCGGCAAGCTCGGTGGCCACCGCGCCGGGCTCGACCAGCGACACCCGGACGTGCCGCCTGGTCACCTCTTGCCGCAGCGCTTCGCCGAACGCACCGACCCCGTGCTTCGTGAGGTTGTAGACGCCGCTGCCGTTGCGGGCGACGCGGCCAGCGACGCTGCTGACCAGCACGAGATCGGCCACCCGCCGCGGTTCGGAGGAGGCGGCGCCGAGCAGATGCGGCAGCGCCGCGTGCGAGGTGTACAGCAGCCCCATCACGTTGGTCTCGACCATCCGCTGCCATTCCTCGACCGGCGCGTTCTCGATCGGGCCGAGCAACATGACGCCGGCGTTCGCGATGACGGTGTCCAGCCGGCCGAAGCGCTGCACCGTCTGCTCGATCGCATCGCGCGCAGCCGCTTCGTCGGTCACATCGGCCTCGATCACCAGCACCTCGGCACCGTCAGCCTCGAGACGTGCAGCCAGCTTGGCCAGCCGGTCGCGTCTCCGCGCAACGATCGAGACGCGAGCGCCTTGCCGGGCGAGCTCGACTGCCGTTGCCTCGCCGATTCCGCTGCTGGCGCCGGTGACCAGCGCGACCGTGCCATCAAGTCGTTCGCTCATCCATTCATCCTCCACGCCAACTCCCGCACGCGCCTGGGCCTGCGCGCTCCACCACACCCCGCGCCATTGCGGACAGGTCGAGCCCTACGGTGGGCGCTCATGCGGTGCGGGCTGTCGCGGGTGGGTACACCTGGCGGCGGTCGTTCTGCAGGCATGGGAAGGCGGAGAGCGGTGGCAGCCGAGCGGACGGGGCCGGAGCCCATGCCAGGCGTTCCGGACGCCCACCAGACATCCCTGCGGCGTCTGATGCCTGCCGTGTTCGCCCGCGCCTACGGGATCGCCCGGTCCCTCGTCATGTACCACGGCATCCCCGGCAGGCACCGACGGATGGTGCGGTTCTACAGCGAGTTCCTCGCGCCTGGCGACCTCGCCTTCGACATCGGCGCCCACGTCGGCAGCCGGGTCCGCGCCTGGCGCAAGCTCGGGGCCACGGTGGTCGCGGTCGAGCCGCAGCCGGATCTCGTGCGCGTCCTGCGACTGTTCTTCGGTCGCACCTCCGGCGTCACGATCCTCTCGCAGGCCGTCGGGGCGCAGCGCGGTCGGGCGCGGCTCGGCGTCTCCACCGCTACCCCGACGGTCTCGTCGATGTCGGCTGATTGGATCGAGTCGGTCACGGAGGACCGCAGCTTCGCAAAGGTGCGGTGGGACCGCTCCGTCGAGGTGGAGGTCGTGACACTCGACGACCTCATCGCCGCTCACGGCGTCCCGGCCTTCTGCAAGATCGACGTCGAGGGCTTCGAGGGCGACGTGCTGGCTGGGCTGAGCCGGCCACTGCGTGCGCTGTCGTTCGAGTACCTGCCCCCGGCCCACAACGCCACGCTCGCCGTCCTCGACATCGTGGAGCGGCTCGGCGCGGAGGTGGGCGGCTACCGCTACAACTACTCGCCCATCGAGACCATGCGGTTCGCATCCGACCGCTGGCTCGACGCGGAGGAGCTGGTGGCGCTGCTCGAACGCTTCCGCCCCCTGGGACGCTCCGGCGACGTCTACGCCCGCCTGGCCGGCCCACCCGGGTCGCAAGCCGACACCTGAGGTTGCGCGCTCGTCCGCTGTCCGCGATACCGCTTGCCCCGCTCGCCTGCCGCGCCATGCTCGGGTGCATGAGCCCAGCGTCGTTCGCCGGACCCACTGCCGAGCACTACGCGAAGTTCCGCCGCGGCTACAGCGCGGACGTCGTCGATCATGTGGTGGTCTCGCTCGGGCTCGACGGCCGGTCGCGAGTGCTCGACCTCGGCTGCGGCACCGGCCAGCTCACCCTCCCGCTCGCGCGCCGGACGCGCGCGGTGCTCGGAGTCGACGTCGAACCCGACATGTTGCGCCTGGCCCGCGAGGCCGGGCTCGCCTCCGGCGTGACCAACGCCGGATGGCTGCTCGGCGCCGACAGCGATCTCGATGGACTGGTCCCGCTCCTCGGCGAGCACTCGTTCGACGCGGTCACCATCGGTCAGGCCCTGCACTGGATGGATCCGCCCCGGCTCTTCTCCACGCTCGGGCGGCTGCTCCGGCCCGCGGGCACGGTCGGGGTGATCGCCAACGGCACGCCGCTCTGGCTCCAGGACACGGCGTGGTCGCAGGCTCTGCGTGCCCACCTCGAGTCGTGGCTCGGCGTCGAGCTCACAGCATGGTGCGGCTCCGATCCCGCGACCCGAGGCGAGTACGCGGCGCAGCTCGCCGACGCGGGGTTCGCCGACGTCGCGGAGACCGTCGTCGAGTACGTCGACCAGCTCACGTTCGAGCAGGTGGCCGGCAACGTCTATTCCGCGATGAGCCCGGAGCAGCTACCGCACGGCCCGGACCGCGAGGTCTTCGAGCAGCGGCTCCGCGAAGCGTTCGCCGGGGCCTCCGCGGCGGACCCGTACGTCGAACGGGTCGCGGTGCGTGTGCTCGCCGGACGGTGCGTTCAGGACGACCACCGCGTCACGGCAGCAGTTCGAGCACCTTCGCGATGAGCCCGATCGCGGGCCCCGCGATGTCGGACGCGTCCGAGACGGCCGTCTTGACGGTCTCCAGGATCCCGCGCACCTTCCCCGGCTCGGGGGAGTCGCTCGCCGACTCGCCCGCGGCCTCGTCGACCAGCTTTGCGAGCCGCTCCCGTTCGGCCTCACCGAGCGCGGGGCTGGACAGCACGAGCTGCAGCAGCTCGCTGAGCCCGCGCTGCGCCGGGCCGTCCCCGTGCGCGTTCTGGAAGTCGGTGATCACCGTGTTGACGGGCCGGTTCACGAATGTGGTCTGCCCGTGGAAGTTGAACTGGTCGGACACCTTGCCTCCGAGGTGGACGAACACCGTGTGGTCGCGGAACACGAACTGCTGGGAACCGGCAGAGGCCGGACGGAGAGTGTCGTTCAGGCGTTGTTCGGCTCGGCGGAGCCGGGCGAGTGCCTCGCCGCGGGCCGTCGATTCGCTCCGCGCCCCGCGCGCCTGATACGAGGTGGATTCGTAGGCGTCCTCGAGCGTGTGGCCGGCGCCCACCACGTCGGCGATCTCCTGCACGAGGCGCCGGACGCCGGACATCGTGAGCCCGTCGATCGGGAAGACGAGCTTCCGCTCGTCCTTGTGTCCGGCGAAGAGCACGAGACAGGGGAGCGCGTCCACCGGGACGCCGAGTTCCCGGGCCAGCTCGTACGCCCTGGCCCTCTCGAACGGGACCCACCGCAGCCACCGCAGCGAAGCGAAGCTCCGGTACAGCTCCGGCTCCAGCCGAGGCTTCCAGTACCTCTTGGCCGCGCGCCAGTCGTTCGGCCGCTCCATCACGAAGATCCGCAGCAGCGTGCCGGTCAGGGCGTTGAGCTCGTCGAAGTGGGTGCGGATGAACGTCGCCACCCCGGCATCGGCGTCGGTGTAGAGCAGGACGCCGTGCACGACCGGTTCGTCACTCGGCAGGGAGAGCCGTTCGGACAGGACGAGCCGGGAGAAGAGCTGCTGCGGTGTCGCCGCCGGCCCGAGCTGGTACATGGCTTGCGGCGGGTGCTCGATGCAGAGCACGAGGAGGTCGCCGTCCCCCAACCCTGCCTCGCCCGCCGTGGTGTCGACGTCCACGGGAGCGTCCGTCGCCGGGTCCGTGAGCCACACGCGCGGGTCCTCGCCCCCGAACCACTTGACCCGCGCCTGGTCCGCGCTCGACGCGAGTCCAGCGGCCCTCGCCGCGTCGAGGGCGAGGTCGGTCAGCGTCGCGACGGGCATGTCCGGCGTGATGTCGACGGTGCACGTCCCGGCGAGCAGCACCGCATCGAGCCGGGCCCATCGGGACGTCATGTCGTCCGTGGTCCGGTCGCCGAGCCGCTGCACGTCGAACTCGCGAAGACTGTCCATGCGACGCGCGACGTCCGCGCCGGCCGGGGAGTAGGAGGTGGTGACGAAGTCCCCCTCTCGCACAGCGACGTGCAGACGCATCTAGCCTCCGGGGAAGCGGTGTCGATCAGGCGCCATGATCGTAGCGGGGCAAAACGTCGGTTACTGCCTACGTAGCTCACGGCTTACGCCGAGCTCATAACGACCATCCATCATCGGCGACGAGGAGCACGGCTTCCCCGCAGGCGCGGCGGGTGACCCGTGGCTCGTCCCGGCCCGGTCGTGGCGGTTTGGCCGTCGAGCGATGACTTCCCGGCGCCCGTGGCGTCATACCTTCGGAATGCCGGCACGAAGGAGGACCGCAGTGGCTGCGAACCCCACGTACGTACTCATCCCCGGGGCCGGAGGCAGCGCCTTCTACTGGCACCGCCTCGTGGCGGAGCTGGCGGGCCGCGGCCGCGACGCCGTCGCCGTCGACCTCCCGGCCGGCGACGACTCGGCGGGGCTCGCCGAGTACACCGATGCCGTGGTCGACGCCATCGGAGGCCGCTCGCCGATCGTGCTCGTCGCCCAGTCGATGGGCGGGTTCACCGCGCCCCTCGTCTGCGAGCGGGCGCCGGTCGAGATGGTCGTGCTGCTCAACGCGATGGTGCCGGCGCCGGGCGAGTCTCCGGGCGAGTGGTGGGACAACACCGGGCAGCCGCAGGCGAAGGCCGAGATGGCTGAGCGCGAAGGCCGGCCCACCGGGGGCGACTTCGATCCGCTCGTGGAGTTCTTCCACGACGTGCCGCCCGATGTGACCGACGCCGTCTTCGCCCGCGGGGAGCCCGAGCAGTCCGGCACGCCATTCGAGAGGCCGTGGCCGCTCGCGTCCTGGCCCGACGTCCCGACGCGCTTCCTCCAGGGCCGCGACGACCGGTTCTTCCCGATGGAGTTCCAGCGGCGGGTGGTGCGGGAGCGGCTCGGGATCGACCTCGACGAGATGCCGGGCGGGCACCTGGTCGCGCTCAGTAGGCCGCAGGAAGTGGCCGACCGGCTGGAGGGGTACCTCTCCTGAGCGAACAGGGGACGCAACCTGCTGTTCAGCCAGCACGCATGGTGCTCGTCAGATGGGCCTTCCTACCCTGCGCGGGTGAACGAGCACACGCAGGTGCAACTGCCGGTGCGGGCCAGGCTGGCCCACGTGGAGAACGCCGTGGCCACCGCGGCCGCGGAGGTGGGCGTGGAACACCCGCACCACGGGTTCCGTGCTGAGCTCGACGAGCTCGGCGCGCGGCTCGCGCAGGTGCACGACCGCTGCCACGAGGTCGACGACGACGCGTGGGCCGCGTACAGCGCCCGGCTCGACCGCGGCCTCGACGAGCTGCACGTCGAGCTGGCCCGCGCGGCCGAGCACCCGAACTCGGGCCCGTCCGGCGACGACGTGCTGTTCGCGCGGACGGCCCGGCTGGAGCTCGACGGCTGGCTCGTGCGCCTGGACGTGCCGGGCGCAGCTTCCGACCATCCGCGTGCCCGAGAGCTGGCGTCGGCCGCATCGCGGGAGCTGGCGGACTACCGTGCGAACTGCAGCACGGGAGCGGGCGCTTCCCGTGCCGGCGTCGGACAGGCGATGGCGGCGCTGCGGCACGCCGCTCGCTGAGCCGGCTGGAACTTTCTTCGGGGGAAGTGTCGATCCTCCGCCTCCCCGGTTGTCGTGATAGCGACGTACCGGAACCAGGGAGGACCGAAGTGCAGTACATGCTGATGATCTGCGGTACCGAGGGTGCCGGGCCGGAGCCCGGCTACGACATGGCCGCGGCCACCGACGCCTGGGTCAAGGAGATGGACGGCCGGGGCGTCCGGCTGCAGGGCCACCGGCTGCGGCCGGTCGTGGACGCAACGACCGTGCGGATGCGCGGCAACGAGGTGCTGATCTCCGACGGGCCCTTCGCCGAGACGAAGGAGCAGATGTTCGGGTTCGACCTCATCGAGTGCGCGGACCTCGACGAGGCCATCGAGGTGGCGTCGAAGCACCCCGTCGCCATGTTCGGGATGGTCGAGGTGCGGCCGTTCTGGCCCGACGAGGAGTGAGCGCCGACAGCGGCGAGGCGATCGAGCAGGTCTTCCGCGCGGAGTGGGGCCTGGTCGTAGCCACCCTGATCCGCGCGACCGGCGACTGGGATCTCGCCGAGGAGTGCACACAGGACGCCGTCGCTCAGGCACTCGACCGCTGGCCGCGCGACGGAGTCCCGCGCAACCCCGGCGCGTGGCTCACCACCACCGCGCGGAACGCGGCGCGCAACCGGCTGCGCCGCAAGGCGATCGAGTCGGCGAAGCTGCGGGAGATCGCGATGGGACCACCCGTTCCCCAAGAATCGGGGCTCGACAGCGTGGTGCAGGACGACCGGCTGCGGCTGATCTTCACCTGCTGCCACCCGGCCCTCCCGCTGGAGGGCCGGGTGGCGCTCACGCTGCGGACGCTCGCCGGGCTCACCACCGCCGAGATCGCGCGCGCGTTCCTCATCTCGGAGCAGGCGATGGCGCAGCGGCTGGTCCGCACGAAACGCAAGATCCGGGAGGCCGGCATCCCGTACCGGGTGCCGCCCGACCACCTGCTCCCCGACCGGACCTCGGCTGTCCTCGCCGTGGTGGCGAGGTCAGCCCGGACGGGCACGGCGGTGCGGAGCTGCCCATGTGACATCGCAGGGCTCGTATGGGGAGATCGTGCCCGGCTAGGCGCACGGTCCAGAAGTAGCCGAGCAACTTCGTTTGCAGATGCAAATTTTTTCGGGAGAGATCGCGCAGGACGTCGGCCCGCAGCTCACCCCGAACCGGCAGTCGGTCACCATGAGCTACGACGACGTCGGCAACCTCGTGAAGATCGAGTTCTGGGCGGCCTCGCGCATCCTCCGTCCGGATACGTTGAGTTCGGGAAGAATGCGGCTGACCTATGACTCCGAGCTAGACGAGGCGCGCTTGCATCTGGCCGGCGGCATTGTTGACGACTCAGAGCTGTTGGTGGTCGGGCCGCAGCTGACGCCGACGGCGGATCGGCTCCTCCTCGCGTATGACACCGCCGACTACCTGGTGTACGTCGATGTCGAGGGCGCCGACCGGGTGCTCCGAGCCGAGACCCTGGCCGCCGCCTTGTGAGCGGCGGCTCTCAGCCCAGCTGAGACTCGTAATACGGACGCGCCCGTGTGATCACGTCGAGCACGTCGTCACGCTGGGCGTCGCCGGCGAACCGGCCGTGCTCACGCACCAGCGTCTCGAACCGGTCGAGCCAGTCGAGCAGCCAACGCGCACTGGCCGCCCGGCGAACCGGTCGCCCGTGCACCTCGATGTGCACGGGGCTGGTGTGGGCGAACACCGCCGCTCCGGGGACCGACGGGTGGGCCGGTCCGCGGGCGACGGCCGCGAGCCACGTCGACGCGGCGGCGTCGACGCCGGTCTCGATCGCCGAACCGTCGCTCTCGGCGAGCACCCCGTCCGGCCCGACGAGCTGCAGGCTCTCGACGCCGAGCCCCGTGCACGCGACGCTCACCGGAACGGCCGTGGCCGGGTCGGCGGCGATGACGTCACCGGGTCCGCGTCCGTCGACGGTGAGGTCGAGCCACGGTCCGGTCGTGGCGAGCGTGCGGCCCGCGCGGATGGCCTCCTGGAACGCGGCCACCGACAGCGGGGCGCCGCGCAGGTCGGCGTAGACGCGCGCCCAGCCCGGCGGGTTGGAGATCAGCGGGCCCGACGAGAACGAGAGCCAGACGTCGGTGCCCGCCGTGGCCGCGAGCCGCAGGCCGGTGCTGAGCAGGTGGTGGTAGAGCAACGTGGTGCCCTCGGCGTCGTTCGGGCCGAGGAGGTCGACGGAGTCGACGAGCCCGAGCGCCGCGTCGGCCACCAGCTCGCGGGCCTCCACGGACCGCGGGAAGCCGAACACCTCGGCCGGTGTGCCGTCGCTGAGGGGGGAGAAGACGGGGTGGGTGTAGCTGACGGTTGCGCCCAGCTCGCGCAGCTCCGCGCAGGCGTTCGCGTTGGCAGGCCAATCGTCGGGGTGGTCGGACGCGGCGTGGCCGGTGGAGTAGTGGGTCGGCACGCCGGTGAGCCCGAGACCGTGAACGTGGCCGAGCAGGTCGTTGCGGTACTCCACGCCGAACCGCGCCACCCGCCGGTCCGTGCTCCACGGCAGGTCGGTACCCACGGTGGCCTCGAACGCCTCACGGTCGTAGACGCGGGTGCTGCCGATGTTGCCGGCCACGAGGTGCATCAGGTGCAGCCCCTCGCCGAGCTGCATCTCGGCCGCGTGCTGCGGCGCGACGACCAGGTCGCCGCTGTAGTTCATGTGGACGTGCAGGTCGCCGCCGTACCAACCGCGGGCGGCCGGGTCGTGCAGCCGCCGCGGGTCGAGCGCGACAGGCACGGTGGCGCCGGGGTCCGGAATGATCGTCGCGAGGGCGGTCTCGAACTCCATCCCGCGCCCGCAGGTGACCGTCAGCGGCACTGCGGGAACGTCCAGTTCGAGGTCGTCTCCGTGGAACATCGGTGTGCCGTCGGCGTCCCACTTGCGCAGCGCGCCGTCCGGGAACCACGCGACTCCCCGGTCGTCCACCACCGACCAGCGGCTCGGGGCGCCCGCCCGCAACCACAGCCGCGCCGCCGGGACGTGCTCGCCGGCGGAGGTGGAGGCGGTGCCGACCGACAGCCGCCACGGGCCCTGCCCCGCGCGCGTGGCGAGCTCGACGCCGCCCGCCGCGACCTGCACCTCCGTGCCGTCGATGTCGACGGTGGCCGGCTCGGCCAGACGCGAGTCGACGAGCACCCCCACCTCGAACTGCCCGCCGGGGAGGGCGTACGGCCATGGACCTGTCCGCAGCCGCACGCCCATCGGTGTGAGGGTGGCGACGATGAGCCCGGTGGGAAGAGGGTCGGGGAGCGCCGCCCGCACGGTGGATGGCCAGTCGCCCGCGCTGAACACGAGGTGCGGACCCAGCCACCGCGCGAAGGCCTGCCCGCGCCCGACCTCGTCGAACTCCCCGCCCCACTCCCTTGGCCGCTCGGCGTGCAGCGTTAGGTACTCCTCCAGCATCGCCCCGACCTGCGGCGGGAGCAGCGCGGTTGTGGGCGGGTCGCAGCACATGCGGGACACCCTGCCAGTGATCCCGGACCTTGGGGACTGAACCGGATGGGTAGACGTCCGGTTCTGGCCGAGGAGATGGAGCAGATCGTCACGGACGCACTCGGACGAGCACCGCTGCTCTGACCATCCGAGTCGTCAGTTCTGACGAACTGGGGTCAACTGGCTAATGGCTGCGACCTTTCGCGCGAAAGGGGGATGGGGCTCCTCGGCGATCGGGAGGCGGGCGCTGCCGGCGGAGGGGCCGGCAGCGCCCGCACCGTCACCCGGTCAGCCCCTCCGAGCGGCGACCGCCCCGGCCAGCTCGTCGAGCAGCCGGGCGGTCGTGCCCCAGTCCATGCACGCGTCGGTGATGCTCTGCCCGCGTGTCATCGACGGGCCGAGGTCCTGCCGGCCCGCCACGAGGAAGCTCTCCATCATCACGCCGGTGATCCCCGGCTCGCCCGCGCCCACCCGCTTGGCGATGTCCTCCACGACGGACGCCTGGCGGATGTGGTCCTTGCCGCTGTTGCCGTGGCTGGCGTCGACGATCAACCGGGCCGGCAGGCTCGCGGTCCGCAGCCGGTCCAGTGCTTCTTCGACGGACGCGGCGTCGTAGTTCGGGCCGCCGGAGCCGCCACGCAGGATGACGTGGCAGTCGGGGTTACCCGCGGTGGTGATGAGGGCGGCGAGCCCGTCCGGGTTGATCCCCATGAACACGTGGCTCGCGGCCGCCGCGCCCACTCCGTCCACGGCGACCTGCACGTCACCGTCGGTTCCGTTCTTGATCCCGACGGGCATCGACAGCGCGCTGCACAGCTGCCGGTGCACCTGGCTCGCGGCCGTGCGGGCGCCGATCGCGCCCCAGCTCACGATGTCCGCGATGAACTGCGGGGTGATGGGGTCGAGGAACTCGCAGCCGACGGGCAGCCCGAGCGCCGTGACGTCGAGCAGTAGCCGCCGGGCCGTACGCAGGCCCCGGTTGACGTCGAACGTGCCGTCGAGGCCGGGGTCGTTGATCAGGCCCTTCCACCCGACCGTGGAGCGCGGCTTCTCGAAGTAGGTCCGCATGACGATTCGCAGCTCGCCGGAGACACGTTCGGCGTGCGCGGCGAGCCTCGTCGCGTAGTCCATCGCGGCGTCGGGGTCGTGGATGGAGCACGGCCCGACGACGACGATCAGCCGGTCGTCTCGGCCGTCGAGGATGTCCACGACCTCGGCGCGGGCGCGCGTGACCGTCGCGGCGACCTCGGTGTCCGCGGGCAGTTCGTGCCGCAGCAGCGCAGGGGAGAGCAGCGGACTGATCCGGGTGGTGCGGTGCTCGTCCAGCGTGGGGACGGCGGTGAGGGTCATGACGGGTGCTCTCTGATTCAGGCGAGCCAGCCCGTCGTGATTCCCGCCGAGCCGGCTCGAAAGTCCGGCTCGAGGAGGGTTGATCAGCGCAGCGGTTCGGCCGCCGACCCCTCCCGGGCCGGTCGGATAAACCAGTAGTAGCGCTCCACGAGGCCCACTTTAACCGATCGGCTCCGGCATACGCTCCACTCGGTAACCGAGGTCGAGCGTGCGACTGGTCACCGGGTCGGCCAGCTCGACGCGCCAGTGCTGAGCGAACTGGTCAACGCCAGGCAGCATCGCGAACGTGCCCGAGAGCAGCACCGTGCCCGGCACGAGCAGGTCGGCGATCTCGTCGAGCCAGTACCGCGGCGGGAGCAGGGCGGCGAGCGAGGCGTCCTGGATCAGGTGCTCGGCGCCGTCGGCGGTCACCCACGCGCGCAGGCGCAGCTCGTCGACGTGTTCCTCGACGTCCGCGAGCCGCCACGCGCCCCGGCCGAGCACGTCGAGGCCCGCGTTCTTGCTCCAGGCCACGCCGTGCACCTCCAGCTCGCGGTCGGTGTGGTCGCAGGCGACGGTGAGCAACAGGTCCTCCGGGGCCGGACCCGCGACCACGAGCGCCCACTCCGCCTCCCCGGACGTGCGGCCGTGCTGGACGGGAACTCCGTCCACCTGCGCGGCCAGGTAGGGCGCGACTGGGTACAGAGCAGGTGTGACCGCGGGAGCAGGGATCCCGAGCTCGGCCAGCTCCGCCACGTGGGCGGCGACCTCCTCCTGCTCGCGACCGGCGTACCCGGCGTTGAGCAGGCGCGTGACGGTGACGGCCGCGGTGGCGCCGTCGGGCAGGTCGAAAACGAGATCGGTCATCGGTGAACCTTCCTGCAAGCCTTGCGCATGCCGCTTGTATACATGAAGTATGACGGAACCCGCCACCGCGGAGTGCCGCCCGAACAGGAGGACCTGATGCCCGACCCGACGACCGGGCCCCGGCAGATCGACCAGCAGATCGACCGGCGCTCGCTGACCAAGGCGTTCACCGCGAGCCTCACCGGCACGTCGCTCGAGTGGTACGACTTCGCCGTCTACTCCGCGGCGGCGGCGCTGGTGTTCCCGCAGCTGTTCTTCCCCAACTCCGACCCGCTGACCGGCACGCTCCTGGCCTTCTCGACGTACGCGGTCGGCTACGTCTCGCGCCCGTTCGGCGGCTTCGTCTTCGGGCGGCTCGGCGACGTCATCGGGCGCAAGCAGGTGCTCGTGCTGACCCTGCTGCTGATCGGGCTGGCGACATTCCTGATCGGCCTGCTCCCCACGTACGCGACGATCGGGGTGGCGGCGCCGATCATCCTGGTGCTGCTTCGGTTCGCGCAGGGCGTCGGTGTCGGCGGCGAGTGGGGCGGCGCGGTGCTGCTCTCCAGCGAGTTCGGCGACCCGCGCAGGCGCGGCTTCTGGTCCTCGGCCGCGCAGATCGGTCCGCCCGCCGGCAACCTGCTGTCCAATGGCGTGCTCGCGCTGCTTACCGTGACGATGTCGGACCAGGAGTTCCTCAGCTGGGGCTGGCGGATCGCGTTCCTGCTGTCCGCCGTGCTGGTGGCGTTCGGCCTGTGGATCCGGCTGAAGCTCGAGGACACCCCGGTCTTCCGGGCGATCCAGGAGCGCGGCGACCAGCCGGCGGCTCCCATCGGCGAGGTCTTCCGCACCCAGCGGCGCGCGCTGCTCGCCGGGGTGCTCAGCCGCATCGGCCCGGACGTCAGCTACGCCCTGTTCACCGTCTTCGTGATCACCTACGCCACCACCGTGCTCGGCCTGAGCCGCGGCCAGGTGCTCACCGCGATCCTCATCGGGTCGGCGTTCCAGCTCGGAATGATCCCGCTCGCCGGGGCCATCTCCGACCGCGTCAACCGGCGGCTGGTCTACGGGATCGCCGCCGCGGGTGCGGCCGTGTGGCCGTTCGTCTTCTTCCCCATGATCAGCTCGCGTTCGACGGCCTTACTGGTCCTCGGCGTGGTGGTCGGGCTGGCGCTGCACTCGTTCATGTACGGGCCGCAGGCCGCGTTCGTGACCGAGCAGTTCTCGACGCGGCTGCGCTACACGGGCAGCTCATTGGCCTACACGCTCGCGGGCGTGGTCGGTGGTGCCGTCGCGCCGCTGGCGTTCACGGCGCTGCTCAGCGGCTGGGGCACGTGGGTGCCGGTGGCCGTCTATGTCTTCGTGGCGTGCCTGCTGACGCTGGTCGGGCTCGCACTCGGGCGTGACCCCGACCCGGCCGAGGACGAGGCGTACCTCATCCAATGGTCGGCTCCGGTCACGCCTCCAGGAACAGCCGCAACGTGATCCGCAGGTGGTCCGAGATCGCCTCGCGCGCCGCGTCTTCGTCGTCCGCCGCGAGCGCTTCGACGATGCGTCCGTGCTCGACGCACACGGCCCGCTGCCGGTCGGTGGTCCGGAACAGCGCGGCGACGCCGACGCGCACCTGCCGGGTCCGAAGGCCCGCGTAGGTGCGCGCGATCAGCTCGTTCCCCGCCGCGTCGACGAGGGCCTGGTGGAACTGCCGGTCCCAGTCGATGAACTCGCGTGCGGTGTCGTTGTCGCGGGCGTCGCCGGCCAGCAAGCGCTCCTGCTCTGCGAGCGCGGCGCGCATGGCGGCGACGGGCACCGAGCCCGTGGCGAGGGTCACCGACGCAGCGTGCTGTTCGAGCAGCGTGCGCAGCTCCATCAGGTCCTTTATCTGCCGCCCGGACAGGGGTGGCACGTACGCTCCGCGTTTGGGCACCATCTCGATGAGGCCGTCGGCGGCGAGCAGGAGCAGCGCCTCCCGCACGGGAGTGCGCGACACGCCGATGTCCTGGGCGAGCTCCACCTCGTTGAGGAAGGTCCCTTGCACCGCCGGATCGACCAGCACCGTCTCCCGGAGGTGGCGGTAGGCGCGCTCGCGGCCCGACGCCGGCGCAGCCCCGGCTCTCTGCATGCAACATGTATACAGTAACTGGAGGTTTCGTGCGGATCACACTCGCCCAGATTGCGTCGACGGCCGATCCGGCCCACAACCTGGGCCTCGTCGAGGACGGCGCGCAGCGCGCCGCGGCGGCCGGGGCGGCGGTGGTCGTCTTCCCGGAGGCCACGATGTGCGCCTTCGGCCACCCACTCGGGCCGGTCGCCGAGCCGCTGGACGGGCCGTGGGCCGAGCGGGTGCGCGCCATCGCCGCCGAAGCGGGGATCACTGTCGTCGCGGGCATGTTCACCCCCGCCGACGACGGTCGCGTCCGCAACACGCTCATCGCCACCGGCCGAGGTGTCGAGACGTCCTACGACAAGATCCACCTCTTCGACGCGTTCGGGTTCGCCGAGTCGCGCACGGTCGCGCCCGGCACGAAGCCCGCGAGCATCGAGGTGGACGGTGTGCAGATCGGCCTCGCGACCTGCTATGACCTGCGCTTCCCCGGGCTCTTCCAGGAACTGGCCGGGAGTGGTGCCACCGTGATCCTGGTGCCCGCGTCCTGGGGTGCCGGGCCCGGCAAGCGGGAGCAGTGGGACCTGCTGGTGCGCGCCCGCGCGCTTGACAGCACCGCGTTCGTGGCCGCGTGCGACCAGGCCGACCCCACCACCGTCGGCGGCGAGGCGGGCAAAGCCCCCACCGGTATCGGCGCGAGCCTCGCCGTCGGGCCGCTCGGCGGGGTGATCGACCAGCTCGGTGCCGAGCCCGGGCTGCTGGTCGTCGACCTCGACCTCGCGGCTGTCGAGGAGGCCCGCAAGGCCGTGCCCGTGTTGGCGAACCGGCGCTTCTGAGGCGGTACTTCGGCGGGGGTGTCCGTCGACCCGTCGATTCGTCGATGCGCCTGGTCCGCGGAACCCGCTGCTGTGTCCGATGGTGAGCTCGCAAGCTCGCTCACGACTCCGCCGCGTCCGGTCCCGTCATAGATCGGGTGGCGGAGCGGTCGAGCCGCGCACGACCAGCTCCGTCGCGAGCTCGACGTGGTGGGAGTCGAGCGCGTCCCCGGCCGCCAGCTGCAGCACCGACTTCAGGGCGACGCGGCCCATCTCCCGCAGCGGCTGTCGGATCACGGACAGCGGGGGCGATGTCATGGTGGAGAGCTCGGTGTCGTCGAAGCCGGTGACGCTGACGTCCTCGGGGATCCGCAGGCCTCGCACCCGGGCGGCCTCCATGATCCCGATCGCGATGGTGTCGCAGCCACCGACGATGGCGGTGGGGCGCGCGGCGAGGTCGAGCATCCGACCACCGGCGCGGCGGCCGACGTCGTAGGCGAAGTCCTCGTTCGCCACGTATTCGGGACGGCTGGTGATCCCGGAGTTCTCCAGCGCGGCCCGGTACCCGTGCAAGCGGGCCTGGTTGCACCCGGAGCTCGGGGGCCCGCCGACGTAGGCGATGCGCTCGTGCCCGAGGTCGAGCAGGTGCCGGGTCGCGCTCATGCCGCCGGCGAAGTTGGTCGAGCCCACGCTGGTGACCTCCGCGCCCGGCATGTTGAGCGGGTCGATCACCACGAGCGGCACACCGGCGAGCGCGAGCGCGGTGACGTGCCCCCCGGTGAGGGCGCCGGTGACGACGATGACGCCGGCACGGCCGGCGCCGACGAGCCGCCGGGCCCAGCCCTGGGGCGCGAAACCGGGCTGGCGATGATCGTCCAGGGAGCCGACGACGATCGACGTGCCGGTCTCCGCGCCGGCCTGCACAACGCCCTCGATCACCTGGGTCGAATAGACGCCGAACGGCCCGCTGATCAGCAGCTCCACGGTCGTCGACGCGCCGGCGGCGCGCCGCACGGACGGCGGAACGTACTCGTGACGGCGCAGGAGCTCCTCGACAACGGCCCGGGTGCCGGCGGCGACGTCCGCACGGCCGTTGACGACCTTCGAGACGGTCGCCACCGACACGCCGGCGGATGCGGCGATGGTGGCGAGGGTGGTGCGTCTGGTGTGCCGGCTGCCGGCAGACCGTTCGGGTGCGGTCAGTGCAACGTTCCTTCCGCTTCGGTGGGATTCCGCCACGGTGCCCGTTCGGCTGAGGGCAGGGTAGCTCCCGGAAGTCCCGGGGCCCAGCAGATTCCGAAACTTTTCGAGATATCAGCGTGCGAGCGGCGGGTGGATCGAGTGCTTGACGCCGTCTAACTGCACTCCCTATGGTCGCGGGGCACCCCGGACTGTCGAAAAGTATCGGAGCCGTATCCGAGCAGTTCACCGTCCGGATCGAGCGGCCGCAGCGACGCGGCCCGGCGCAACGGAGATCGACGTGGATCACAACCGCATTTCCCGACGGTCCTTCCTGGCATTCGCGATGGCCGTACCGATCGGTGCGAGCGCCCTGGCCGCCTGCGGGACGGCAGGTCCCGGCCAGGCCGGCAGCGGCGGGGCCAGCATCTGGTACCTCACCGGGCAGCCCCAGGAGGGCATCCGCAAGGACGGCGTCGACGCGTTCAACGCCGCGCACCCGAACGGGCAACTGGCCGCAACATGGTTCCAGAACGACGCTTACAAGACCAAGATCCGCACCGCGCTCGGCGCGAACCAGGCGCCGACGATCATTTGGACGTGGGGCGGCGGCGGCTTGCGGGACTACGTCCGCGCCGGCCAGGTCGAGGACCTCACCGACTGGTTCGCCCAGAGCCCCGGGGTCAAGGACATGCGCTTCGCCACTGCGTTCGGCGCGGCGACGGTCGACGGGCGGATCTACGCCGTGCCGTGCGAGAACGTCTCGCCGATCGTCCTGTACTACAACAAACAGGTCTTCGCCAAGGTCGGCGCGCAGCCGCCGACCACCTGGAACGAGCTGATGGCGCTGGTGCCCGTGTTCAACGCGGCCGGCATCGCGCCGCTGTCGCTCGGCGGGCAGTCGCGCTGGACCAGCATGATGTGGCTTGAGTACCTGTTCGACCGCGCGGGCGGCCCCGCGGTCTTCGATGCGATCGCCGCCGGAGAGCCGGACGGCTGGTCGAACCCGGCGGCGATCGACGGGCTCACGAAGATCCAGGACCTCATCCGCGCGGGCGGCTTCGTCAACGGATTCCAGTCGATCACTGCGGACTCCAACGCCGACCAGGCGCTGCTCTACACCGGCAAGGCCGCGATGATGCTGCACGGCGCCTGGACCTATGGCTCCATGAAGGAGGACGGCGGAGACTTCGTGCCCGGCGGAAACCTCGGATACACCGCCTTCCCGGCCGTCGAGGGTGGGACGGGTGATCCGGCAAACGCCGTCGGCAACCCGTCGTCCTACCTCGCGCTCTCCTCGCGCGCCACGGACGAGCAGAAGGCCATCGCGAAGGACTACTTCGCGACCGCGCTGCTGAACGACGCCGACGCCGACGCGTGGATCACGAAAGCGGGCAGCGTCCCGATCGTCAACGGCGCCAACAGCAAGTTCGCCGGGAGCCCCGACGCCGGCTGGCTGCAGTTCGTCTACGACCTGAGCTCGAAGGCGCCCACCTTCGCGCAGTCGTGGGACCAGGCGCTCCCGCCGGCAACCGCCGAGGTGCTCCTCAACAACATCGAGCAGCTCTTCGGCCTCAGCATCACCCCTGAGCAGTTCGCCGCCAACATGAATGCGGCGCCGAGCTCGTGAGCGAGCTTGCGAGCTCACCATCGGACACAGCAGCGCCGCGAACGCGGCCGACGAGCGCTAGCGAGGAGGACTCGTGAGCGAGCGACGGCGAGCGCAGCGCCGGCCGGGCTTCGGTGGGGGCGGGCGGTGAGCGCCGCGCTCGGCACCCGGCACGGGTCGCTGGCCTGGCTGGTGCTGCCCGCGCTGTTGTTCTTCACGGCGTTCGGGATCGTCCCGCTGGTGGGCGTGCTGGTGCTGAGCTTCGCCACGTGGGATGGCATCGGGGTGATCACGCCGGCCGGGCTCGCGAACTGGATGTCGGTGCTCTCCGACCCTGGCCTGCTGCACGCCCTGTGGGTCACGTTCCTGGTGATGGCGCTGTCGTGGCTGGTGCAGACGCCGCTGAGCATCCTCATCGGGGTCTTCCTCGCCGGGGGCCAGCGGTACCGCGCGGTGCTCGCGGTGCTGTACTTCCTGCCGCTGCTGCTGAGCTCGGCGGCCATCGCGATCGCCTACAAGTCGCTGCTGGACCCGAACTTCGGCCTCGGCGCCGGCCTGGGGTTGCCGTTCCTGGCGCAGAACTGGCTGGGGGAGCCGGCGCTCGCGATGGGCGTCGTGGTGTTCGTGGTGTCGTGGCAGTTCATCCCGTTCCACTCGCTGATCTACCAGGGCGGCGTGCGGCAGATCCCGGTCTCGCTCTTCGAGGCTGCCCGCATCGACGGGGCCGGGCGGGTGCGGCAGTTCTTCTCGATCACGCTGCCGCAGCTGAAGTACACGGTCATCACGTCGTCGACGCTGATGGTGGTCGGGTCGCTGACGTTCTTCGACCTGATCTTCGTGCTTACCGCGGGCGGCCCGAGCGACGCGACGCGGGTGCTCGCGCTCGACATGTACCTGCGCGGCTTCCGCGGCAACCTCATGGGCCCGGCCAGCGTGATCGCCGTGATCCTCGTGCTCGTCGGACTGGTGCTGGCGCTCGCGCTGCGGCGCCTCGGTGGGAAGGACCCGAACGCGAGTCAGCTGGAAGGAGCCTGACATGGCGACCCGCACCGGCACCGGCACCGGCGCCACCACCGGACCCACGGCCCCCGCGCCGGGCCGGACCCCGCGCGGCGGCGGCTCCGGTCCGGCCGGTGCCCGCCGCAGGGGCGCGTCCGCCCAGCGCCGCAACTACCTCGGCGGTCTCGCCGGGTGGGTCTGGCTCCTGATCATCATCGTGCCGATCTACTGGATCGTCATCACCAGCTTCAAGAGCCAGTCCGTCTACTTCTCGACGAACCCGCTGGCCCTGCCCGGGGAGCCGACGCTCGACAACTACCGGACGGTGATCGAGGCCGACTTCGTGCGGTACTTCGTGAACTCGGTGACGGTCACCGTCGGCGCGACCGTGCCGGCGGTGCTGGTCTCGTTCATGGCCGCCTTCGCGATCGTCCGTGGCGGCAGGGGGCGCTTCCTGCGGCTGGCCAACGGCGTGTTCCTCATGGGATTGGCCATCCCGCTGCAGGCGACCATCATCCCGATCTACCTGATCATCATCCGGCTGCACCTCTACGACAGCCTGCTCGCGCTGATCCTGCCGTCCATTGCGTTCGCCATCCCGCTGACCGTGCTCATCCTGGCCAACTTCATCCGCGACGTGCCGAACGAGCTGTTCGAGTCGATGCGGCTGGACGGCGCGACCGAGTGGGGAACGATGTGGCGGCTGGCGTTCCCGCTGACCCGCCCTGCGCTGGTGACGGTGACGGTCTACCAGGCGCTGCAGGTGTGGAACTCCTTCCTGCTGCCGCTCGTGCTGACCCAGAGCCCTGAGCTGCGGGTGCTGCCGCTCGCGCTGTGGAGCTTCCAGGGCCAGTACAGCATCGACATCCCCGCGGTGCTCGCGTCAGTCGTCCTGACGACGCTGCCCATCCTGGCGCTCTACGTCCTCGGGCGGCGCCAACTGCTCTCCGGCCTCACCGCCGGCTTCACCAAGTAGCCGGATTCTCTCGACGTGAAGGGAACTTTCGTGACGGAACGGCAGGCGTTGGTGGTACGCGGGGGCTGGGAAGGGCACCATCCCGTCGAGGCCACCGACGAGTTCCTCCCGCACCTGAAGGACAACGGCTTCGCCGTGCGCGTCGAGGACTCGCCCCGCGTGTACGCCGACACCGGCTACATGGCCGGCGTGGACCTCGTCGTCCAGTGCATGACGATGAGCACGATCGAGCAGGACGAGCTCTCGGGCCTGATCACCGCCGTCGAGAACGGCACCGGTCTCGCCGGCTGGCACGGCGGCATCGCCGACTCGTACCGCAGCTCGGCCGACTACCTGCACCTGATCGGTGGCCAGTTCGCCTGCCACCCGCCGAAGGCGCCCACGGAGCGCAGGGGCGAGCAGGCGGACAACTTCATCCCCTATCGCGTCGAGATGCTGCCGGCGGCGGCCGACCATCCGATCACGCAGGGGATCGCGGACTTCGACCTGGTCACCGAGCAGTACTGGGTCCTCACCGACGCCTACGTCGACGTCCTAGCCACCACGACGCTGGCCGCGCGCGAGTGGGACCCCTGGCACCGGCCCGTCCCCTCGCCGGCGATCTGGACCCGCGATTGGGGCCGGGGCCGCGTCTTCGTCTGCACCCCGGGCCACGACATGGACGTCGTCCGGAATCCGAACGTCACGACGATCATCGAGAGGGGCATGCTGTGGGCGGCCCGCTGAACGCACCGCTGCGGGTCGGGGTCGTCGGGGCCGGCAACATCTCGGCGCAGTACTCGACCTGCCTCGCCCGGTTGCCGCAGCTGCGCGTCACCGCCGTCTGCGACCTGCAGGCCGACCGCGCCGAGGCGCTCGCCGCGCAGCACGACGGCGCGCGTTCAGTTCCGCTGCCGGAGCTGCTCGCGGCCGAGGACGTGGACGTCGTGCTGGTCCTCACCCTGCCGGCGACGCATGCCGACGTGGCGCTCGACGCGCTGGCGGCCGGCAAGCACGTCTACGTGGAGAAGCCGATCGCCACGTCGGTGGCGGAGGGCCGCGAGCTCGTGAAAGCCGCGGCCACGGCGGGGCTGCGATTGGGGTGCGCCCCGGACACGGTGCTCGGCACCGGCGTGCAGACCGCCCGCGCCGTCGTGGACGCGGGGCGGATCGGCACGCCGCACTCGGCCACGGCGTTCATGACCACCCCGGGCCACGAGCGCTGGCACCCTGCGCCGGACTTCTACTACCAGCCCGGGGGTGGGCCGCTGCTCGACATGGGCCCGTACTACCTCACGTCACTGGTGCACCTGCTCGGTCCGGTCGTGCGCGTCACCGGGGCGTCGTCCCGGCCGTCTTCCACCCGCACGATCGGCAGCGGCCCGCGCGCGGGCGAGTCGTTCGACGTCGCGGTCGACTCCACTGTCACCGCGATCCTCGAGCACGCCTCCGGCGCGCTGTCCACACTGATCATGAGCTTCGATGTGTGGGCCGCCCGGCTGCCGCGCATCGAGGTGCACGGCACGGGCGGCTCGCTCTCGGTGCCCGACCCGAACGCGTTCGCCGGGACCGTCGAGCTGTACTCGGCAGCCGCGCCGGACGAGGGCTGGGTCGACGTCGGGGTGACCGCCGGCTACCGGGACGCCGGGCGCGGCTACGGGATGGCAGACCTCGCGATCGCACTCGCCGACGGCCGGCCGCACCGGGCGGGCGACGAGCTCGCCCTGCACGTCCTGGACGTGATGGAGTGCGTCCACCACGCCGCCGACACCCGGATGTCGCTCGATGTCACCACCACGTGCGAGCGCCCGGACCCGGTGGCGGGGGTGGTAGTCCTCACCGGGTGACGCGCAGGGCGTCCGTCCGTCGTAGCCGGACGGAGAACGCGGGAGCTCGTTCAGGCGCCCGTCAGCGTGGTGGCGTGGTCGGGCACCTCGTGGAACTGCTCGCGCGGCGGGCGCTGGTATCCGCGCTGCGGCGGCCGATCAGGCAGCTTCAGGCTGCGTGACGGCACCGGTTGCCACGGCACGCTGGCCAGCAGGTGGGCGATCATGTTGATCCGCGCGTTGCGCTTGACCTCCGCTTCCACCACGTACCAGGGCGATGTGCGGGTGTCGGTGTGGGCGAACATCTCGTCCTTCGCCCGCGAGTAGTCCTCCCAGCGAGTGATCGACTCCAGGTCCATCGGGGAGAGCTTCCACTGCCGCATCGGGTCGTCCATCCGACCGCGGAACCGGCGCTCCTGCTCGCTGTCGCTCACCGAGAACCAGTACTTGCGCAGGAGGACGCCGTCCTCGATCAGCAGGTTTTCGAAGATCGGGCACTGCCGCAGGAACCGCGCGTACTCGTCGGGCGAGCAGAAGCCCATCACGCGCTCGACGCCCGCGCGGTTATACCAGCTGCGGTCGAGCAGCACGATCTCGCCGGCTGCGGGGAGGTGCTCGACGTAGCGCTGGAAGTACCACTGCGTGCGCTCCCGCTCGGTCGGCGCCGGCAGCGCGACGATGCGGCAGATCCGGGGGTTGAGGTACTCCGTGATGCGTCTGATTGCGCCGCCTTTGCCGGCGGCGTCGCGGCCCTCGAACACCACGACGAGCCGGGTGCCGCTGGTGCGCACCCACTCCTGCATCTGCACCAGGTCGGCCTGGAGGCGCAGCAGTTCGCGCTCGTAGGGCTTGCGGCGAAGGCGGCTCATCGCCGCATCCTCCCAGAATTCATGTCAGTGTGACGCGTTCAATACGCCGTCGAGCAGGCCCGGGTAGCGGGCGTCCAGATCCTCGCGGCGCAGGCTGGAGAGCCGTCGAGTGCCCTCGGCGCGCATGCTGATCACCCCGGCCTCGCGCAGGATCCGCAGGTGGTGCGTGCGCGTGGACTTGGTGACGGGCAGCGGCACCGCGCCACACGCGACGCCCTCGGGTGAGCGGGCGAGAGCCCGCACGAACAGCAGCCGCACCGGATCGCCGAGCGCCTGCAGGACCTGCTCGATGCGGATCTCCTCCCGTGCGGGCTGCGGGAGCACGGTGTGCTGCGCGACTGTGGGCGGCATACGGAAATAGTACGACGGCCATCGAAGTTCGACCACTATCGTAGTACGGTGCCCGTCGTACTAGTGGTCCAGGGAAGGCAATCGATGTCCGCACGCACCTACCTGCTCGCCGCCGGCGCGTTCGCCGTCGGCACGAGCGCCTACGTGGTTTCCGGCGTGCTGCCCGCCGTCAGCGCCGAGCTGGGCGTCTCGCTGACCGCCGCGGGCCAGCTCGCCACGGCGTTCGCACTCGCCTACGCCGTCAGCGCCCCGCTGCTCGCGACGCTCGCAGGCCGCTGGGAACGACGCACGCTGCTGCTCGCGGCACTGGGAGTCGCCGCGTTGGGCAACGCGCTCGCGGCCGTGGCGACGACCTACCCGCTGCTGCTCGTCGGCCGAATCGTGGCAGCGCTCGGGGCCGCCGCCTACACCCCGGCAGCCACGCTGTTCGCCACCGCACTGCACCCGCCCGAGCGCCGCGGCAGGGCCGTCGCCATCGTGTTCGGCGGATTGACCCTCGCGCTCGCCATCGGCGTGCCCGCAGGCACTCTCCTCGGCGGCGCCATCGGCTATCAGGGTGTGTTCGGGCTGGTCGCGGTCGTCTGCGTGCTCGTCGGGGTGGCCGTGCGGCTGCGCCTGCCGCGCATGGACGCGCCGCCGCCCGTGCCGCTTCGCGACCGGTTCGCCGTCGGCGCCGACCGCCGGGTGCTCACCGTGCTCGCGATCACCGTGTTCGGTGTGGTCGGCACGATGGTCGTCTACATCTACGTGACGCCGCTGCTGACCGCCACGACCGGGCTGGACGGCGCCACGATCGGCCTGCTCCTGCTGGTCTACGGCGTCGGCGCGATCCTCGGCAACAGCTGGGGCGGCCGCGCCGCCGACCGGTTCGGGAGCATCCCGACGCTGTTCGGCGTGCTGGCGGGCTTCGTCGTGATGATCGCGACGCTGCCGGTCACGGCCACCACCCTCGCAGGTGCCGCGATCGCGTTGTTCGTGTGGAGCGTCTTCACATGGTCGTTCAACCCGCCCGTGCAGTCGCTCCTCCTGGAGCTGGCGCCCGCCGGCGGGCTCGTCCTCTCGCTGAACGCCTCCGCGATCTACTTCGGCATCGGCATCGCAGGCGTCCTCGGCGGGGTGGTGATCGACACCGCGGGCGTGCTGGTGTTGCCGGAGGTCGGCGCTGCGCTCGGCCTGGTCGTGCTCGTCCTGCTCCTGAGCCTGCGGGGGAGCGTCCGGCGCGCGGCGCAGCCGGTCGCCGCCATCCCGGCCGATTAGGCCGTGTCCCGCGGATCGAGAAGTGGTAGCACCGCCGGAGCGGCGGCCAGGTCTGGGAAAGCGGCCTGACCGCCGCGTCGCGTCCGCGGCTACGGGCAGAGTTATTCAGGACCCTCCTAATCCGACGTCGTGACAGCCGCGGCGGCGGTCTTGATCAGCTCCGCGACCGCTTCCGGCCGGGACACGTAGACAGAGTGGCTGCCCGGGCTCTCGATCACCGTGGCACCGGCGCGCTCGGACATCGCCCGCTGTGCGGGCGGCGGGATCATCCGGTCGTCGGTGGCTACCAGGTACCAGCTCGGCTTGGAGCTCCAGGCGGGATCGGTCACCGAGCCGCTCAACGCCCCGACACCCCAGGGCACCTGGGAGTCGGCCATGAACTGCGCCTGTGCCGGGGGGAGATCGCCGGCGAAGGACGCGGCGAACTTGTCTCGATCCAGGAAGAGGCAGCCGTCGCGGGGCGGCAGGATCGGCGGCACCGGTGCGCCGGGCGGCGGGTCGGCGATGAGGGTGTTCACCGACTCCCCCTTGTCCGGGGCGAAGGCCGCGATGTAGACGATGGCGGCGACCCGCTCGTCGGTGCCGGCCTCTGTGACAACCACGCCGCCGTAGGAGTGCCCGACGAGGACGACGGGTCCGCCGAGGTCGTCGAGCACCTGCTTCGTGGCCGCGACGTCTCCTTCCAGGGACACGGTGGGGTTCTGGACGACCGCGACGCGGTAGCCGTCGGCGACGAGTAGCTCGTGCACGCCTTGCCAGCCGGAGCCGTCGACGAACCCGCCGTGCACCAGCACGACGCTCGGCAGTGTGGGGATGGACATGGTGGTGGAGGGTCCTTTCGACCGGTTGGGCCCCGCGCCGGCTGATGAAGCCACGCGGACGATCGGCGTCCACGATGCGGTTGACGGCGCTCCGTGTCCTGGACGACGGTGAACCGGAACCAGGACCACAGCGCACCCTGCAAGCCCCGCTCGGAGCACCTTGACGTCCCCCTGACGGTTCGCAGACTGCCGCCGGGAGGCCGCCATGCCGATCGTCCTGAACATCGACGCGATCGCCGCCGGCGACCGCGCGGAGGTTTGGCACGACTCCTGCGCCCGGACCTTCGTCGGTGTCGACGTCCGCCCGGCGCTGGACGAACCGATCGGAGGCCGCGTCCGCGCCTACGATCTGGGCGACCTGGTCGTCGGCGAGATTGATGCGTCAGGCCAGGGAATGGCCCGGACGCAGCAGCTCATCGACCGCACCGACGAGCAGTACCTCTTGCTCACGCTGCAGACGCGCGGGACGGGACGGGTCGCTCAGGGCGATCGGCGCACACTGCTGCGCCCGGGCGAGTGCGCCATTTTCGAGTCCCATCGGCCGTTCGAGCTGAACTTCGACGCCGCCTTCGATGTGTGGGTGTTCGGGTTCCCGCGACACCTCGTGCGGCTGGCCGAACACGAGCGCCGGCAGTTGGCGGCGCAGAGCGTGAGCTTCCGCACCGGTCTCGCCGGCGTGGCGAGCAGGGCACTACAGGATCTGGCCCTGCACAGCGAGGATCTCGCTGGTGAACCACCCGGCAGTGTCCTGTCGATGGCGAACGACCTCGTCGTCACGATGTTCGCCGAGCATCTGCCCAAGAACAGCGAGCGGGGCGGGGCGCTGCAGGCGACCATGCCGATGCGCGTCAAGCACTACATCGACCAGCGACTCGCCGACCCCGCCCTCGCACCTGGTGACGTGGCGGCCGCGTTCGGTATCTCGACTCGGTACCTGCACCGGCTGTTCGAGACCGAGCACGAGACCGTGGCGCAGTACATCAGGGATCGGAGGCTCGAGCGGTGCCGGCTCCAGCTGCTGGACCCGCGGCTCTCCGGACACACGATCTCGACGCTTGCCCACGGCTGCGGATTCGGTGACCTCAGCGGATTCAACCGTGCGTTCTGGGCGAAATACGGCATGACACCTCGGCAGCTTCGCATGCCGTCCCCTGGACACGGCCAGAACCGGGCAGGATGCCCCCATGCCCGAACTCCTGGACGACACCGCGGTCGCACGGGCCCTTGAGGACCTGCCCGGGTGGCAGCGCGACGGTGACGCGATCGTGCGCACCGCCAAGCTGCCCTCGTTCCCCGCGGCGATCGGTGTGGTGGACCGGGTCGCGGAGATCGCGGAGGAGCGCGACCACCACCCGGACATCGACATCCGCTGGCGCACCCTGACCTTCCGGTGCTCGACGCACTCGGCCGGCGGGATCACGGCCCTCGACGTCGCGCTCGCCGCGTCGATCTCCGAGCAGATCGACGCGGCCGGCACCCGCGAGGCGTCGGTGTAGCGCCCCGCGAGGGTCTTGATGGTGGCCGCCGGGAGTTCGGTGGCGAGACGAAATGATCCACAGCCATCGCTTGGCGTCGAGTTGGAGATCACGGGTGGACAACCCGGCTTCGCTCCCGACGAAGGACACGGGCCGGTGAACCAGGGCACGCGCCGGATCGCGCTGCTGGCTGCGGCGCTGGCGCTCGGGCTGACCGCCTGCGGCGGCCCCGAGCAGAAGCCCGGGGTCGGCGGGGTGTCCCAGGTCCCCGACGCCCGCGCGCTCCCGCCCGCCGGTGGCTCGTCCGGGTCGGCTGCGGACGGCGGCTCCGCGTCGGAGTCGGAAGCGTCGGAGTCGGAAGAGGAAGGCAAGGGCGACCCGCGGAACGTCCCGGGCGTGGAGGTGGACGCCCGCGCAGGGACGTTCCCCCTCCCCGCCGCGCAGCCGGTCACCTGCCCGGACGGCGGTAACTCGGTGAGCGATGCCGCCGAGCTGATCGAGGTTCTCGCGGGCGCCGGGCCCGGGGACGTGATCAGGCTGGCCGACGGCCGATACGAGGGCACGTTCGTGGCAAGCACCTCCGGCACGCCCGACGCCCCCATCTGGCTCTGTGGCAGCCGGGACGCGGTGCTCGACGGCGGCGGGATCCGTGGCGGGTACGTGCTGCACCTCGACGGTGCCACCCACTGGCGCCTGGTCGGCTTCTCGGTGTCCAACGGGCAGAAGGGCGTGATGGCCGACGGGACCGTCGGCTCGGTGATCCAGGACCTGACGGTCAGCGGGATCGGCGACGAGGCCGTCCACCTGCGCCGCCACAGCACCGACAACCTGGTGATCGGCAACGAGATCAGCGACACCGGTAACCGCCGGGACAAGTTCGGTGAGGGCGTCTACATCGGCACCGCGGTGAGCAACTGGTGCACGATCACCGACTGCCTCCCCGACCGGAGCGACCGCAACGTGATCGCGCAGAACACGATCCAGGACACGACGTCGGAAGCCGTCGACATCAAGGAGGGCACCACCGGCGGGCTCCTGGTCGGCAACACCTTCGACGGGTCGGGGACGACGGCGGCGGACTCCTGGGTCGACGTCAAGGGGACCGCGTGGACCATCCGCGGCAACCGCGGCACCAACACGCCCCTTGACGGCTTCCAGACCCACCAGATCGAGGACCGGTGGGGCGAGCGAAACCTGTTCGAGCAGAACCGGACCACCAGCGGCGCCACGGCCGACAAGGATGGCGACCCCGGCTACGCCATCGCACTGCGCCCGGCCGGGGACAACGTGGTCGCGTGCGACAACGTCGCCACCGGCGGGATCCAACCGGCGAACGTCGACTGCCGGTGACCGGAGCGCTGGCCCATCAGGCGTCGCGGCGCAGCATTCGGTACGTGGTGAACCCGATGCCGATGGCCAGGTAGCAGAGGGCGCGGAGCGTGCTCTCGGCCATCCCGCCGAGCGGGAGCGGGTCGCGCAGGGCGTCCGCGCCTGCTGTCCAGCCGCTGGTGAGCAGGTAGGGCTGCAGCCATTCGAGGGTGGGGATGGCACCGAGCACGCCGAACACGATCAGCCCGCCCAGCACCGACGCCAGCACGACAAGCGGGTGCTCGGTGACCGACGAGATGGCCAGCGCGACCGCGCCGACCGCGGCGAGCTGCCCGATCGTCCACACCGCGACGAGCGCCACGCGCCCCAGCGCGTCCCCGAGGCCGACCGCGGTGCCGGAAAGCGTCACGAGCTGGCCTTCCGCGCCGCCGACCACGATGAGCCCGGCGATCACACCGACGACGGCGAGGGCGAGCGTCGCCAGCGTCGCCACGACGAGAACGCCGAACGCCTTCATCCCGACCAGCCGCAGCCGCCCGACCGGGGCGATGAGCAGGCCGCGCAGGGTGCCGTGCGCTGCCTCGCCCGCGATGGCGTCGGCCGCGGCCATGGAGACGGCGAGCGGCAGGAGGAGGGCGAGCGCGAGGGTCATCGCCGCGATCGGCAGCACGAGCCCGTTGCCCGCGACCGCCCCGATGAGCCCTGGCCCGTCGCCCGGCCCCTCGTCCGCGACGGCCACGCCGATCGAGATCAGCACGGGCACGAGCGCGAACACAGCGAGCATCACGAGCGTGCGCGGCCTGCGCAGCACCCAGCGCAGCTCGGCGCCGAGCAGGCGCCCGAGGGGGGCGCTGCGGGGCGGGGTGTCCGGCCCGGCGGTGAGAGCCGTGGCGGTCATGAGGGCTCCTCGGTCAGCCGGGCGAACAGTTCCTCGAGGTTGGCGCGGCTGCGCCGGGCCTCGTGCACGGCCACCCCGGCCCGCACCAGCGCCGCGATCACCTCGGGCGCAGGCGGCCCGTCGTCGCCGACGACCACCGCTTCCTCCTCGCCGGGCGCGCGCTCGGCCCGGTAGGCGGTGGCGCCCGCGGAGCGCAGGGTGCGCAGCGCGAGCTCGACGTCGGGGGTGGCGACGACGAGACCACCGGCGCCCGCGGCGAGCAGCGTGCTCAGCTCGCCCGCCGCGACGAGCGTCCCCGCCTGCAGCACAGCCACGTGCGTGCAGGTGGCCTCCACCTCGGCCAGCAGGTGCGACGAGACGATCACGGTCGCGCCGCCCGCGTGGAGCTCGGCGATGATCCGCCGGACGTCACGGGTGCCCGCCGGGTCGAGCCCGTTGGTCGGCTCGTCGAGCACGACGAGCCTGCGGGGCAGCAACAGCGCGGCGGCGAGGCCGAGCCGCTGCTTCATGCCGAGCGAGTAGCCGCGGTACCGCCGGTCGGCCGCATCGGCCAGGCCGACGCGTTCGAGCGCGGCGTCCACAGCTGCCGGGATCTCCCGGTTCGGGAGCATCGGCTCAGTGGCGGCGGTCCGGCGCAGGTTCTCGCGTCCGGAGAGGAACGGGTGGAAGCCGGGACCCTCCACGAGCGCGCCGACCTGCGGCAGGGCGAGTGCCGACTCCTCCGGCACCGCGTGCCCGAGGAGCTCGGCCGCGCCCGCGGTCGGCTGGGTGAGACCGAGCAGCATCCGGATCAGCGTGGTCTTGCCGGAGCCGTTGGGGCCGAGCATCCCGAGCACCGACCCGGCCGGGACGTCGAGGTCGATCCCGTCGACGGCGACCGTGCGGCCGAACACCTTGCGCAGCCCGATCGCGCGCGCCGCGACCGGTTGGACGGACACGGCGCCGGCCGAGGCCGACGCCGTGTCCAGAGATGACGTGCTGGTCACCGGGCCAGTGCCTCGGTGAGGACCTGCTCGGGCACGGCACCGGCGGCGACCCGGCCGTCGTCGGTGATGATCGCGTTCGCGACCGCGGTACTGATCAGCCTGCCGTTGCCCCACGGGCCGCTGACCGGCGTGCCGAGCGACGAGAGGTCGGGCGCCCCCTCGGGCGTGCTCGTCGTGTCTTGGGCGGGCTTCGACGCCACCACCACGGTGTCCCAGCCGTCGCCGACGATCGTCGGCGCAGCGCCCTCGTGCTGCTGAGCGTCCTCGGGCGCGCCGTCGGGGCGCTGGGCGTCCTGCACGGTGGCGCCGGGCGGCGGGGTGAAGGTGAAGAGCGACGGGTCCTGCGGCCCGAACGTCACATCGGTGAAGCCGAGCTGCAGCACCGGGTTGGTCGAGCCGTTGGCCAGCACGGTGAGCTGCAGCGGCACGCGGTGCTCCGCGTCGACGGCGACCCGGACCTCACGCAGCAGCGTGCGCTCGGAGGCGGCCGGGGCGAGCACGAGCTCGTACGCGGGACGCCCCGCCACCTCCGCCGTGCCGTCGACGCTGATGTCGCTGGTGGGCCGCAGCGCCGCGAGCGCCTCGGTGGCAGCGGCCGCCGGGTCGGCGTTCGCGGCGTCACGGCCGTCGCCTGTGTGCTGGCCCTCCGGCGCCTTCGTGACCGTTCGATCCTCCGAGTTCCACGCCCAGAACGTCGTGCCGTCGGACACGAGCGTGCGCTCCCCGCTGCCGGTCGGCAGCTGGACCCGGCCGCGGCCCGCGCCGTCGGACCAGAGCCGTGCGGAGCTCGTGCCGTTCGCGGCCTGCGGCATGCCCGGCAGCACCGGGAGGCCGAGCGCGTTGTCGAGCTCCACCGTGCCATCGAAAGCACCGGGGTCGGCGGCAAGCACCGAGCTGACCAGGTCCTCCGGCGTCACCGGCGGCAGCTCCGGCGCCGCTCCCGCCCCGCCGGGCGCCGCGAGCAGCCCCAGCCCCACTACCCCGGCCACCGCGATTCCCGCGGCGGCGATCCGTCCCGTCCGTGCCGTGCGCCCCGTTGCCATGGGTCTAGCGTGACCGATGTGTGCTGAGAGTGTTCTGAGGTGCGGTTCACAGCACCGCTCCCGGTACTGATGCGCGCTGCGCGAGCTACGCGCTACCGTCCGGCGAGATGGCACGCGTGCTGGTGGTGGACGACGAACCGGGCATCCGCACGGCCGTGACACGCGGGCTCACGGCCGAGGGGATGGAGGTCGTCGCGGTCGGCGACGGCCAGTCCGGCCTGGCCGCCGCACTCACCGGGACCTTTGACGCCGTGGTTCTCGACATCATCCTGCCCGGCCTGTCCGGCTACCGCGTGCTCGAACAGCTGCGCGCCGCAGGCGTGGACACCCCCGTGCTGCTGCTCTCGGCGAAGGACGGCGAGTTCGACCAGGCGGACGGGCTCGACCTCGGCGCCGACGGCTACCTCGTCAAGCCGTTCGCGTTCGTCGTGCTCGTGGCGCAGCTCCGCGCGATGCTGCGCCGCCGCGACGCGGCGCTCGGCCGCACGGGCCAGCGGGTGCGGCTCGGGCCGCTCCTCGTCGACCCCGTGGCCAGGGCCGTGAGCTGGGAGGGCGAGGCGGTCGAGCTGTCGCCGCGCGAGTTCGCGCTGCTGCACGCCCTCGCGACCCGTCCCAACACCGCCGTTGCGAAGGGTGAGCTGCTCCGCCTGGTGTGGGGCGACGAGCAGGCCGCCAGCCGCAACGTCGTCGAGGTCTACGTCGGGTACGTGCGCCGCAAACTCGACGTCGTGGGCGCCGGGCACGTCCTCAAGACCGTTCGCGGCTACGGCTACATCGTCGAGGCGCCGTGAACGAGCCCGCGGGCGCACCACCGGCGCGCGGGCCACGACAGCAGGGGCGGCTGCGGCGCTGGTGGGCCGGGCGGTCGCTGCGGTTACGGATCACGCTGGTCGTCGGGGTCGTCGCGCTGGCGGCACTGCTCGCCCTGAGCCGGCTGGGCGTCCAGCTGCTCTACGGCACGATGCTCGACGCCGCCGACGCCCAGCTGCGCAGCCAGGCCCAGACGGTGGCCGCGCAGCTGGCGTCCGGCACACCTCCGAACGACGTCCGCGGCCCCGAGATCCGGGTCGTCGACACGGCCGGTACCCCCGTCGACGGCGGCCCCCCGCTGCCGCTGCCGCCCCGGCAGGTACGAGAGCTCGCCGCGGGCGAGGCGATCATCGCCGGGCACTTCGCGGAGCTGCGGCGCTGGCTCGCCGTGCCCGTCGTGATCCCGAACGGCACCACGCGGCTCGTCGTCACCACGGCCGACATCGTCGGTGGGGCGATGCTGCTCGCGCACGCGGCCGTCGGGTTCGTCGTCGGGGCGCTGGTCGTGGCGGCGGTTGTGGTGCTCGCGGCGTGGCTCGCCACCAGGGCCGCGCTGCGGCCGGTCGACCGGATGCGCACGGCGGCGTCCGCGCTGCCGCCCGGCGAGCGGCTACCGGTGCCCCAGCCCCGCGACGAGCTGCGCGCCCTCGCCGAGGAGATCAATCTCCTGCTCGCCCGCCGGGACGAGGCCGTGGCCAGGCTGGAGCGCTTCACCGGCGACGCCGCGCACGAGCTCCGCTCGCCGGTCGCCGCGATCCGGGCCCAGGCCGAGGTGGCCGTCGCGCACCCCGATCCGGAACTCGCCGAGGAGACGTTGCGCGAGGTCGCCGAGGAGGCCACGCGGCTGTCGGTGATGCTCTCCGACCTCCTCGCGCTCGCCCGAGCCGACGCCGGGCAGCGGCCGCCACCGCACCCCGTTGACCTGGTCGCCGCGGCCGGGGCCGCGATCTCGCGCGCCGGCACGGGGCTGGACGGGCCCGTGCTGGAGCTGATCGCGCCGGCCCCGGCGCAGGTGGGCGCGAGCCCGTCGGAGGTCGCGCTGGTGCTGGACAACCTGATCGCCAACGCCCGCCGCTACGCCAGGTCGCTCGTGCGGATCAGCGTGCTGCCGGCGGGACGTTCGGTGCGGCTGCTCGTCGAGGACGACGGCCCGGGCATCCCGGCGGCCGACCGGCGGCGGGTGTTCGACCGGTTCGTGCGGCTCTCACCGGAGGCCCGCGGCGGTGCCGGGCTCGGGTTGGCGCTCGTCGCGGCGCTGGTGCGGGGCCGCGGCGGCACCGTGACGGCCGGCGCGACCCCGACGGGGGGCGCGCGGATCGAGGTGCGCTGGTTGGCGACCCGCTGAGCCCGGGTCTCGGCCTCAGAGGTACGGGTTCGGGGCCGAGGTCTGGCTCTGCTCCGCTTCCGGCGCCTTGGACGGTTCCGGGACGCTGCCCGGCTCGGCCTCGACGGCCTTGTCTCCGGGCTGAGAGGTCCAGTCGCCCGGCGGGAAGCGCATCGGCTGTGGCCGCGAGG
The DNA here is from genome assembly GCF_039526725.1 of Pseudonocardia aurantiaca. NCBI lineage: Bacteria > Bacillati > Actinomycetota > Actinomycetes > Pseudonocardiales > Pseudonocardiaceae > Pseudonocardia > Pseudonocardia aurantiaca. The sequence goes on from NZ_BAAAJG010000026.1 coordinate 109,196, forward strand.
TCTCGTACATCGAGTGCTCAGCGGGAACCGCGTGCTGGGAGGTGTCCGCGGGCGGGACGGCGGTCATGGGCTGGGTTTGCGCAGGTGCGGTGGGGTGCGTCGGCTGCGGGGGCTCGGGGGACTGCGGAAGCTCGGGGGACAGTGGGGACAGTGGGGACAGTGGGGACAGTGGGGACAGTGGGGACAGTGGGGACAGCGGGGACAGCGGGGACTGAGGCGACTGGGCGGGGGCGTGGCGGGCCTGCTCGGCAGGAGCGACCAGGGACAGGTGGGGCGGGGTGTGCCGCTGGCCCGAGGTGGTGCGCGGCGTGTCGTCCGGCTTTTGCGGCGTGGCTGCCGGCTCCTGGGCGGTGGACGCCGCGTGCGGGTCGGGCAGCGCGCGGTCGAGAAGCTTGCGGCTCGTCTCGAGCTGCGACGCGAGCCGTTCGCGCAGCGAATGCAGATCGTCGACCTTGCGCTGGGCGTCGTCGACCGTGCGGCGCACCGCCTCGCGGGCGTCGGCGAGCACCGATCGGGCCTGTTCGTCAGCGTCGTCGATGACGCGACGGGCGCTGCGGAGGGCCTCGGTCTGCAGCCGGGCGAGCTGGGCCATCGCTTCGCGGCACCGCAGCGTGAGGACCTGGCGGAACTCCTCGTCGGCCTCGGCCCGCCGCGCGGCGGCCGCCGCGTCGAGCCGGGTCCGCTCCTCGGCAGCCAGCCAGCGCATCCGTTCGAGCTCCTGCTCGTTCTGCGGGCCGCGCCACTCGGCCTCGTCGGTCTGGGGGGCGCCGGTCCCGGCCTCCGACCCGACCGAGGCGATGATCTCCGCGGCGTGCGCGGCGGCCTGCGCGGCCGCGGTGGCCCGCATGCCGCCGAACTCGTCCCGGGCCAGGCGCAGCATCACCTGGAGCCGGTCGTTCATGCTCGCCACACTGTCCGCTGGGCCGGACAGCGCCCGCAGCTCCTCCCGTAGCCGCTCGATCTCCGTGCGCGCGGCGTCGAGCTCGCTGCGGGTGGAGTCGAGGTGCTGGCCGAGCTGCGTGGCCTGCTCCACCGCGGCGGCGCGGTCGGCGGCGAGGATCGTGGTCTCAGCACTGATTTGGTTCAGATGCTCGGAGACCTGATCGGGGTCGTAGCCACGCCGCACCACCGCGAAGGAAGGAGCGGCGATCGGCGCCTGTGCGACAACGGCCATGGCGATCACGGTACGAGCGCGACGGGCCACAGGCGGTAGCGCATTTCACATTTCACCTGGTCGTGGCCGTTCTGGGGTGACCTACGGGGGCGTCGCGGCGCGGACGCTGACACGATCGGTGTGTGCCCGTCCTGCGGTCGACCGTGCTCATCGACGCCCCGCCACGCACCGTCGCGGGGCTGCTCCGCGACTCCGCTACGGCCGAGGAGGCCATACAGTGGGTAGGGCACAGGTTCGCGGCGAGCAGCCGGCTCCTGCGTCCTGGTGACGAGGTCCGCATCGGCACGCGGGTCGTGCCCGGCATCCGCGTGCCGATCCGCACCCGGATCAGCGCGGTGTCCGTGGATGGCATGGCGTCGGTGCTCGTCGGCGGGCCGCTCCCCGAGCTGACCCACACGATGCGGCTCACCCCCACCCCGGCCGGCACCCTCCTGCTCGACGAGGTGCGCTGGCGGGCGCCGCTCGGGGCGCTCGGCCGCGTGGCGGACGTGGTGCTGCTGCGGCGGCTCGTGCTGCGCATGCTCGCGGCCCGCTCCGAGGTGCTCGTCGAGCGGGCGGCCGAGGTGCTGCGCCAGCCCGTGATCGTCGCTGCCGCGGTGGTTCGCGACGGAGAGGTGCTCGCCGCCCAGCGCACCCGGCCGCCCGATCTCGCCGGGCGGTGGGAGCTGCCGGGCGGGCGGGTGGAGTCGGGGGAGTCGGAGCCGGACGCGGTCGCGCGAGAGCTGCGTGAGGAGCTGGGGGCCGAGGTCGCGGTGCAGGAACGCCTGGGCACCGACCTCCCGCTCGACGGCGCGCTGCTGCGCGTCCACATCGCGCGCCTGCTGCCGGGCGGCCCGGAGCCGCGCCCGCTGGAGCACGCCGCGCTGCGGTGGGTCGGCCCGGCTGAGGTGCCCGAGGTCGACTGGGTGCCCGCCGACCGGGCAGCCGCGGCCGACCTGGTCGCGCTGCTGCGCGCGGACCCACCGGCGCGTGAGCTGGACGCGACCGGCTGATCGCGGGGCGGAACCGGGAGCCGGGCGGGACCGTCCAATCAGGACATGCTCCCGCAGAGCCTCCAGGACCTCATCGCGCGCCAGTCGGGCGTGATCTCCCGGGGCCAGGCGCTCGACGCCGGCCTCACCCCTGCCGCCGTCGACGACCGGCTGCGGCTGCGCCGCTGGCGACCCGTGCACCCCGGCGTCTACCTGGCGGCCGGGCACCCCTGCGACGACGAGGCCCGCGTCAGGGCCGCTGTCCTGTGGGCGGGGCCCGGTGCCGTGCTCTCGGGGCTCGCGGCGGCGTGGTGGCACGGGATGGTCGAGGAGGCGCCGCTTCGGATCACGGTGATCGTGCCGGAGCCGCGGCGCCGCCGCTCCGGCGGCGATCCGGTGATGACCCGGCACCATCGGATCGCCGCCGACGACCTCGAGGAGCGCCGGGGTCTGCCCGTCACGGCGCCTGCGCTTGCCGCTCTCGAGGCGGCGGTCGAGGCCGGAGCCGCGGGCGCGGTGCTGCTCGACCACATGCTGCGGCACCACGTGGCGTTCCCGGAGGTCCGTGCGGCGCACCTGCGCAACCTGGTGGCGCCGGGCTCGACCACCGCCGCCCGGATGCTGCTGGCGGCGGCCGACCGCTCGGCCGCCGCGGCCGAGGACGTTCTGGTCCGGACCCTGCGGGAGGCCGGGGCCCGGGGGTGGCACCGCGGCGTCGTGTCGGCCGGGCGGCCCGCGCCCGTCGTGTTCCCGGCGGCCCGCGTCGCCATCGAGGTGACGGGCTGGGCCTGGCGGCCCGGCGAGCCCGGCCCGGTCGCACGTCCGGGATGGACGGTGCTCCGCTTCTCCTGGGCCGACCTCAGCCGCCGACCAGCCGTGATCTTCGCCACCCTCGATGGCCGGTCAGCCGGTCCGTAACGGGGCCGGGCGCGCCGCTGACCCGGTATGCGAGCCCGTCCCGACCGCCCAACCCCAGCTCAGCACCGTTCGTCGGGGATTCGGACGAGAATCGATCCAGTTGCGCCGATTCATTCCCCTCTGACCCAGGTGAGGCTGTACTCACGCCGGCGCGGGACCACGGTCGGCGTCGGGCTACCGTGAAGTGTGAGCACAGCAGCATCCACTCTCGCGGCTCCCGCGGACCAGTCTCGCGTGACCCGCGAAACGGGCGCGCAGCTGCGCAACGTAGCAATCGTCGCCCACGTCGACCACGGGAAGACCACCCTCGTCGACGCCATGCTCCGCGCCTCCGGCGCATTCGGGGAGCGCGCCGCCGTCGTCGACCGGGTCATGGACTCCGGCGACCTCGAGCGCGAAAAGGGCATCACGATCCTCGCCAAGCACACGGCGATCGACTGGCAGGGGATGACGCTCAACGTCGTCGACACCCCGGGCCACGCCGACTTCGGCGGTGAGGTCGAGCGCGGCCTCTCGATGGTCGACGGGGTCGTGCTCCTCGTCGACGCCAGTGAGGGCCCGCTCCCGCAGACCCGGTTCGTCCTCCGCAAGACGCTCGCCGCCGGCCTGCCGGTGGTGCTCGTGGTCAACAAGACCGACCGCCCCGACGCCCGCTGCGCCGAGGTCGTGAACGAGAGCCTCGAGCTCCTGCTGGAGCTGGCCGACGAGCTGGAGCTCGACGAGTCCACCACGGGCCAGCTTCTCGACCTGCCCGTCGTCTACGCGAGCGGCCGGGCCGGCCGCGCGTCGCGCACCCGCCCCGCCGACGGCGACCTGCCCGCCGACCCTGGCCTCGAGGCGCTGTTCGACACGATCGCCGCGCACGTCCCGCCGCCCGCCGACGACGCCGACGCGCCGCTCCAGGCGCACGTCACCAACCTCGACGCCACCAGCTTCCTCGGCCGGATCGCGCTCTGCCGGGTCCGTGCCGGGGTGATCCGGCGCGGCCAGCAGGTCGCCTGGTGCCAGGCCGACGGCTCCGTCACGCGCGTGAAGATCACCGAGCTGCTTCGCACGGAGGCGCTCACCCGGGTGCCGGCCGAGTCGGCGAGCGCGGGTGACCTGGTCGCCGTGGCCGGCATCGCCGACGTCATGATCGGCGACACACTGGCCGACCCGGAGAACCCGGTGCCGCTCCCGCGCATCCACGTGGACGAGCCGGCCATCGCGGTCACGATCGGCATCAACACCTCGCCGCTGGTCGGCCGCGATGTGCACCCCGGCACCAAGCTCACCGCCCGCCAGGTCAAGGGCCGCCTCGACTCCGAGCTGGTCGGCAACGTCAGCCTGCGCGTGCTGCCCACCGAGCGTCCGGACGCGTGGGAGGTGCAGGGCCGCGGTGAGCTGGCTCTGGCCGTCCTCGTCGAGACGATGCGCCGGGAGGGCTTCGAGCTCACCGTCGGCAAGCCCGAGGTCGTCACGCGCACGATCGACGGCAAGCTGCACGAGCCGTTCGAGCAGCTGTCCTGCGACGTGCCCACCGAGCACCTCGGCGCCGTCACGCAGCTCGTGGCCGGGCGCAAGGGCGAGCTGGGGCAGATGGTCCACGGCGAGTCGCGCGTGCGGCTGGACTACCGCGTGCCATCCCGCGGGCTGATCGGCTTCCGCACCGAGTTCCTGACGATCACGCGCGGAGCCGGCATCGCGAGCCACGTCTTCGACGGCTATGGGCCGTGGGTGGGCGAGCTGCGCACGCGGCTGCGCGGTTCGCTGGTGTCGGACCGCTCCGGGCCCGTCACGGCCTACGCGATCGACCAGCTGGCCGACCGCGGCGTGCTGTTCATCGGCCCCACCACGCTGGTGTATGGCGGCATGGTCATCGGCGAGTACACGCGCGCCGAGGACCTTGAGGTCAACATCACGCGCGAGAAGAAGCTCACGAACATGCGCACGTCCACCAGCGACGAGCTCGTGAAGCTCACACCGCCCACCGTGCTCAACCTCGAGCAGGCCCTCGAGTTCTGCGCCAACGACGAGTGTGTCGAGGTCACGCCGGAGTCGGTGCGCATCCGCAAGGTCGAGCTGGACGCGCACGCGCGGGCGCGGGCGCGGTCCAAGGCCCGCCAGGCGAACTGACCACCGGCGCCCGATCCACGGGTGCGAGGATGGCTCCCGCGGGCGTTGCGCCCGCGGGAGGGAGCGAAGTGTGAGGGTTTCGAAGCGCGGGCCGCTCGCGGCGCGCGCGCTGCAGGTCGTGGCCGGTCTGCTGCTCGCGCTCGTGATGGCGGCGTGCACCAACGCGCCTGTCACACCCCCACCACCCGCTCCCATCCCGACGCCACGGCCCGAGCCGACCAGCCTGGTGGTCGGCGTCGACAACCTCGGCGCCGGCTTCAACCCGCACCTGTTCGCGCACCAGTCGCCCGTCACCACGGCGATCGGCACGCTCGTGCTGCCGTCGGTGTTCCGGCCTGACGCGAGCGGCACCATGCAGCTCGACACGACGATCGCCACGAGCGCGCGCGTGACCGCCACCCAGCCGTTCACGGTGAGCTACGAGCTGAACCTCGAGGCGTCCTGGTCGTCGAACGCACCGATCGCCGCCGAGGACTTCGTCTACCTCTGGGAGCGGATGCGCAGCGAGCCGGGCGTCGTCGACGCCGCCGGCTACCGGCTGATCACCGAGGTGCGTTCGCGGGCCGGCGGCAAGGCCGTCGACGTCGTCTTCTCGAAGCCCTACCCCGCCTGGCAGTACCTGTTCACCGATCTGCTGCCGGCGCACATCCTCAAGGACGCCCCGGGCTCGTGGACGGGCGCGCTCACCGACGGGCTCCCGGTCTCGGGCGGGCCGTTCCGCATCGCGTCCGTTGACCGTGCCCGCGGTGAGATCGTGCTCGCCCGCAACGACCTGTACTGGGACACGCCCGCCGTGCTCGACCAGCTCGTCATCCGCAGGATGGACAGGCAGGTGCTGGCGGCGGGTCTCGCGGCGGGCGACGTGGACGTCGCCCTACCCGCTGCCGACCAGGAAGTCCGCACCGCCCTGTCCGGGGTGCTCCCGCCACCGCGCCTGCAGCTCGCACCCCAGCCGACCGTGACCGAGCTGGTGATGCGCGCCGACGGCGGCCCGCTCGTCGACCCGCGGGTGCGGCGGGGGATCGCCGCCCTGATCGACCGAGAGGCCATCCGCGCCGCCGTGGCGCCCGAGGGGCTGACCGCCGACGCGTTCGGGCTCGCGCCGTCCCAGCCCGGTTACGCCTCCACGGCACCGCCCGACGCCCCCATCCGGCCCGACCCGGCGGCCGCCGATGCGCTCCTGACGAGCGCGGGCTGGACGCGGGACCCCACCACGGGCCGCTGGGAAGTGGCCGGGTCCCCGGTGCAGCTCGTGCTGGGTGCGGCGGCCGAACGGCCGGCCGACCTCGAGGTCGCCCGCATGGTCGCTGCACAGCTCGACGCGGCGGGTGTGGATGTGACGCTAGTGGCACCGCCTGCCGTGCAGCTGTTCGGTCAGGCCTCGGTACCGCCCGTGCCGCCGAGCCCGACTCCCACCCCGACGCCGTCCGCCACACCCGGTCTGGCCACACCGCCGCCGACGACGGACCCCGCGGGCACGCTGACTACGGAGCCCGCGCCGACCACCACGACCCGGCCACTACCGGCGGGTGTGGAGGTGGACCTCATGGTTCTGCCGCGCACTGTCGGTAGCGATCCGGGCTCCGAGCTGGCGTCCGACTACGGCTGCCCGGCGCCCACAGCGCTCGTGCCGAATCCGCCGCGTCCGCCCGGCGGGTTCTGCTTCCCGGCCCTGCAGCCGGCGTTCGACGAGCTGCTGTCGGGCTCCCCGCGGCCGGACACCGCGACGGTCGTGGAGCAGGTGCTGTGGGCGCAGCTCCCCGCATTGCCGCTGTTCCAGCCCATGACGCTCGTGGTGAGCACCCCGACTGCCGACGCCGTGACGAACATCGGGCTCGGTCCACTCGCGACGGGCCCCCTCACTGGGGCCGATCGCTGGCGCAACCCGAACGGGTGACATGATGCCCGCGGACGCGGGGTTACCGGCAGGTAATGATCTCGTGTCCGGACGTTCGGGAGCGGTCACCCTTCGGTCACGATCGGGTCTTCCTGGATGACGGGCGGGAAAGTGCTTCCTACCGTGCCCGGTGATCGGTGCGCCCGTTCATCACCGTGGACAGGCCGCTGTGCACAACCGGGGCGTCCGACCAGGACGGTCCAGTAGAGAGAGGTCATGAGTCGATGACGAGAACGAGGGCAGCGGCGCTTGTCGCGATGTCCGCGGCGGCAGCGATGGTGCTCGCCGCGTGCGGTGGTGGCGGCGGTGGTGGCGGCGGTGGCGGGGACGCGTCGCAGGGTGGCGTGTTCGCGGACTGCGCCACCGACCCCAACAGCTGCAACGCGGTACCTGCCGACCAGTTGCAGCAGGGCGGTCAGCTGACCTTCGCGATCGAGAAGAACATCCCGAACTGGAACCTGAACTCGTCCGAGGGCAACGTCTTCGAGACCGGGCTCGCGGTGAAGTCGGTCCTCCCGTACACCTACTTCACCACCCCGGACCTCAAGAACAACCTCAACACCGACCTGCTCGAGTCGGCCGAGGTCACGAACACCAACCCGCAGACGGTCGTCTACCGGATCAAGCCGGAGGCCGTGTGGTCCGATGGCACGCCGATCACCGCCGACGACTTTGTCTTCAACTGGAAGACCCAGAACGGCCGCGACTGCCCCGACTGCGCCACCGCGGGCAACGGTGGCTACGACCTGGTCACCTCCGTCACGGGTTCCGACGGAGGCAAGACGGTCACCGCCACCTACAGCGGGCCCTACGCCGACTGGAAGAGCCTGTGGGCCTCGTCCGCACCGCTGTACCCCGCGCACATCGCCGCCCAGCATGGTGACCTCAACACCCCGGCGGGTGTCGCGGCTGCCTTCAACTGGCTCGGCGCGACGGTCCCCACCTACGCAGGCGGCCCGTTCCAGATCTCGAACTGGCAGGACAACGTCGCCCTGACGCTGACGCCCAACCCGAAGTGGTACGGCGCGACGAAGCCGAAGCTGGACCAGGTGATCATGCGGGTCATCACCGACGCCACCCAGGAGCCGATCGCACTGCAGAACAACGAGGTCCAGGTCATCTACCCGCAGCCGCAGGTCGACCTCGTGCAGCAAGTGCAGAACATCCCGAACGTCTCGCAGACCCAGGGTCTCGGCCTGACCTGGGAGCACTTCGACCTCAACCTGCAGAACCCGGCTCTGGCCAACGAGGCGCTGCGGGACGCGATGTTCGTGGCGACGAACCGCCAGGACATCATCGACAAGACCGTCGGGCAATTCAACAACGAGGTCACGCCGATGAACAACCACAACTTCGTGCAGGGCCAGGAGGGCTACGAGGATGTCCTGGCGCCCGAGCAGGGCAGCGGCGACATCGAGGCGGCCCGGAAGATCCTCACTGACGCCGGCTACACGAACGTGGCCGAGGGCCAGCAGCTGACCGCGCCGGATGGCCAGGCGGTGCCGCCGCTGCGGCTCCGCTACACCACCGGCAACGCGATCCGGCAGAGCACATGCGAGCTGTTCGCCTCGTACATGCGCCCGCTGGGCATCAACGTCGAGGTCGTGCCTACCGATGACCTCGGTGGCGATCTCGACAGCGGAAACTACGACATCATGCTCTACGCGTGGGTGCAGTCGCCGTTCCCGTTCGGCGGAGCTCAGCAGCTGTGGCTGTCGACCAGTGGCAGCAACTTCGGCGGGTACAACAACCCCGAGGTCGACCGCCTGATCAACGAGGCCGGCGCCGTCGGGGTGACCGACCCTGCGGCCGGGTACGCCCTCCTCAACCAGTCCGACCGGATCCTCTCCGAGGACTCGTACGTGCTGCCGCTCTACCAGAAGCCGACCTTCATCGCGGTGCAGAACAACGTCGGGAACGTCCGGAACAACTCCTCGCTCGACGGTCCCACCTACAACATCTCCGAGTGGGGCCTGCGCACCGGCTGACGCTGGTCCGACCCATCCCGAGGGGGGCCGCTGCTCCGGCGGCCCCCCTCGGGCCAGGGGTAACCTGCCCAGCAATCTCGGCCTACGCCACAAGCGAGCGCCGAACCGACCAGCCGGAAGATCTCAATGCTCGCCTTCGTCGTGCGGCGGATCGCTGTCTCCATCCCGATCCTGCTGATCTCGTCGTTCATCGTCTTCATCCTCGCGTCGCTCTCGGGCAACCCGTTGTCCGGCCTGCTGACGCGCAACCCACCGCCCTCGCCCGAGACGATCGCCCTCGAAGCGCACCGCCTGCGGCTCGATCTGCCGCTGATGGAGCGCTACTGGCTGTGGCTCACGGGCTTGTTCACCGGCGACTTCGGCCCGTCGGTGCAGTCGAACCTCGACGTCGGCGCCGAGGTGTGGCACCGGTTCGGCGTCACCATCCGGCTGATCCTCGTCGCGATGGTCGTCGCGGTCCTGCTCGCCGTCGTCATCGGTGTGATCAGTGCCGTGAAGCAGTACTCGAAGACCGACTACACCGCGACGTTCCTCGGTTTCCTCTTCCTCGCGATGCCCGCGTTCTGGCTGGCCATCCTGCTCAAGCAGTGGGGCGTCGACTTCAACAACGCGGTCGACGAGCAGGTCATCTACACGATCGGCGCCACGTCCGTGCCTCCCCCGGAGGGCTTCTGGGCCCAGGTCGGCGACATCGCAGGGCACATGGTGCTGCCCACCATCTCGCTGGCGCTCATCTCCTACGCCGCGTGGAGCCGCTACCAACGCGCGTCGATGCTCGAGGTGATGAACAGCGACTACGTGCGGCTCGCCAGGGCCAAGGGCCTGTCCCGGCGCCGGGTGATGGTGAAGCACGCGCTGCGCAACGCCCTCATCCCGCTCACCACGGTCACCGCGCTCGACCTCGCGTCGATCATCGGCGGCGCCGTGGTCACCGAGACCGTGTTCCAGTGGCGCGGAATGGGTGACCTGCTGCTCAACGCGATCCGCACTGACGACGTCTACGTGACGATGGCCTGGCTGCTGGTCACGGCGACCGTAGTGATCCTGTTCAACCTGATCGCCGACCTGCTCTACGCCGTCCTCGACCCCAGGATCCGCTATGCCTGAGAGCTCAGCCCCCGTCTCGGCCCCGGCGGCGGGGCCGGGCGCCCCGGCATCGGAGCGCGAGTTCACCGTCGCCGAGCGCAGCCAGTGGCAGCTCGTGCTGCGCCGGTTCCTGCAGCACCGGCTGGCCGTGATCAGCCTCTGCGTGCTGGTCGCGCTGGTGCTGCTGGCCTACGTCGGCGGCGCGCTCTGGCGGTACGACTTCGGTCAGATCACCCCCGACAACTCCGAGCCGCCGTCGCTCGCGCACCCGTTCGGCACCGACTCCGTCGGCAAGGACCAGTTCGCCCAGGTGCTGCGCGGCACGCAGATATCGCTGCAGATCGCGGTGCTCGTCGCGCTGTTCTCCACGCTGGTGGGCACGATCTGGGGCTCAATAGCAGGCTACTTCGGCGGTCGTACCGACACGATTTTGATGCGGATCTCCGACCTCATCCTCACCCTGCCGCTGATCGCGGTGGCCGCGATGCTCTCGCAGAACTTCGGCGGGTCGTGGTGGCTGGTCTCGCTGGTGATCGCCGGCCTGTACTGGGCCTACGTCTCCCGCGTGTCGCGCGGTGTGGTGCTCTCCCTGCGGGAGAAGGAGTTCATCGAGGCAGCGAAGGCGCTCGGCGCCAGCGACGCGCGGATCATCTTCCGCCACCTCGTGCCCAACGCGCTCGGCTCGATCATCGTCAACGCAACGATCCTGGTGGCCACCGCGATCCTGCTCGAGACGTCGCTGTCCTACCTCGGTTTCGGCGTGCGAGTGCCGGACACCTCGCTCGGCATCCTGGTCAGCGAGGCGCAGACGGCGTTGACGACGAGACCGTGGCTCTTCTACTTCCCGGGACTGTTCATCATCTTGATCGCGCTCACCATCAACTTCATCGGCGACGGGCTGCGTGACGCGCTCGACCCGCAGCAGACGAAGGTGCGGCAGTGACCGCCGCGGAGGACCCGCTGGCCGGGCCGGCGTCCAGCCCCAATGGCGCAGCGGCCCCGGCCGGGGATGTGGTGCTGGAGGTCTCCGACCTCACCGTCGGGTTCCCGAGCGACGAGGGCCTGGTCCGCGCCGTGCGCGGCGTGAGCTACGAGCTGCGCAGCGGCGAGGTGCTCGGCATCGTCGGCGAGTCCGGCTCCGGGAAGTCGGTGACGTCGCTGGCGGTGATGGGCCTGCTGCCGGGCAACGCGCGCGTCAGCGGTTCGGTGAAGTTCCGCGGCCAGGAACTGGTCGGTGCGTCCGACGCGGCGATGACGAAGATCCGCGGCCGTCGCGTCGCGATGATCTTCCAGGACCCGATGACGTCGCTGAATCCCGTCTACACGATCGGCTACCAGATCGCCGAGACGCTGCTCGCGCACCACGACGGCATGAGCAAGAACGCGGCGCTCGAGCGGGCGGCCGAGCTGCTCGAGATCGTGCGCATCCCCAACGCTCGGGGGAGGCTGAGCAGCTACCCGCACGAGCTGTCGGGCGGCATGCGCCAGCGCGTGGTGATCGCGATCGCGATGGCGAACGACCCGGACGTGATCATCGCCGACGAGCCGACCACGGCGCTCGACGTCACCGTGCAGGCGCAGATCATGGACGCGCTCGACACGGCGCGGAAGGCCACCGGCGCGGCGATGGTGCTGATCACCCACGACCTCGGCGTGATCGCGGGCCAGGCCGACCGGGTGCTGGTGATGTACGCGGGCAAGCTGGTGGAGCGCGGCTCGGCGGAGGACATCTTCTACACCCCGCGCATGCCCTACACGCTCGGACTGCTGGGCAGCCTGCCGCGGCTGGACCGGGCGTCGGCCCGGCTGACCCCGATCCCCGGCGCCCCGCCGTCTGTGGTGAACATGCCTCCGGGATGCCCGTTCACCCCGCGGTGCCCCCTGGCGCAGCCCGTCTGCGACGAGGTCGAGCCGGAGCTGGCCCCCACCACCAGCCCTGACCACTCCGCAGCCTGCCATTTCTCGCAGGAGTTGGTGGGCCGGGAGGCGCAGGACCTGTTCGAGACGACCGTGAGCGACGCCCACGCGCTCGCCCAGTTCGTCCGCGAGACCGAGGACCAGACCTCATGACCACCACGCCCGTCGCGGCCCCGCCTGTCCTCAGCGTGAAGAACCTCGTCAAGCACTTCCCGGTGCGCTCGCGCGGCCTCCTGCGTAAGCAGGTCGGCGTCGTGCACGCGGTCTGCGGCATCTCCTTCGACCTCGCCGAGCGGGAGACGCTCGGGCTCGTCGGCGAGTCGGGCTCGGGCAAGAGCACCACTGCGCGGGCGCTGCTCAACCTGCAGCCGGCCACCTCGGGCGAGGTGTACTACCAGGGCCGGGAGCTGACGAAGCTCTCCCGCGGCGAGATGCGGGCGCTGCGCCGCGACCTGCAGATCGTATTCCAGGACCCCTACGCCTCCCTTGACCCGCGCATGCCGGTCAACGAGATCGTCGCCGAGCCGCTGCGCATCCACGGCCTCTACGGCAACGACGGCCGTACGGTCGTACGCGACCTCCTGCGCACCGTCGGGCTCAAGCCGGAACACGGCAACCGCTACCCGCACGAGTTCTCCGGCGGCCAGCGCCAGCGCATCGGTGTGGCCAGGGCGCTCGCGCTGCGGCCCAAGGTGCTCGTTCTGGACGAGCCGGTGTCGGCGCTCGACGTCTCGATCCAGGCCGGCGTGCTGAACCTGCTCGACGAGCTGCAGACCGAACTGGGCCTGTCCTACCTGTTCGTCTCGCACGACCTGTCCGTCGTGCGGCACATCGCCGACCGGATCGCCGTGATGTACCTCGGCACGATCGTGGAGATCGGCACGTCCGAGCAGCTGTTCCAGGCTCCCGCGCACCCGTACACGCAGGCGCTGATCTCGGCGATCCCGCTGCCCGACCCGCGCAAGGAGCGGGCCCGGGAGCGGATCACTGCCGTGGGCGACATGCCCAGCCCCGTCAACCCGCCCAGCGGCTGCCGGTTCCGCACCCGGTGCCCCAAGTTCGCGAACGAGCTGAGCGAGGCCGAGCGCCGCGTGTGCGTGGAGGAACCGCCGGAGCTGGTGGACCGCGGCCAGGGCCACCCGGCCGCATGCCACTACGCAGAGGGTAGGACTCTTTTTTAGGAGCGCGCTGAAGAACTCGCTGCGGCGCGCAGGCTCTGCACACCCATACGCGCCGGCCCTGGCGTGAGATGCGCACCAGAGCGAATCCGCCAACTAAAAGCAGCTCCGGTGTCCATCTCACGACCCGCCGGGAAGTGCATGGACGCGCATATGTGTGCAGAGCCTGGGGACCGCCCGCGCATCTCCAGGCTCTGCACACACATACGCACCGACTGGCACCGTGAGATGGACACCAGCGCGATCTAGCCAAGCTCATAAAGCCCTGTTGTGATTTTCACGGACCGTCCGGGCGTGATCGGACGCGTATTTGTGTGCAGAGCCTGTGTTGGGCGGTATCCCTCAGCCGGGCAGCAGGTGCTGTTCCTCCGCGTGGTGACAGGCGCTTCTGTGGTGGCCGCCCGCTCTCGTCAGCAGCGCCGGCTCCTCCTCGGCGCAGATGTCCGTGGCCTTCCAGCACCTGGTGCGGAAGCGGCAGCCGCTCGGCGGGTTCACCGGGCTCGGGACGTCGCCGGTGAGGCGGATCCGTTTGCGTGCGGCCCGCACCCTCGGGTCGGGCACCGGGACGGCCGACAGCAGCGCCTGCGTGTACGGGTGGGACGGCCGGTTGTAGATCTCGTCCTCGGTTCCGATCTCGACGATCTTGCCCAGGTACATGACGGCCACCCGGTCCGACAGGTGCCGCACCACGGAGAGGTCGTGGGCGATGAAGATGTAAGAGAGACCGAACTCGCGCTGCAGGTCGCCCAGCAGGTTCATCACCTGCGCCTGGATCGACACGTCGAGCGCCGACACCGGTTCGTCGCAGATGATCACCTCCGGCCGGAGCGCGAGGGCGCGGGCGATCCCGATGCGCTGGCGCTGGCCGCCGGAGAACTGGTGCGGGTAGCGGTTGATGTGCTCGGGGTTGAGCCCGACCACGTCCAGCAGCTCCTGCACCTTGCGCCGCCGGTCGCCCTTCGGCGCCACCTCGGGGTGGATCTCGAACGGCTCCCCGACGATGTCCCCAACCGTCATCCGCGGATTCAGCGAGGTGTACGGATCCTGCAGGACGATCTGGATCGAGCGGCGCAGTGCCTGCAGCGCCCGGCCCCGTTTGGGGAAGACGTCCTCGCCGTGGAATCGCACCCGCCCGGACGTCGGCGGCTCCAGACGCATGAGCACCTGGGCGAGCGTCGACTTGCCGCAGCCGGACTCGCCGACCACGCCGAGCGTCTCGCCGCGGCGCAGGTCGAACGAGACCCCGTCGACCGCGCGCACGTGCCCGACCGTGCGCTTGAAGACGATCCCGTGCTGCACCGGGAAGTGTTTGACGAGGTCCTCGACCTCGAGGATCGACTCCGTCATGACCCCACCAGTTCGTTTGCGAACAGGCACGCCGACGACCGCGGTCCGGGCAGATCCGCCAGCGGCGGCACCACCTCGCGGCAGAGGTCGACGGCCATCGAGCAGCGCGGGTGGAAGGGGCAGCCCGGCGGGATCCGGGCGAGGTTCGGCGGGAGGCCCTTGATCGCCCGCAGCTCCGTGCCCTTCGTGTCGACCCGCGGGATCGACTCGAGCAGCGCCCGCGTGTACGGGTGGCACGGGTTCGCGTACAACGAGTGGACGTCCGCGTTCTCCACGATCCGGCCTGCGTACATCACCGCGATGCGGTCGGCCACCTCGGCGACCACCCCGAGGTCGTGCGTGATGAGGATGAGCCCCATGTGCCGCTCGGCCTGGATCTCGGCGAGCAGATCCATGATCTGCGCCTGCACCGTGACGTCCAGGGCCGTCGTGGGCTCGTCGGCGATGAGGACGTCCGGGTCGAGCGCGAGCGACATCGCGATCATCACCCGCTGCCGCATCCCCCCGGAGAACTGGTGGGGGTGGTCGCGCACCCGTTGGCGCGCGGCCGGGATGCCGACCTGGTCGAGCAGCTCGACGGCCCGCTTCTCGGCGTCGCGGCGGCTCATCCCGCGGCGGGTGCGCAGCTGCTCGCCGATCTGGAACCCGACGGTGAACACCGGGTTCAACGCCGACAGCGCGTCCTGGAAGATCATGGCGATGTTCTCGCCGCGCAGGTCCCTGCGCCGCTCCGGGGACGCTGTGAGCAGGTCCTCGCCGCGGTAGCGCACCGAACCGCCGGTCACGGCGCCCGGCGGGGTCTGCAGGATCCCCATGACCGTGTTGGCCGTGACGCTCTTGCCGGAGCCCGATTCGCCGAGCACGGCGAGCGTCTCACCGGCGTCCACGTGGTAGTCGACGCCGTTGAGCACCTTGGCCACGCCGTCGCGGGTGCGGAACTCGACGTGCAGGCCGGCCACTTCGAGCAGGTGCGGTTCGAAAGCCTGGTGCTGGTGCATCAGCGGCCCTTCGGGTCGAACGCCTCGCGCACCGCGTCGCCGAGCATCACGAACGCGAGCACCGTGACGGCGAGGAACGCGGCGGGGAACAGCAGCAGGAACGGGGCTACGCGCAGGTAGTCGCGGGCCTCGCTGATCATCACGCCCCACGACACGACCGGCTCGCGCAGCCCGATCCCGAGGAACGAGAGCGTGGCCTCCGCGCCGATGAACGCGCCGAGCGAGATCGTGGCGTAGACCAGCACGGGAGCGAGGCAGTTGGGCAGCATGTGCCGCCAGATCACCCGTGTCGGCCTGGCGCCCAGCGCCCGGGCGGCCCGGACGTAGTCCTGGTCGCGTGCGGCGATCGCGGCCGACCGCATGATCCGCATCGTCACGGGCCACGAGAGCACGGCCATCGTGAGCACCACGAGCGAGGTGATCCCGACGGCGCCGCCGCCGACCGACTCACGGAACGTCGAGAGGATCACGATTGCGCCGAGCACGAACGGAAGGCCGAAGAAAACGTCGGTCACGCGCGAGACCAGGCCGTCGATCCAGCCGCCGTAGAAACCCGCGAGCAGCCCGAACGAGCCGCCGATGAGCACGGTGAGGGTGGTGGCCAGCATGCCGACGATGATCGAGACGCGGGTGCCGTAGATCGTGCGGGCGAATACGTCGCGGCCCAGCAGGTCGTAGCCGAACCACGCCTGCGCGGACGGGGCCTGGCGGCTGCGGGCCAGGTCGCCCGCGGTGGGGTCCGCCGACGTGAAGAGCTGGGGGAAGGCGGCCAGCAACAGCAGGAACGCGATGAGCGCCACCGAGATCAGGAAGAGCGGGCGGCGGCGCAGGTCGTGCCACGCGTCGGAGGCGAGGCTGCGCGGCCGGTCGGGCGCGTCGGCGGGCCCGGCGACCAGCGCGGGGCTCGCCTCGGCTATCGGGCCTGCGGTGCCGAGCGCGCTGGGGTCAGACATAGCGGATCCTCGGGTCGAGAACGGCGTAGAGCACGTCGACCAGCAGGTTCATCAGCAGGTAGACGATCACGAGCAGGACGACGACCCCGGTCACCGTGGCGCCCTCCCTGGTCGCGATGGATCGGAAGATCAGGCCACCGATGCCGCGGATGTTGAAGATGCCCTCGGTGACGATCGCGCCGCCCATCAGCGACCCCAGGTCCACACCGAGGAAGGTGACCACCGGGATCAGCGAGTTGCGCAGCAGATGCACCCCGACGACCCGGCGCGGCTCCAGCCCCTTCGCGACTGCGGTGCGGACGTAGTCGGAGCGGCTGTTCTCGGCGATCGACGTGCGGGTGAGCCGGGCGACGTAGGCCATCGACAGGCTGCCGAGCACGAAGCCGGGCACGACCAGCTCGCCGAACCCCGCCTCGGAGGAGACCGTCGGGTTGATGATCCCCAGCCGCAGGCCGAGCACGGTCTGCAGCACGTAGCCGGTGACGAACACCGGGATCGAGATCAGGAAGAGCGTCGAGACCAGCACGAGGTTGTCGAGGAACCCGCCGGAGCGCAGTCCGGTGAGGATGCCGGCGATCAGCCCGATGATGCCCTCGATCAGCAGCGCGACGATCGCCAGCCGGACCGTCACGGGGTAGGCGTTGGCGATGAGCTCGCCGACCGACGTGCCGGAGAACGTCTGCCCGAAGTCGCCCTGCAGCAGGTTGCCCAAGTAGCGGAAGTACTGGACGAAGACGTTCTCGTCGAGGTTGAACTCCTCGCGCATCCGCGTCACGTAAGCGTCGGGGCAGGCCCGCTCGCCGCACTTGCCCGCGAACGGGTCACCAGGCAGGGCCCAGACCAGGAGGTAGATGAGGAACGTCGTCCCGATGAAGACCGGGACGAGCTGGAGCAGCCGACGGAGGACGTAGCGTCCCACGTTTGTCACCTTCCGGGGGTTGGCCACGGCGTCGTGGGCCGTGGGCGCGACCACGGACGGCGACCGGGCCGGATGGGCCCGGCCGCCGTCATCGGCGCGCGGTCTACTCGGTGACCGTGACGCTCTCCAGGTCGAGCTCGCGGAACGGCGTCACCGTGACGTTCTGCATCCGGTCCGACCAACCGGCCTGGAACGACTGGAAGTACAGCGGGATCGCGGGCATGTCCTGGACGATCATCCGCTCCGCCTCCTGGTAGAGGGCGTTGCTCTCCTCCACCGACGGGGCCGCGTCGGCCCGGGCCAGCAGGGCGTCGACAGCCGGGTTGGTGTACTCGCCGTCGTTGCTCGCCGCACCCGTGCGGTACATCGGGTTGAGGAAGTTCTCGATCGAGGGGTAGTCGGCGACCCAGCCCGTGCGGAAGATCCGCGAGAGTTCCCGCGCGTTGATCGCCGTGCGGAACTCGCCGAACGTCGGCACCGGCACGAAGTTGCACTCCCGGCCGAGCGCCTGGGTGATCGTGACGCAGGTGGCCTGCATCCACTCGGCGTTGCCGGAGTCGGCGTTGGAGGTCAGTTCGATCGGCCCCTGGAAGCCGGTGGCGTCGAACATCTGCCGGGCCCGCTCCGGCTGGTAGGTGCACAGGTCACCGCACTGGTTCGTGGTGCGGCCCGGCACGTTGGGTGCGACGAGCCCGTCGGCGGGTGGTCGGGTGCCTGCGAAGATCTGCTGGTTGACCGCCTCCCGGTCGATCGCCATCGAGATTGCCTGCCGGAGCTGGACGTTCTGGTAGCGCGGGTCGTACAGCGGGAACCCGATGCGCTGCAGGCCGAGGTAGGTCTGCGACACGCTGCGACCGGCCAGGTCGGTCTCGTAGAGGTTGCCTGCGAGGCCCGACGGGGGGATGACCTCGATGAAGTCGAGGTTGTTCGACACGACGTCGGCGTAGGCCGCCTCGGCGCTCTCGTAGAAGCGGAACTCGACCCCGCCGATGCTGGGCTTCGGCGCGCCCGGCCACGGGTCATAGCGCTCGACCATGATGTTCGCGCCTGGCTGCCGGGAGACGTACCGGAACGGCCCGTTGCCGATCGGGTTTGCCTCCCATGCGGCCTGGTCGGTGAAGAACGCGTCCGGCAGCGGCGAGAACGCCCGGTAGCCGAGCATGATCGGGAACACCGCGAACGGCTCGGTCAGGGTGACCTCGAGCGTCAGGTCGTCGACTACCCGCAGGCCCGACATCTCCTGCGCGGGCGGCTGCGGGGCCTGCTGCGGGCCCGAGGCGCCGTCCGGGTCCTCGGCGTTGACCTGGTCGTAGCCCGCGATCTGGGAGAAGAAGCTCGCGTTCTGCTGGCCGTTCGGGGAGTACGCGGTGTAGTTCCACGCGCGGGCGAAGCTCTGCGCCGTGACGGGCGTCCCGTCGTGGAACGTCCAGCCGTCCTTGAGCCGGATCGTGTAGACGCGCGAGTCGGTCGTCTCGATCGACTCGGCCACGAGGTTCGCGGGCTCGGCCGTGCGCGGGTCGTACTCGACGAGCGGGCTGAACAGCGCGTCGATGACCTTCCCGCCGCCCGTCTCGTTGGTGTTGCCGGGCACGAGCGGATTCTCCGGCTCCGTGCTGTTGACGCTGATCGTGACGTCGGTCTGCGCACCGCCGCCCTGAGGGGCCTCGGTCCCGCCGCCCCCGCCGCAGGCTGTGGTGAACAGTGCGACGGAGACCGGTAACGCCATCCAGGCAGATGCTCGTCGTGCTCGCATGGGCTCCCAAATCCTCCGGACGACGCGTACGGGTGATGTGCGCCGTCGCAATCGGGGTGATCGTGTGCGCCGGACAGTAACTGTCCGAATCGTTACGGTAAGGTGCATCAAGGTCACAAATAGGTTGCGTCCTGGGTCTCGTCGTGCCGTCTGCCGCTTCCGTTCTTTATGTCTGGAACCGAAGCCGGAGGATCTTTCTGATCGAGAATTCGCAGGTGGGCGACCCGGTGGGGCGGCAGGCGGTGAAGTCACACGGCTGCCGGGGAGAGCAGCGCGCCGGGCGTCCCGGGCCGAACTCGGATCACACGAAGGTTCCGCATAGTCTCGGGCGGTGACGTCCGACCACCGGCGCAGGTTGGTGCTGGTGCATGCCCACCCTGACGACGAGACGCTGACCACCGGGGGCACGATCGCGCGCTACGCAGCAGAGCCCGGCACGTCCGTCACGCTGGTGACGTGCACGCTCGGCGAGCAGGGCGAGATCATCCCGCCCCACCTCGCGGAGCTGGCGGCCGGTCGCGGCGACCAGCTCGGCGGCTACCGCGTCGGCGAGCTGGCGGCGGCGGCCAGGGCGCTCGGCCTCACCGACCAGCGCTTTCTCGGCGGCGCCGGCCGCTGGCGTGACTCCGGCATGGCACTCGCCGGCCACGGTGTCCGGGCCGCCACGCCGGAGCACCTGCATCCACGCGCGTTCGCGCAGCCGGGCGCGTTCGACGAGCAGGTGGACGCGCTGGTCGCCGTGCTGGAGGAGGTGCGCCCGCAGGTCGTCGTCACGTACGCCGCCGACGGCGGGTACGGCCACCCGGACCACGTCAGGGCGCACGAGATCACGGTCGCCGCGCTGCAGCAGGCGCCGGCCCGGTTGTTCTGCACCGTGGTCGGCCGCTCTACGCTCGACGCCGGGCTCGCCCGGCTTGCCGAGACCGACGGCCTGCCGTTCCGGATGCCCGCCACCGACGAGCTGCCCAGCGTCCCGCAAGCCTCGATCGGCACGCGGATCGACGTCGCGGCCCAGCGCCCGGCCCGGCTCGCCGCGCTGCGGGCGCACGCCACGCAGGTCGCCCTGTGGGACCGCGGTGCCGGCCGGGACGGGGTGACCGCGTTCGCGATGAGCAACCTGGTGGCGCAGCCTCTCCTCGAGGTGGAGGAGTACCTCTCGGCCGAGGGTGCCCCGACCGACGACCTGTTCGGGAGATCTGGTGAGTGAGCGGACTAGCGAGCAGGTCAGCCACGAGCCCGCCGACGAGGAGCCGAAGCGCGAGCGCGAACTCCCGAACGGTGCCCTCATCGCGCTTCTGGTGCTCGACGGCGGGCTGCTCGGGGTGTTCGGGCTGGTGTTCACCCCGCTCTACACGAACGGGATCCCGGTCCCCATGGGCGCGGTGCTCTCGTTCCTCGTGCTGCCGTGGCTCGTCGCCAGGGCCGGGGAGATCGACCCGCGACCCGCGGTGGCCGGGGCGCCGCTCACGGCCTGGGCGGTGACGATCGGGGTGCTCGTGATGTTCGGGCCGGGCGGCGACAACATGCTGCTGATCGGCTGGCCGGCGCTGGGGCTCGTCGCCGCGCTACTCGCGGGTCTCTGGTCGCTGCGTGCGGCCGTCGAGCGCGGGTACCGGGGGAGCAGTGGCTGAGGCGATCTCCGACCGCGCGGTCATCGCGATCCTGCGGCCGTTCGTCCGCGCCACCCGGCCGCTGCTCGCCGGGCTGCGTGAGTCGGACCCCTTCGGGCTGCGCACGCGCGTCGCTGCGCCCGACGACCCGGATCGCGGCCTGGGTGAGCGGCTCCTCGATGCGCTCGCGGCCGTCGAGGTGCCGGGCACCGCGGCGTGGGCGGCGATGGACGTGCCGGCCCGCACACGCTGGTGGGTGCGCCGCGTCGGCCGGTTCACCACCCTCCTCGCCGCAATTCCAGGGCTGGGCGGGGCGCTCGCGAAGCGGTTGCCGGTGTCGTCGGTGGTCGGCGCGGCGGGGCAGGGAATGCTGCTCATCGCGATCGCGGGCGAGCACGGCGTGCACGACGAGGACGAGCTCGTCGCGCTGCTCGGCTCGGTGATGTTCCGGCGCCGACTGACCGTCCAGGCGCCGAGCGCGGCCGACGACGCTGAGGCCGACGCCCGCGCGGCCGAGCTGACCGGAGACCTCTCCGAGCCGCGGCCCACGCTCGCCCGCGTGGGACGGGCCGTGTGGCGGCTGGGGCGCGCGCTGCTGGCCGTCGAGGACGAGCTGGACAAGCGCCCGCACGGCAACCTCCTGCACGAGGGCATGAGCTGGTTGCCCGTGGTGGGCGCGGTGGGGAAATACCTCGGTGAGTGGTCCGGCCTCAAGAAGGCGGCGCGCGAAACCCAGAACTGGCTCGATCAGCGAGAAGACGGCACGAGGTAGCGGTACCGGTGGTGCTCGACGTGTCCGAGGCGCCCGTAGAACGCGCGGGCGCCGGTGTTGTGCAGCGCCACTTGCAGCACCGACCACCGGGCACCGTGCTCCTGCGCCCACGCCGCCACGGCGGCAATGAGCACAGTGGCGAGGCCCTGTCGCCTGCCCGACGGGTCTACCTGGAGCAGTGACAGGTGCAGGTGGTCGGCCACCAGGGCCCCGCGCACCTGGCCCAGCGCCGCTCCGGACGGCCCGCGCAGCAGCCCGAACACCGTGCGCGGTTCGCCTTCAGGTGCGATCACCTGCCGCTGCGCCGGCGTGGGAGGCGCACTGAGCGCAAGTTCCCAGAACTCCGCCGACGGGCGCTCGGCCAGCTCGACCCGGGGGTCGTGGGCCCCGGCCAGCGGTGCGACGAGCACGGCCGACTCTGCCCCGGCGGCGTGCGCGGCGTCGAGCACCCAGCCCTGCTCGGCCACGGCCCGTTCCCACGGCGACCCGGCGGGCGCGTGCACCCGGGGCTTGATGCCGTGCTCACGCGCGAACCGGCGCACCTCGGCGAGCGCCTCCGGTACCGGCATCCCCGGGTCGCCGATGGCGAGCGCTGAGTCGGAGCGGCCGGTGTAGCCACCCGCCGCGCGGAGCCGCCACGCGCCGAGTGGTTCGTCGACCGGTGCGGGCCAGGCGTCCGCGCAGAGCCCTTCGAGCCGGGCGACCGCGGCCAGCGGGGCGCGGCGCGGTACCGCGGGCGGTACCGCGCGCACCGCGACGACCGCCGCGCGCTCCACCCGCACCGGCCCGCGCCGCGTCCGTACCAGCACCGCAGCGGGCCCGTCGGCGCTCAGTTCGCCGACGGCGTCGCTGAAGAGCGGCCGCCCGTCGCGCTCGCCGATCCGGTGGCGCAGCGAGACCCGGGCGCCGACCAGCGCGTCAGGGATCTCCACGAGTCCATCCTGCGCCGTCCTTTAAGACCCGTCTCACACCGCCCCGGCTCCCGCTGCGATCGGCCAGCGGGACATACTGTGCGTGTCAGGACGCCCGAGTGGAGGACCACCCCGTGACCTACGTCATCGCCGAGCCATGCGTCGACCTGCTCGACAAGGCGTGTATCGAAGAGTGCCCGGTGGACTGCATCTATGAGGGCGGGCGGATGCTCTACATCCACCCGGACGAGTGCGTCGACTGCGGAGCCTGCGAGCCGGTCTGCCCGGTCGAGGCGATCTACTACGAGGACGACGTGCCCGAGCAGTGGAGCGCCTACACCAAGGCCAACGTCGACTTCTTCGACGAGCTGGGCTCGCCCGGCGGCGCGTCGAAGATCGGCAAGGTCGAGCGCGACGTCGAGCCCGCCCTCAGCCTCCCGCCCCAGCAGCACGACGAGTGAAGCTCGGCCTCCCCGACTTCCCCTGGGACTCCCTGGCCGACGACAACGCGATCGCCGTCGCCCATCCCGGGGGGATCGTCGACCTCTCGGTCGGCACCCCGGTCGACCCGGTTCCGTCCGTCTTACGCGACGCGCTCGCCGGGCCGGCGGCAGACGTCGCCGGCTACCCGACCACGCACGGTCCCGACGCGCTCCGCGAGGCCATCGCGGGCTCGCTGGAGCGCCGGTTCGGCGTCACCGTCGATCCAGTGGCGGTCCTGCCGACGATCGGTTCGAAGGAGCTGGTCGCCTGGTTGCCGACGCTGCTCGGGCTCGGTGCCGGCGACACCGTGGTGATCCCCGAGCTCGCCTACCCGACCTACGAGGTGGGCGCGCGGCTCGCGGGTGCCGAGTTCGTCCGCTCCGACTCGACCGCGGCGCTCGGCCCGCGGCGGGTCGCGCTCGTCTGGATCAACTCCCCGTCCAACCCGACAGGGCGCGTGCTCCCGCGCGAGCACCTGCGCAAGGTCGTCGACTGGGCGCGGGAGCGCGGCGCGGTCGTCGCATCGGACGAGTGCTACCTGTCCCTCTCCGACGGAGCCGCGTCGGTGCTCCACCCCGACGTCTGCGGCGGGTCGTTCGAGGGACTTCTCGCCGTGCAGTCCATGTCGAAGTCCTCGAGCCTCGCCGGGTACCGCGCCGGGTTCGTCACCGGCGACCCGGCGCTCGTCGCGGATCTCCTCGAAGTGCGCAAGCACGCCGGGATGATGGTGCCGCGGCCCGTGCAGGCTGCGATGCAGGCCGCCGCGTCCGACGACGCGCACGTGGCCGCCCAGGCCGCGATCTACGCCCGGCGGCGCGCGCAGCTGCGGGTTGCTCTCGAGGCTGCCGGCATGCGGATCGACCACTCCGAGGCGGGCCTCTACCTCTGGGCAACCGCGGGCGAGCCGTCCCGCACGACGGTCCGTCGACTCGCGCTGCTGGGGATCCTGGTGGCGCCGGGCGAGTTCTACGGCCCGGCGGGCGAGCAGCACGTGCGGGTGGCGGTCACAGCCACCGACGAGCGCATCGGCGCAGCGGTGGAGCGCCTCGCGGGGCTCTGACCGACCCCGGGGATTGGCGTCAGAGGGCGGCGCCGTGCTCCGCCACCGCAGACCACGCCGCCCGCCACTCGCCGCGCTTCACGTCGGCCCTCGTACGCTCGCGCTCCACGAGCCGGCCCGCGACGAACACGACGTGGGCGTCGATCGTCTCGCCGAGCCCGTCCAGCAGCTCCCGGATGCGCTGCTCAGCCACACAGGCGTCCTGGTGGTCGCCGAGCACCTCCTGCAGCTCGCTGGTGGCCTCGAGCAACTTCTTCACCGTGACGCCCGCCGCTGTGCCCTTCAACGCCGACCGAACAAGCTCGCCGGTGTAGCGCACGCGCTTCGCGCGGATGCGCAGCGCGTGCAGCACCTCGTCGGCGGGATCCTCCCCGGCCCGCTCGACGGCCCGGCTGATCTTGCGGAACTCGACCCGGACCAGCTCGGGCAGCTCGGGCTGCGCCGTCGTGGCCGACGGCGTGGGCAGCGGGAGCCGGATCGCGTCGGCCAGCCGCTCGATCAGGGCGGTGTAGCGCGGCGCCTCGAGGGCCGCCAGCATCTCCACGCGGGCCTCGCCGTGCTCCTGCACGAGCCGCCCGACGAGCACCTCACCCGCCGCCTTCTCCCGCTCGGGCAGCCCGGCGATCTCGCCGCGCAGCCGCAGCAGCATCACGTCGAGGTCCCGCACCGGCCCCAGCGCGCGGCCCAGCCAGCCCAGCTCGGCGCGCAGGCCGTCGGCCCAGGCCGCGTCGAGGAGGGGGCGGGCGGACTTGAGCGACGCGCGCATGCGGCGCACCGCCACCCGCATCTGATGGAGGTCCTCGATGTCGGCGCCGGTGCGGGTGCCGGGGTCGTGCCGCAGCAGCGCCCGCAGCCGCAGGTCCAGCGCCGCCCGCACGTGCTGGGCAGGCGGATCGGACGGAACGGCGGCGAGCGGTGCCGGGAGATTGCGCACGTCGACGGGGAACGGGGTCACGGTGGGCACGAGGATCGAGATTACCGGCCGGGAGCCGCGGCCCGGTCAGTTCGTGTGCAGCGCGGTGTTCAGCGCGACGCCCTCGCCGGTGCGGGAGAGCGCCTCGACGGCCCCGGTGATCGAGTTGCGGCGCAACAGCATCCCGTTGCGGCCCGACAGCGCGCGGGCCGCCGCAGTGGTGCCGTCGGGGAGGAGCACCTTCGTGCCGGCGGTGACGTACAGCCCAGCCTCGACGACGCAGTCGTCGCCGAGGGAGATGCCGATGCCGGCGTTGGCACCGAGGAGGCAGCGCTCACCGATCGAGATGACCTCCTTGCCGCCACCCGAGAGTGTGCCCATGATCGACGCGCCACCGCCGATGTCGGAGCCGTCGCCGACGACCACACCCGCCGAGATCCGCCCCTCGACCATCGACGCGCCGAGGGTGCCGGCGTTGTAGTTGACGAATCCTTCGTGCATGACAGTGGTGCCGGCAGCGAGGTGGGCGCCGAGGCGCACTCGGTCGGCGTCGGCGACCCGGACGCCGGTGGGCACCACGTAGTCGACCATCCGCGGGAACTTGTCCACGCCGTACACCGTGACGTGCCCGCTTGCGCGCAGGCGGGCACGGGTCGTCTCGAAGCCGGGCACCGCGCACGGGCCCAGGTCGGTCCACACGACGTTGGCGAGCAGCCCGAAGACCCCGTCGAGGTTGGCCTCGCGCGGGGCGATCAGGCGGTGGCTCAGCAGGTGGAGCCGCAGGTAGACGTCGTGGGCGTCGACGGCCGGGTCGGCGAGGGAGTCGACGGCAGTGCGCACGACGACCGTGCTGACACCTCTGGCGTCGTCGCGGCCCGCGAGGGGGGCGAGGTCACCCGCCACGTCGGGGGCATCCGGACCGAGGGCAGGGGCGGGGAACCAGGTGTCGAGGACGGTTCCGTCGGCGGCCACGGTGGCGAGGCCGGTGCCGGAAGCGCCCTCCCGGCGCGGTGCGGTGCTCACGACTTCCGACGTTAGCCGTCCCGCCGCCGCCCGGGGCCCTCCGGGGGTGGCGATCCATGGCCCCGCAGGACACGGACCTCCCACTGGCTCCGGCGCCGCTGGGCGTCGCGCCTGCGGCGGTCGCGATGGAACGTTTCGGGCGGCCGGGCGAGCCCGTACCGATCGCCCCACCAGTCACCGCGCTCCGGGTCGAGCACCGTGTCGAGGTGGGTCGGGTACCGCCGCTCGGCCCCGTCACGGATGTCGTCGCGGTCGTCGAGCATCGGCGGGACGAGCCGCCCTGCCCCGTCCACCGCCACGAGGTCGAGACCTGCGGCGGCCAGCAGGCGCCGCAGCATGCCGAGGCTCGGGGTGAGTGAGCCGTCCTCGATGCGCGCGACGGTGGACCGCGCGACGCCGGCCCGCGCCGCGAGCTCCCGCTGGCTGCAGTCGGCCCGCCGCCGAGCGGCACGGACGAGCCCGACGGGGTCGAAGTCGTCGGGCCGGATCTCCATGCCTAGAGGCTGACAACGGCCGCCCCCACCCACAACCCACCCGGGCGGGACCTGTGGACAACTCGCTTCCCCAGGCTCTGCACACATATACGCGCCGGGAGACCGTGAGATGGACACGAGGGCTGTTCGATCTTGGATTAGGGGATCTGGTGTGAATCTCGCGGCCGGGCGAGGGCTCGGCGGATCGTCGCCGCCACCTCGTCGGGTTCTAGGAAAACCTGGTACTTCGTGAAGCGGAACATTCGCCAGCCGGCGTCCACCAAGGTCGTGTAGCGGGCGGCGTCGCGCAGCACACGCTCCGACCGGGTGTGCTCCTCGCCCTCGTACTCGATTCCGATGCGCAGCTGCGGGTAGGCGAGGTCCAACCACACGGCTTCACGGCGCCGACCGTCGAGGACCGGGTACTGGACCTCGGGCGTCGGGAGGCCGCGCAGCAAGAGGACCAGCCGCAGCCGGGTCTCCATCGGCGAACCGCTCCTGCGGTCGGCCAGGCCGACGACCTGGGGAAGCCGGCTGCGGCCGCGGGCCCGCGGGTAGCGGGTGGCGAGCTTCAGTACGGCGGCGGGATCGAAACCCGGCGTCCGGCCGGATGGCCAGCGGCCCCGGTTGGCCAGGGCGTCGAGGGCGACGACGGCCTCCACGAGTTCCAGCCGGCGGGCCAGGTCGTAAGCGGTGCGCACCGGCGTGGTCACCAGCACCTCGCCGCACCGCTGCACCTCGCCTTGGGCGAGCCGATCGCGGTGCATCAGCAGGCTCGGATGCGACCGCACACCACCCCCGGGCACCGTCAGCTCGGCTGCGGCCCCGTCACTACCGCAGGATGCGCCGATTAGTTCAGCCGCCGAGTAGCCGGAGAGCACCCCGCGCCCGCGGCCGAACAAGTACGCCGCGTGGGAGCGGTCCGCCAGGCCGGGCGGCTCCCCGGTCGTCGGCGTGTAGACGTCGGGCAGCAGGCGGAGGTAGCGCGGCCCCCGCAGCTGGCCCTTCGTCACCAGCCCGGCCTGTATCGCCGCCGTGCCGCGGAACACCTTCGGCAGTCCGATCACATCCGCAGGGTGGCCGACCGCCCGCGCCGGCGGGCGCGTTCCGACCGACAGCACCCGGGAGATGCAGCGCGGGGGCGCGTATGTGTGTGCAGAGCCGGTGAGACGGGCGGCCGCACCTGCAGGCTCTGCACACACATACGCACCGAGGACCGGGCGCCGGCAGTAGGTCGACTCCGGTGAGATGGACAGGGGAGTCGTTGCGTAAAGATCAAACTGCTCGGGTGTGCATCTCACGGAGTCAGCTGGGTCGGCATGGACGCGTATGTGTGTGCAGAGCCTGGTAGCAGCACCCCCGGTAGGGTCGGGGGTCGTGACCAGGCCCGTTCTCGATCTCGCCGCTGACCCCGTCGACCTCTGCGCCGCCCTCGTCGACGTGCAGAGCGTCTCGGGCGACGAGGCCGCGCTTGCCGACGCCGTCGAGCGGGCGCTGCGCGAGCAGGCGCCGCACCTCGAGGTGCTCCGCTCCGGCCACGCCGTGCTCGCCAGGACCCATCTGGGCCGGGGGAGCCGGGTGCTGCTGGCCGGGCACCTGGACACGGTCCCGGTCGCCGACAACCTCCCGAGCCACCGCGACGGCGACCTCCTCTTCGGCTGCGGCACGTCGGACATGAAGGCCGGGGACGCGGTGTTCGCCCACCTCGCGGCCACGCTCCCCGAGCCGCGCCACGACGTCACGCTCGTCTTCTACGACTGCGAGGAGGTCGAGGCCGCGCGCAACGGGCTGGGCCGCATCGAGCGCGAGCACGCCGACTGGCTGCGTGCCGACCTCGCGATCCTCGGCGAGCCGACCAACGGGCTCGTGGAGGCGGGCTGTCAGGGCACGCTCCGGGCGGAGATCACGACCCGCGGCAGGCGGGCCCACTCGGCGCGTTCGTGGCTGGGCAGCAACGCGGTGCACGCCGCCGAGCAGGTGCTGCAGCGGTTGACCAGCTACGCCGCCCGGGAGGTCGACATCGACGGGTGCCGCTACCGCGAGGGGCTGCAGGCCGTGCGGATCGCCGGCGGGATCGCGGGCAACGTGGTGCCCGACGAGTGCGTCGTCACCGTCAACTTCCGGTTCGCCCCCGATCGCGACGCGGCGGGCGCGGAGAAGCACGTCCGCGAGGTATTCGACGGGTTCGAGCTGGCGGTCACCGACCTCGTGCCCGGCGCGCTGCCCGGGCTCGGGGCGCCCGCCGCGCAGGAGTTCCTCAGCGCGACGGGTGCCGCGCCCGCCGCCAAGTACGGCTGGACCGACGTCTCCCGCTTCGCCGCGCTCGGCATCCCCGCGCTGAACTACGGGCCCGGCGACCCCAACCTCGCCCACACCCGCGAGGAGCACGTGGACATCCGGCGGATCACGGAGGCGGCGGATGTCCTGCGTACGTTCCTCGCCCCCTGACCGAAACCGCACCGCCATCCCACGCTCCCCCGGCCGTCCGGTGCGGCCGAACGCGCGTCGATACTGTGAACTGCATGACCGACGAGGGGGCGGGGCGCCCAGACGAGAAGCAGCGCGGCCCCGTGGTGCTGCGCCGCGAGCACCGCAACGAGTCCACCACCACCGACCAGCGTCTGCTGGACTCGCGCGGGCCGAGCGACTGGGTGCACACCGACCCGTGGCGCGTGATGCGCATTCAGGCCGAGTTCGTCGAGGGCTTCGGGATGCTGGCGGAGCTGCCGAGGGCCGTCACCGTCTTCGGTTCCGCGCGCACGTCGCGCGACCACCCCGAGTACGCCCAGGGCCGTGAGCTGGGCGCCGCGCTCGCGCAGGCCGGTTTCGCCGTCATCACCGGCGGCGGGCCGGGTGTCATGGAGGCCGCCAACCGGGGCTGCACCGAGGTCGGCGGGTTCTCCGTCGGGCTGGGCATCGAGCTTCCGTTCGAGCAGGGCCTCAACGACTGGGTCGACCTCGGCATCAACTTCCGCTATTTCTTCGCGCGCAAGACGATGTTCGTGAAGTACTCGCAGGCGTTCGTCTGCCTGCCCGGCGGCTTCGGCACTCTCGACGAGCTGTTCGAGGCGCTCACGCTCGTGCAGACGAAGAAGGTGACGAAGTTCCCGGTGGTGCTGCTGGGCACCGAGTACTGGGGTGGGCTCTACAACTGGATCGCCGACACGGTGCTGAGCAGCGGCAAGATCGGGGAGAAGGACCTCGCGCTCCTGCACCTCACCGACGACGTCGACGACGCCGTGAAGATCGTGCAAGAGGCGTGGCGGGCGTGGGAGGAAGCGCATTGACGGGGCGGTCGTTCGCGGTCTGCGTGTACTGCGGGTCCATCGAGGGCCTGCCGGACAGCTACCTCGAGCTCGCGTCGGAGGTCGGGCGGCAGATCGCGGCGCGGGGCTGGAACCTCGTCTCCGGGGGCGGCCGCGCGGCGATGATGGGCCGGGTCGGCTCGGCGGCGCGTGCGGGCGGGGCCCGCACCACCGGAGTGATCCCGCAGGCCCTTGTCGACCGGGAGTGGGCCGACCACGACTCCGACGAGCTGCTGATCGTCGAGACGATGCGCGAACGCAAGGCGCTCATGGAGGCGCACGCCGACGCGTTCCTCGCGCTGCCGGGCGGAGTGGGCACGTGCGAGGAGCTGTTCGAGGTCTGGACGGCGGGCTACATCGGCCTGCACAGCAAGCCGGTTGTGCTGCTCGACCCGGACGGCCACTACACCGGCCTGCTCGACTGGGTGCGGGAGATCGGCGAGCGCGGTTTCGTGCGGCCGGAGGCGATCGAGCGGCTGGTCGTCGCCACCGACGTCGCCGAGGCGCTCGACGCGTGCCTGCCCTCGGCCGACGTATCGCAGGTGGCCGTGTGAGCCGCAGGTGATTCGGTGGTGATCCGGTTCGGCACGCGTGAACCGGCGCAGGACCGGGCGCTCGTGATGGCGATCGTGAATCGCACGCCCGACTCGTTCTACGACCGCGGCGCGACGTTCGCCGACTCCGATGCGATGGCGAGGGTCGACGCCGCGATCGCCGACGGCGCCGACATCATCGACATCGGCGGGGTGAAGGCGGGGCCCGGCCCCGAGGTGGACGTGGCTGAGGAGGTCCGCCGGGTCGTCCCGTTCGTGGCGGCCGTGCGCGCCCGCCATCCGGACGTCGTGATCAGCGTGGACACCTGGCGCGGGGAGGTGGGCAGGCTTGCCGTGGCCGAGGGTGCCGACCTGCTCAACGACACGTGGGCCGGGGCCGACCCGACGCTCGGCGAGGTGGCCGCGGCCGCAGGCGCCGGCATGGTCTGCTCGCACACCGGCCGCGCCGTGCCGCGGCGCAGGCCGCACCGGGTGCGCTACACCGACGTCGTGGCCGACGTGCTGGCCGATGTATGCGGGCAGGCCGAGCGGCTGGTCGGCCTGGGCGTGCCGCGCGAGGGCATCCTCATCGACCCCACACACGACTTCGGCAAGAACACCTTCCACGGCCTGACTCTGCTGCGCCGGTGTGACGAGCTGGTGGCGAGCGGCTGGCCCGTGCTCATGGCCCTGTCGAACAAGGATTTCGTCGGGGAGGCGCTCGGTGTCGCCGAGGTGACCGACCGGCTGGAGGGCACCCTGGCGGCCACGGCGCTGTCCGCGGCGGCGGGCGCCCGGGTGTTCCGGGTGCACGAAGTGGTCGCGACGCGCCGCACGCTGGATATGGTCGCCACGGTCCTGGGTAGCCGTCCCCCTGTGCGGACGGTCCGAGCGCTGGCCTGACAGCGGGCTCGTCACCTGCGATTCTGGTCCGACGGCAACGGCGCCGGTCCCCCCTTCTATCGTGAGGAGAGACCAGTGGATCCGCTCACCGAGCAGTGGTTCGCGCGCCGCACATGGCAGGAGCCTGCCTGGAGCGCCGACGATTTGGTGGCCGTGAAGAACAGCAGGCGCGTGTCGGTGGTGTTGCCCGCGCTGGACGAAGAGGCCACGGTCGGGGCCATAGTCACGGCGATACTCCCGTTGACGCTCGGTCCGGCCCCGCTGGTGGACGAGCTGGTGGTGGTCGACTCCGGCTCCACGGACCGCACCGTGGAGGTCGCCACCGCCGCGGGCGCCAAGGTCGTGCACCGCACCGACGTGCTCCCGGAGCTGGAGCCGGTCCCCGGGAAGGGCGAGGTGTTGTGGCGCTCCCTCGCGGCCACCACCGGCGACATCATCTGCTTCCTCGACTCCGATCTCGTCGACTTCGATCCCGGGTTCGTTCCCGCCCTGCTCGGCCCGCTGCTCACCGAGCCGCAGGTCGAACTGGTCAAAGGCTTCTACCGGCGGCCGCTGCGGCTGGAGACCAAGGAGACCGACACGGGCGGCGGGCGTGTCACAGAACTGCTCGTCCGCCCCCTGCTCGCGGCGCTGCGCCCCGAGCTGGCCGCGGTCGTCCAGCCGCTCGGGGGCGAGTACGCCGCCACACGGCGGCTGCTGGAGTCGGTGCCGTTCGCGGCCGGGTACGGCGTGGAGATCGGGCTGCTGCTCGACACCTACGCGAAACTCGGCCTGGAGGGGCTGGCGCAGGTCAACCTCGGTGTGCGCAAGCACCGAAACCGGTCGCTCCTGCAGCTCGGGGTGATGGCCCGCCAGATCCTCGCCGCTGCGCTCGCCCGGAGCGACGTGCCGGACGCCCGTGGAGCGCTCACCCAGTTCCTGCAGGTCGACGGCGAGTGGCTGCCGACTTCCACCTCCGTCAACATGAGCGAGCGCCCGCCGATGTGCGAGGTGCTGGTGCGCTGATCCATCGGGCGTGGTGGGATGGCCAGAGTGGGCACCGCGCTGATCTACCTGCTCGTGGTCGCTGTCGTCGCCGCCGTGCTGTTCGGTCTGGCCGTGGTCGTGTTCGGCCGTGGTGAGGAGCTGGCGCCGCTCGCGCCGGGCGCCACTCCCACCCGGCTGCCGGCCGGTGAGATCGATGGCGAAGACGTGCGTGAGCTGCGCTTCCAGCAGGCCGTGCGCGGATACCGGATGGATGAGGTGGACTGGGTGCTCGACCGGCTCGCCGATGAGCTGGACCGCTCCGGCGTGGAACGCGACGGGCTACTCGCGAGGGTCGCCGAGCTGGAGTCCCAGCTCGCCGACGGTGTGCGCAGCGAGGGGGACCGGTGACCCGCGTCCGGCTCACCGTGCCCGTCGAGGTGGAAGCACCCGCCGACGTCGTCGGTGTGTTCGAGGTGCTGTCGCTGCGCAGGTTCGCCCGATTCTGCGAGGCGGAGTACCGCGCCAGTGCCTGAACCGGTTCCCCAGCTCACCACCGACGGGCGCCACCGCTGCGGCTGGGCGGGTTCGGCCCCTGAGTACATGGCCTACCACGACGACGAGTGGGGCCGCCCGCTGCACGGCGTCGACGCGATGTTCGAACGGCTCTCCCTCGAAGGGTTCCAGTCGGGGCTGTCCTGGCTGGTGATCCTGCGCAAGCGCCCTGCGTTCCGAGCCGCGTTCGCCCGGTTCGACCCGAAGAAGGTGGCGGAGTTCGGCGACGCCGACGTGCAGCGCCTGCTCGCCGACGCCGGCATCGTCCGCAACCGGGCGAAGATCGAGGCCACCATCCACAACGCGCGAGCCGTGCTTGAGCTCGAAGAGCCGCTCGACGAGCTGCTGTGGTCCTTCGCACCCGACCCGGCCACGCACCCCCGCCCAGCCACTCTCGCCGACGTACCTGCGACGTCACCGGAGTCCACGGCGATGGCGCGCGCCCTCAAGCGGAACGGGCTGCGGTTCGTCGGACGGACCACCTGTTACGCGCTGATGCAGGCCACCGGGCTGGTCGACGACCACGTCCAAGGCTGCTGGCGTGCAGCGATGGGCTGACTTCGCAGCGTGAACGACGCGCGGCTAGATCGCTCCGGTTTCACGCTCGTCGGATGTATGGGGAAAGATGTTCGCAGCATCCCCGCCGCGCGCTCCCCCCGCGCAGCGGCGCCCTGCAGACGACGACAGAGGAGGCAGGAGATGGCGGCGATGAAGCCCCGGACCGGTGACGGTCCCCTGGAGGTGACCAAGGAGGGTCGGGGCATCGTGATGCGCGTCCCGCTAGAGGGCGGCGGCCGCCTGGTCGTGGAGATGTCGGCCGAGGAGGCCAGCGACCTCGGCGACGCCCTCAAGGCCGCCGCAGGCTGACCCGCAGTACCGGTACCACACCAGCACCTGTACGGCACCAGTACCGCTACCGCACGAGTACGCCGCCCCGCACCGCACGCGAGGCTCCGCTTTCCCCGTCGACGGCACCGGCGGACGGCCCTCGAGCCGCACGCCGGTGCCGTTCGTCGTTGGTGCATCTCGTCGTCGAGATTCCGCTTGCGCCGCGGCACCTGACGTCACCGCGCCTGCGCGAGCTCCCGCACGGGCTCGATCTGCACGCCGGCTCCGCTGCCGAGCCGCATCATCTCGATCGCCACCGCGCCGCAGACGCAGCGCCGGTAGCGCACCCAGCCCTCCGACGTGTGGTGCGTCGAGAGCACCGCCGTCTCGTCGACCGGCCATCCGCACTTCGCGCACCGCATCCCCGAGTCCCCTCCGTAATATGTATCGTTGGTTGGCATCTTACAGTCGCGGGGGCCAGGAGTAATAGGTCAGTGAACTTCATCGGTTACCGAAGCGACGCGCTGGGTGCCGCCGTCGAGCTCGTCAACGCGGTCACGGGCACTCTCGACAAGCCGGCGCCGGGCGAACCGGGGCCGGCCGCCGACCAGATGCGGGCTGTGCTCGTGGCCCACGGCTTCCTCGCGGGCCGCGCCCCCGCGACGGTCGAGCCCGCGCTGCGGGCGTGGGCCCGCCGGCTGCGCACGGTCTTCGACGCCACCGATCCGGAGGCCGCAGCGGTGGCCGTCAACGCGCTGCTCGCCGACGTCCGCGTCGAACCTCACCTGTCCGACCACGACGGGCAGGGCTTCCACCTGCACTACTCACCGCCCGAGGCGGACGTCGTCGACCGGCTGCGGGCCAGCACGGCGTTCGCGCTCGCGATGCTCGTGTCGGAATACGGCGTCGACCGGCACGGCCGCTGCGCCGCGGACGGCTGCTCGCGCGTCTTCGCCGACACCTCCCGCAACGCCGCCCGCCGCTATTGCTCGCCCGCCTGCGCCAACCGGTCCGCGGTGGCCGCCCACCGCGCCAGGGCGCGTGCGGCTCAGGTGAGCGAGCGGTAGATCTCCACCGTCCGGGCCGCGGCCTGCTGCCACGTGAACTCCCGTTCGGCGCGCTCCCGGCCGGCCGCGCCCATCACCGCTGCTCGCGCCGGGTCCTGGAGCAGCTCGTTCACGGCGTCGGCGAGCCCGGCGCGGAACTCGTCAACCCCGTGCTCGTCGAAGTGCACGAGCAGCCCGGTGGTGCCGTCGGCGACGACCTCGGGGATGCCGCCCACGTCGGATGCCACCACGGCCGTGCCGCAGGCCATCGCCTCCAGGTTCACGATGCCGAGCGGCTCGTACACCGACGGGCACACGAAGACCGTCGCCGCCGACAGCAGGCTGCGCACGTCCGCGGCGGGCAGCATCCGGCGCACCCACACCACGCCCGGTCGCGACGAGCGGAGCTCCGCGACCGCCTTCTCGGTCTCCTCGGCGATCTCCGGGGTGTCCGGCGCTCCCGCACACAGCACGATCTGGGCGTCGCGGTCGATGTGGTGCGCGGCGGCGAGCAGGTGGCCGAGACCCTTCTGCCGGGTGATCCGCCCCACGAAGACGACGCTGGGCCGGTCCGGGTCGACGCCGGCCGCGCGCACGACGTCAGGGTCGGGTCCGGGTCGGTAGAAGTCGGTGTCGATGCCGTTGTGCACGACGTGGACGCGCCCGGGGTCGAGGGCCGGGTAGCACTCGAGCACGTCGCGCCGCATGCCGTCACTCACCGCGATGACGGCGTCCGCACCCTCGTACGCGGTGCGCTCCACCCACGACGAGAGGCGGTACCCGCCGCCGAGCTGCTCGGCCTTCCACGGCCTGCGCGGTTCCAGCGAGTGGGCCGTGACGACGTGCGGGTCGCCGTGCAGGACCTTCGCGATGTGCCCTGCCATGTTGGCGTACCAGGTGTGGGAGTGCACGACGTCGGAGCCGGAGAGCGCGGCGGCCATCGACAGGTCCACACCCAGCGTCTGCAGGGCCGGGTTGGCCTCGGCGAGCTCGGCAGGCACGCGGTGCGCATAGGTGTCCGGCCGGCCCGCCCTCGGCTCGCCGAAGCAGTGGACGTCGACGTCCACCAGGTCACGCAGCGCTGGGACCAGGTGCCCGACATGGACACCGGCCCCGCCGTAGACGTCAGGGGGGTACTCGCGGGTGAGCAGGCCGATGCGCACCCGGGAACGGTAGGTCATGTCGCCGTCCCTCGTGGGGTGACGGTTGCCGACCCGTCGTCAGGAGAGCGTCTTCCGGTGGCCCAGTACCATCTGAGCGCACTAGGGTCATTTCCGTGACGACGTTGCCGGCCGGTCCGGGCCCGCGGGAATCGGGCGGTGGAGCGTGACAGCCGCCCGTCTGTCGCCTGCCTCGCCTCTGGCACTCGGGGCGAACGTGCTCGGGATCGTCCTCGCCGGTGGCGAGGGCAAGAGGCTGTGGCCGCTCACAGCCGACCGCGCCAAACCCGCGGTCCCGTTCGGGGGCAACTACCGGCTCATCGACTTCGTGCTGTCCAACCTCGTGAACGCAGGGATGGACCGCATCTGCGTGCTCACGCAGTACAAGTCCCACTCCCTGGACCGCCACATCTCCACCACCTGGCGGCTGTCCAGTGTGCTGGGCCAATACATCACCACCGTGCCCGCTCAGCAGCGGCTCGGCAGGCGCTGGTACACCGGCAGCGCCGACGCGATCTTCCAGAGCCTGAACCTCGTCTACGACGAGCGGCCCGACTACATCGCGGTGTTCGGCGCCGACCACGTCTACCGGATGGACCCCGGGCAGATGCTGGCACGCCACATCGAGACGGGCGCGGGCGTCACCGTGGCGGGGATTCGGGTGCCGCGCGCGGAGGCCAAGGGCTTCGGCGTGATCAACTCCGACGCGAGCGGCAAGATCGTCGACTTCCTGGAGAAGCCGTCGGACCCGCCGTCGGTGCCGGACGACCCGGACGTCACGTTCGCGTCGATGGGCAACTACATCTTCACCACCGAGGTGCTGCTCGACGCGCTGCGTGCCGACGCCGAGGACGGCGACTCCGACCATGACATGGGCGGCGACATCATCCCGCGCCTGGTCGCGCAGGGCGACGCCGCTGTGTACGACTTCGCCGACAACGTGGTGCCGGGCGCCACCGACCGCGACGCGGGCTACTGGCGTGACGTCGGCACCGTGGATGCGTACTACGAGGCGCATACCGACCTCGTCTCGGTGCACCCGATCTTCAACCTCTACAACCAGCGCTGGCCGATCCGCACGGCGAGCGTGCCCCTGCCCCCGGTCAAGTTCGTCGAGGGCGGGATCGCGCAGGACTCGATCGTCGGGGCGGGCACGATCATCTCCGGCGCCATCGTCCGGCGCTCGGTCATCAGCTCCAACGTCCGCATCGAAGCCGGCGCCGAGGTCTCCGACTCCGTCGTGCTCCCCGGCACGCGGGTGGGCCGGGGTGCGGTGGTCCGCGGAGCGATCCTCGACAAGAACGTCGTGGTCCCCGACGGCGCGCTGGTCGGCGTCGACCTGGGCCTGGACCGCGCGCGCTACACGGTGAGCCAAGGCGGAGTGGTGGTCCTGGGCAAGGGCGCGACCGCGCTGTAGGACGGGCACACCCCTCTGCGCGGCACCAGGGCGCTTCTAGGTTGGGCTGGGCGGTGTCGAGCCCGGACGGTATGCCGTCGGGACTAGGAGCGCCCTGAACAACTCGGCCCTACTGCGCGACGCCCAGGCAGGCACCTCGCGGCGTTGGACCATCGGGCCGATACAACAGCGGTATCGGCCCGATCGCCCGCCTTGCGATGCACCCACCTGGACGCCGCTCGCTACGGGCGGAGTCGTTCAGGACCCTCCTAGGCAGTTTTGACCGCCGCCAGCAGGCCGTCGCCCAGTGGGAGCAGCACCGGCACCAGGCGGTCGTCCTCGCGCACCTGGCGGGCCACCTCGCGCAGCGCGAGAGTGCCGGTGTCCGCGGCTTCCGGGTCCACCACGCCGCCGTCGAGCACGCCGGCCAGCACGACGATGCCGCCGACGCGCAGCAGCCGTACGGCCTCGTCCAGGTAGCGGGGGTGGTCGGACGCGGCGGCGTCGACGAACACCAGGTCGTAGCCGGCGTCGGTGAGCCGCGGCAGCACCTCGAGGCCCATCCCGTTGATCAGCCGCAGCCGCGACGGACCGTACCCGGCTGCCGTGAAGGACGCGCGGGCGGTGCGTTGGTGCTCCGGGTCGACATCGATCGAGGTCAGCACGCCGTCGCCGGCCATGCCGCGCAGCAGCCACAGGCCGCTCACCCCGGTACCCGTGCCGATCTCGACGACCGCGCGGGCGCTGATCGTGGCGGCGAGGAAGCGGAGCCCCGCCCCCGCCCCCGGGCTCACCGGGATGCAGCCGGACCGCGCGGCGGACTCTCGCGCGGAGACGAGCAGGTCGTCCTCGGTCAGGTACGCTTCCACGTGGTCGCGCAACGCCGGCAGGTCAGCGGCTGCGTCCGGACGGCCCAACATGATCGGAAGGCTACTGCCTCAGCGTTTCGGCTGCTCTGCGGCTTCTCGCCGGATCTCGTCCACCGGGTGTCCCGGGAGGTATCGGGTGTCGCTTTATCAGGCTCCTCTCAGACGGTTCTCACCCATCCTTCAAGGGCATGGGGCACGGTAGGT
Source organism: Pseudonocardia aurantiaca (assembly GCF_039526725.1). NCBI lineage: Bacteria > Bacillati > Actinomycetota > Actinomycetes > Pseudonocardiales > Pseudonocardiaceae > Pseudonocardia > Pseudonocardia aurantiaca. Next base: position 147,417 of record NZ_BAAAJG010000026.1, read on the forward strand.
GTCATCGGTCGGGGCGTCGACCGAGGAAGACCGGGAACTCTCAAGCCACCGGTCTTCGTTGGCCGGAGGCACGACCCGCCGCAGGAGGTGCGACCCCACAATGAGCGACAGCTCAGCTGTGCTGTTGTCCGGCGAGACGACCGGCGGGACGGTGTTGCCAGGAGGGGGAGCCGAGTGGGCGCCGCCGAGCTGGGACGAGGTGGTCCGCGAGCACGCGGACCGCGTCTACCGCCTCGCGTACCGCCTCACGGGCAACCCGCATGACGCGGAGGACCTCACGCAGGAGACGTTCGTGCGGGTCTTCCGCTCGCTCGCGTCGTACAAGCCCGGCACCTTCGAGGGCTGGCTGCACCGCATCACCACGAACCTGTTCCTTGACATGGTGCGCCGCCGCTCCCGCATCCGGATGGAGGCGCTGCCCGAGGACTCGGACCGGCTTCCCGGCACCGGCCCCGAGCCGGAGCAGGTCTTCTCCGACACCCACCTCGACCCGATGCTCCAGAGTGCGCTCGACGAACTGCCGCCCGAGTTCCGCGCCGCCGTGGTGCTGTGTGATGTCGAAGGTCTTTCGTACGAGGAGATCGGCGCGACGCTCGGCGTGAAGCTCGGTACGGTGAGAAGCAGGATCCACCGTGGGCGAGCCGCTCTGCGCGCTGCGCTGGAGCGCAGCCGTGTCGCCGAAGGTCGGATCGGCGTGCAGCAGTTGGAGGAGGTTGGCACATGAGCGAGCTTGCGAGCTCATCATGGGTGCATCAGTGTCGCGAAGCGTCGGCCGAGCGCCGTGAGGCCGTACGGTGAGTGATGGGCGTTGGCGGATCTCGGTGACCGCTCCCGACTGGGGGCAGGACCACCTATCGCTCGACGCCATCGTCGCCTACGTCGACGACGAACTTGCCGAGGGCCCGCACCTGCGCGCCACCCGGCACCTCGCGCAGTGCCGCGAGTGCGCGGCGCAGGTCGTCGCACAAGGACAGGCGCGAGCCGCACTGCGCACGGCGGAGGTCCCCAGCCTCCCGTCCTCGCTGCTGTCCAGCCTCCGCTCGATCCCGCAGGACACCGACATCCCCGGCCCGCCCGGCGACCTCGCCGTCACCTCCGACGGCAAGCTCGTGTCCGTGCTGCGTCCCGACCGCGTCTCACCGGTCGCCGACGCCCCCCGGCCGCCCGGCCGCGCCGACCTCCGTCACGAGCCTCCGGCCGGCACCGACGGCGTCCCCGACTCCCACGACGGCAATCACGATGGCCGACGACCCAGCCGCAGGCGCCGGGTCGGCACCGGAGTCGCCGTCTCCGGTCTTGCGTTGGGGGCCATCGCCCTCGCCGCTCCGGTCGCAGTCCCCCCGCAGACACCCGTGCCGGCGGCCACCAACGGTGTGCTCGGGGGTCCCGTGCTCGGCGGCGGTGCACCGAGCGTCGTCGACGCGCAGCTGCGTCTCTCGCCCCTGCCCGCAACCGGCCGGGGACCCGGCCAGCTGCCCGCGCTCCACCGGCTCGACGGCATGCCGGGCTCGTTCTACGGTCTGCTTCCGTGAGTCCGAGTCCCATCGGCTACGCGGACTTCACCGCACGTGAGGCAGGCTGAGCCGGTCCGGTAGGCACATCCCCAGGGAGTCCGCAGCGCGATGAACGAACGCGACGCCCCTGAGACGCGCTCGGACGATCGCGACGAACCCGCAAGCGCGTTCGAGGAGCCGGCAGGCGGCCCGCCCCGCCTGGAACCCAGGCCGCTGGATCGCCCCGACGTCGACGCCGGCGCGGCCGCTGTCTTCGGCCGCCCGCTCGGCGTGGAGGGCGGGTTCGCGGGGAGCCGCGGGTTGCCCGACCGTTCGCGCCTGGCCGCCCCGCCGTCGGCCGCGCTGGCCAGCGCATTCGGTAGGCCCGCGCCTGACGCACCTTCGCTGCAGCGCCCGTCGGTCAACGGCAGGGGCTCCCAGGGCACGGGGGAGGCCGACCCGTTCTGGACGGAGGGCGCCGCCCGCGACCCGTGGCGCAACCCGGACAGCGATGTCGCCCTCGGCCCGCCCGCGGCCGCGGAGCCGCCCGACGACTCGGGGCCGCGCCGCGAGGGCGCGCGGCTGAGCCTGCGCGAGGTGCTCTTCGGCAGGCGCGTCGAGCCGCGGGCGCTGGCCGGGCTGGCCCTGGTCGCCGTGCTCGTCGGGGCGGCGGGTGGGCTCGTCGGGCGGTTCACCGCAGACAGCGCCAACAGCCTCACCAACCCCAACCCCACCATCACACAGACCGTCGACTCGGTGGCGCGGCCGCCGGGATCGGTCGCCGACATCGCCCAGCGCACCGTGCCGGCCGTCGTCTCGATCGAGATCCGGGTGGGGGAGGAGGGTGGCACCGGGTCCGGCGTCGTCATCGACCCCGCCGGTTACGTGCTGACCAACAACCACGTGATCGCCCCTGCAGCCACCGCCACCGGCGGGCAGATCGAGGTGATCTTCCACGACGGCACCCGCGCCGCGGCCCAGCTCGTCGGTCGCGACCCCAAGACGGACCTGGCGGTCATCCACGTGGATGTCGCCAACCCCGTCGTGGCCACGTTCGGGTCGTCCGCGAACCTTGTCGTCGGCGACGGGGTGATCGCCATCGGCTCGCCGCTCGGCCTTGCAGGCACCGTGACCGACGGGATCGTCAGCGCGCTGAACCGGCCGGTGCGGCTCGACGGCAGCGGCACGGACACCAACGCCGTGATCGACGCCATCCAGACCGACGCCGCCATCAACCCCGGCAACTCGGGCGGCGCGCTCGTCGACGCCACCGGCGCCGTGGTCGGCATCAACACCGCGATCCGCAGCCTCGGCGGCGGCGAGGGCGGCTCGATCGGCCTCGGGTTCGCCATCCCCATCGACGACGCACGCGGCATCGCGGAGGAGCTGATCCGCGGCGGCGCCGTTCACCACGCGGAGATCGGGATCAACGCGCGTTCGGTCAACGACGGCACGACCGACGGTGCGCAGGTCCAGAACGTCCAGCAGGGTGGGGCGGCGGCCGCGGCCGGGATCATCGACGGCGACGTCATCGTCAAGGTGGGGGACCGCCCGATCGCAGGCGCCGACGAGCTCGTCGTCGCCGTCCGGGAGCGCAACCCCGGCGACACCGTGGCGGTCGAGCTGATCCGCGACGGGAGGCCGTTGACGGTCTCAGTGGTGTTGACCTCCGACTGAGCCGTACTGTGGTGCTGTGTTCGACAGCATCGGCTGGGGCGAGATCATGGTGTTGGTCGTGGCCGGGCTGTTCATCCTCGGCCCCGAGCGCCTCCCCGCTGCGGCGGCCTGGGTGGGCAAGGCGATCCGGCAGGTCCGGGAGTACGCCACCGGCGCCCGCGAGCAGCTGCGCGGTGAGCTGGGCCCCGAGTTCGACGAGCTGCGCAAGCCGCTCGAGGAGCTGCGCGGCCTGCGCAGCTTCAACCCGCGCACGGCCGTGCGCCGCACGCTCTTCGACGACGGGCCCGAGCCGGGTACCAACGGCCACACCTCCGCCGCCGCCGCGTCGTACACACCGCCGCCCCCGCCAGAGCGGCTGGCGAAGAACGAGCGCCCCCCGATCGACCCGGACGCCACCTGACCTTCCCGGCGCCGCTTTCAGTGGTCGACGGCGGCTGGTGCCTGCGAGGGCGACTGGCGCCGCCCCGGTGGCGCTCCTCGCACCGTGATGGCCTGCGGACGAACCGCGCGGTATCGCGTTTGGGCCGTGCTTACGCCGGGGAACTCGCAAGCACCTTCGCCGCCGGGAGGGCGTGATGAGGATCGGCGATAAGACCAACGCGACTACCAAGGCCAAAACCAAGACGATGGCTGAGCGGGCGCGGGAGCAGGCCAGGCACGGGCTCGGGGTGGGTCGGGCGCGGTTGGACGAGGCGCGGGCGCGGTGGCGGTTCGCGCCAGGAGCCGGCGCACACCGCAGCAGCGACTAGTGTCTCGTGATTCTGCTTTCCTGACATGGCGTTGTTGTCGACGAGTTTCTTGATGTTGGTCTGAATGATACGGACCTTTGCTCCTGCTCGTCTTGATTGCCGTAGCGGTAGGGGCTGCCGTGCGCGCGCTCCCGTTTGCGCTGACGGGAGCGCGCCCGCCCGGCGCGCGGCCGTATGGACTCGCCGTGACGTTCGGCAGGCGGCGCCCGGCCCACGGCATCCGGCCCACCCCGAGATGGGCCGTCCGTCACCGGTTCCGGGGGCCTTCAACAGCGCCCCGGGGCGTCCGGACCGGCCGGGCGCAACCCGGGAAGGGACCCGGGCAGCGGACGAGCCCGGGCGGGAGTGTGAACCGGGTGCTCCCAGCGTCCGGTCGACACCATCGTCGCCGGTGAGGTGCGCACCGCCGATCGCGGCCGGGCGCTCGCTCATTCTTAACATTACGGAAAACTAGGACGATCACATCCGCGCTGCCCAGCCGAGGTGCGGTCACTCGGTGGCATCCTCTGCGCCGAACAGCCTAATTAACAGTGAATCTTCCGAGCAGGTTCGGATGGGCGTGTGTGTGATCTTCACCCGGGGTACTCGGCAGAGCGGCGGCGGTCAGGGGCGCATTTGCAGAAATGGTCTCGGCGCGAGGGATGTCGCGATTGTCAAAGCCGTCGGGCACCGACAACCCGCGACCACGGACAGAGGAGATCTAGTGAAGTGTGGACTGCGAGTAGCCCTCGGCGTCGCCGGGGGCTACTTCCTCGGACGGACCAAGAAGATGAAGCTCGCGTTGATGCTGGGCGGAATGGCCGCCGGCCGGCAGGCCGGAGGTCCCGGTGAGCTGTTGAAGACTGGGACGAAGCTCCTGAACAGCTCCCCCGAACTGTCCCGGCTCACAGACGAGGTGCGGGGCCGGCTCCTCGAGGCGGGCAAGGGCGCCCTTCTGGCGGTGGCCGCCCGGCAGGTGGAGTCGCTCACCGACCGGGTCGGCAAGCGCGTGGAGTCCTTCGGCGACGGGGGGGTCCCGCGGCGCGGGAAGAAGGCCGAGGCGGAGCCCGAGGAGGACGAGTACGCCGAGGACGAGTACGCCGAGGACGAAGGCGCGGAGCCCGACGACATCGCGGAGGACGAGGAAACAGCCGATGAGGCAGAGGCGCGGCCTCCTGCCCGGTCCCGCGCCCCGTCGGGAACGGCTGCGCCTTCTCGCGCGGGCAAGAACCCCGCGACGGCGACCCTCAGGCGGACGGCCGCCCCCGCCGCAGGTACGGCAGGCAAGGCTGCGGCCGGTCGCAGGAGCGGCCGGCCCGCTCGGACCCAGCGGAGTGACAAGGATGGCTGAGACGAATGAGAAGCGGGGCCTCGCGGACGGCCTGCCCACCGACGCGCTGAAGGATGCCGGTCAGCGACTGCTGGGCCTGCTCGTCCAGCGTGCGGCCGAAGCCGCGACGGACCGGGTGACCGGCCTGTCCGAGCGCCTGACCGGCGTGGCCGAGAACCCCGGACAGGGCCTGCGGACCGCGCTCCGCGGCAGGGAGCGCGACGAGGACGAGGACGAGGACGAGGGCGAGGACGACGGCGGTTCGCGCGGGGGGCTGCTGAAACGGGGGTTCAGCGCCGTCAAAGACAAGATCAAGAACGTCTTCGGTGGCGGTGGTGGCGCGGGAGGCAAGAAGAAGCTCAAGATGACGGTCATCTCGGAGCGCCAGGACGTGGGCCTGCCGCTGCGGACGACGTATGACCTGTGGACCCAGTTCGCCGACTTCCCGACCTTCATGAAGAAGGTCGAGAGCGTGGAGCAGGCGTCCGACGAGAAGCTGAACTGGAAGGCGCAGGTCTTCTGGTCCCACCGGACGTGGGAGGCGACGATCGTCGAGCAGGTGCCCGACTCCCACATCGTGTGGCGGTCGAAGGCTCCGAAGGGCCACGTCGACGGCGCGGTCACCTTCACCGCTCTCGGCCGCAACCTGACCCACGTGGCGCTGATCCTGGAGTACTACCCGCAGGGCCTGTTCGAGCGAACCGGCAACCTCTGGCGCGCCCAGGGCCGCCGGGCCCGGCTGGAGTTCCAGCACTTCCGCCGTCACTCCCTGAGCCACGTTCTGATCCGCCAGGAGGAGGTCGAGGGCTGGCGCGGCGAGATCCGCGACAGCGAGGTCGTCAAGACCCACGAGGAGGCCCTCGAGGAGGAGCAGCGCGCTCAGGAGCTCGAGGAGGCCGGCACTGAGGAGACCGCGGCGGCCCGTGCGGACACCGGCGAGGAGGCGGAAGGCGGCGCAGAGGAGCCCGGCCGGGAGGTCGCTGAGGACGAGGAAGGTGCAGGCGAGGAGGAGGGCTACGAGGAGGACGAGTACGCCGACGAGGCCGAGGGAGCCGACGAGGAGGCCCTCGAGGACGAGGAGTACGCCGACGAGGCCGAAGGAGCCGACGAGGAGGAGGCCCTCGAGGACGAGTACGCCGACGAAGAACCGGATGAGGAGGCCGAGGCGGATGAGTACTCGGCCGATGAACGGGTCGAGGAGACCCGGGAGCCGGTGACGGCTTCGCGATCACGACGGAGGCGGTAATCCATGACGGTGTCTACTCAGAGCAGGGGTGGCGGCGGAGTCGTCGACAGAGGCGGCGGCGGCCCCGGCGGAGGGCTTGCGGACGTGGTCGAGCTCATCCTCGACAAGGGGCTGGTCATCGACGTGTTCGTGCGTGTCTCGCTGGTCGGGATCGAGATCCTCACCATCGACGCCCGGATCGTCGTGGCGAGCGTGGACACGTTCCTGCGCTTCGCCGAGGCCACCAACCGCGCTGACCTCTACGGCAAGGGCGCCAAACCCAAGGACCTGGGGGAACTGACGCAGAGCATCACCGAGGGTGGTGCCAAGGGCAAGACGTCCGGTGTGCTCGACGCGGCCGTCGACAAGGTCGGGGAGATGCTCGCCAGCGGTCGGGAGGATCGGGAGGCGGTACGCCGTCGTCCCCGTCAGCGGGAGCGTGACGAATGAGCGACGTCGTGAGCGAGACCCAGACGCCACCTGATGGCGATGCGGAGCTGGTGACCCCGGTGTACGTCTACGGCCTGATTCGGGTGGACACGCAGCTCCCGGACGACCTCGCGGGCCTCGGGCCGTCCGGCCGGGTATCGACGATCGAGCACGGGGAGGTCGCCGCGATCGTCAGCGACATCCCCCTCGACCGTCCGCTCGGCACCCGCAAGGACCTGCTCGCCCACGAGTCGGTGGTCGACGCAGTGGCGGCGAGCGCCGCCGTCCTTCCGATGCGGTTCCCTGCCGTCACTGCGGAGGAGAGCGTGGTCGAGGAGCTGCTCGCGCCACACCAGGATCACTTCCTCGCCGTACTCGGCGATCTCGAGGGCCGGGTGCAGTTCACCCTGAAGGGCCGCTACGTGGAGGACGCGGTGCTGAGCGAGGTGCTGGAGGGCAACGACGAGATCCGGGCCTTGCAGGAGAAGGTGCGCGATCTGCCCGAGGACGCCTCCTACTACGACCGCGTCCGGCTGGGCGAGCTGGTCGTCGGTGTGCTGGAACAGCAGCGCGAGGACGATGCGGCGCAGATACTGGAGCGCCTGGAACCGTTCGCCGTGGCGGTCGTGGCCAACCAGCCGGGCCAGCCGGAGGACGTGATCAACGCGGCCTTCCTGGTGGAGCGCGAACGCATGCAGGAGTTCGATGACGCGGTGGAGAACGTGGGCAGGGACCTCGACGGCCGGGTGCGCCTGCGGCTGCTCGGGCCGCTGGCGCCCTACGACTTCGTACCGGAGGAGTGAGCACGTGGGTTTGTTGACCGGTCTGCTCGGCCTGCCGCTGGCCCCCGTCCGTGGTGTCCTGTGGATGGCCGAGCAGATCCGGGACCACGCGGAGGAGCAGTACTACGACCCGGCCCGGATTCGCACCCAGCTCGAGCAGATCGACCAGGCCCGCCGCAGTGGCGAGCTGCCCGAGGAGGAGTGCGACGCGCTCGAGAACGATCTGCTGCAGCGGCTGATGGTCCGTCGGGAGTAGGGCCGCCCTACCGATGATCGGTCCGGAGCCACCGACCGGGCGCGGCGCAGCCGGCCGGATGCCCGATGTCCAACCGACTCGCGCCTGGTCTGGCGAGGGATGGAGCCGATGTGGTTGACGAGGAGCATGTGGCGCCCCGCCGCACCCGGCGGGCGCGCAGCGGCAGCGGATGGGACGACCAGCACGCGCCGCCCGCTGCCGAGGAGGACGAGGCGGCTGACGACGCCGAGCCGGAGGACGCCGAGCAGGATAACCGCAGACGGGGCGCGGCGGGCGAGCCGGTTGCGCGACCCGGCGAACGGCGCGGAACCGCCGCTCCGGCAGCCGGTCGGGGCGAACGGCGGACGCAGGACGACTCCCGCCCCGCCGTCTCGGCGGCTGTGGCGGCGCGGCGCGCCGTGGAGATCGTCGTGGAGTTCACCGGGCGCGAAGCGGAGAACGTGGTCGCGATCGACCGCCGGGACGGCGACTGGTACGTCGACGTCGAGGTCGTGGAGACCCACCGGATCCCGGACACCACCGACGTCCTTGCGATCTACGAGGTACGGCTCGACCCCGGCGGCCAACTTCTCTCCTACCGTCGGACCCGCCGCTACGCACGTGGCCAACTGGACAGGGAGACTCGATGACATCGGGCGGACTACCCGTTCCCGGTCGTGCCCGCCCCCCGGACCACCGGCGGGAGTCGGCCAACCTGGCCGACATCCTCGAGCGTGTCCTCGACAAGGGGATCGTGATCGCCGGCGACATCAAGGTGAACCTCCTCGACATCGAGCTGTTGACCATCAAGATCCGGCTGCTGGTGGCCTCGGTCGACAAGGCGAAGGAGATGGGCATCGACTGGTGGGAGCACGACCCGTCGCTGAGTTCCGGCAAGGGCGGTCTCGCCGAGGAGAACCGGCGCCTGCGGGAGCGCATCGAAGCGCTCGAAGCAGCCCGCCCGGCGGAGCTCGAGGGCGACGGGGCGGCCGCGCCGCAGCGGTCAGCCGAGCGGCCGCTCAGGCGGGCGGCCCGGCCGAGGGCCGAGCGCCGGAGCGGTGACGATGGCTGACACGGTCGTCTACGTCTACGCGGTCACCGAGGCCGCGATCGCCGAGACCTTGGACGCCGCGGCGATCGTCGGGATCGGAGGGGCGCCGGTGCGCCGGGTCGTCTCCGGTGGTCTCGCCGCTGTGGTCAGTCCGGTCGACGCCACGCGCTTCAGCGAGGAGGCGCTGCGGCGCAGCCTGGAGGATCTGCAGTGGCTGGAGGACATCGCCCGCGCCCACCATGCCGTGGTCGCCGCCGTGGCGCGGTCCGGCCCCGTCGCGCCGGTGCGGCTGGCGACGGTCTACCTCGACGAGGCCAACGTCCGCGCGCTCCTGGACGACCGGGCGGCCGGGTTCGCCGCGGCGCTCGACCGGATCCGCGGACGCACCGAGTGGGGGGTGAAGGCCTTCGCGGCCCGCGCGGAAGGCGGTGCGGAGCCGCCGGCCGCGGACGCTGCGAGGCCCGGCACGTCCTACCTGATGCGACGGCGCGCCGAGCGCGACCGGGCGGCCAGGGGGCACCAGGACGCAGTGGATGCGGCCGAGGCGGTGCACCGGGAGATCTCGACGGTCGCCGTGGCGAGCCGCCGGTATCCACCCCAGGACCCGCGGCTCAGCGGTCACCGCGAGGAGATGGTGCTCAACGCGGCGTACCTCGTCGACCAGGTCGGTGCGGACGCCCTGCGCCGGCTGGTCGAGGACGACCGCGCCGCGCAGAGCCTGCGGATGGAGCTCACCGGTCCGTGGGCGCCCTACTCGTTCGCCACGCTGGATGAGCCGTGACGGCCCCGAGAGATCGCGAGGTGGCGCTCGTCGATCTGCTGGACCGGCTGCTGGCCGGCGGCGTCATGATCACCGGGGACATCACCATCTCGCTGGCCGAGGTCGACCTGGTGCACGTCTCGCTCCGCGCCCTGATCAGTTCCGTCCAGACCCTGGTGGAATCGTGACGGACCTGCCGTCGCGGATGGAGCTGGATCCCGACTCGGTCGGGCGCGACCTCGGCAGGCTCGTCCTCACCATCGTGGAGCTGGTGCGCCAGCTGATGGAGCGCCAGGCGATCCGAAGAGTCGAGGTGGGCGACCTCCCCGAGGAGACAGTCGAGCGGCTCGGGCTCGGGCTGATGCGCTTGGAGGAGGCGATGGACGAGCTGCGGGAGCACTTCGGGCTGCGGGCCGAGGACCTCAACATCGACCTCGGCCCCCTGGGAAACCTGCTCCCCAGGGACCACGGCGACTAGCCGAGGAAGGCCGCAGATCCGAACTCCGAACACGCCTTAGCCCGCCGCTTTCACGAGGAAGTCGCCGCGAGGGCGTGTTGATCGGCTGAACGCTCCGATCAAGGTCTCCGGTGGTGCCAGTCCGTGGCCTGCTGGTACGCGTGCGCGGCCGCGAGCACCGCGTTGTCGGCGTGCCGGCGCCCGACGATCTGCAAGCCCACCGGGAGCCCGTCGGCGGTGAACCCGCACGGCACACTCGCCGCAGGCTGCTGGGTCATGTTGAACGGGTAGGTGAAGGGCGTCCAGGACGTCCAGCGCTCGCGCGCCCACCCCGCAGGCACCTCGACCCCGGCCTCGAACGCCGGGATCGGCAGGGTCGGGGTGAGCAGTAGGTCGTATCGGCCGTGGAACTCGCCCATCAGCGTGCCGAGCTCGTTGCGCACGGCCATCGCGCCGAGGTACTGCAGCGCCGTCATCCGGGAGCCCTGCTCGGCCACCTCGATCAGCCCGGGATCCATGAGAGCCCGCTGCTCGGGGCCGAGCGCCTCGATCGACTTGGCCGCGCCGCTGAACCACAGCACCTCGAACTCGGCCACCGGATCCGCGAACCCCGGGTCGGCCTCCTCGACCATCGCGCCGAGGTCCTCGAACACCCGCACCGCCGCCGCGAACGCCGTCGCGACCTCCGGGTGCAGCTCGACGTACCCGAGCGTCGGGCTGGCGGCGATCCGCAGCCCCGCCACCCCCGCGCCGAGCCCGTCGACGGCCGGGCCCGCCGGCGCGAGCGCCCACGGGTCCCGCGCGTCCGCGCCGGAGATGACGTCGAGCAGCAGCGCCGCGTCCGCCGCGCTGCGGGTCATCGGCCCGACGTGCGCGAGCGTGCCGAAGGGGCTCGGTGGGAAATGCGGCACGCGGCCGTAGGTGGGCTTGAGCGCGGTGGTGCCGGTGAACCCGGCCGGGATGCGCACGGACCCGCCGCCGTCGGTGCCGAGGCTGAGCGGCCCCATCCCGACCAGAACCGCCGCGGCGCTCCCACCCGACGACCCGCCTGCAGTCCGGGAGGTGTTCCACGGGTTGCGGGTGACGCCGGTGAGCGGGTTGTCGGTGACGCCCTTCCAGCCCAGTTCAGGGGTGGTCGTCTTGCCGAACAGCACGGCGCCTGCCTCCCGCACGCGCGCGACGTGCGGGCCGTCGACGGTCCACGGGCCTGCTGGGTCCACCGTGCGCGAGCCGCGCAGTGTGGGCCAGCCCGCGGTGAGCAGGATGTCCTTGATCGAGACGGGCACGCCGTCGATCGCGCCCGCCGGTTCGCCGCGCCGCCAGCGCTCCTCGGCGGCCTTGGCGGCCGCCACCGCCGTGTCAGCGTCGACCAGGCAGAACGCGTTGACGTCCGCGTCGCGCTCGGCGACGCGGGCGAGCACCGCCTCCGTGGCCTCGACGGGCGAGAGCTCGCCGTCGCCGTAGGCGGCCACCAGCTCGGACGCGGTGAGGTCGGCGGCCGACCGGGTCGCAGCGGTCATGCCGGGCTCCCTGAGCTGACGTACCCGAGTGCCTTGTCCACCACGTTGCGCAGCGGCTCACCCGCCCGGTACCGGGCGAGGTTGTCGGCGAACAGTTCCACGAGCGTCTCCCGCCAGCCGACGACGTCCCCGGACATGTGCGGCGAGACGATCACCCCGGGCAGCTCCCAGAGCGGCGACTCCCGGGGCAGTGGTTCACGGGCGAAGACGTCGAGCGCGGCGCCTGCGATCCGCCCAGCCGCCAGCGCGTCGACGAGGTCGGGCTCTACGACGAGGCCGCCGCGTCCCACGTTGATCACACGTGCGTTCGGCCGGAGCAGCGCGAGGGTTGTGGCGTCGAGCATTCCGTGGGTCGTCTCCGTGAGCGGGGCTGCGAGCACCAGCCAGTCAGCCCGGGGGAGCAGGGTCGGGAGCGTGTCGAACTCGCGGCGCCCGACCAGCTCCACGTCCATCCCGACCGCCCCGAGCAGGCGAGCGATCGCGCGGCCGATCGGCCCGCCACCGACCACGACGGCGCAGCGGCCGGCCACCGGCTCGGTCTCCCGGTGGCGCCACTCGCGGCGCGCCTGCGCGGCGAGGCTCGCGGGGATGTCCTTGGCCATCGCGAGCACGAGCCCGAGCACGTACTCCGCCATCGGTGTGTCGAAGACACCGCGGGAGTTGGTGAGCGTGACCGGTGACTCCAGCAGCGCGGGGAACGTCAGCCGGTCGACACCCGCGCTCGCCGTGTGCACCCATCGGAGCGCGTCGGCGGCCCCCCAGTGGTCGCGCACGGCGTTGGAGGTGAAGTCCCAGACGAGCAGCACCTCGGTGCCGGGAAGGGCACTGGCGAATGTGTCGTCGGTGGCGAAACGGACCCCGTCGAGGCCGGGCGGCATATCGTCGGCGTGTAACACCGTGATGATTGGCCGGTTACGTGGACTGTGCCACTGACCTGCAAAAACGGACAAACCGATGGCGCCTTCCGAGGGGGGTCCCGACCGTTGACACGCTAGGAAGCCCTCGTATGATTGTCAACAATCCGCGGTGGTGCGGAACCGTCGTATGGAGACGCTTATGTCGAAGTTGGTCCGCATCAGCCTCGCCCGGCGCGGTGTGTCGTGTGTGGCGGAGTTGCTGGAGAAGGATGCGCCCCGCACCAGCGCCGCGGCGTGGGAGGCGCTCGGGCGGGGCCCGCTCGCAGGCGACGCGCAGCACGCGAAGTACGCCCGCAACGAGGTCTACACGATGGTGCCACGCTTCGCGTCGATCGGACGCGAGAACACCACCGTCACCCCGATCCCCGGCGACCTCGTGCTGTTCGACTTCGCGGGCGGGATGCTCGACGCGGCGTTCAAGGACGACCAGGGCATCGACCAGGAGGCGGGCGCGATCGACCTGGCGATCTTCTACGGCCGCAACAACCTCCTGATCAACGGCGACGTCGGCTGGGTCCCCGGCAACGTCTACGGCACGATCATCGAGGGTCTGGCGGGCATGGCCGAGGCGTGCCACGACGTCTGGCGTTCGGGGAGCGTCGGCGAGCGCCTCGTCTACGAGCGGCTCGAACCCGGCGACGTTCCCCGGGGGATGGCGGCCGGCGAAGCCGGCAGGGCGGGTAAAGGCTAGTCAGGGCCGTGCCCACCGAGCTGTCGGTCGGCCTCACCGAGCCGACCCACCAACAGGGCATCGGCGTCGTCGCACCGTTCGACTTCGCGCTCGACCGCGAACTGTGGCGCTGGGCGCCCGATGACGTCTCGCTCTACCTGACCCGGCTGCCGTTCTTCACCACCCCTGTCACGGTCGAGATGGCCGTGGCCATCGGCGACCGCCGTGCGCTGCGGCGCGCCACCCGGGACGTGCTCACCCCCGAGCCGGGGGTGGTCGTCTACGCGTGCACGTCGGGGAGCTTCGTCGACGGAGCGGCGGGCGAGCAGGTGCTGCGCCGCACGATGGAGGGGGCCGGCGCCCCCGCGGCGTGCACCACGTCAGGGGCGCTGATCGACGCGATCACAGTGCTCGGCGTCGGGCGGCTGGCCATCGCCACGCCGTACATCGAGCCGGTCACGCGGCGGCTCGTCAACTTCCTGCGCGAGCACGCCGTGCAGACGGTGGCGTGCGAAGGGCTCGGGCTACTCGGCAACATCTGGCGCGTCTCCTACGCCGAGGTCGTGGAGGTCGTGCGCGCCGTCGACACCGACGAGGCCGACGCCTTGTTCATCAGTTGCACCAACCTGCCCACCTACGACCTCATCGAGCCGCTGGAGCAGGCGCTCGGCAAGCCGGTGCTCACCGCCAACCAAGTGACGATGTGGGCGGCGCTGCGCGCCATCGGGCGGGAGGCCGTCGGCGGGGGCAGGCTGCTGCACCCGGCCGACCAGCTCGAATCAGGAGTGGCATGACCCCGACCATCGGCATCCTCTACCCGGGCTACTCCGCGGAGGACGACTACCCGCGCGCCGAGGCGCTCCTCACCCGCCCCGCCGGCTCCGCCGGCTTCCATCCCCCAGGCCTCGGCGGCCCGCGGCTAAGGCTTGTGCACACCGAGATGCGCGAGGACGCCCACCGCGTCGACGCGCTGCTCGACATCGGCGGCGACGACGTCCTCGCCGACGGCGTGAAGGCTCTCGGGGCGCCGCTCGACGCGGTGATCTGGGCGTGCACGAGCGGGAGCTTCGTCTTCGGCTGGGATGGTGCGAACGCGCAGGTCGAGGCGCTCGGCGCGGTGGCGGGCGTACCGGCGTCCAGTACGTCGTTCGCGTTCGTCGACGCGTGCGCGCGACTCGGGATCACCCGGGTTGCCGTCGGCGCCACCTACCCCGATGACGTCGCCGAGCGGTTCGTCGCATTCCTGGCGGCTGGTGGTGTGGAGGTGCTCTCGCTCTCGGCGAAGGGGATCATCACCGCGGCCGAGGTCGGCACGCTCCCTCGCGAGACGGTTCTGGAGTTCGCCGCGGCCGCCGATCACCCCGACGCGCAGGCCGTGCTGCTGCCCGACACCGCGTTGCACACGATCGGCCTGCTCGACGAGCTGGACGCCCGCGTGGGCAAGCCCGTGCTCACAGCGAACCAGGTGAGCATCTGGCAGGGCCTGCGCCTCGCGGGAGTCGATGCGCCAAATCCCGGACTCGGCGCTGTGTTCGCCTGATCGGAGAGTCTGGTGGACCTGAGTGATCTAGAACCGGTTGAACGCCGCTCGACGGCTGCCGTCGTGGCGGACCGGATCCGGGTCGCCATCATGCGCGGCACCTTTCCGCCCGGCACCCAGCTGGGAGAGGTGGAGCTCGCCGCGCGGCTCGGGGTGAGCCGGGGCCCGCTGCGCGAGGCGATGCAGCGGTTGGTCGCGGAGGGGCTGCTGCGCAGCGAGAGCCACCGCGGCCTCTTCGTGCGTGACCTCGACGCCGCCGACGTCCGTGACGTCTACATCGCGCGCACCGCGGTGGAACGCGCCGCCGGGCTCCTGATCCTCGCGGGCGACCGGGCGGCGGCCGCCGAGCGGCTCACAAGCGCACTCACAACGCTGGAGGACGCCGCAGGCGATCCTGTTGCGCTCGCCGACGCCGACCATCACTTCCACTCCGAGTTCGTGGCGGCGGCGGGCAGCCCGCGGCTGCGGCGGATGGCGGACGCGCTGCTGGTCGAGACCCGAATGTGCCTCGCCGCCCTGCAGGAGACCCTGCCGCCCGCGGCGGCCCTCATCGCGGAGCACCGGCAGATGCGCGACGCCGTGCGCGACGGAGACGCCGAGCGGCTCACGGCCGTGCTGGAGGCGCACATGGCTGACGCGGTGGACCGCATCCTGGCTCCGCAACCGTCGGTGGCACCGGCGGGGAGCGTCCCGGCATGAGGTGAGCCGGTCACACAGATGAGTTTTGGACGCGGCGGCGATCCTTACCCCATGAGCACCTCATCCCCCGCCGTCCTGACCTTCGACGTGGACGGCGTCATGACCGGTCAGTTCGAGGGCCGTGACCACGGTGGCACCGTCTCGGTGATCCTCGTGGACACCGACGAGCCGGGCGCCGGTCCTCGCCTGCACCGCCACCCCTACGACGAGACGTTCGTGATCCACACCGGGCAGGCCGAGTTCACGGTCGGCGACGAGAAGCTGCCGGCCCGCGGCGGCCAGGTCGTCGTCGTGCCGCCGAACACCCCGCACAAGTTCGCCAACACCGGCGGGCGGCTCGTGATGACCAACATCCACGCAGGCGACGAGTTCCAGACGGAGTGGCTCGAGTAGCGGCTTGCCTGAGCGCGGTGCCGCGTGGTTCCATCGATGAAGATTGTCGACAATCTGACAAATTCGAGGGAGTAGGCATGGCCCAGCTGTCTCCGGCGCTCAAGCAGGCGACCCCCGTGCAGGTCGCAAGGGGCGTCGGCGTCCACCTGTTCGACCTGGAGGGCCGCCGCTACCTGGACTTCACCGCCGGGATCGGCGTCACCAGCACCGGCCACTGCCACCCCCGGGTCGTCGCGGCGGCCCAGGAACAGGTGGCGACGCTGATCCACGGCCAGTACACGACCGTGATGCACCAGCCGCTCCTGCGGCTGGCCGAACGGCTCGGCGACGTGCTCCCGCCCGCGCTCGACACCGTCTTCTTCCTCAACTCCGGCAGCGAGGCGGTGGAGGCGTCCGTGCGGCTCGCGCGGCAGGCCACCGGGCGCCCGCTCGTCGTCGCGTTCGAGGGCGGCTTCCACGGCCGGACGATGGGCGCGGCGGCGCTCACCACGTCCGGTTCGAAGATCCGGGCCGGGATCGGGCCGATGATGGGCGGGGTCGCCTTCGCCCCGTTCCCCTACGCGTTCCGGTACGGGTGGAGCGAGGAGGAGGCGGTCGCGTTCTGCCTGCGGGAGCTGGACCGGCTGCTCGTCACCGTCGCGCCGGCGGCGGACGTGGCGGCCTTCGTGATCGAGCCGGTGCTCGGCGAGGGCGGCTACGTGCCCACCCCGCCCGCGTTCCTCGCCGGCCTGCGCGAGCGCGCCGACGCCCACGGCATCCTGCTCGTCGCCGACGAGGTGCAGACCGGGTTCGGCCGCACCGGCCGGTTCTGGGGCCACCAGCACACCGACGGCCTCACCCCCGACATCCTGATCACCGCGAAGGGCCTCGCCAGCGGCTTCCCGCTCTCCGGCATCGCCGCGCCAGGAGCGCTCATGGCGAAGGCGTGGCCGGGTTCCCAGGGCGGCACCTACGGCGGCAACGCGGTGGCCTGCGCCGCCGCGCTCGCCACCCTCGACGTCATCGAGGACGAGGGGCTCGTCGCCAACGCCGCCGACCAGGGCCTGCGGCTGCTGGAGGGGCTGCGCAAGGTGGCGGCCGACCACCCGGACATCGCCGACGTCCGCGGTCTCGGGCTGATGGTCGGCAACGAGTTCTGCACCCCCGACGGTGCCCCCGACACCGCGGCGGCCACCCGCGCCCACGCCGCGGCCGCCGAGCGCGGGCTCCTGCTCCTGACCTGCGGCCCGTACAGCAACGTGGTGCGGATGATCCCGCCGCTCGTCGTCACGGCCGAGCAGGTGGACGAGGCGGTCGGGATGTGGGCACAGGCGGTGCGCGCAGCCGCGCCGTAGGAGCGCCCGCGGGCGTAGCGTCCCAGACATGTGCGACGGTCGATCCGATCGGCCTCCGCCCCGTCGATGAGGTGCGGATCACGACGCTCGTCGACAACCTCTTCGACGCGCTGCTCGTCGGAGACGACCGGGTCACGCGGCCGGACTTCGGCACCGCCCGGGCAGCAGCGCCGCAGTTCGAGGGCGGGAGCACCGACGTGGGGCTGCGCGCCGAGCACGGCTTCGCCGCGCTTGTCGCGGTGCGCCGCGCGACGAGCACGACCACGCTGCTGTTCGACACCGGTCTGTCGCCGGATGGCGTGGTGGTCAACGCCGACCGGTTGCCTGCCCACTGCACGGGCTGGCGGGCCCAGCACGCCCTCGCCGCGGCCTTCCCGGACGCCTGGATCGCAGGCAGCAGCGGCAGCACCTACCACCTCGCATCCTGACCCGTCAGAGCGTGGTGTGCGTCACAACGCATCCGTAACATGGCGCCCTCCACCGCCCCCGGAGGTGCTCGATGGCGAGCAAGGAAGCATCCGCAGTACCCATGCGCCGGATCGCGGTCGCCGCGTTCGCCGGCACGACGATCGAGTTCTACGACTTCTTCATCTACGGCACGGCCACGGCGCTGGTGTTCGCACCGGTATTCTTCCCGGCCCTCGGAGCTGCCGCAGGCACGGTGGCCGCGTTCGCGACGTTCGGCGTGGCGTTCGTCTTCCGCCCGGTCGGCTCCATCCTGTTCGGGCACTTCGGCGACCGGCTCGGGCGCAAGCGCACGCTGATCGCCACCCTTCTGCTGATGGGCCTGTCGACCTTCGCCATCGGCCTGCTGCCTTCCGCGGACACGATCGGCGTGGCAGCGCCCATCCTGCTCGTGGTGCTGCGCGCGCTGCAGGGCCTCGCGGTCGGCGGCGAGTGGGCGGGGGCGGCGCTGCTCACCGCCGAGTACGCCCCGGCGGACAAACGCGGGCTCTACAGCATGTTCCCGCAGCTCGGGCCGGGCATCGCGCTTGCGCTGTCGTCGCTGACGTTCCTCGTCACCGCCGTGACGATGAGCCCCGACGCCTTCCGCCTGTGGGGCTGGCGGATCCCGTTCCTGATCAGCATCGTCCTCGTCGCCGTCGGGCTCTACATCCGGCTGAAGATCGAGGAGACGCCGGTGTTCCGGCAGGTCCACGCGCGCAACGAGCAGGTCCGGCTGCCGGTCGCCGTGGCGCTGCGCAACCAGTGGCGCGAGGTGTTGCTGGCAGGCGGCACGCTGACGGTGCTCTTCGGGTTCTTCTACATCGGCTCGGTCTACCTCACCAGCTACGCGGGCTCCGCGCCCGGCACCGGGGTGCTCGGGCTCTCCCGGCCGACCGTGCTCGTCGGGGGCCTGATCGGCGCGCTGGTGTTCGCCGGGACGTGCATCCTGTCAGCGCTGTGGTCCGACCGGGCCGGCAGGCGGCGGGTCATCCTGCTCGGCAACGCGCTGGCGGTCGTGGCTGGGCCCCTCGCATTCTTGATCATGCGGCCCGGGAACGCCCTGTCGTACGTGATCGGAATGGCCCTGCTGATGGTGGTGGTCGGCATCCCGTACGGCCCGGCCGCGGCCTACCTGCCGGAGATCTTCAAGGCCCGTTACCGCTACACCGGCGCGGGGATGGGCTACAACCTCGCAGGCATCCTCGGCGGTGCGGTGCCGCTGATCGTCGCCCCGCCGCTGACCTCGGCGTTCGGCGGCATCGGGGTGGGGGTCTACCTCGCGGCGCTCGGTCTGCTGAGCCTGCTGTGCGCGCTCGCCCTGCCCGAGACGAAGGACGAGGTGCTCGACGGGACCGTGCCGGCGGCTGCTCCGGCCTGAGGCCTCCGGTGCGGGGTGCGGGAGCACCGCACCCCGCACGGGGCTACTTGCGGACGGGGCTGATGTTCAGGCTCATCCCGGCCAGGCCGCGGGCCCGCGTGGTGAGCCGGTCGGCCACGCCCTGCAGAGCGGTGGCGGCCGGGCTCTCCGGCTGGGCGAGCACGATCGGGGTGCCCTCGTCGCCGCACTCGCGCACGCGTGGCTCCAGCGGCACCTGCCCGAGAAGCGGCACCGGCGCACCGAGGGTGCGGGTGAGCGAGTCGGCGACCGTCTGCCCGCCGCCCGAGCCGAACACCTCCATGCGCGTGCCGTCGGGAAGTTCCATCCACGACATGTTCTCGACGACGCCGGCGAGCCGCTGGCGCGTCTGCAGCGCGATCGAGCCGGCCCGCTCGGCCACCTCCGCCGCCGCCATCTGCGGTGTGGTGACGACCAGCAGCTCCGCGTTGGGCACGAGCTGCGCGGTGGAGATCGCGATATCGCCGGTGCCGGGCGGCAGGTCGAGCAGCAGGACGTCGAGGTCGCCCCAGAACACGTCGGCCAGGAACTGCTGCAGCGCGCGGTGCAGCATCGGGCCGCGCCACACGACCGCGTCGTTGCCCGCGGTGAACATGCCGATCGAGATGACCTTCACGCCGTGCGCCTGCGGCGGCATGATCATGTCCTCGACCTTGGTGGGCCGGGCGGTGGTGCCGAGCATGCGCGGCACGGAGTGCCCGTAGATGTCAGCGTCGACCACGCCGACCGAGAGGCCCTTCGCCGCCATCGCGGCGGCCAGGTTGACGGTGACCGAGGACTTGCCGACACCGCCCTTGCCCGACGCGACGCAGTAGACGCGGGTGAGCGAGCCGGGCTGGGCGAACGGGATCACGGGCTCCGCCGCGTCGCCTCGCAGGCTGCGGCGCAGCTGTGTGCGCTGCTCGTCGCTCATCACGTCGAGCTCGACGTCGACGGCGCTGATGCCCGCGACGGCCGACACGGCGTTCGTGACGCGGCTGGTGATCGTCTCCCGCATCGGGCAGCCCGCGACCGTGAGGTAGACCGCGACCTGAGCCCGGCCCTCCGGGGACACCACGACGCTTTTCACCATGCCGAGATCGGTGATCGGCCGGTGGATCTCCGGGTCCTCGACAGTGGCGAGCGCGGCCTGCACGGCCTCTTCGAGGGTGGTGGTGTTTCCGCTGGTCGACATGAGGGTTCTCGTTGCACCTTCCGCCGTACACGTCCATCGACGCAATGGATCGCTACTGGCGTCGCTGCTCGGTGCAGCCACGCCACGCCCGGACACATGCTACGTCTGTGCCCGGGAGCCGTGACGTCCGTAGCATCGTTGGCCGTGACGGAAACCGCCGCCCCGACATCGCGCGCCGAATCCGCGGAGGCGCCGTCCCGGACGACCCCGACGCGCGAGCAGATGGCGTCGTGGCGAGCGTTCCTGCGGGCCCACGCCACCCTCGTCCGGGTGCTCGAGACCGAGCTGGTGGCCGAGGAGCAGCTGTCGCTCGCCGCGTACGACGTGCTGGTGCAGCTCGCGGAGGCGCCGGACCGGCGGCTGCGCATGACGGAGCTGGCCGACGCGGTGCTGCTCTCGCGGTCGGGAGTCACGCGCCTGGTGGACCGGCTGGAGAAGATCGGGCTAGTGGCCCGGTGCCCCGTCGAGAGCGACGGGCGCGGTGTGGCCGCGCGCCTCACCGACGCCGGGCGGAACCGTCTCCGGGTGGCCTCGCGGACGCACCTCGCCGGTGTGGTGCGGCACTTCGTCAACCGGCTCGACGCGGACGACCTCGCTGCGCTCGAGCGGATCAGCCGTCGGCTGACCGATTGATCCTCGTCCGCGCCCGATCGGTCGCGCCGGTCTGGGCGCCGCCGAGCCGGTCGCACAGCTTGTCCAGCTCGCTGCGCAGGTAGTCGCGGGTCGTGACCTCGCCGAGCGCCAGGCGGAGGGAGGCCAGCTCCCTGGCCAGGTACTCGGTGTCGGCCTTTGTCTGGGCGGCCCGCGCGCGGTCCTCCTCCAGCGACACCCGGTCGCGGTCGTCCTGCCGGTTCTGCGCGAGCAGGATCAGCGGCGCCGCGTACGCGGCCTGCGTGGAGAAGACCAGGTTGAGCAGGATGAACGGGTAGGGGTCCCAGCGGCCGATCACGGCCGTGAGGTTCAGCGCGATCCACACGACGACGATCACGGTCTGGATCGCGAGGAACCGTCCGGTGCCCAGGAACCGGGCGATCCGCTCCGAGAGCCGCGCGAACCAGTCGGGGTCGACCTCGAACCGGGCGCGGCCGAGGCGAGGCTGATCGAGCCGGCGGTGGGTGGTGTTCTCAGGCATCGCGCACCTCGGCGACTGGGTCCTCGGTCTCGCCGTCGCGCGGCTCGTCCGGGTCTGTGAGCCGGTCGCGCCAGTCGGGCGGCAGCAGGTGGTCGAGCACGTCGTCCACGGTGACGGCGCCGAGCAAGTGCTCCTCCGCGTCGACGACCGGGCCCGCCACCAGGTTGTACGCGGCGAAGTACCGGGTGACCTCGCCGAGCGACGCGTCCGGGGTGAGGCGGGCCAGGTCGGTGTCGACCACCCCCGCCACCAGCTCGAACGGCGCTTCCCGCAGCAGGCGCTGGGTGTGCGCGCAGCCGAGGTAGCGCCCGGTCGGCGTCTCCGACGGCGGACGGCAGACGAACACCATGCTGGCCAGTGCAGGCGGGATGTCGGGGTTGCGGACGCGGGCGAGCGCCTCTGCGACGGTGGCGTCGTGGCGAAGGATGATCGGCTCCGGCGTCATGAGCCCACCGGCGGTGTTCGAGGAGTAGCGCATCAGCCTGCGCACCGGCGCCGACTCGCCGGGCTCCATCAGTGAGAGCAACGTGTCGGACTCGTGGTCGGGCAGCTCGTGCAACAGGTCGGCGGCGTCGTCGGGGGACATCGCCTCCAGCACGTCGGCCGCGCGCTCGGAGTCGAGGTGCCCGAGCAG
Source organism: Pseudonocardia aurantiaca (assembly GCF_039526725.1). Taxonomy (NCBI): domain Bacteria; kingdom Bacillati; phylum Actinomycetota; class Actinomycetes; order Pseudonocardiales; family Pseudonocardiaceae; genus Pseudonocardia; species Pseudonocardia aurantiaca. The sequence goes on from NZ_BAAAJG010000026.1 coordinate 169,440, forward strand.
CGCGCGCTGGTCGGACTCCGACATCTCCTCGAACACATCGGCGAGGCGCTCGTCGTCGAGGGCGTCGACCACTTCGTGCTGGCGCTTCTCGGGCAGCTCCGCGAGCGCGGCCGCGACGTCGGCGGGCCGCATCGTCTCGAACACCGCGAGCAGGCCCTCGGTGCCCTGCCGGTCGGACAGCGAGAGCCCGGTGACCGCGATCCACGGCACCACCTGCACCGGGCCTCGGCGGGCGAACCCCTGCCGGCGCGGGCGGACCGCGAGGCGCCCGACCACCCAGTCGCGGGAGCGGGTCGGCTCGATCGCGGCGTCCACGACGACGACCGGCTCGCCGCTGTCGCCGAGCCGGACCGGCGCGTCGATCAGCTGGCCGACGAGCAGCGTCTCGTTGGGGCGCTGGGTGAAACCGCGCAGGCTCACCGAGCCCGTCGCGAGGGTGACGGCTCCGGGATCGATGTTGGTGACGCGCAGCATCGGCACGAAGATCCGGCGCCGCGTCGCGAGATCCACCACGAGGCCGAGCACGCGGGGCGGGCTGGCGTCCACGCGCATCGACGCCACGAGGTCGCGCACCTTGCCGATGCGCTCACCATCGGGTCCGAACACGGCGAGGCCCACCAGCCGTGCCACGAAGACGCGATCGGTGCCCACGACGGAAGCGTAGGGCGTATCCGGCGGATCTTCGTCCGCGAAAGCCGCGCCCACCTGCATCAGGGCTCTCATCGGGTGCTGGTCGAGGCGGTTGGAGGCGCCGCCGTCGCGACGGCTGTGGAGGGCGGCGTCGTGCGCGTCGCTCGTGGGGAGCTCATCGCGCTGCCGTGACGGGATGGATCACGCTGCGCGGTTTGGACCGCAGTGGGTGAGAAACCAATCACCTCAGCTGCCGACGGCGTTCCCGGCGTGCCAGCATCGCTAGATGCGCCGACCTCGACGAGGAGCTCGTTCGTGACTGCCACCCAGCTGCGCGCCCGCCGGTCCTGCCTCGCTGTGCCGGGGTCCAGCCAGAAGTTCATCGACAAAGCCCGGACGCTCGCGGCCGACCAGGTGTTCCTCGACCTCGAGGACGCCTGCGCGCCGCTGGCCAAGCCCGGTGCGCGCAAGACGATCGTCGAGGCGCTGAACGAGGGTGGCTGGGGCGGGAAGATCCGCGTGGTCCGGGTGAACGACTGGACCACCGAGTGGACCTACCGCGACGTCACCGAGGTCGTCGAGGGCGCCGGGGCGAACCTCGACGCGATCATGCTGCCCAAGGTCCAGACCGCCGAGCAGGTCACCGCGCTCGACATGCTGCTCACGCAGATCGAGAAGACGATGGGCTACGAGGTCGGCCGGATCGGCATCGAGGCGCAGATCGAGAACGCGCTGGGACTGCTCAACGTGAACGCGATCGCCACCGCGTCCCCGCGCGTCGAGACGATCATCTTCGGCCCGGCCGACTTCATGGCGTCGATCAACATGAAGTCGCTGGTGGTGGGGGAACAGCCGCCCGGTTACGACGTCGGCGACGCCTACCACCACATCCTGATGAGCATCCTGATGGCGGCCCGCGCCCACGACAAGCAGGCCATCGACGGCCCCTACCTGCAGATCCGCGACGTCGACGGCTTTCGCCGCGTGGCCGACCGCTCCGCCGCACTCGGCTTCGACGGCAAGTGGGTGCTCCACCCCGGCCAGATCGACGCGGCGAACGAGGTCTACAGCCCGCGGCAGGAGGACTACGACCACGCCGAGAACATCCTCGACGCCTACGAGTGGTACACCTCCGAGGCGGGTGGGAAGCGCGGTGCGGCGATGATCGGAAACGAGATGATCGACGAGGCCAGCCGCAAGATGGCACTGGTCATCTCCGGCAAGGGCCGGGCCGCGGGGATGCAGCGCACGGACCGCTGGACGCCGCCGCAGGACTGACGGCGATCAGGCCAAGTCCGGCGGTCTGTGCGGGGTGCGGCAGGTCTGTGTCGGCGTCGGTGAGAACCTTCACAGGCCGCGCGCTGCTAAGTATGCCAATCGCGAGGGATACTCCGTCAGCAGCCCAGCGCCGGGATATTGATGCCTGCAGGAGGAGCACGATGGCGAAGCTCGCCCAGACCGCCGGTCTCACCGACGTCCAGCAGGAGATCCTGTCCACTGTCCGCACCTTCGTGGACAAGGAGATCATCCCCCACGCGACCGCGCTCGAGCATGACGACACCTACCCACAGGACATCGTCGACGGGATGAAGGAGATGGGCCTGTTCGGGCTCACGATCCCGGAGGAGTTCGGCGGGCTGGGCGAGTCGCTGCTGACCTACGCGCTGGTCGTCGAGCAGATCGCCCGCGGCTGGATGAGCGTGTCCGGCGTGATCAACACGCACTTCATCGTGGCCCACATGATCGCCCACCACGCCACGCAGGAGCAGAAGGAGCGCTACCTGCCGCAGATGGCGGTAGGGGAGGTGCGGGGCTCGTTCTCGATGTCCGAGCCCGACCTCGGCTCCGACGTCGCCGCCATCAAGACGAAGGCCGTGGCGGACGGCGACGACTTCGTCATCGACGGCGCCAAGATGTGGGTCACGAACGGTGGCACGTCCAACCTGACGGCGGTGCTCGTGCGCACGGACGAGGGCGCCGAGCGGGCCCACAAGAACCTCACCTGCTTCCTCGTGGACAAGCCCGAGGGCTACGGCGAGGTCGCGCCGGGGCTGATCGTGCCCGGCAAGATCGACAAGATGGGCTACAAGGGCGTCGACACCACTGAGCTGGTCTTCAAGGGCCACCGCGTGCCGGCAGCCCAGATCCTCGGCGGCGTGCGTGGCGGCGGCTTCGCCCAGATGATGGACGGCGTCGAGGTCGGGCGGGTCAACGTCGCCGCCCGCGCCTGCGGCATCTCGATCCGCGCCTTCGAGCTCGCCGTGGAGTACGCGCAGCAGCGCAGCACGTTCGGCAAGCCGATCGCCGAGCACCAGGCCATCGCGTTCAAGCTCGCCGAGATGGCCACCAAGGTCGAGGCGGCGCACCTCATGATGGTCAACGCCGCGCGGATGAAGGACTCCGGCGAGCGGTTCGACGTTGAGGCCGGCATGGCCAAGCTGCTGGCCAGCGAGTACTGCGCGGAGGTCACGCAGGATGCCTTCCGCATCCACGGCGGCTACGGATACTCCAAGGAGTACGAGATCGAGCGGCTCATGCGCGAGGCACCGTTCCTGCTGATCGGCGAGGGCACCTCGGAGATCCAGAAGACGATCATCAGCCGCGGGTTGCTGAGGGAGTACAAGTCACGCTGACGTCCTGCAACACGCCAGGGGTCATCATGGCCGGGCGGCGCCTATGAGCCCGGCCACGACCATCTCGGCCGCGGGGCACACCTGGACGAGCTGGTCCAGCCCGCTCGACCGAAGCAATCGGCGCACCCCTTGGTGTTCCGCCGACACGTGCAGCTGCGCTCCCACCGCGACGGCACGCGTGTGCGCGGCCCGCAGCAGCTCTAGGAACTGCCAGTCCAGAAACTGCACGTCCTGCAGGTCGATCACGACATGGCGCGCCCGGCCGAGCTGCTGGTCGACCCGCCGGACGAGCACCGGGGCTGCTGCCCCGTCGTCCAATCGACCGCTCACGCGGACCACCACGACGTCAGGTATCGGTGCGTGCAGCCGTACGTCCACGACTGCCGATGCACCTGTCATCCCACATCACCAACCATCACGCGTCCCCTTCGACATGTGGAGGGAGTCGTGCCGTACCGGTCCCGGCCCCCTCGCCGGGACCGGTACGGCGGGCGGCACCTCGCAGTGCTCCCCAGCCTGCGAGGTGCGAGCTCATGGCGCGCTCAATGCGCGGGCGGCTCGGAGTTGGTGCAGCCTGCGACGGATGGTCTGCGTACGGGTGTGGGCGGTCGGGGTGGTGCCGAAGGCTGCTGCGGCGATCGGCCGACGCCTGTGCACATGTTCACCTCGCTCCCCGCCGGGATAATCACGACAACCTGACGGCCCGGCGCATTTATGTGGATTGGTCTCCGCCGGGGTCTGGAGCGGTGGTTACACAAGTACCGGCCGCCCGGGGTGCACGGCTACGTCCGTACGAGGGAACGTTGTTATCGGACCGCGACAGCGCGTTTGCGCAGGTTACGCTGCCCGGGTGACCGAAGCCGCTGGACGGCCGCGTCGCTTACTGGCGGTAGGCGGCGGGCGATGGGCCAGGTCCGCCAATCCGGCGCCACGCGAGAGAACCGGCAATCCGATCACGTGGCTTACCGCGCGACCGGGGCCGGTGCCGCAGCTTCTCCACCGGATTCGTGTGATGATCGCCGGTACGGGCACTTCGTCCCTGGTACCTGCGTTGACATGATGTGGACGCCTGAGTTTCAGGAGTCCCGACGTCGAGGAATGAGGAGGCCCCGTGACATCACCGTTCGGCGGCCCCGCGCGCACCGCGCCCGGTCCGTCCAACTTGCCCACCCCGCCCACCGGGTGGCCGGTCGGCTCCTACGCCACATACGAGGAGGCGCAGCGGGCGGTGGACCACCTCGCCGACGCCGACTTCCCGGTTCGTGACGTCACGATCGTCGGCGTCGACCTCATGCTCGTCGAGCGGGTCATCGGCCGCCTGACCTGGGGCCGGGCCATCGGTTCCGGTGCCGCGTCCGGTGCCTGGTTCGGTCTCTTCGTTGGCCTGCTGCTCAGCCTCTTCACGGCCGGTGGCTCGTCGTTCGGGCCGATCCTGGTCGGCCTCGCGAGCGGCGTGGTCTTCGGAATTGTCTTCGCCGCCGTCGGGTACGGCGCCACGAGGGGGAGGCGCGACTTCACCTCCGCCAGCCAGCTCGTGGCCGGCCGCTACGACGTCCTGTGCCAGCCGCGCAACGCCGAGAAGGCGCGCGAGCTGCTCGCGAAACTGGCGATGGGCAACTCCCCGGCCTGACGGGCCACGCACATCTCATTCCAGTCACCCCCTCGGGCCAGCGATTGCGGCTCGGAGCTGACGCGCATAGGTTCGGATCACCGGCACTGACCGTGACCGGCATCACACCTGTGGGCGGCGCGGCCCCGACCGCGCGCTCGGAACGGGGGGCGTCATGCGGGCACCGGTCCATCCGTTGTCGCGGCGGCGCGCCGGGCGGCCACTCGTCGCGGCCGCGTGCGCGCTCCTTGCGGCCGCCGCGCTGGCCGGCTGCGGCTCCGCAGCCTCCGGCCCACCCGTCCTGAACTTCTACACGCCCGCCGACAACGCGAGCGGGTACGCCGCCGCCGCCGAGGCCTGCACCAACGCAGCCGGCGGCCGCTACTCCGTCGTCCAGCAGACGCTGCCCAAGGCCGCGGACGACCAGCGCCTGCAGCTTGCCCGCCGGCTCGTCGCGGGTGATCCGGCCGTCGACATCGTCGGCATCGACGTCACCTGGACCGCGGAGTTCGCGGAGGCGGGCTGGATCGCGCCCTTCCCCGAGGACGTCGCCCGTGAGATCCAGCAGGGAACGCTCCAGGGCGCCTATGAGACCGGCACTTACAAGGACCGGTTGTGGGCCGCGCCGCTCAACACCAACACCCAGTTGCTCTGGTATCGCACCGACCTCTCGCCCACCCCGCCCGCCACCTGGGACGAGATGATCCGGCGGTCGGAGGAGCTGCACCAGCGGGGGCTGCCGTCCTACATCGAGGTGCAGGGCGCGCAGTACGAGGGCCTGTCCGTCTGGTTCAACACGCTGCTCACCAGCGCAGGCGGCCAGCTCGTTTCCGAGAACGGCGACGTGCTCGTCGACAAGGGCCCCGCCGCCCGCCAGGCCGTGTCGATCATGCAGCGGGTGGCGGCGTCGCCCGCCTCCGACCCGTCCTTGTCGGTGGCCAAGGAGAACGACGGCAGGCTCGCGATGGAGGCGGGCACGGCCGCGTTCCAGGTCAACTACCCGTTCGTCAACGCCTCGATCAACACCCCGCCACCGGACGGCGGGGGCGGCGGCACGTTTATCGACGAGCAGGGCAGGCCGACCACGCAGGACACCGGGCGGCGCGTGGCCGACGTCTTCGCCTGGGCGCCCTACCCCCGCGTGGACCCGAACCGGCCGGCCACGGTGACGATCGGCGGCCTCAACCTCGGTGTCAGCACCACCTCGCGGCACCAGGACCTGGCGTTCGAGGCCGTGCAATGCCTGCGCAACCGGGAGAACCAGCTGCACAACGCCACCGAGGGCGGCGTGCCACCGACGCTCGCCGCGCTCTACGACGACCTGTCGTTCCAGCAGGAGTATCCCGCGTGGGAGGCGATCCGGGACTCGCTGGAGAACGCGAGCGTCCGGCCGAAGACCCCGGCGTACCAGAGCATCTCGATCGTGCTCGCCGACCTGCTCAACCCGCCCGCCTCGATCAACCCGGACACGATCGTGCCGCAGCTCGCCGACCAGGTGCAGCGGGCCGTCAACTCGGAAGGACTGGTGCCCTGATGGCTGTTCAGAGCACGGCGCCGGCGACTGAGGCCGAGCGCGCGACCCTCCGGCGGGCGAACCGGGCGGGGAAACCTCCGCTGTCGGAGGGGGCACGCGCGGAGCGGAAACTCGCGTTCCTGCTCTGCGCCCCGGCTGTGCTGATCATGGTGGCCGTCACGGCCTACCCGATCGGCTACGCGATCTGGCTGTCGTTGCAGCGGTACGACCTGCGCTTCCCCGACGACCAGGCGTTCGCCGGTCTCGCCAACTACGCCGTGGTGCTGTCGTCGGGGTACTGGTGGAGCGCGTTCGGCGTGACGCTGTTGATCACGGTGGTGTCGGTGGCCATCGAGTTCGTGCTCGGCCTCGCGCTCGCGCTCGTGATGCACCGGACGATCATCGGCCGCGGGCTCACCCGCACCGTCGTGCTCATCCCGTACGGCATCGTCACGGTCGTCGCGGCGTTCAGCTGGCAGTTCGCCTGGACGCCGGACGTCGGCTATCTGGCCGCGATGCTGCCGGAGGGGAGCGCGCCGCTCACCGAGTGGGGCTCGGCCATCGCGGTCATCATCCTGGCCGAGGTCTGGAAGACCACCCCGTTCATGGCCCTGCTGCTGCTGGCCGGCCTCGCATTGGTGCCGGACGACTTGCTCAAGGCCGCGCAGGTGGACGGCGCCGGGCCGTGGCAGCGGCTGACGCAGATCATCCTGCCGATGATGAAGCCGGCGATCCTCGTGGCGCTGCTCTTCCGCACGCTCGACGCGTTCCGGATCTTCGACAACATCTACATCCTGACGCAGGGGTCGAACGGCACCGGGTCGGTGTCGATGCTCGGGTACAACAACCTCTTCCGGGCGTTCAACCTCGGCATCGGCTCGGCGATCAGCGTGCTCATCTTCATCGCAGTGGCACTCATCGCCTTCATCTTCATCAAGCTGTTCGGCGCCGCGGCGCCGGGCTCCGACCCGGAGGGGAGGCGCTGAGATGGCCGTCGCGACGACCGGAGCCGCCAAGAGCAAGTGGGCGGTGGCCAACACGCTCGTGCTGCTCTACGCGCTCATCCCGGTGTTGTGGATCGTCAGCCTGTCGTTCAAGCCGGCGAGCACCATCAACGACGGCAACTTCATCCCGCGCGAGTGGACGTGGGAGAACTACACGCAGGTGTTCGGGGTCTCGCTCTTCACGAGTGCCCTCATCAACTCGATCGGGATCGCCCTCATCGCGACGGTGCTCGCCGTGGTGATCGGCACGATGGCGGCGTACGCGATCGCGCGGCTGCGGTTCCCGGGCAAGGGCCTGCTGGTGGGGATCTCGCTGCTGATCGCGATGTTCCCGCCGATCTCGCTGGTGAGCCCGCTGTTCGACATCGAGCGGTCGATCGGGCTGTTCGACACCTGGCCCGGCCTGATAATCCCGTACATCACGTTCTCGCTACCGCTGGCGATCTACACGCTCTCCGCGTTCTTCCGCGAGATCCCGTGGGAGCTGGAGAAGGCGGCCAAGATGGACGGCGCCACGCCGTTGCAGGCGTTCCGGTCGGTGATCGTGCCGCTGGCCGCTCCGGGCGTGTTCACCACCGCCATCCTGGTCTTCATCTTCTGCTGGAACGACTTCCTGTTCGCGATCTCGCTGACCTCTACCGAACGCTCGCAGACCGCCCCCGTCGCGATCGCGAACTTCACGGGGGCCAGTGAGTTCGCCGAACCGACCGGGTCGATCGCCGCGGCGGCGGTATTGCTGACGATTCCGATCATCTTCTTCGTGCTGTTCTTCCAGCGGCGCATCGTCGCCGGCCTGACCTCCGGCGCAGTGAAGGGCTGAAACAGTGGCTGACATCGTTCTGGACCACATCACCAAGCGCTACCCCGATGGCACGGTCGGCGTCAACGACGTGAGCTTCGAGATCGCCGACGGCGAGTTCATCATCCTCGTCGGCCCGTCGGGCTGCGGGAAGTCGACGGCGCTCAACATGATCGCCGGCCTCGAGGACATCACCGAGGGGGAACTGCGCATCGGCGGCGAGCGCGTCAACGAGAAGGCGCCGAAGGACCGCGACATCGCGATGGTCTTCCAGTCCTACGCGCTGTACCCGCACATGACGGTGCGGGAGAACATGGGCTTCCCGCTCAAGCTGGCGAAGGTGGACAAGGCCGAGATCAACCGCAAGGTCGAGGAGGCGGCCCAGATCCTCGACCTCACCAACCACCTGGACCGCAAGCCGGCCAACATGTCCGGCGGCCAGCGTCAACGGGTGGCGATGGGCCGCGCGATCGTGCGCAGCCCGAAGGCGTTCCTGATGGACGAGCCGCTGTCCAACCTGGACGCCAAGCTCCGCGTACAGATGCGCACGATGGTGTCGAAGCTGCAGCAGCGGCTGGAGACCACCACCGTGTACGTCACCCACGACCAGACCGAGGCCATGACGCTCGGCGACCGGATCGTCGTCATGCGCGGCGGGGTGGTGCAGCAGATCGGCTCGCCGCAGACGCTCTACGACACCCCGGCCAACCTGTTCGTCGCCGGGTTCATCGGCTCGCCCGCCATGAACTTCCTGCCGGCCCGGCTGGAGGACGGGGTGTTCCGCACGGCGCTCGGCGATCTGCCCCTCGCCGACGAGCTGCGCCAAATGCTCGAGGCGGGCGACGCCCCGCGCGAGGTGATCATGGGCCTGCGCCCGGAGAACTTCGAGGACGCCGCGCTCGTCGAGGACCACCAGCGCGACCGCGGCGCGATGTTCACGGCCGAGGTCGACGTGCTGGAGTCCATGGGCTCGGACAAGTTCGCGTACTTCTCCGTGGAGGGCGAGCAGGCGGTGTCCGACGACCTCGCCGACCTCGCCGCCGACGCGGGCACCGCGGACGTCCCCGGCGGCGACACCGGCCAGATCGTCACCCGGCTCTCGGCGGCCTCGGGGGCGGCGGAGGGCGAGCCGATGCAGGTCTGGGTGGACACCCTGAAGATCCAGGTCTTCGACCCGGCGAGCGGCAAGAACCTGACCGCGCGGGAGCAGCCCGCCGCGGTGTCCGCTACTCCGTGACCTCCGCCTCGGTGCGGTCGACGAGGTCGGCCTGCGCGAGCAGGCGCACCACCGGGCGGAACTCCTCGGAGTACCAGCGCCTGGCCACCACCCCGCGCTGGGAGAGCACCTGACTGCGCCACACGCGAAGGAAGTCGTGTTCGGCGTCGGCTGCCGGGAAACCCGTCGCGGACCCGGCTACCGCGCAGGTATCCGGTCGGCCGGCCCGCCGTCGTCACCCGATGGGTCGGTTCCGATCATCAGGCCGGCGTATGGGGGCGCGACGGGACGCGCCAGATGCGCGAGGATGCGAACGTGAGCCCCCCTGTCAAGCCAGGGCGGATCGAGCGCGGTGGAGCCCCGCGGTCCTTCGACGCCCACGCGAAGACCTACGACAAGCTCGTCGGAGCGAACCCCGGCTACCACGAGCATCTACGGATGTCCGCGAGGCGGATGGGACTACCGAACCGCGGCGCCGGGCTGAAGCTGCTCGACCTCGGCTGCGGCACCGGAGCCTCGACCGCCGCGCTGCTCGAGGTGGCCCCCGAGGCCGAGATCACCGCCGTCGACGCCTCGGACGAGATGCTCGCCCAGGCGCGCCGCAAGATCTGGCCGACGACCGTCCGGTTCGTGCACGGCAACGCGGAGAACCTGGCCATGAACGGGATCGTCGGCCCGTACGACGGGATCTTCGCGGCCTACCTCCTGCGCAACCTCGTGCACCAGGACGCGGCGCTCCGGCAGTTCCATCGGCTGCTGCGACCCGGGGCGCCCATCGCGATCCACGAGTACTCGGTGCGCGACTCGCTGCGCAGCCGCACGGTGTGGACGCTGGTCTGCTGGGGCGTGATCATCCCGATGGGCCGCATCCGCGCGGGCTCCGGCGACCTCTACCGCTACCTGTGGCGCAGCGTCCTGCGGTTCGACGGTGTGGCGGCCATGAGGAAGCGCATGGAGGCCGCGGAGTTCGAGGACGTCCGCGTGCAGACGGTGCCCGGCTGGGAGCAGCACATCGTCCACACGTTCCTCGGGCGCAGGCCGGCGGTGGAGGCTGTGGCGACGCCGCGGGTCGCGGAGGCATACGACGACGTGGACACGGAGGCGGCGACGCCGGTCGACGGCATCCCCGTGATCCGGCCCACCTGACCCGGCGCCCCCCGGTTCCGCGTGCCTGGGTGGGCGCACTCGTCCCCACAACCAGGCGGTCTCGGCTGCCGTTAGCCTGGGGGCGTGCATCGCATGTTCCCGATCACCCCGCCGCCACCCTCCTAGCGGAGCCGGCTGACACCTGCGGGATCCCACTCACGGCGCGCCGGTCTGCGCGCCGCTGTTCGGCATGGCTCCGCTTCCGCGACCTCATCCCTCTCGTCGCAGGAGCGATCCACTCGTGCCCACCCTTCGCACCACCCCCGTCTCCGGGGTGTCGTTCCTCATCGTGGCCGGAGTTCTCTGGGGCACCGGCGGGCTGCTCGGCAGCCTGTTCGGTGCTGCAGCCGGACTCTCCCCACTCGCCGTCGCGACCTACCGGCTCGGCGTCGGCGGTCTGCTGATCGTCGGATACCTGTTGGTCAACGGCAGTGTGTTGCCCCGGGGCGGGGCCGCGTGGCGGCGGATCGCCGCCACGGGGCTGCTGGCTGCCCTCTTCCAGGTCTCCTACTTCACCGCCGTCTCGCTGACGTCGGTGAGCCTCGCCACCCTCGTCACGATCGGGTCGTCGCCCGTGCTCGTGCTGCTCGTCAGGCGGCGGCATGCCGGTCGGCGGCAGCTCGGGGCGGTGGCGCCGGCGCTGCTCGGCCTCGCGCTGCTCGTCGGGCTGCCGGCGGACGGTCCCGCCGCCCCGGGTGCGGGCGCCCTGCTCGCAGGTTCGGCGTTCGCACTGCTCGCCGCTGCCGGGTTCTCCGTGATGACGCTGCTCGCCGCCCGACCCGTCCCCGGCCTCGACGCGGCGACGACGACGGGCCTCGGGTTCACGATCGGCGGCGCGGTGCTGCTCCCGGTCGCCGCCGCGACAGCCGGGGTCGGGTTCGCCGTCGACGCGCGGTCGATCGCCCTGCTCGTCGCGCTCGCCCTGGTCCCGACGGCCGTGGCCTACACGTGCTACTTCCGCGGGCTGCGCTCGGCGTCGGCGGGCGTCGGGGTGCTGATGGCACTTCTCGAACCGTTGACTGCGGCCGTGCTGGCGGCGCTGCTGCTCGGCGAGCGGCTCGGTGTGGCCGGGGTCGCAGGCGGGCTGCTGCTCGGCGTGGCGCTCGTGCCGGCGGCCCGGAGCGCGTAGCGGCGCTCGGCGTAGGCGATGTCGTCGCGCCAGAGCCTGCGGGCGGCCAGGCCGACGAGCGGGCGCAGCGCTCCCGCGACGCGCCGCACGTGCTCGAAGCCCGGACGGTCGGAATGCGCCACCACCGCCTCGATCACGGCGGTGCGTGGCAGGCCGTCCGGGCCGGGGCGCAGGGGCGTCGCGTGTGTCTCGACGACACTCCCGGCGCCTTCGCCGTCCACGATCTCCATCGTGACCGTGCGCGCGTCCGGGCAGCTGAACTCGGCGCGGACCGGCACCCCGAGCCGCTTCCCGATCGTGAACGTCACCTCGACGAGGAACCGGTCCTCGGCGGGTGCCGTCGCCCGATCCGGCGGCGGGACGCTGATCACCTGCAAGGCGGTGAACGAGTACGGGTGGAACCAGGCGCCGTGCCAGGGGTCGAGCCGGTTGGCGATCACGTCCTCCGGCTGGCACCGCCCGATCACGGTGGCGACGGCGGCCACGCCCTGGTGCTCGGGACGTGGGCCCAGCACGGGGAGGTCGGTCGGCCCCTCCTCGGCGGTCTCGTCGAGGCGCACCCAGGCGAGCACGCCGTCGTCGTGGGCGGGGAGCGGGCGCCAGCCAGGGCGGCCGCTCGCGCCGAGCACCATCCCGTGCCACCGGCACACGATGTTGCCCTCGTGCACCGGGGCATCGCACAGCGCGGCGCCCAGGTGCGGGCAGGCGCCGGGGCCGACGTGCAGCCCGCCGGCCGCGTCGCGCCAGGCCACCAGTTCGCGCCCCGCGACGACCCGCCCGAACGCCCGGCCCGGCCGCACCTCGCGGCTGCCGGCCAGCACGTGCCACCCGCCGGTCGGGCGCGCCCGCGCCCGCTGCAACGCGCCACTGATGAGGGACGGCCTGGCGGCCGCCCACGTCGGCCGCTGTCTCGCCCACGGCGTGCGCCGCAGCACGCGCAGCGGGTTGACCGGGCGGCGCTCCTTCATCCGCCCAGGCTAGGACGGTGCCGGCGCCTCGGCGAGCCGAACGCTCAGAGCCACTCGTTGCGGCGGAACACCCGGAAGAGCGTCAGACAGATCACGATGATCACCATCCAGATCAGCGGATAGCCGAAGCTCCAGTGCAGCTCGGGCATCGAGTCGAAGTTCATGCCGTAGATCCCGGCGATCATGGTGGGCACCGAGATGATCGCGACGTACGCGGTGATCTTGCGCATGTCGTTGTTCTGCCGCATGGTGATCTTTGCGAGCGCTGCGTCGACCAGCGTGGTGAGCAGCTCGTTGAAGCCCGCGATCCGCTCGGTGACGGTGACCATGTGGTCGTCGACGTCGCGGAAGTACGACCGCACCTCGTGGGGCACGAGCGAGCTGTAGCCCTCGGTGAGCTTGCGCACCGGCCCGCCGAGCGGCACCACCGCGCGCCGCAGCTCCAGCACCTCGCGCTTCATCACGTAGATCTGCTCGGAGTCGACGTTCGACCGGGGCGCGAACACCTCGGCCTCCATCTCGTCGATGTCGTTCTCGATGGCCTCGGTGACGGCGAGGTAGGAGTCGACGACGTGGTCGGCGATGGCGTGCAGCACCGCCGCCGGGCCCAGGGCGAGCTGTTCTGGGTCGGCCTCCAGCTCGCAGCGCACGTCGCGAAGCGACGAGTGCTCGCCGTGCCGCACGGTGATCACGAAGTCGGCGCCGACGAACGCCATGATCTCGCCGGTCTCGACGATCTCGTGCTCCGCCGACCTGCCTGACTTCCCGACGTAGCGCACCGTCTTCAGCACCATGAACAGCATGTCGGCGTAGCGCTCCAGCTTGGGGCGCTGATGCGCGTGAACGGCGTCCTCCACGGCGAGCTCGTGCAGGCCGAAGACGTCGGCGATGCCGGTGATCTGCTCCTCGTCGGGCTCGTGCAGGCCGATCCACACGAACGCGTCGGCCCGCCCGCGCACCTCCGCGAGCGCGCGCTCGTGCGTCCAGCGGCCTGCGAGCCGCTTGCCGTCGGCGTACACGGCGCAGTCCACGACGTACGCGGAGATCGGGACATGAAGCTTGGGGAGCAGTGACTCGGTGCCCCGCACCGAGTGCCGGTTGGCGGCGCGGATGGCGGGCCGGAGCGAGGACAGCGGCGGCACGGGGTACCTCCAGGAGTTCGGTCGGGGACGCGCCGAGCACTGCTGCGGCGCGGGCGTGTAACTCGCGTTCCCCGACCGGGGAGACCGTCAGGTCGCCGTGTCGGGAACGCGGCGACTACTGCAACCGGGTGCCTTAGGCACCGCGCTCACCTCCCTCGCTGGTGGGTCCTGCCGGATCGAGCTGTGCTCAGGGCCATCTCGCGATGGGGGGTTGATAGCCCGACCAGCGGCTAGATTACCCCCACCCACTGTGGATATCGGCGATGGAGGCGGCAGCGTTGCAGTTCGGTCGGTACTACGAGGAGTTCGAGGTCGGCGCGGTCTACAAGCACTGGCCGGGCAAGACGGTCACCGAGTACGACGACCACCTCTTCTGCCTCCTGACCATGAACCACCACCCGCTGCACTTGGACGCGCACTACGCGGAGGAGACCACCGACTTCAAGCGCAACGTCGTCGTCGGCAACTACGTCTACTCGCTGCTGCTGGGGATGTCGGTCCCCGACGTGTCCGGCAAGGCCATCGCCAACCTCGAGGTCGAGTCGCTCAAGCACACCAAGCCGACCTTCCACGGCGACACCATCTACGGCGAGACCGAGGTGCTCGGCAAGACCGAGTCGAAGAGCAAGGACGACCGCGGCGTCGTCCACGTCGAGACGCGCGGTTACAAGCAGGACGGCACCGTGGTCTGCACGTTCCGGCGCAAGGTCATGGTGCCCAAGCGGTCCTACGGCGAGGCGCGCGGCGGCGAGCAGCCGGGGCGGCCGGTCCCGGAGGGGGCCTGAGCGGGTGGCCTGAGGCCGCGGGGTCACAAAGTCCGGTGGTTACGCTGCATCAGTGATCAATTGCGCATCCTGGCTGCGCAGAGTCAGCGGGGGAGGACGTCCCAGCCGGCGAGCGTCTCACTCAGGAGGGTGACGAGCGGGAGCGCGGCGAACTCGGCTGCGTCGCACCAGCGGGCGTCGAGCGCGTCGTCGCCCGCGCGCAGTACGCCGCCGACGACGGTGCAGTGGTAGTCGGCGATCTCGTAGGCCCCGCGGCGCACCCGACCGACCAGAGCACCGGGTTCGACCACAAGCCCGGTCTCCTCGATCATCTCCCGGACCAGCGCCGCGGCGTCGTCCTCGCCCGGTTCGACACGTCCGCCGGGCAGTGACCAGAGTCCGCGGCCGGGATCGTTAGCCCGTTGGACCAACAGCAATCGCCCGTTCGGGTCAAAGGTCAATGCGCCCACACAGGGGACGAGTCGGCTACCCTGGGTCATCAAGCGCCTCCGTACGGCCCGCGTGCCGGATACCGCCGAAGCGTCCGGTGCGGTACAAATCATGGTGCTGGGGCTCCTCATGTGCAGATCGGGGTTGTGGTGAACGTCAAGAAGATCGTCGGGTTGCTCGCGATCGCGTTACTACTCTTCTTCGTCTTCACGCAGCCGGATACAGCGGCCGGCTCGCTGCAGAGCATCGGTACCACGCTGCGCAACGGCGCTGAGTCCGTCATCCAGTTCTTCACAGCGCTCGTCGTATAGACCGCTGTGCTCGCCCCCCGGGAGATCGACGAGTACCTGCTCCCCACCGAGCGCAGGGTCATCAGGCTGCGCCAGCACTGGGCAGTGATGCTCAACCACGTCACGTCCACGGCGCTGTTCCTGCTCGTCATCGTGGTCGCCGAGAGGTACCTACCCGACAGCGTGATCATCGACAACCTGGCGTTCTACCTGGCGCTGGTGGCCGTGGTCAGGTTCACGGTGCAGACGATCCTCTGGTGGATCGAACGGATCGTCGTCACCGACAAGCGCATGATGCTGGCTCAGGGCATCGTCACCCACCGCGTGGGCATGATGCCGCTGGGCAAGGTAACCGACCTCACGTTCCAGCGGTCGCTCAGCGGGCGGATCTTCGGCTACGGCACGATCATCGTCGAGTCGGCCGGTCAGATCCAGGCGCTCAACAGGATCGACTACATGCCGCAGCCCGAAGAGGTCTACGAGGCGCTCTCCGAGCTGGTGTTCGGCGAGAAGGGCAAGACGCGGGCCACAGGCATGCTGGCCCGGCCCCGCTGGCGCAGGTAGCCCTTCGAGCTAGCCTCAGATGTGGCCCGCCCCCGGATCGATCTGCACACCCACTCCACGGCCTCCGACGGCACGGACACACCGTCGCAGCTGGTCGCGGTCGCTGCGGCGGCCGGACTCGACGTCGTCGCGATCACCGACCACGACACCACCGCGGGCTGGGCCCCGGCGGCCGCGGCGCTCCCGCCCGGTATGCAGCTGGTGCGCGGCGCCGAGTTCTCGTGCGTCTCGCCCACGGGCCGCGGCGACCGGGACGTCGCCGTGCACCTGCTCGGCTACCAGTTCGACCCGGTCCACCCCGCGATCGTCGCCGAGCAGAAGCGGCTCCGGCTCGAACGGGTGGACCGGCTGCGCCGGATGATCGGGAAGATGGCCGCCGACGGCTACCCCGTCGACATCGACGCCGTGTTCCGGCTGCTCCCCGAAGGGGCGAGCGCCGGGCGGCCGCACCTCGCGCGGGCGCTGGTGGCGGCGGGTGTGGTCGGTTCCGTCACCGAGGCGTTCGCGGAGCTCCTGCACAACGGAAGCCCGTACTACGTGCCGAAGGCCGATACCCCGGTGCGAACGGCGATCGACATGGTGCGGGCGGCCGGGGGCGTCACGGTCTTCGCGCACCCGCTCGCCCGCAAGCGCGGCCGTGTGGTGGAGCCGTCGGTCATCGCCGAGCTGGCGGCGGCGGGGCTCGCGGGTGTGGAGGTCGACCACCCCGACCACGCGCCCGAGGACCGCGAGCTCCTGCGCGCGCTCGCCGCCGACACCGGACTCGTCGCCACTGGCTCGAGCGACTACCACGGCGCCAACAAGACCACCCCGATCGCGGCCGAGACCACGTCCCCGGACGCCTTTGAGGAGCTGCTCGCGCCCGTCACGGGCGTCGAGACGCTCACCGGCTGATCCGGTCGGCGCGCGGGGCGTTACCGTGCTCTGGATGAACGGCGGTGCGCAACTCGGGTTCGACTTCGAGACCACCCGGCTCGTGCGGGTCACCCCGTCGAAGCTCGCCGCGTGGGCCGACTGCCCGCGGCGCTTCCGCATGACGTACCTGGACCGGCCGCCGCCCCCGCGCGGCGGGGCGTACGCGCACAGCACGCTCGGCGCCGTGGTGCACCTCGCGCTGCGCGCCCTGTTCGACCTGCCGCCGGACCAGCGCACACCGCGTGCGGCCGCTGCCCTCCTCGATCGCTACTGGTCCAGCGAGGGATTCCGCGACGCCGCGCAGGCCGCGACCTACCGGGAGCGCGCCCGCGGCTGGGTGTCCGAGTATGCCGCCGAGCTGGATGCGGACGCCGAGGCCGTCGGGCTGGAGCGGTGGGTGTCGGTGGCGACGGACCGGATCGTCGCCGAGGGCCGGGTGGACCGCATCGACCGGCGTGGCGCCGAACTGGTGATCGTCGACTACAAGACGGGCCGCCGCCGGCCTGCGGTCGCCGACGCCGCCGAGTCGCAAGCGCTCGCTCTGTACGCAGTGGCCACGGAACGCACGCTGCGCCGCTCGTGCCGGCAGGTGGAGCTGCATCACCTTCCGAGCGGCGAGGTGGTCGGGTGGGAGCACGACAGCGCCTCGCTACGGGAACACGTGCGCCGGGCCGAGGAGACCGCGGCCGAGCTGGACGCGGCTAGGGAGGCCCTGGCCGCGGGCGGCGATGTCGACGAGCTGTTCCCACCCCGGCCCGCGGCCCGATGCGGCTCGTGCGATGTGCGCCGCAACTGCCCTGAAGGCCGGGCGGCCGCCCCGGAGCAGGCCTCGTGGGGCCTGCTGGCGCCATGAGGGACGGCGGCAGCAGCCGGGCGGGCGCGCGGCTGCGAGGGTTCTCCGGCGTACTCGCAGGCGGGCTCGTCGCGCTGGTGCTCGCGCTCGTCGGGGCGTGGGTCGTCGCCGTGCAGACCGGCACGCCGGGCCCCGGCCTGAACACGCTGGTCTGGCACGCCGGCGCCGCCGTGGCAGCGGTGCTGGTCCAGCGCCAGGCCGACCGCAGACCGGGCGCGCCCGGGGTGTGGGCGGCCCTGGCGGTGCTGCTGATCACGGCGGTGCTGCTGGCGGTCCAGTGGCTGGTCTGACGCCCCGTCAGATGGGGGGATGTTCGCCCCTGATGCGGCGCACTGCCAGCAGGCCCGCTCGGATCGTCGCCAGGCCCACGGTCGTCGCCGGACCGGCGCCTGGCAGCTGCGGGATGCCATACATCTGCTTGGCCCAGCCCGGGAGCAGCCCGACCGCCACCGCGGCGACCGCCGACCAGACCGGCCGGGCCGGCGTCAGCAGCTCGACGCGCAGCGGTAGCGGGGCCAGCGCGAGGCGCCGTGCCGCCCGGATGGCGACGGGGCTCGCCACCAGCTCCGGCCGGACCGCGGCGAAGTAGGCATCCACCTCGGCACGGCTTGCCGGGAGGTCGGTGGCACCGAGTAGGCCACCTGCCGTGACCTGCTCGGCCAGGAACCGGTCCTCCTCGGCGGCGTCGATCAGCCAGAGCCGCCGTACGCCCGCCACCAAGGAGCTGACCTCGGTGACGTGCACCCAGCGGAGCAGATCGGGGTCGTCGGCGGCGTAGTGGCGGCCGGTGACCGGGTCGATGCCGTGCACCCGCCGGTGGATCGCGCGGACCCGGGCGGCCGCGCGATCGGCGCTTGCGGTGTCGGCGAACGCGATCGTGGTGACGTACCCGGCCGTGCGCTGCAGGCGCGGCCAGAAGTCGTCGGGGAACGAGGAGTGCTGGTCGACGCCTGCCATCGCGCGCGGATGCAGAGCTTGGAGGAACAGGGCGCTGATCCCGCCGATGAGGGCGGCGGGGTCGCCGACGACCTTGCGGGTCGCGCTGCCGCGGGGGAAGTAGCCCTCGGTGGTCACCCTTCGAGGGTGAGACCCCGGCCCCGTGGCTGCCACTCGATCACCCGCTCGGCCGCAGGGCGACGACCTCGGAACCGCGTTGCTCCAGCAGCACGTCGCCGACGGTGGCGAGCCGGACCGGGCCGGGCGGACGCTCGAGTGGGATCGTCCGGAGCGGGGTGGCGGTGGCGGCGTCGAGCACGACGAGCCCCGCGGGCACGGGCACGAGCAGGCCGCCGCCATAGGTCACGGCGGGCCCGAGCGCGCTCGGCAGCGTCCAGAGCGGGGCAAGGTTCGTGGCGTCGAGGGCGATGGTCTGGCTGCCGGTCCACCAGTACACGCGATCGCCGTCAGTGGTGACGGCGG
Organism: Pseudonocardia aurantiaca; assembly: GCF_039526725.1. Classification (NCBI taxonomy): domain Bacteria; kingdom Bacillati; phylum Actinomycetota; class Actinomycetes; order Pseudonocardiales; family Pseudonocardiaceae; genus Pseudonocardia; species Pseudonocardia aurantiaca. The sequence goes on from NZ_BAAAJG010000026.1 coordinate 188,484, forward strand.
AGAAGCCACCTGGCGGGTCGGCCAGGTCCGCGGCGGGCACGTCGAGGGGGACGGTGCCGAGCTGCTGGCCGCCCCGGTCGAACAGCAGCAGCCGCGGTGGGCCGGGGAGCGCGACGGCGGCCCGGTCGGCGGAGACCGCGACCAGCACTGCGCCGGAGCCGGGGAGAGCCGAGGAGAACTGCACTTCCGGCTGGTTGGCCCCGTCCTTCCCGTCGGTGGCGAGCAGCGTGAGCCGGTCGGTGGGCTCGCCGGGGCAGCGCTCGATCACACCGAGCCGGTCCGAGCCGACCGCCATGGAGCCGTAGACACAGCCGGAACGCGGCTGGCGGCCCGGCTCCGCCGGCGTGGGCACGGCGCCGTACTCGAGTGTCTTGACGAGGTCGCTGCGCAGCACCTCGAGGTAGTCCCGGCCCGTGGTGACCAGGGACGATGAGCCGACGAGCAGCCGCGCCCCCGCCGGGGCGTCCGGGTTGCCCGCTGCGGCCCTGGCGCCGGTGTCCGGGCGCAGGGCCGTGAGCTCGCTGCAGTAGCCGGCCGGGCCTTCGTACAGGGCCATCACGCGGCCGAGTCCGCCGTCCGCTTGCGGGAAGGCCGCAGCGGTATCGCACAGCGGCAGGTCGCGCGTGTAGCTCCAGACCTCCGCCCCGGTGCTGGCGTCGCGGCCGGAGACGCGTGAGCCGTCGGCGGTGACCACGGCAGGTCCGGCCACAACCGGCGCGGTGGTGGCGTTGCTGGGCGCGCGCCAGACCTCGGTGAACCCGGCCGGGACGCCCGCCGCGGGCGGCGGCGGCGCGATCGGGGCGGCTGCGGGCACCGAGTCGGTGGCGACCTCAGGGCTGGTGCGCCAGAGGATCAGCGCGGCGCCGAGCGCGAGCACCGCGAGCACGGCGGCGGCGACGACGTCGCCGCGCCGCCTGCGCTCGGGAGGAAGCTGCGCTGACCGCTCCCGTGGCGGCCGCGCCGACCGCTCACGGGTGTCGGATGGCACGTGCTGCGTCAGCTGGCGGCGGCGTCCGGAGCCTGCTGCTCGCCGCCCTCGTCAGGACCCGCGCCGGCGCGACGGCGTGCGCCACCCCGGCGACGGCGCCTGCGCGGGCGCTCGCCTTCGGGCCGCTGACCTGCGTCGGGGCCGGTCTGCGGAGCGACCGGAGCGACCTCGGAGGCCGCGTCGGAGACGTCGGCGGCCGTGGAGCCATCGGACTCCACCGCCTCGCCGAGCGCCACCCCGCTGCGGCTGCGTGTGCGAGCGCGGGACCGGGGCGGGCGCGGCGCCTCGACCTGATCCTCCTCGCGGCGGCCACGGCCGGTGGGCTTGCTGCGGCCCGTGCGGCGCTTGCCGCCGTGATCGCCCTCGGTGTCGACGTACTCGGCGTCGAGGCCGGCCCGCGTGCGCATGGAGCGGGGCAGCCGCCCGGTGGCGCTGGTGGGGATGCTCAGGTCCGAGTACAGGTGGTCGGACGTGGAGTAGGTCTCGCCCGGATCGGGCATGTCGAGCCCGAGCTCGTCGCTGACCATCTTCCAGCGCGGGATCTCGTCCCAGTCCACCAGCGTGACCGCCACGCCCTCCTTGCCGGCGCGGCCGGTGCGGCCGATCCGGTGGACGTAGGTCTTGGAGTCCTCGGGGCACTGGTAGTTGACGACGTGGGTGACGTCGGAGACGTCGATGCCGCGGGCTGCGACGTCGGTGGCGACCAGCACGTCGACCTTGCCGGAGCGGAACGCGCGCAGCGCCTGCTCGCGGGCGCCCTGACCAAGGTCGCCGTGCACGGCGGCGGCCGCGAAGCCGCGCTCCACCAGGTCGTCGGCAACGCGCTGGACCGTGCGCTTGGTGCGGGCGAAGATCATCGTGAGCCCGCGCTCGTCGGCCTGCAGCACGCGGGTGAGGAGCTCGACCTTGTCCATCGCGTGCGCCCGGTAGACCAGCTGCCGGGTGCGCTCGTGGACCGAGCCCTGGTCGGACTCCTCGGCCCGGATGTGCGTGGGCTGGGTCAGGAACGTGCGGGACAGCTGGATGATCGGGCCGGGCATCGTGGCCGAGAACAGCATCGTGTGGCGCTTCTCGGGCAGCATGCGCATGATCCGCTCGACGTCGGGCAGGAAGCCCAGGTCGAGCATCTCGTCGGCCTCGTCGAGCACGAGGGCCTGGACGCGGCCGAGCACCAGGTGGCGCTGCTCGGCGAGGTCGAGCAGGCGGCCGGGGGTGCCGACGACCACGTCGACGCCCTTGCGCAGCGCGGCGAGCTGCGGCTCGTACGCGCGCCCGCCGTAGATGGCGGTGACGCGGATGCCGAGGTGCTTGCCGGCGTCGGCGATGTCCTTGGCGACCTGCACACACAGCTCGCGGGTGGGCACCACGACGAGCGCCTGCGGGACGTCCTTGGTGCGGTCGGCTGCCTCGCCATCGGCGTTGGCGGCGGGCTGCTCGGCGGGCGGGACCACGCGCTGGAGCAGCGGGACGCCGAATCCGAGCGTCTTGCCCATGCCGGTGCGGGCCTGGCCGATGACGTCCTCACCGGCGAGGGCCAGCGGGAGCGTCAGCTCCTGGATGGCGAACGTGCGCACGATGCCGGCCTCAGCCAGCGCCTTCACGATCTCGGGGCGGACACCCAGCTCGGCGAACGTGGGGGACTCGGGCCGGACGGGGGCACCGGCCTGAAGGGGATGGGCCTCGACCACCTCGTCGGTGGTCTCGGTGGTCTCGGGGTTCTTGATGGACGTGTCGTTGTCGACGGACAGCTTGATCGCCTCTCTCCGCGCACAGGAGCCGGGGTCGGCTCGTGCGACCACCGGTGCGGAGCGCTCAGGCGGGAGAGCCGACGAGGCGCTGCACGCACCAGGTCATTGCGACTCCGGGCGATCCCGTTCGGGACCACAGCCGGGGGGCCGCAGGGAGCGCGCGCCCGTTGGTGGGCGCCGCGCTTGCTCGACATCGTACCCGGTCACGCTCTGCGGGGGCAGCCCTGTCGGGGGACGGCATAGGTGACGTGGGCCGCCCGCACGGTCTAGATCCCCTCTAGGCTCCCGGTCATGGGAACAGCGCAGGCGGCGAACGAGGCCGGAGCGGGTCGGGCGACCGTCGACCTGCTGGGAGTCCTCGCTTACGGGGAGCTGTCCGCGTTCGACCGCCTGGCCGAGGACGCCAGGCACGCCCCCACGCTCAGCGGCCGTGCCGCGCTCTCGTCGATGGCGGCGGCCGAGATCGGCCACTTCCGGATGTTGGAGGAGCACCTGCTCGGGCTCGGCGTCCCCGTCGAGGAGGCCATGCACCCGTTCGTGGCGCAGTGGGACGCCTACCACGTGTCCACCGCCCCACGCAGCTGGCTCGAGTCGCTCGTCAAGGCCTACCTCGGGGACGGGCTCGCCGCGGACTTCTACCGCGAGATCGCCGGCTGGCTGCCCGGCCCGACGGGCGACCTGGTGCAGCAGGTGCTCGCCGACACGGGCCACAGCGCGTTCGCCGAGCGCGAGGTCAAGGCGGCGTGCGCGAGCAGCAGGCAGGTGCACGACCGGCTCGCGCTCTGGGGCCGTCGGCTGCTGGGTGAGGCCGTCACGCAGGCCCAGCAGATCGTGGCCGAGCGCGACGAGCTCGCCGAGTTCATCGTGTCCGGGTCCGGCGACCTGAGCGGCATCGCCGCGCTGCTCAAGCGGCTGCAGTCCAACCACGGCAAGCGGATGGCCCGGCTGGGGCTCACCTGAGTCGTCCGCCCAGTCGTCCGCCCAGTCGTCCGCCCAGTCGTCCGCCCAGTCGTCCCGATCGTCTGCCTGTCCGCGATTTCGCCATGGGCGCAGCGCCCACAGCAGCCACGGTGGCTCCGCTCGACTAGCCTTGGCGTCACGTTCGAGCACTTCGGACGCCAGTTCGACGACGTGACCAGGAGGTCAACCGGTGGAGGTCAAGATCGGCATCGCGGAGAGCGCGCGCGAGCTCGTGGTGTCCAGCGACCAGACGCCGGACGAGGTCCAGGCGCTGGTCGACGACGCGCTCAAGGGCGACGGGCTGCTCCGCCTCGTCGACGACAAGGGCCGGCGCTACCTGGTCCGCGCTGCACAGATCGCGTACGTGGAGATCGCTCCGGCCACGGCAAGCCGCGTCGGCTTCGCGATCGGCTGACCAGCGCCACGCATCCAGTAGCCACCGTGCACTCGTCCTGACGCGTGCACGGTGGCTGTTCGGCCCCGGCGGCCTGTCCGGCGCTCGTGGCTGTCCGGCGTTGGGCGTCAGGTCGCCACGTGCAGCTTCCGCAGCACGCCTGGCACCGCCATCTGCCGCTGCGTCCGGGGTCGTGGGCTCGGGCTCGGTGAGTGGTCAGCCACGGTCCACCTCCACGATCGGAGGAGCGAACCGGAACGACCCTGGTGCGTCGGCCATGGCCAGCACGCCGGACATCCCGCCCCAGATCAGGGTGCTCAGGTAGTCGGTGAGCGCCTCGCGGCTCATCGTCCGGCGTTCGAGCCACCAGTCGCCCGCGCTCTGCACCATCCCCACGAGGCCCTGCGCCCATGCCTCGGCGCCGCCGGAGTCGAGCCCGGCCGAGCGCAGCCGCTCGCCGATGATCACGGCCAGCTTCCTGGCGATCTGCTCGCGGGCGTCGTCGACGACCTCGGCGCCGGGCGCGCGTTCGATGGGGTGGTGCACGACGAAGCGCCACAGATGCGGCTCGTCCTCGATGCGGGCGAGGAACGCGTCGATCACGCCCCGGATCAGCTGGAGCGGCTCGCGGCGCGGGTCCATCTCCGGCGCCATCCGCTCCATCAGCATCTGCGCTGCGCGCTGTCCGACGGCGCGTTGCAGGTCGGCCCGGTCGGTGAAGTGGCGGTAGAGCACGGGCTTGGTGATGCCGGCCATCGCTGCGATCTCCGCGACCGAGACGCCCGGTCCGTGCGTGCGCACCGCTTCGATAGCCGCCTGCACCATCTCGGCCCGGCGTTCCGTGCGGCGCTGGCTGTGGCCATGCTGGGTCTGGCTGCCCTGGGTCTGGCTGCCCTGGGTCTGGCTGCCCTGGGTCTGGCTGCCCTGGGTCTGGCTGCGCCGGCGGTCGGCCGGGGGGCCTGGCTTGACAGCTGGCTCGTCGCGAGGCACGGTACCAGTGGTAACAGTTACCGGCGGTAACAGCAACCTCGGAGGCTGGACGATGACGACAGGGGCCGTGCCCGGTACCGCTGCCGGGAGCCGCGTGCTCATCACCGGAGCGGCAGGAGGGTTCGGAGCGCCCACCGTCGCCCGCCTCCTGGAGCAGGGCGCCCGGGTCATCGGACTAGACCGCAGCGTTCCCGAGGGCGCGGCGGGTGAGCACGTCCTGGCCTGCGACATCACCGACGACGCCGCGGTCATCGGCGCCGTCGAGGCGGCCGTCGAGCGGCTGGGCGGCCTCGATGCCGTCGTCCACTACGCGGGCATCGGCATCCCGAACGATGCGGGCGGCCCGCTCGCCCCCGACGCGCTGCGCGTCATCGACGTCAACCTGCTCGGCGCGTGGCGGGTCACCGCGGCGGCGCTGCCGGCGCTGCTCGCGAGCCGGCGGGAGCGCGGCGGGCAGCGCGGGAGGCTCGTCTTCGTCTCCAGCGAGCTGGCCTACCTGACGCTGCCGTTCGTCTCGGCCTACAGCGTGGCCAAGCGCGGAATGACCGCCTACGCCGACGCCCTACGTCTCGAATACGGCACGGACCTGCACGTGAGCACCGTCTACCCCGGCTATGTCCGCACGCCCATCCACGATGCCGGCCGTGAGATGGGGCTGGCGCTGGAGGGTCAGGTTCGGCGTGAGGAGGTCGAGGACATCGTCGGCACCGTGCTGCGCACCCTCACCGCCGCGCGTCCGCCGCGCGACACCGCGGGCACCCGCGCAGGCTCGCTCGAGCTGTGGGTCGGACGGCACCTGCCCGGCCTGGTCGGAGCCGCCGTCGCCCGCCGCATCCGCCGCCAGGCCGCGTCCGGGCATTTCGACGGCTCGCCGCTCGCCGCCGGGCTCGTCGACCGCCTGGCCTCACCCACCCCGTCGGCTGCCCTCCCCCGTCCAGGCCGCACCGCCACCGGGCGGAGCACCCGGTGAACGTCAAGAGCCTGAACGACCGGGAGGCGACGGCGGAGCGGCTGTTGCGCTCGTCGCTGGACCACTCCTACGAGCCGAGCATCGACATCGACTGGCAGGCCCCGCTCGCGGCGGACGGCTGGGGCATCCCCGCCCACCGCGTGTCGCTCTTCGGCACGGAGCTCTGGGAGGGCCTCACCGACGAGCAGCGGCGCACGCTGTCGGTGCACGAGCTGTGCAGCATCGCCCGCATCGGCCTGTGGTTCGAGATGATCCTCATGCAGATGCTGCTGCGCTACGCCTACGACCGCGACCCGCGACGCCGGCACGTGCAGTACGCGCTCACGGAGATCGCCGACGAGTGCCGGCACTCGATCATGTTCGCGAAGATGACCGAGCGGTTCGGCGTGCCGGACTACGCGCCCCGGCGCGGCACCCACGAGCTGGGGCGGCTGTTCAAGACCATCGCGTACGGCCCGGCCATGTTCGCGGGCACGCTGTTCGTCGAGGAGATCCTCGACCAGATCCAGCGCGAGGCGATGTGCGACGACTCCGTGCACCCGCTCATCCGCATGGTCAACAAGATCCACGTGACAGAGGAGGCCCGGCACGTCCGCTACGCCCGCGAGGAGCTCATGCGGATCATGCCGAAGGCGAACGCGGCGGAGCGCTCGCTCGCCCGCTACCTGTCGTCGCGGGTGGCGTTCGTGGTGGCGCGCAACCTGATCCACCGCGACGTCTACATGGCCGTGGGCATCGACCCGGCGGCCGGGCACAAGGCGGCGGTGGCGAACCCGCACCACCAGGAAACGCTGCGCTGGTCGGCGCGCAAGCTGGTGCCGTTCCTGCGGGAGCAGGGCATCATCGGCGGACCCACCGAGGCCCTCTGGCGGAAGGCGCACCTGATCTGATGAGCGCGGTCCGTTCCGTGCCGGCTGCCGACGGCGTACCCCTGCACGTCGAGATCGACGGCCCGGCCGACGCCCCCGTGACCGTCGTCCTCGCGCACGGCTGGACGCTCGATCGGCGCACGTGGGGTCCGGTCGCGCGGGCGCTGGCGTCCGGGCCCGTCCCGGTGCGAGTGGTGCGCCACGACCACCGTGGCCACGGCCGGTCCGCCGCCGTCGACCCGTCGACGATGACGATCGACCAACTCGCCGACGACCTCGCGGAGGTGCTCGCCGCCACCGCACCCGACGGGCCGCTCGTGCTCGGCGGCCACTCGATGGGTGGGATGACGCTGATGGCACTGGCCGAGCGGCACCCCGCGCTGGTGCAGCGGGCGGCCGGGATCGCCCTGGTGGCCACCGCGTGTGGCGGGCTCGCGGAGAATCCGTTCGGGCTGGTGCCCCGGCAGGCCGCGGTGATGCGCCGGGTGGAGCAGCGCGTCTATGGGACGCGGCGGTGGGCGAGCCGGTCGTCGCTGGGCAGCCCGCGGCTGCTGGCCCCCGGGATGCGCTGGCTGCTGCTCGGGCCGCGGGCGGGTGTCGAGGCGCGGCGCATCACCACGGAGACGGTGGCCGCGTGCCGCCCGCTCACCGTGAGCGGCTTCCGCCCCACCCTGGAAGCGCACGAGCGCCATGCGGCCCTCGCGGCGTTCGCCGGGATCCCGACGGTGGTGCTCGTCGGCGACCGCGACCGCCTCACTCCCGTGAAGGCGAGTCGGCGCATCGCCGACGCACTCCCGTCGGCAGGCTTCACGATCTTCCCCGAGGCGGGGCACATGCTGCCGCTCGAACGGGTCTCCGGGGTGGCGGACCGGATCGCCGCACTCGCGCGACCGGCGGTCGGGGCACCCCGCTGACGTCGGGTTCCGCGGTCAGGGCGGGGATAGCAGATCCAGCGTCGCCCCGATGTCGAGCAGGCGGTCGTGGTGCTTGCGGGCGTGGTGGACACAGAACTGGTGGTCGGTGACATGGCCGGCTCCTTCCGGTCGGTGGTGCATGTACAGGTGAGACCCCCGTCATGCCCGCAAGTCATGGGTGCTGGGCGGGTTCGCTGTGGGCGAAAGGTTCGCCGGTCGCGAAGAAAGGCGCGTCCGAGCGGCCCGCGCCGATAGCGTTCGGGAAATCCCAGCGCCTTTCCGGAAAGGTTTCCCGATGCAGGTCCCCGTGGCGCGGTCGCGCTATGTGCTGCCGTCGTTCGTGGAGCGGACGAGCTACGGCATGCAGGAGTCGAACCCCTACAACAAGCTGTTCGAGAACCGGATCGTCTTCCTCGGCACGGAGATCGACGACGCGGCGGCCAACGACGTCATGGCCCAGCTGATGGTCCTCGAGTCGGCCGAACCCGACCGGCCGATCGCGATGTACATCAACTCGCCCGGCGGTTCGCTCACAGCGATGACCGCCATCTACGACACAATGTGCTACATCCGCCCTGCGGTGCACACCTTCTGCCTCGGGCAGGCCGCGTCGGCCGCCGCCGTGCTGCTCGCCGCGGGCGCCCGCGGCCACCGATCGGTCGTGCCGAACTCCCGGGTGCTCGTCCACCAGCCCAGTACCGGGCTGCTCCAGGGCCAGGCCTCCGACCTGGAGATCTACGCGGCCGAGGTGACGCGGATGCGCAGCCAGCTCGAAGCCCTGCTCGCAGAGCACACCGGCCAACCGCTCGACCGCGTCCACAACGACATCGAGCGCGATCTCGTCCTCACCGCCGATGAGGCCGTCGCCTACGGGATCGCCGACTCCGTCGTCCCCAGCCGCAAGCTCGCCTGATCCGAAGGGAACCCGAATGACATCGCCCAACGGCGTCGCCACCCTCGACGACTCGGTCCACAACCGGCTGCTCGCCGAACGCATCATCGTGCTCGGTAAGGAGGTGGACGACCCGGTGGCCATGAAAATCGTGGCTCAGCTGCTGCTCCTCGCCGCCGAGGAACCGGACAAGGACATCACGCTGTACATCAACTCACCGGGCGGATCGGTGAGCGCCGGATTTGCGATCTACGACACGATGAACGCGATCGAGCCGGACGTCTCGACCGTGGCCACGGGCATGGCGGCGTCGATGGGGCAGTTCCTGCTCACCGCGGGCGCGCCCGGCAAGCGGTACGCCCTCCCGCACGCCGCGGTGATGATGCACCAGCCCTCGGGCGGAGTGGGTGGCTCCGAGTCCGACATCGTGATCCGCGCGGACATGCTCGCGAAGCTCAAGCGGCAGATCGCCGAACTGACGGCCGCGCACGCAGGGCAGCCCGTCGAGCGGATCGAGGCCGACTTCGACCGCGACCGGTGGTTCACCCCGCACGAGGCCGCCGACTACGGCCTCATCGACCGCGTGCTCATCCGCTAGAAGCGGTCCTGAACAAACTCTGACCGTAGCGAGCGGCCGCAGTAGGGCCGAGTTGTTCAGGGCGCTCCCAGCTACCCCTAGTCGTGCACGAGCGGGAAGCCCGCGAGCCCGCGCCAGGCGAAGCCTGACATCAGGGCGACGGCCTCCTCGCGCGGGATCGCGCGGTCGGAGTCGAGCCAGTACTGCGCGGCGATCTGACTCAGCCCCACCAGTCCGACCGCCAGCATCCGCGCGCGGGGGGCGTCGAGGCCTGCGTCGGCGGTGACGACGTCGGCGACGGTGTCGATGCAGCGGGTCAGCGCCCCGTCCACGACGGCCGCGGCCTCCGGCTCACTGCGCAGATCGGACTCGAAGACGAGCCGGAAGGCCTGCCCCTCTCCGGCGACGAAGTCGAAGTACGCGGCGACAGCGGCCTCCACACGCAGCTGGTTGTCGTTGGTGCTGGTGATCGCCCGCTCGACGCGGCCGACCAGCTCGTCGGCGTAGGTGGTGAGCAGCGCGTGGTACAGGTCGAGCTTCCCCGGAAAGTGCTGGTAGAGCACCGGCTTGCTCACGCCTGCGCGTTCGGCGATGTCGTCCATCGCCGCGGCGTGATAACCATGCGCCGCGAAGACGTCCCGCGCCGCGAGGAGCAGCTGGGCCCGTCTCGCGTCCCGGGACAGCCGGGTGCCGCGGTGTGGCGGTGCCGACGCCTCGGTCATGCGCTGCCCTCCGTCCATGCGACCCCCGATCGGGTGCGGAGGGAACACCTTACCCGCCGGTAGTCCGGAATCGGTGGATGCGGAGACCGTTGGCCAGAACACCCGCCGATCCGGTCACCACCACAGCCGCCGCGAGCGTCGGATCCATGACGCCTGTGGCCGCGAACGGCAGAGCGGCCACCGAGGTCGCGACCGCGAGCACCGCATTCGTGCGGATCACGGACGCGGTACGCCGCGCGAGCCGGAGAGCGTCCATGGCGGACAGCGGGTCGTTGCGGTCCATCGGGAGGTCGTCGCCGAGCACGGCGACGAACCGGCCCTCGCTACGCAGCCGTTCCAGCGTGCCGGTGACGATTTCGTCCGGCCGGATGCCGACCAGTCCGGCCGCGGCGAGCGCGGTGCCCGAGCGGTCGCCGGGCAGGAGCATCGGGGTGAGTCCGAGCGACCGGAGTTCGCGCACCGCGCCGGCGGCCGTCGGCCGTGCCGTCGCGCCGATCACGAGCACCGCCCGCGCCACTCCGTCCCACGCGACGGCGACCGCCGTTCGCCCGGTGGCCTCGGCGTTCGCCCGTGCCGCCTCGAGGTCGGCCGGGAGCGCGATGCCGTGCTCGGCGAGCAGTTCCGTGCGGCCGGCGAGCACGGCGTGCGCGACGACGACGGCCTCCGCCGCACCGCGGCGCACGACCTCCGCGACGATGCCACGCCAGCCGAGGTCGGCCACCTCGTCGAACTCGGCCACGCCGGGCAGTGGCCCGGTGGCCACTGCGGCCGCGGTCTCGATCGCCCGGCCGATCGGGTGGTCGGCCGCCCGTCCGATCGCCCCGGCGAGCCGCAGTGCGTCCGCCCCGCCGATGCCGCGGGTGGCGTGCACCGCGTGCACCCGCAGCGCGCCCGGGTCGACGGCGGTGGCTTCGGTGAGCACCACCGTGTCCACCCGCGCGGCCCGTTCCGTCGACGCCGGCGCTGCCGCGGCGAACGCGCACGGGCAGGCGGCCACCAGCACGGCGACAGCCGCGGTGCACGCCTCCTGCATCGTTCCGCCGGAGCCGAGCCAGAAGCCGAGCGTCGCCACTGCGGTGGCGATCCCGGCCACCGCGACGGGGATTGCGATCCGGTGCGGGCCTGCGCCCGCCTGCGCCGCGGCCAGTCGTGCGGTCAGCCCGAACACCGTCATGGCCGACGCCACCTCCGGGTAGACCGGGAGGTAGCCGAGCAGCAGCGCGGCAAGCGAATAGCCCAGGGCGCCGAGCACCGCCACGGCGACGAGTACGTCCGTGGCGTTCCAGTCCTGCGGCGCCGCCGGGGGGATGTGGACCGGCCGGCAGCCCCAGCCGGCCACCACACATGCGAGGACGAGCGCAGCCCACGGCCAGTGCGGGAAGTGCAGCGCCGGAACGGCCGACAGCACGATCACAGGCGCCGTGAGTCCGGTCGCGACGAGGAGCCGCCTGCGGGCCGGCCGGGCCGAGCCGGGTTCCCCTGCCACGACCGCCGCCACCGGCGCCGTGGTCACCGCTGCCGTGGTCACCGGCCTGCTCCGACGGTGAACTCGGTCGTGCGCACGACACCTCCGTGCTGGAAGTCGAAGAACAGCCGGTAGCCGCCGGGCGTCGGCACCTCGGCGGTGAACGCGACGCCTGGCCCGGAGCGGTCGGCGGGACCCGGCGGCGCAGCGTCGGGGTGCACGTGGAGGTAGGCGAGATCGCTCTGACGTAGCACGACGAGATGGCCGAACGCCCCCAGGTAGGGCTCCAGGTCGGTGACCGCGGCGCCGTTCAGGCTGACCGTGGCGAACACCTGCGACGGGCCGCCCGGGACGAGCTCCCCGTCGAGGCGCACCTGGTAGCCGTCCACCTCGGCCACTCGCGACGGCGGGAAGGCGATCGGGGCGAAGTCGCCCGGTGCGAAGAGGTCCACCCCGAGGACGAGCGGGGGGCCGCCCGTCGGCACGAAGTCGGCGTAGGCGCGGTAGACGCCGGCCGCCGGAAGCGTCAACGGCACTCGCCAGACGCCGTCGGGGCCGAGTGCGGGGTGCAGGTGCTGGAAGCCCGCGGCGTCCCGGCGCACGACCACGAGGTGCAGCAGGCGCTCGTGGTCCACGTCGAACGCGGTGACGGGTTGCCCGTCCGAGCCGCTGACGGTGAACGCGAGCTCGGCGGGCGTACCCGGGAGGAAGGTCGTGGTGCCCTGCGGGACGAGCGTGTAGCCCGCCGCCGAGGCCAGGACTCCCGCCGAGTCGACGGTGGCGCTGCTCTCGATGTGGCCGCCCGGGTGGCCGTGCCCGGCGCCGGCCGCGACCGTGTCCGCCGGCAGGGTCCCGGGCTCGCCGGTCGCCGCTCCGACCCACCACGCGACCCCGAAGAGCAGCGCGAGCACCGCCAGGTAGCCCGACAGCCGCGCCGCCGTGCCCATCCGCCGACCCCCTCCCGTCACCGGTACAACGGCCGTATGCCGTTCCGATGACGGATGCATAGCGAACGTACTCGGGGCCGCGGGGTGGCCTGCTCGGGCTCGTTCGGGTAATTCTCAACTCGTGTCCTCCGCCGTGGTGTCCCTCGTTCGCCCGCTCGTCACCCGGGCGGCTCCGCCCGGAACGGTCGTCCGGGAGGCCCCGCTCGCCGACGCCGCCACGCTGCCCGTCCTCGACCCGCACCGGAAGCCGTGGCCAGGTGCCGAGGTGACCTCCGGCGGTGTGACGCTGCACGTACGCCAGACACCGTTTACCCACCCCGCCGGCTCCGCCGGCTGCCGTCCCCCGTGCGGACCCGACGACGTCCAGGCCGTCTACGTCCACGGGCTCTCGGGTTCGGCCACGAACTGGACGGACCTCGCGGCGCTGCTGTCCACACGCGCCGCGGGCACCGCGGTCGACCTTCCGGGTTTCGGGCTCTCGCGCCCGCTCGCGTCCCAGGACTACACGCCTGCCGGGCACGCCGACGCCCTGCTCTGCTTCCTCGCCGGCCGGGGCCGTCCGGTGCACCTGCTGGGCAACTCGCTGGGCGGCGCGATCGCGCTGACCGTCGCTGCCCGGCGGCCCGAGCTGGTGCGCACGCTCACCCTGGTCTCACCGGCCATGCCGGACCTGCGGCCCGACCCCCGACGCGTCTCGGACTTCAGGATGCTGCTCTCGCTGCTACCGCTGGTCGGCAGGCGGGCCAGGGCGGAGCTGGCCGCCATGAGCGCCCGCACCCGCGCCGAGCAGGTCGTGAAGCTGTGCTTCGGCGACCCGAGCCTCGCGCCGGAGCACCGGATGGCCGAGGCCACGGCCGAGTACGAGGCCAGGGCGGCGCAGGGGTGGGCCCGCGAGGCGGCCGAGCGCACCGGCAAGGCGATGGTTGCGGGCTGGCTGCGCGGGGAGTCGCTGTGGTCGGTGGCCGCGCGGGTACGGACGCCCACGCTGGTGCTGTGGGGCGACCGGGACAAGCTCGTCGCGCCGCGGCTGGCCCGACGGACCGTGGCCGCGCTGCCGAACGCCCGGCTGCTGATGCTCCCTCGTGTGGGCCACGTCGCACAGATCGAGGCCCCCGACGCCGTCGCACGTGCTGTTGCAGGTCTGTGGGACGCGGTGGCCTCAGGGAGCTGGGAAGATCCGGCATGAGGAACGCGTTCCTTGAAGTGAGCCATACGCCGATATGAGGAGCTGGATGATGGCCCTACCGCCGCTCGTGGAGCCGGCCGCCGAGCTGACGAAGGAAGAGGTCGAGCGCTACAGCCGCCACCTCATCATCCCGGACGTCGGCATGGCGGGGCAGAAGCGGCTGAAGAACGCCAAGGTGCTGGTGGTCGGCGCAGGCGGACTCGGCAGCCCGGCGCTGCTGTACCTGGCTGCCGCGGGCGTCGGGACGCTCGGCATCGTCGAGTTCGACGAGGTCGACTCGTCCAACCTGCAGCGCCAGATCATCCACGGCCAGTCGGACGTGGGGCGGCCGAAGGCGGAGTCGGCGCGCGACTCGATCAAGGAGGCGAACCCGTTCGTCGAGGTGCGGCTGCACCAGACGCGGCTCGACTCGTCGAACGTGCTCGACATCTTCCGCGACTACGACCTGATCCTCGACGGCACCGACAACTTCGCCACCCGCTACCTGGTGAACGACGCCGCCGTGCTGCTGGGCAAGCCGTACGTGTGGGGCTCGATCTTCCGCTTCGAGGGCCAGGCCTCCGTGTTCTGGGAGGACGCCCCGAACGGCAAGGGCCTCAACTACCGCGACCTCTACCCCGAGCCGCCGCCGCCCGGGATGGTGCCGTCGTGCGCCGAGGGTGGCGTGCTGGGCGTGCTGTGCGCGTCGATCGGCTCGATCATGGTGAACGAGGCCATCAAGCTGATCACCGGCATCGGAGAGCCGCTGCTGGGCAGGCTGATGGTCTACGACGCCCTGGAGATGAGCTACCGGACCGTCCGGATCCGCAAGGACCCGAGCACGCCGAAGATCACCGAGCTGATCGACTACGACGCGTTCTGCGGTGTGGTGTCCGAGGACGCGCAGCACGCGGCCGCGGGCAACACGATCACGGCCATGGAACTCAAGGAGATGATGGACGCGGGCAAGGAGTTCGCGCTCATCGACGTCCGCGAGCAGAACGAGTACGAGATCGTCAACATCCCCGGCGCCGTGCTCATCCCGAAGGACCGCATCCTGTCCGGCGAGGCGCTCGCCGAGATCCCGCAGGACAAGCCGGTGGTGCTGCACTGCAAGTCGGGTGCCCGCTCCGCGGAGGCGCTGGCCGCGCTGCAGAAGGCGGGTTTCAAGGACGCCGTGCACGTCGGCGGTGGGGTGCTGGGCTGGATCAAGCAGGTCGACCCCTCCCTGCCGGTCTACTGACGCCGGTCGACTGACACCACTCGCGGCCGGCGGGCCAGGGAGCTCCCCTAGCCCGCCGGCCGCTGCGTGGTGCCGATCCGCGGGAACGGGCGCGTCGAGAACACCACCTCGACCGCCACCTCGAAGTACTCCGCGATGCGTAGCGCAAGGTGCAGGCTGGGGCTGTACTCACCGCGTTCCAGGTAGCCAATCGTCTGGTAGTGCACCCCGAGCGCGTCGGCCAGCTCCCGGCGGGAGATCCCCCGCTCGGCGCGCAGCATCGCAATCCGGTTGTGGATGGTCTCGCTCATCGCAACCATCCTCAGATGCGCTGCAGCGCCTGCTGACGGCGGGCCTCCACCGTCGAGCCGGACTCCCGCCGGGCCATCCGCCGCAGCAGTACCGGTCCGAAGGCCAGCCCGATCACCCCCCACGCGGCGAGCACCCCGACACCTGTCAACGTGCGCCACGAGCCGCCGATCTCCATCGCGGCCGCCTCCGCCGGGAGGAACACCGAGCGCATGCCGACGCCCAGCCAGTACAGCGGCAACATCTGCACGAGGACCTGCACCCAGCCCCAGAGGGCCTGCAGCGGGAAGAACAACCCCGAGATGATCGACAGGCCCATCGTGCCGAAGAAACCGAGTCCGCCGACGGTGCGTGGGCTCTTCACGAGCGAGCCGATGAGGATGCCCAGCGGCAGGCACGCGAGCAGCCCCAGCAGTAGGTACCCAACGAGGCCGAGCCACAGCACCGGGCTTCCGACCGGCACGCCCGGCACGATGAACATGCCCGGCAGCAGCACCATCAGCATCGACGCCACGGTGTCGAGAACGGCCACCGCTGACAGCCCCACGACGTAGGACGTCATGCCGCGCGGGAGCGCCTTCGCCCGCAGCAGGGTGCCGTCCTCGCGCTCGCTGGTGAGGTAGTACGCCGTTCCCGTCACGGAGAAGGTGATCCCGAGCGCGAGGATGCCGGGCAGCAGCCCGACCCCGAAGGAGATGTCGGTGCCGGGCAGCGTTGTATCCCGGTAGAGCACGAGCGCCCCGAGCGGGATCAGGTTCCAGATGAGGTTCTGGGTGATGCCCTCGCGGCTGGCGATCATGCTGCGGAAAGCGATCCAGCCCCGGGTCAGCCCGAGCCGCAGGGGGGATAGGCGGGACAGCGGTCCGGCCGGGACGCGTGGGCTCGCACTCATCGATGGGCCTCCTCTGCGACGGCGGCGACGGGCGCGCTCTCGCGCCGGCGCACGATCTCCATGTAGGTCTCCTCGAGCGAGGTACGGCGCACCTCGAGGTCGCGCACCTCCTCGCCGGGCTCGTTGAGCAGGCGGCGGACGGAGCTCGTGGCGTCCTCGGTGGCGTGCACGAAGCGCTCGCCGGCACGGCTCCACCGCACCTCCGTGCGGCCCGCGACCTGACGGGCGAGCTGGTCCGCGCTGCCGTCGGCCACGATCCGCCCGTCCGCGAGGATCAGGATCCGGTCGGCGACTTTCTCGGCCTCGGCCAGGTCGTGGGTGGTGAGCAGGATCGTGGTGCCGTCGACGTCGGCCAGCCGGTGCACGAGCTCGTGGAACTCGCGGCGGGCCTGCGGGTCGAACCCGGCCGTCGGCTCGTCGAGGAACAGCAGCTGCGGGCGCCCGACGATGCCGACGGCGACGTCGAGCCTGCGCCGCTGGCCGCCGGACAGCGAACCGGCGCGCTGGCCTGAGTGCTCGGTGAGCCGGACGAGCGCCAGCAGCTCGTCGACGTCGAACGGCCGCGGCCGGCCGGGACGCGCGAACGGCTCGTAGTAGCGGCCGAAGTGCGCGAGCAGCTCACGCACGCGCCAGTTGGCGTGGTCGCGCCATGACTGCAGGACGACGCCGATCTCGGCGCGCCACCGTTCGTCGGCCCGCGCCGGGTCGGCCCCCAGCACCTCGACGCGGCCGGCGGACGGCAGTCGGAACCCCTCGAGGATCTCGACAGTGGTGCTCTTGCCCGCGCCGTTCGGTCCGAGCAGCGCGAGCACCTCGCCGGGCCGCACCGTGAAGTCGAGCCCCCGCAGGACGTCCGTGGTGCCGTAGCGCATCTGCAGGCCGGCGACGCGGATCACGGCGTCGTCGGCCGAGGCTGCCGTCGACGCGTGACCCGGCTCCGGTTCTTCGAGCGTGGTCATGACCTTCCCCCCATCTGTACCGCAGATACGAGAAAATGTAGCATACCTACTACATCGATCACGGAGAGCACGTGCGCCTGCACTTACTGACGTCATCGACGTTCGTGCGAACTTTCACGAGCTGTCGACAAGTCGGGCAGATTTCTGCGCAGTGTCACTCTGACCTGCGGCTATCTCTCCAATTGGAGGGGTGACAACTTCTGGCCACATCCCGTAGCGTTCCGATCCCGAAAAGATCAACACGAAATCCGGCGGCGCCGGGGCGTTGAGATGCGTGCGAGCGCGGGCAAGGGGGCCTGACCGATTGCCGCCGGGTTCGAGCGCGCCGTCAGCCGGCGATGGGGGTCGCACTGGTGGTCGACAACGCGAGACGCTGCGCCCTGCCCGGGTGCGAGGAGCCGATCGAGGACATCCCGGGCAGACCGCCGCGGCGGTACTGCACGGCCGCCCACCGCTCGGCGGCACGCGCGGCCCGCCGCGCCGCCGCACAGCTCGAACACGACGCCCGTCTCGCCGCGACGCTGCCCTGGCTCGCCGAGCCGGCCGAGCCGCCGCAGGCCCCTGCCGTGGCCAGGCCGCCCGCAGGCGAGCGACGCAGGTACCGGCGGGGGGTGCACGGACGCGCTCCGGCGGTCCCGGTTCCGCTGGGGGAGCGGGCCGCGGCGTCGCACCAGCTCGCGGACGACGCACCGGCGCCCGCAGGCCCCTCGGCCGGCAAGCCGCGGCGCTGGCTCGGCGGTCACCTGCGGGAGGGATGGCGGCGGCAGCCCGAGCGGCCGGCTCCCGACGACGAGCGCGCCCGGAGGGCCCGCCGCGACGAGTCGGCGCGCAGGCGCCGGACGGTCGCCGTCTTCAGCGCGGCGGGCATCCTCGCCGGTGGGTACGCGGTCACCGCGTCGCAGCCGGCCCCGTCGCCCGAGCCCGCGCTGACCCTGCCCGAGCCGGGTTCCGAGGCGGAGTGGGTGGCGCGCGCGCAGGTCACGCTGACCTCGCTCAACCGCCAGCTGGACACCATCGCGCAGACCGCGGAGGCCTGGAGCAGGCTTCCGCCCCAGGACCGCGCGGTGTCGCCGGCGCCGGTGCAGGAGATGGAGGAGCGCAAGTCGCTCCTCGAGCGCCGCAAGGCCACCATCCAGTCGCAGATCGACACCTACCGGTCGCGCGAGCGCACCCGCAGCGACCTCGCGATCACCGAGCAGCACCTACAGGCCGTCGAGCGCGCGCTGGAGGACGCCCCGGCCCCGCCCACCCGCACGCCCGAACAGGCGTCCGTGATAGCTGCGCTCGACGAGCAGCGCGACCTGCGCATCCGCCAGCGCGAGGCCCGGCGCGCCGAGCTGGAGAGCCTGGAGAAGGGCGTCCGGAGCGCCGTCGAGACGCCGCTCCCCGATGACGGCGAGGAGACCACCCATCTCAGCCGGCGGGTCCTCGAGGTGATCGAGACCGGTGAGGACAGCTCCGACGAGGACTACAGCGGCACCCCCGACCACCCGGACGTGATCGCGAGGGACGAGCGCCATGAGCGGGAGCGGGAGGACGTCCCGAACGGCGCCCCGCCCGACCCTCGAGGGCCCGGCGACGAGACGGCGAACGGGAGTGATGCCCCCGACGCCCGGGCGGACGGCCCTTCCCACAACGAGGACCGCGGCGGTGACGGGGGTGACGGAGGAGGGTCGCGCGGCCCTATCGGTGAGGTCCTCGACGCTGTCGGCAGCGTGCTGGCCGGCGGGCCAGGCGGTGGCGCCGCGCCCGGCAGCGGGGCCGAGCGGGAAAGCGATCGACGCGGCCAGGACGGTGGCGAGGGTGGCGGGGACAGAGGGGGAGACAGACGGGCCGGTGCCGTACCGGAACAGCCCGGGGGTGCTGTCGGCGCGCTGACCGACGCCGTCGGCGTTGCGCCCGACCGTGCGTCCGGCCCGGGCCCCGGCGCAGGTGGCCCGCTGGACGCGGTCACCGATGCCGTGGGTGGCGTGCTCGGCGGTGGCGCGGGCAGCGCTGCGCGTCAGGGCGGCGCGGGCGAGCGCTCCGGTGGCGGCGAGGAGGGTGGCAGCCGCGACAGAGGGTCGGGCGGCGACTCGGGGGGCGACTCGGGCGGCGGTCTCGTCGAGACCGTCGATCGTGCGGTCGGGGGCGTGCTCGGCGGCGGGCACGACCAGCCACGGCGGCGGCAGCAGGCGGAGTCCCCGGGCGGCGGCGCCGACACGGGGTCGAATGGTGGGTCCACCAGTGACTCGAGCGATTCCGGCGGCGACTCCGGCGGCGATTCCGAACACGACTCCGGGGCACGCTCGGGCGGGGATGCCGGCGACAACTCGACGTCGTCGGGTGCCCGTGCGGTCAGCGACGTCGTGGAGTCCGTCGGAGGTGCGCTCGGCGGCGACCGCGGCGGGAACGGCGACCGGCGCGGCCGCGGGTCGAGCGGTGGCGACAGCGCCGGCAACAGCGACAAGGAGCGCGGCGACAGCAGCCGGGACAGCAGCCGGGACAGCAGCCGGGACAGCAGCCGGGACAGCAGCCGGGACAGCGACCGCGACCGGGACTCCGGTGAGAGGCCGGGCGACAACTCGGGCGACGGCTCGGGCGGTGAGCAGACCGAGGCAAGGCGACCCAGCGGCAAGCCGCGCGGTGGGGGCTCGGAGGTCTCGCGCGAGGAGGTCGCAGCGGCGGTGTTCGCTTCGATGACCCGCGGCGAGGGCCTCGGGGGGATCGTCCGGGAGGCGCTCGAATCCAGCAGGAACCATGACGACTCCGACGACGGCGACTCGAAGACCAGGGACTCGGAGAACCGGGACTCGAACAACCGGGACGGGGATTCCGGCGGTGACCGCTCCAGCGACTCGAACGGCGACAGCCGGAGCGACCGGAACTCCCGTGACGACTCGGGCGACGCGTCCAGCAACTCCAAGGGCGATGACCGGAGTAACCGCGGCTCCCGCGACAACTCCCGTGACGGCGATTCGTCCCGCGACCGCTCCGACGATTCCGACGGCTCCCGCCGCAGCTCGAACGACTCCAACGACAGGGGCTCCGACGATCGCAGCCGCTCCGACCGCGACAACGGCGGCGACTCGGGCCGTGACGACTCGGGCCGTGACGACTCTGGCGGTGACGACTCTGGCGGTGACGACTCTGGCGGTGACGACTCGGGCGGTGACGACTCGGGCGGTGACGACTCGGGCGGTGACGACTCGGGCGGTGACGACTCGGGCGGTGACGACTCGGGCGGTGACGACTCGGGCGGTGACGACTCAGGCGGTGACGACCGCGGGAACGACAGGAAGGACGACCGCGGGAATGACGGCAAGGACGACCGCGGGAACGACGACCGCGGGGACAACGGGAAGAACAGGGGTGGGAATGACGACTCCAGCGACAACTCCGACGCGAACAGCTGACGCCGACGAGCTGATCATGGTCGACCGTTCGTGGTCGTCCGGCGACCCCGAGTGATGGTCCACGAGGCCTGGCCGCCCGATCGCGGGTTGTCCCACGCAGCGCCGACGCGCCGCGCGTGATGAGCCGGGACGGCGAGCCTCCGCAGGTAGCGTGCGGTCCGTGACCCGTGCGCCCGTGCTCCCGTCTGCCGGGGCCGCCCTGCCCCCGTACGTCCGCACCGCGTTCGGGGTCGGGGAGGCAGAGCCCCGCCCGGTGGTCTGGGCGGGCAGGCGCGTATGGCTCTGCGGCGACGTGCTGATCCGGCCGGTGCCCGACAACGTCGTCGCCGCGTGGTCGGCGACCGTGCTCGACGCGCTGCAGGTGCAGGGGCTGCGGGTGGCGCGGCCCGTCCGGTCGTCCGACGGGCGCTGGGTGGTGGGCGGCTGGGCCGCCTGCTGGTACGTGCCGGGCCTGCTGGAGCCTCGCTACGACGCCGTGATCGACGCGGCGATGCGCCTGCACGCGGCCACCGCCACCGTGGCCCGCCCGCGCATGCGCGACGGCAGCGACGACCTGCTCACCCGCTCGGCGGCCGGCGCGTTCGGCGAGCGCAGGCTCCAGCTGAACCCCGCGCTGGGCGGCGACCTGTACGCGCGGCTCGCGGAACTGCGCAGACCGATCCGCCTCGTCCCGCAGGTGGTACACCCTGAGCTCTTCGGCGCCATGCTGTTCGACCACGACGGGGTGCCCGCACTGATCGAGATGGTGCCCTGCTGGCGGCCCAAGGAGTGGGCGGCGGCCGTCATCGTCGTCGATGCGCTGGCGTGGGGCGGGGCCGAGTCGGCGCTGCTGCACCGCTGGTCGCACCTGGACGAGTGGCCGCAGGCGCTGCTGCGCGCCCTGCTTCACCGGCTGGCGCTGCACGCCCAGCACCCGGACGCCTCCGACCGCACCCTCGCCGGCCTTCAACGCGCGGCGACACTAGTCGGCGCCCTCTTCTGATCTGAGCCCGCGCCGATTCGTGCTGCGGTGGTCGCGGGGGAGGCGGCCGTCCACCAGGAACACACCCTCCGCACGTAACCGGGCGCTCTGCTCGGCCGCGATGTGCGGTGCCGCGGTGCCGTCGGCGCGCAGGACGCGGTGCCACGGGATGTCGTGGCCATCCTCGGCGAGGACGCGGCCCACCAGCCGTGGCGACCGCAAGCCCGCCCGCTCGGCGATCTCGCCGTAGCTGGCCGTCTCGCCGGGCGGGATCGCGCGCACGGCCTCCCGTACCCGCTCGACGGTCTCCTCGTCCACGCCGCTCAGCGTGCCAGGAACGCACCGCAAAGGTCGGCGACCTCGGCGGTGCGCTCCAGGAAGAGCATGTGCCCGGCGTCGACCTCGGCGACGGTCAGCGCGTTGCCCAGCTCGGCGCGGCAGGCCGCCACCCACTCCGGGTCGACGAAGTCGGCCTTCGCCGCGGGCAGGAGCAGTGTGGGGATGCCGGCCGGCGGGACGACCGCGGCGCGGGCCATCTCGCTCCACGCCGCGACGGCGGCGGACTGGCAGTAGCGGTAGCGCAGCCGCTCGCCGTCCTGCACGAGGTGCTCGGCGAGCTCGGCCATGACGAGGTCGTCGGAGATGCCGGCCCAGCGGTCGGCCCGGTCGGCGCGTGCCGCTGGCAGGTCGGGGTAGGACTCGTCGGCCCTTGCCCCTTCGGCCGTCTCCAGCATGTCGTCGGCGTCGAGCCCGATGGCCGGGTCCAGCAGTACCAGCCGCTCGACGCGCTCGGGCGCCGTGCGCGCGAGGTGGACCGCGATCGCGCCGCCGTACGAGTGCCCGGCGACGGCGGCGGAGGGGAGGCCGAGCGCGTCCAGCACGGCCACCGCGTCGGCGACGTGTTGCTCGATGTGCCACGGCGGCGTCCAGGGCGAACGGCCGTGGCCGCGCAGGTCCACCCCGTACAGCCGGACGTCCGGCAGCGCCTCGGCGAGCACCCGCCACCGCGCACCGTGCCCGGTGACGCCGTGGAGGGCGAGGACGGGCCTGCCGTCGGCGGGCCCGAACGTGTGGACGTGGAGAGGCGCGGTCACGGGAAGGCATCCTGGCATCCGCCGGGCTGCAACTCGGGCGGGGCCTGCGGGCTCGTCGGCGTGGCGTGGTTGCATCTCCGGCGTGGATACCGGCGCGCTCGCCCCTGGGCTCGTCCGCAGGCCGCGGGCCGCGCCCCGCGAGCTGGTGTGGGACGCGGCAGGCCGGCGGGTGCTCGACCACCGGGCCGGGCCGCTGCGGGTGGTCGGCGGGCCGGGCACGGGCAAGACCACGCTGCTTCTGGCGAGCGTCGCCGCCCGGGTCGCGGCGGGTGCCGAACCGGAGCGCACGCTGGTGCTGGTCGGCAGCAGGCGGGCCGCGGGCGAGCTGCGCGAGCGGCTGGTGGACATGGGTGCCCGCGGCGACGGGGAGGTGTGGGCGCGCGAACCGCTCGTCCGCACCGTGCACTCCTACGCGTTCGGCATCTTGCGGCTGCACGCGGCCCGGGTCGGCGACCCGCCGCCGCGGCTGCTCGCGAGCGCCGAGCAGGACGCCGTGGTCCGCGACCTGCTGGCCGGTGAGCTGGCCGAGGTCGTGCCCGGCTCCGGCTGGCCGGATCGGCTGCGCCCGGCCACCGGACTGCCCGGCTTCGCGGCCGAACTGCGGGAGCTGCTGCTGCGGGCTGCCGAGCGCGGCCTGGGTCCTGACGAGCTCCACGAGCTCGGCCGCCGTCACGACGTGCCGGAGTGGGCCGCCGCCGGCCGGTTCTTCCGCAGCTACGAGCACGTCATCATGCTGCGCGGCGCGGCGGGCCGCGGGGCGCCGCAGGCCACCGCGCCCGCCGTGGACGCAGCGGAGCTGGTGGCCGCCGCGCTCGACGCGCTCGCCGACGATCGGGACCTGCTCGCGGCAGAGCGGGAGCGCGTGCGCCATCTCGTCGTCGACGACGCGCAGGACCTCGACCCGCAGCAGATGGAGCTGGTGCGGGTGCTCGGGGCCACCGCGCAGACCGTGCTGCTCGCGGGCGACCCCGACCAGGCCGTCCTCAACTTCCGGGGCGCCGATCCGGAGGGGTTGCGGGCCGTCGAGGCGGAGACGGTCGTCCTGAGTGTCGACCGCCGGAGCGCGCCGGCCGTGCGCGCCGCCGCCGCACGGCTGGTGGCCCGGCTGCCCGGGTCGGGGGCGGGGCGCGAGCGGGTGGCGCCGCCGGACCGAGCGGCTGAGCGTGAGGGCTCGGTGCAGGTCAAGGTGTTCGGCTCGGCGTCCCAGGAGGCCGGATGGATCGCCGACCAGCTCCGCCGTGCCCATCTCGTCGACGGTGTCCCGTGGTCGCGGATGGCGGTGCTCGCGCGGTCCACCCGGCGCTCGTTGCCCACGCTGCGACGCGCGCTGCTCGCCGCGGGTGTGCCGATCGCGGCGCCGCCGGACGAGCTCCCGGTCGCCCGGCAGGCCGCGGCCGTCCCGTTGCTGATGGTGCTGCGCTACGCCATCCGCCCCGCCGACCTCGACGCCGACGCGGCCACCGCACTGCTGACCTCCCCGCTGGGCTCGGCCGACCCCATGCGCATGCGCCGCTTGCGGCGCGGGCTGCTGCGGTTGCACATCGCAGCAGGCGGTGACGGCTCGGCCGACGAGCGAGCGGGAAGCGACCCGCTGCTCGTCGAGGCGCTACGGGCGGCCGCGCTCGGCCACCCGGACCCGCTCGTCGCGCTGCCGTCGCACGAGACGGCGCCCCTGCGGCGGGTCGGCATGCTGCTCGCGGTCGCAGGTGAGAGCGTCCGGGCCGGTGAGAGCGCCGAGGAGGTGCTCTGGCGGGTCTGGCAGGCGTCCGGGCTGGGGTCGCGGCTGCGCGACGCGAGTGCACGCGGCGGGCCGGTCGGCGCGGCGGCCGACCGCGACCTGGACGCTGTGCTCGCCCTGTTCGACGCGGCCGCGCGGCACAGCGACCGGCTGCCGGGGGCCGCGTTGTCGAGCTTCGTCGAGTACCTCGCCGACCAGCAGCTCCCCGGCGACTCCCTGGCTCCCCGCGCCCCGCACGGCGACGCGGTCGTGCTGCTCACGGCGCACGCCGCCCGCGGCCGCGAGTGGGATGTGGTGGCGGTGCCCGGCGTGCAGGAGGGCACCTGGCCGGATCTGCGGCTGCGCGGCAGCCTGCTCGGTAACGAGCGCCTCGTCGACCTGGTCGCTGGTGTCGCCGAGCCCGTCGGCGCGAAGGTCTCGCGGGTGGCTCCGCTGCTCGCAGAGGAGCGGCGGCTGTTCTACGTCGCCTGCACCCGCGCCCGGCACACCCTGCTGGTCAGTGCGGTGCAGGGCGAGGACGAGCAGCCCTCGCGTTTCCTCGACGAGCTCGACCCGGTGCCGGCCACCGCGGCCGATCGCCCGGTGTACCGGCCGGGCCGGTCCCTCGTGCTGGCCGAGCTGGTCGGCGAGCTGCGCCGGGCCGTCTGCAAACCCGACGACCCCGCCGACCCGGCACGGACGCAGCGGCGGCGCCGGGCCGCGGCACAGCTCGCGCGTCTCGCCGCGGCAGGCGTGCCCGGGGCGCACCCCGACGACTGGTACGGCCTCGCGCCCGTGTCCACCGACGCTCCGCTGCGCGTCCCCGGCGAGATCGTGCCGGTGTCGCCGTCGGACGTCGAGAAGATCGTCCGCTGCCCGCTGCGCTGGGTGCTGGAACGGCACGGCGGCAGCGAGGTGGGCGCCCTGGCGGCCGTCACCGGGTCATTGGTGCACGCGCTCGTGCAGGCGAGCGCGGCCGGTGCCGACGGCGCCGAGCTGGAGGGCGCGCTGAGTTCGGCGTGGGCCCGGCTCGACGCCGGGGCGCCCTGGTACGGGCGCCGAGAGCTGGCGCGGGTGCGTGGCATGCTCGCTGCCTTCGACGGGTGGGTGCGCACCAGCCGCGCGGAGGGCCTGCGGCTGGTGGCGGTCGAGCAGCCCGTGCAGCTCGACATCGCGGGCGACGAGCCGGGCGGCGAGGGCAACGGCCGGACGGGCGGCTCGTGGCTGCGGCTGCGCGGCCGGGTCGACCGGCTTGAGGTCGACCCAGTCGGGCGGCCCGTGGTCGTCGACGTCAAGACGGGTAAGACGGCCGTCAGCGGGCGTGCGGCGGCCGAGCACCCGCAGCTGGCCGTCTACCAGCTCGCGGCCGCCCTCGGCGCCTTTGGGGAGCTGCTCGGGCCGGGGGCGAAACCCGGCGGGGCGCGACTGGTGTACCTCGCCGATCAGAAGACCGGTGGCCAGGCGAAGGAGCCCGTGCAGCCGCCGCTCGGCGATGAGGAGGTCGCCGCATGGCAGGACGTCGTGCGCCGTTGTGCGGACGAGACGTCCGGTGCCCTGTTCGTGGCGCGGGTGGGATCCGACTGTGACCGCTGCCCCGTGCGGACGAGTTGCCCGCTCAGCGAGTCGGGCCGTCCGGTCCCGGACGTGTAGCCGGATGGAGGCAACTGGCCACCCGTTCGGACGTCAGCCGATGAGGACAACGTCACTTTCCGGGGTGACGCTCCATGGACGGGGGCGTTTTGTACGAATCGGGACCACGGGTACGGTCGCCCAGCACGCCGACGCTCCCCAAGCGCTCCCCCGACCGGCGTGCCATTCCAGGAGGTGTGATGCCCCGGCCCTCGCGACGGCTGGTTCCGACGCTCGTGTGCGCCGCTCTCCTGCTCGCCGCGGGGTGCGGCGGCACCCCCGACCCGAACGTCTCGTCTCCCGACTCTGCGCCTGACCTGTTGCAGGCGTTGCCGGCGCCCTCGACTGCGCCGACCGTGGCCCCAACCACCGCGCCCCCAACCACCGCGGCGCCCTCCACCACTCGTCGTCCCACCACTTCCGCCGCTCCCCGCGGCAGGGCTAACGGAGCGGCGTCCGGGGCCGGCGGGTCGAGCAACATCAACTGGCGCCCGGTAGGCGGCGACGAGTTCAACGGCTCCGCGCTCGACAAGTCCGCCTGGAAGGCCTACAACAGCGTAGGTGCCTTCGGAAACGGGTTGAGGCGGCCCGAGGCCATCAGTCAGTCCGACGGGCTGCTGCGGGTCACTGGGCGCGGTGATGTGAGCGGCGGCATGGCACACCAGTCCGGCCAGCTCTACGGCCGGTGGGAGTTCCGCGCCCGCACCCAACCCGGCCGCGGGTTCGGCTCGGCGATCCTGCTGTGGCCGGACTCCGAGAACTTCCCGGAGGACGGCGAGCTGGACATCATGGAGGTCCCCGGCGAGAACCGGGATCTCGCGCACTTCGTCGTCCACTGGAGTGCGGAGAACAAGATGCACGGCACGCGCGTCCCGGGCGACTTCAGCCAGTGGCACACGTTCGCGTTGGAGTGGCTTCCCGACCGCATCACTTGGTACGTCGACGGGGTGAAGCAGTACGAGAACACCGACAAAGCCGTGATCCCCACCAAGCCGATGCACATGACGATCCAGCTCGACCAGGGCCCGTTCCAGAACTGGATCAAGGCGCCGGACGAGACCACGCCGGAGGAAGTGAGCCTCGAGGTCGACTGGGTGCGGATCTACGCGGCTCCCTGACCCGAGTCGCGTGACCTGAATCGCCTGACCCGAATCGCCTGGTCCGAGGTTCCAGCTCCGCGTCCGGTCCCTGCTGCGCTATCCGGTAGAAGCTGTCCGGTAGAAAGAGCCGCGTGGAGCTCACCCCACGGGCGCTGGCGACGGCGCTCGGCCTGCCGCCGCCCACGGACGAGCAGGCCGCGGTGATCGCGGCTCCGGCACGGCCCGCGCTCGTCGTCGCGGGCGCCGGGGCGGGCAAGACGGAGACGATGGCCGCTCGCGTCGTCTGGCTCGTCGCCACCGGCGAGGTGCTGCCCGAGCAGGTGCTCGGCCTGACGTTCACCCGCAAAGCAGCGCAGCAGCTCGGGGCGCGGGTGCGGTCGCGGTTGCGTCGGCTCGCGGGTTCGCGTCTGCTCGACGAGATCGACCCGAGCGGCGCGCGGCGCGCGGCAGCGCTCGCCGGGGAGCCCACGATCGCCACCTACCACGCCTACGCGGGGCGGCTCGTCGGCGAGCACGCCCTCCGGCTGCCCGCCGAGCCCGCGGCCCGGCTGCTCGGGCAGACGGCGTCGTGGCAGCTCGCCCACCGGGTCGTCACGAGCTGGGCGGAGGACCTGGACGTCGACCTCGTGCCGGCCACCGTCACCCAGCGCCTGCTGGCCCTCGCCGGTGAGCTGGGGGAGCACCTCGTCGACCCGGAAGCGGTGCGCCTGCACGCCGAGCCGCTGCTCGCGATCCTGTCGAACGCCGCTCCCGGGAAGAGACAGCGCGCCGAGCCGTCGCAGACCTACAAGAGGTGGATGGACGCCCAGCGCCAGCGGATGGCGCTGCTCCCGCTCGTCGAGGCCTTCGCCGCCCGCAAACGCGCGGAACGGGCCGTCGACTTCTCCGACCAGCTCACGATCGCGGCCCGGGTGGCCGCCGACCACCCGGAGGTCGGATCGACCGAGCGGGCGACCTACCGGGCCGTGCTTCTCGACGAGTACCAGGACACCGGGCACGCGCAGCGGGTGCTGCTGCGCGCGCTGTTCGGCACACCGCCCGGCGAGCCGGTCCGGGCCGACGGTCCGGCCGTCACGGCGGTGGGCGACCCGTGCCAGTCGATCTACGGCTGGCGCGGCGCGAGCGCGGGCAACCTCGTCCGGTTCCGCACCGACTTCCCCGGGCCGGAGGGTGCGCCCGCCGAGGAGTACGGGCTGCTCACGAGCTTCCGCAACCCGTCGGAGGTGCTCACGCTGGCCAACGCCGCGTCGGCACCGCTGCGCGCGGTGCCCGGCGCGGTCGGGGTGGGGGAGCTGCGGGCGGGGCCCGGCGCCCGCGAGGGAGACGTCCGCGTCGCGCTGCTCCCCGACGTCGCCACTGAGATCGCCTGGATGGCCGACGCGATCGCCGGGCACTGGCAGGCCGCCGAGGAGACACCGCCGACGTCGGCGGTGCTGGTGCGCAGGCGCGCCGACATGGACGCGATCGCTGCCGCCCTACGGGCCAGGGGCCTGCCCGTGGAGGTCGTCGGGCTGGGCGGGCTGCTCGACACACCGGAGGTCCGTGACCTGGTCAGCGCGCTGCGGCTGGTGGCCGATCCGCTCGCCGGCCCGGCCGCCGCGCGGTTGCTCACGGGCGCCCGCTGGCGCCTCGGTGTCGCCGACCTCGCCGCGCTGTGGCAGCGGGCCCGGGAGATCGTGCCCGGGCAGCCGGCCCGGCAGGGGCCGCTCTCGCCCACCGAACTCGCGATCGGCGCGCTGCCCGGCGAGCAGGCGGAGCAGGCCGGGCTCGTCGACGCACTGGACGACCCGGGGGAGCCGGAGCGGTACTCGCAGGCGGGTTTCGCGCGGATCTCGCGGTTGGCCCGGGAGCTCGGGTGGCTGCGGTCGCGGGCGTCCGCCCCGCTCACGGACCTGGTCGCCGACGCCGAGCGGATGCTCCTGCTCGACGCCGAGAGCGCGGCGCGGCCCGGCCCGGTGGGCCGGGCCCACCTGGACGCCTTCGCCGACGTCGTCGCCGACTTCGCCTCGGGCGCCGAGGTCCCGACGCTGCCCGCCCTGCTGGACTACCTGGAGACCGCTGAGAAGGCCGAGGACGGGCTCAGCCCGGGTGAGGTGGAGGTCACGCCCGACCGCGTGCAGGTGCTCACGGTGCACGCGGCCAAGGGCCTCGAGTGGGAGGTCGTGGCGATCCCGCACCTGGTCTCCCAGGTCTTCCCCGGGCGCAAGATCAGCGGCACGTGGCTCACCAATCCCGCCGAGCTGCCCGTCGCCCTGCGCGGCGACGCGCACGACCTGCCGCAGCTCGACCTTCCCCCCGACGGCGACCGCAAGCAGCTCGAGGACGCCGTCAAGGCGCACTCCGAGGCCCTCGACGAGCGGCGGCTCGCCGAGGAGCGGCGGCTGTTCTACGTGGCGCTGACCCGCTCGGAGCACGTGCTGCTGGCGTCGGGGCACCGGTGGGGCGCGGCCGGGGAGAAGCCGCGTGAGCCGTCGGAGTTCCTCGTCGAGATCGCCGCAGCGCACGGCGCCGAGCAGTGGGCCGACGAGCCCGAGGCGGACGCCGTGAACCCGGCGACGCTCGACCAGCCCACGGCGCTCTGGCCCGCCGACCCGCTCGGGGATCGCTCCGCGGCGGTGCACGCGGGCGCCGACCTCGTCCGCGCCGCCATCCGCGAGCTCGACGAGCTGCGCGCCGCCCACGCCGACGCGGCCGAGCCGGGTGCGCAGCTCGACCTGCTGGCCGCCGCCGACGCGCCCCAGCTGGACCCGGAGGAGCCGGACCCGGACGAGGACGACCCCGAGGGCTGGGCCGCCGACGTCGAGGTGCTGCTCGCCGAGCGGGCCGCGGCCCGTGCCCGGCCCGCGGTGGCGCTGCCCCCGCAGCTGTCGGTGAGCCAGCTCGTGGACCTCGCGGCCGACCCGGCCGCGCTCGCCGCGAGGCTGCGCCGGCCGCTCCCGCTGCCTCCGAACCCGCACGCCCGCCGCGGCACGGCGTTCCACGCGTGGCTGGAGCAGCGGTTCGGCGCGGCGCAGCTTCTGGACCTCGACGAGCTGCCGGGCGCGGCCGACGAGGGCGCGGCGCCCGACGACGACCTCGCCGAGCTGCAGGACGCGTTCCTCGCGAGCGAGTGGGCCGACCGGAGGCCGATCGAGGCGGAGGTGCCGTTCGAGACGGTCGTCGCCGGGGTGGGGGTGCGCGGCCGGCTGGACGCCGTCTACGCCGATCCGGACGGCGGCTACACCGTCGTCGACTGGAAGACCGGCGCGCTGCCCGTCGAGGCCCGGATGCCCTCGCTCGCGGTGCAGCTCGCGGCGTACCGGCTCGCGTGGGCGGCGCTCGCCGGGTGCGACCCCGAGCAGGTCAGGGCGGTGTTCCACTTCGTCCGCCACGACGTGACGCTGCGCCCGGAGCACCTGCTCGACGCCGACGGCCTGCGGGACCTGCTGGCGTCGGTGCCGGTGGCCTAGGAGCGCCCTGAACAACTCGGCCCTACTGCGCGTCGCCCAGGCGGGCACCTCGCGGCGTTGGACGATCGGGCCGATACAACAGCGGTATCGGCCCGATCGTCCGCCTTGCGATGCACCCACCTGGACGCCGCTCGCTACGGGCGGAGTTGTTCAGGACCCTCCTAAAACAGCTCCGCGAGCTTCGCGATCGTGTTCCAGTTGCGCGCGGTCACCCCGACGCCGAGCCGCTCGGTGAGGTAGCCACCCATGTCGGGCGCGGCCATCAGGCCGTCCGGGCACCACTGGTACGCGGCGCGGGCGCCGAGACGGGCCCGGTCCGGGTCCTGCGGGACGACCTCGTTCCCCTTGATCAACACGGGCTCCACCGGCGACAGGTAGACGTAGGCCATCATCCGCGAGCCGTTGTCCGCGATCTCGGCGAAGGGATGCCCCTCGACGACCGAGCGCAGCTCGTCGCCCGTGAGCACCACCGTGCGCACGTCCATCCCGAGGCGCTCGGCGATCGCGGCCTCGATGCGGACGGCATGCTCGGCGGGCGGGGCCTCCGCGCCCGTCAGCACGGCGTTGCCGCTGTTGAGCACCGTCTTCACGTCCGTGTAGCCGAGGTCGCCGAGCAGCGCGCGCAGGTCGGCCATCGCCACCCGCTTGGCCTTCCCGACGTTGATCCCGCGCAGCAGCACGACATATCGGGGCATAGCGCGCAGCGTACGACGATCACCCTGGCCGAGGGCGAGATCACGGAGATCACCCGAGCGGCCGGGCGCCGCAGTGGACCCTGTCGCCTGCGGCTAGTCTCACGCGCCGTGAGGACCGAGCCGCGCCGGCCGCTGGCCGACCCGACGCTGGTCGGGCTCATCCGCATGCCCGAGACGCGCGCGAGCCCCCTCGTGGCGCTGCTGCGCAGGCTGGCCATCGCGTTCGGCGCGCTCGCTGCCGCGGCGCTCGTCGTCTACTTCGGCGGCGACGGCTACAAGGACAACAACAGCACCACGCCGATCTCGCTCGGCGACGCCTTCTACTACGCCACCGTGTCGCTCTCGACCACGGGCTACGGCGACATCGTCCCGGTCACGCCGGAAGCGCGGCTCCTGACCACGATCGTCATCACGCCGTTGCGGCTGCTGTTCCTGATCGTGCTGGTCGGGACCACCGTGGAGCTGCTCACCGAGCGCTCCCGGCAGGCCGTTCGCATCGAGCGCTGGAGGTCCCGCGTGCGGAACCACACCGTCGTCGTCGGCTACGGCACGAAGGGCCGGGCAGCGGTCGAGACGCTGCTCGGCGACGGCGCCGACCCCTCCAACATCGTGGTCGTCGACACCGACCGCACCCAGCTCGACGCAGCGTCCGCGCTCGGGCTGGTCACCGTCACCGGCAACGCCACCCGGTCGAGCGTGCTGCGGATCGCCGGGCTGCAGCAGGCGGCCGCGATCGTCGTCGCCACCAACCGCGACGACACCGCCGTGCTCGTCACGCTGACCGCCCGCGAGCTGGCCCCGGACGTCCGGATCGTGGCGTCGGTGCGGGAGTCGGAGAACGTGCACCTGCTGCGGCAGTCCGGCGCGAACTCGGTGATCGTCTCGGCGGAGACGGCGGGGCGCCTGCTGGGGATGGCCACCACCACGCCCGCGGTCGTCGAGGTCGTGGAGGACCTGATCACCCCGGACGCGGGGTTCGCGATCAGCGAGCGCCCGGTGGAGGAGTCCGAGGTCGGCGGCTCGCCGCGGCACATGGCCGACATCGTGCTCGGCGTGGTGCGCGGCGACGACCTCTACCGCGTGGACGCCTCGGCCGTCGACGCCCTGGAGCGCGGCGACCGGCTGCTCTACGTCCGCAAGGCCTCGCCGCCCGACGAGGACTAGGCTAGGACTAGGAGCGCGCTGAAAAGCTCGGGCCTACTGCGCGTCGCCCAGGCGGCGCCCTCGCCGCGTTGGACGGCCGGGCCGATACAACAACGGTATCGGCCCGGCCGTCCGCCTTGCGATGACACCACCTGGACCCCGCTCGCTGCGGCCGGAGCTTTTCAGCACCCTCCTAGGCTAGGACGCCCGGGGCAGCACGAACGCGAACGCCGCCCCCATCCCGCTCGGCGGGTCGACGCAACGCAGGTCGCCGCCGTGGGCGCGGGCGATGCCACGGGCGATCGCGAGCCCGAGACCGGCGCCGCCGTCTCCAGATCGGGCGTCGTCGAGCCGCACGAGCCGGTCGAAGATCCGCTCCCGGTCCGCGGGCGGGACACCCGGCCCGGAGTCGGTGACGAGCACCGTCACCCACCCGTTCGCCGTGACGGACACGCCGATCCGGCCGTCGGTGCCCGCGTGGCGGCGGGCGTTGTCGAGCAGGTTGGCGAGCACCTGGCCCAGCCGCGCGGGGTCGCCGACGACGGTGACGTGGTCGCCGCCGACCTCGATCGTCCGGTCCGGCGCGAGCAGCCGCACGCGCTCGGCCTCGGACTCCGCCAGATCCAGCACGTCCACGGGCTCGCGGCGCAGATCGAGGCCCGCGTCCAGCCGGGCGAGCACGAGCAGGTCGTCCACGAGCCGCCCGGCGCGGCGGCTCTCCCGCAACAGCAGGAGGTGCAGCCGCTCCCGCTCCTCCGTCGGGAGCCCCGGTGCGATCGCGGCCTCGGCGACGGCCTGCACCCCGGCGAGCGGCGTGCGCAGCTCGTGGGCGGCGTCGGCGACGAACTGCCTGGTCCTGGCCTCCGACATACGCGCCGTGGCCTCGGCCCCTTCGAGCTCGTCGAGCATCGCGTCGAACGCGGCTGCCGTGCGGCCCAGCTCCGTGTCGGTCCGGGACGGGGCGAGCCGGCGGCCGCGGTCGCCGCGCGTGATGGACCGCGCGAGGCCCGTCATGGCGTCGAGCGGGGCAAGGGCGAACCGGGTGGTCAGCAGCGTGACGAGACCGGCGACCACGAGCGCCGCGATGGAGAGCCCGAGCAGGGTGCGGCGGAGCAGCTGCTGCGCCGAGGACACCGCGCCGCCGCTCGCGACGAGCCTGAGCTGGGAGCCGTCGGCGAGGGGCTGCTGCAGCACCTGGTCCTCGCGCCCGTCGCGGTTGGTCGCCCCGGCGCCGTCCCACCAGCCGCCGCCTTCGCCGTCGGGCCGCCACGGTGGCCCGTGCGGGAACCGGTCGCCGACGTCGCCCTCATAGACCGTGCCGCTCGGGGAGACGACCTCGGCCCGGATGCCCGGCGCCTCCACCCGGCGGGCGACCTCCCCGGCGGGCACCCCCTGCTCCACGAGCTGGCCGGCGAGCCCGGCGCGGACGTTCAGCTGCTCGCGCAGCTCGGCGCGGGTCTGCGCGGCGAACACGACGTCGGTCAGGACACCGACCAGCAGCAGCACGGCGGCGAGCACCAGCATGCTCAGCGCGGTCACCCGGCGCCGCAGCGAGACCGTGCGCAGGCGCGCCGGCGTCTTCCTCACGTGTGGGCCTCGGCCGGGTCGGCGTCGCCGCCCACCCGCAGCACGTACCCCAGCCCGCGCACGGTGTGCACCAGCCGCGGCTCGCCGAGCTTGCGCCGCAGCGCCGAGACGTGCACCTCGACGAGGTTCGGGTCGTAGTCGGAGTAGCCCCACACGCGGGTCAGGATCTGACCTTTGCTGACGACCCGGCCGCGCTGGGCGGCGAGGTAGTCGAGCAGCCGTAGCTCGGTGGCCGTCAGCTCGATCGGTACGCCGCCGCGGCGCACCGAACCAGCGCCCGCGTCGATGAGCAGGTCACCCACCTCGACCGTGGCCGGGGTGCGGCCCATCCGCCGAAGCACGGCCGTGACCCGGGCGACCAGCTCGGCCAGCGCGAACGGCTTCACCACGTAGTCGTCGGCGCCGCCGTGCAGGCCGCGGAGGCGATCGTCGACCGCGTCGCGGGCGGTCAGCATCACGACCCCCGCGTCGCTGTTCCTGCGCACGACGTCGAGGAGCGCGAAACCGTCGCGGCCGGGGAGCATGACGTCGAGCACGACCAGGTCGGGGCGGAACGCGGCGAGGTCGTCCTCGAGCGTGCGCCCGCACGCGCGGCCGGACGCGCCGAACCCGGCCTCGGCGAGCCCGGCGAGCACGGCGGTGCGGATCGCCTCGGCGTCCTCCACCACCAGCACCCGCGCGGTCATGCGCCCCATTCTGCAATGGACCCGCGCCGCCGTCCTGAAGATCGGCTGAAGGAGGTGCGCGGCTTCAGGTGCGGTTCAGGAACGGGCGGAACTGTCGGTGTTGAAGAACCGACCACCCAGGGGGAACGACATGACCACAAGCGAACCGCCCACAACCGAGAGCCCGGCGCCACCACCACCACCACCACCGCCGCCGCCGGCCCGCCGATCGCGGCTGCGCAGCCGGGGGTTCATCATCGGCGCGACGATCGTCGCGGGCCTGCTCGTCGGCGGGGTCGTCGCCGCGCTGCTGATCCCGGACCGCGACCGTGGCTGGTTCGGCCCCGGGGACGGCCGCGGCGACTGGGTGACCGAGATGGACCACCGCGGGGGGCCGTGGCAGGGCGGCCCGGGGCAGGGCGGTCCGGGGCAGGGCGGTCCGTGGCAGGGCGGTCCAGGGCGCGGGGGTGACCGGGGCGGCTACGACGAGGGCGGCCCGTTCGCGTCCGGGGACGGCCCGGTCGTCACCGGCACGGTCGTCTCGGCGGGCAACGGCACGCTGGTCGTCGCCGTGGACGGGGGCGCGCAGCGCACCCTCCGCACCGACGGCGACACCCGCGTGGCGGGTGCGGGCAACAACGCCCTCGGCGACCTCCAGACCGGCGAGCGGGTGGTCGTGCGCGTGCAGGGCACGGGCGACGCCGCGACCGCCGTCACGGTCTGGGCGCCGCAGGCCCGCGTGACCGGCACGGTCACGGCGCTGACCGGCGACCGCGCCACGGTCGTCTCGGTCGAGGGCCTCACCGTGGCCGCTGACGTCTCGGCACTGTCGCAGAAGCCCGCCGTCGGCGACGTGGTGGTGCTGACGGGCGTGGCGGCGGACGGGAGCACGATCCGCGCGGAGGGCATCCGGGTGCTGCCGCACGCTTCGTGATCACGGGAAATGGTGTGGGAGCGACAGATCAGCCGCTCCCACACCATTTCCGATGATCACCGCCGACCACCAGGGTCGGACAACAGATCTTGTACGACCGATGTCGCTGCCCCTCTCAGGGCTCCGTCCGGGCCGAGCGTCGAGTAGGTGACCTGCACCGCCGGGCGGGACAGGACGCGCACGGCCAGCTCGGCCCGCACGGCGTCGAGCAGCACCGGCCCGCACCGCGGGTAGATCCCACCGAGCACCACCGCGGGCACGTCGAGCAGGTTGATCGCGCCGGCCAGCGCCACCCCGAGCGCCCGCCCGGCGCGGGCGAGCGGGCCGATGGGAGGGGCCGCCGCCAGCGCGTTCAGGTCGGCGGCGCCGGTTTCGCGCAGCAGCGTCTCCAGGCCGGCGGCCGTCTCCAGGCACCCGCGGCCGCCGCAATGGCACGGCGGCCCGTCCGGGTCGACGACGACGTGCCCGATCTCCCCGGCCCGGCCCCCCGCGCCACGGAAGAGCCGACCGGAGAGCACGATGCCGGCGCCCACGCCGATGCCACCCGAGACGTACACGGCGTCGGCCGGGCCGCCCGACCACAGCTCCGCGAGCGCGGCGAGGTCGGCCTCGTTCCCGGCCAGGACCGGGAGCTCGCCGAGGCGGGTTCCCAGCTCCTCACCGACGGCCACGTCCACCCAGCGGGGGAGGTTCGGCGCCCGCTCCAGCACCCCGCCCCTGCCGACGACGCCGGGCAGCGCCACCGCTGCCCCGGCGATCTCCAGCCCGGCCTCGGCGACCACCTCCGCGGCGAGCGCCGCGGCCGTCGCGAGCCCGGCGGGCGGGGCGGCGTCGCGGTGGTCGGACGGCACCGAGCGGCGGGCGCGC
This sequence comes from Pseudonocardia aurantiaca, assembly GCF_039526725.1. Classification (NCBI taxonomy): domain Bacteria; kingdom Bacillati; phylum Actinomycetota; class Actinomycetes; order Pseudonocardiales; family Pseudonocardiaceae; genus Pseudonocardia; species Pseudonocardia aurantiaca. The sequence continues at coordinate 224,703 of NZ_BAAAJG010000026.1, forward strand.
ACCGACCCGGTGAGGTCGACGACGCAGGCGGCGACCGCGTCCACCCCGATCTCGACGCCAAGCCCCGCAGGGCCGGTCGGGTCGAGCCGCAGCGGGCTCGCGGGCCGTCCGGTGCCGCCTCGCGGGGCCGCCAGCTCCGTGACGAGCCCGGCCGCGATCAGCTCCTCCACCAGCGACGACACGGTGCCCCTGGTGAGGCCGGTGCGCGCCGCAACGGCAGCCCGCGAGACGGGCTCCGGCCCCGCGACCTCCCGCAGCACGAGCGCCAGGTTGTGCCGCCGGACGGTGTGCTGCCCGGCGGCACCGCGCTCGGATGTGGTCACGGGCGGCGGGGCGCCGTCAGCTCGCGCACCTGCGCATACCGCTCGCGGACGAACGGGGTGGGGTCGGCCTCGAAGGTCTCCGTGTCGGCGGCCGTCCACTCCGGGGGCCCATCGCCGCCAGCGAGCACCCAGGCGGCCTGCCGGGCGGCGCCGTCGGCGACGTACTCGCCGGGCGTCGGCCGCAGCACCGGCCTGCCGAACACCGCCGGCGCGATACGCGCCACCGCGTCAGACCGGGCCGCGCCGCCGACGAGGAGCGCTCTCCGCACCGACACCCCGGCCGTCACCAGGGCGTCGAGCGCGTCGGCGAGGCCGCAGAGCAGGCCCTCGACGGCGGCGCGTGCGACGTGCGCGGGTGTGCAACTTGTCAGCGTGAGCCCGTGCAGCGCGCCCGTGGCGTCCGGACGGTTCGGGGTGCGCTCGCCCTCCAGGTAGGGCACGAGCACCAGCCCGTCCGCCCCCGCGGGCGCCGACAGCGCGAGCCGGGCGAGCTCGTCGTGGTCGACGCCGAGGATCCGCGCGGTCGCGTCGAGCACCCGCGCCGAGTTCAGCGTGACGACGATCGGCAGGTTCTCACCGGTCGCGGAGGCGAAGCCGGCGATGATGCCCGTGTCGTCGGCGGCGGCCGTGGTCGTCACGGCGGACACGACGCCGGACGTGCCGAGCGAGACGACCACGTCGCCGTCGCCCGCGCCGAGCCCCAGCGCCGCCCCGGCGTTGTCGCCCGCGCCCGGACCGAGCAGCACACCGTCGGGGGTGCGACCGGCCGCCTCGGCGGGCCCCAGCACCCGCGGCAGCCGCACGTCCGCCCGTCCGAACGCGCGTTCCAGCAGGTCGAGCCGGTACTCCCCGGTGATCCCGGAGAAGTAGCCGGTGCCGCTGGCGTCGGAGCGGTCGGTCACCAGGTCGTCGAGCGAGCCGGTGCCGCGCAGCCTCCACGTGAGCCAGTCGTGCGGGAGGCACACGGCCGCCGTGCGCGCCGCGTTCTCCGGTTCGTGGGTTGCGAGCCAGCGCAGCTTCGTCGCGGTGAACGAGGCCACCGGCACGAGCCCGACGGCCGCGGCCCATTCCTTCGCGCCCAGCTCGGCGACGAGGTCGGCGGCCGCGCCCGCGGAACGGGTGTCGTTCCACAGCAGCGCGGGCCGCACGACCTCGCCATCGGCGTCGAGGCAGACCATCCCGTGCTGCTGCCCGGCGACGGCCATCGCCTCGACGCCGTCGAGCCCGCCCGCGTCGGCGATCGCGCCCTGTAGGGCGTCCCACCACGCGTTCGGGTCGACCTCGGTGCCGGGCGGGTGCGGCGCCCGGCCGGAGCGGACCAGCTCGCCGGTCGCGGCGTCCCGGATGACGACGGTGCAGGACTGGGTCGACGAGTCGATCCCAGCAACGAGACTCATGACCGGGCGCCCAGCAGGTGCTCCACCGCCAGCTGGTTGAGCCGCACGTAGCCGTAGCCGCGCTCGCCTGCCTTGTCGGCGTCGTAGTCCTCGAAGGCGGAGCGGTCGGCCACGAGGTCGGCCACGGTCTCGTTCGGGTTCAGGGTGGGCTTGGCCAGGTCCGCAACGCCGGACACCGCGAGCGCCTCGGCCACCTCCGGGTCGGCGCGGAAGGCCGCGGCGCGCTCCTTGAGGAGCAGGTACGTGCTCATGTTGGCGGCGGCCGAGGCCCAGACGCCCTCGATGTCCTCGGTGCGCAGCGGCTTGTAGTCGAAGTGGCGCGGGCCGTCGTAACGCGGCCCGCCACCGGGCGCGCCGTTCTCCAGCAGGTCGACGGTGGAGAAGGCGTTCATCAGGTCGCCGTGGCCGAAGACGAGGTCCTGGTCGTACTTGATGCCGCGCTGTCCGTTCAGGTCGATGTGGAAGAGCTTGCCCGCCCACAGCGCCTGCGCGATGCTCGCGGTGTAGTTGAGCCCGGCCATCTGCTCGTGGCCGACCTCGGGGTTCACGCCCACGATGTCGCCGTGCTCCAGCTCGGCGATGAACGCGAGCGCGTGGCCGAGGGTGGGCAGCAGGATGTCGCCACGGGGCTCGTTCGGCTTGGGCTCGATGGCGAAGCGGATCCCGTAGCCCTGCTCCTTGACGTACGCGGCGAGCAGGTCGATGCCCTCGCGGTAGCGGTCGAGCGCTGCGGCGATGTCCTTGCCCGAGTCGACCTCGGCGCCCTCGCGCCCACCCCAGAACACGTAGGTCTTCGCGCCCAGCTCGGCGGCGAGGTCGAGGTTGCGGAGCACCTTGCGCAGGGCGAACCGGCGCACGCCGCGGTCGTTGCTCGTGAACGCGCCGTCCTTGAAGACGGGGTGGGTGAACAGGTTGGTCGTCATCATCGGGACGACCAACCCGGTCGCCTCCAGCGCCGCCTTGAAGCGGGTGACGAGCCGGTCGCGCTCGGCCGCGTCGGAACCGAACGGGATCAGGTCGTCGTCGTGGAACGTGACGCCCCAGGCGCCCAGCTCCGAGAGCCGGTGCACGGACTCGACCGGGTCGAGCGCGGGCCGGGTGGCGTCGCCGAACGGGTCGCGGGCCGGCCACCCCACCGTCCACAGTCCGAAGCTGAAGTGATCCTCACGGGTGGGCTGCGGCATGGGAAACCCCTTTGTTCGGCCATCGTACAAACTCCGCCACGGTACCGTGCTCCGAGTGCGTCTGGCTACGTGGAACGTGAACTCCGCCCTCTCCCGGCTGCCCCGGTTGCTGCCGTGGCTGGACGAGCGTGCACCCGATGTGGTGTGCCTGCAGGAGACGAAGCTCTCCGACGACGCCTTCGCGGAGTCCTTCGCGGCGCCGCTGGCCGAGCGCGGGTACGCGGTGGCGCACTACGGGGAGGGCCGCTGGAACGGGGTGGCGCTGCTGTCGCGCGTCGGGCTCGAGGACGTCGTGCGCGGCCTTGCCGGCGAGCCGCGTTTCCCGGCGCCGGACTCCCCGGCCGAGGCCCGCGCCGTCACGGCCACGTGTGGCGGGCTGCGCGTCACGTCGGTGTACGTGCCCAACGGACGCACCCCCGACGATCCGCACTACCTCTACAAGCTGGAGTGGCTGACGGCCCTGCGCGAGTCGGTGGCGACACCGGCGAACGCCGTCGTGGCGGGCGACATGAACATCGCGCCCACCGACGACGACCTGTGGGACCCCGCGCTGTTCGTCGACTCGACACACGTGACGCCCGCGGAGCGAAAGGCGCTGGCCGAGATCAAGGGCGTCGGCCTGCATGACGTGGTGCGCGACCGCTGGCCGACCGAGCGGGTCTTCACGTACTGGGACTACCGGGCCGGGCGCTTCCACCAGGACCTCGGGATGCGCATCGACCTGGTGCTCGCGGGCACCGACCCGGCCGGCCGGGTGGCGGCGGCGTGGGTGGACCGCAAGGCACGCAAGGGCAGCGGCCCGAGCGATCACGCCCCGGTGATCGTGGATCTCGACTCCGCGCCGGACGGCGACATCGGCCCGGTGGTGCCGCCGCCGTCCACCCCGAAGAAGCTGCCGCACCGGTCCTAGGAGGGGCCTGGCCGCTAGCGGCGGAGGTTGGCGCCGATGCCCGTCAGGGATCGGACTTCCATCTCCTTCTGCGCGTACGGGCGCTCGTTGCGGCGGCCGAACATCGTGCCGACGAAGCCGCAGATGAACGAGAGCGGTATCGAGACGATGCCGGGGTTGTTCAGCGGGAACACGTGGAAGTCGACCATCGGGAAGATCGACGTGGGGGCGCCCGACACCACCGGCGAGAACGCGATCAGCAGCAGGCAGGAGCCGAGGCCGCCGTAGAGGCTCCACAAGGCGCCTGCGGTGTTGAACCGTTTCCAGAACAGCGCGTACAAGATCGTGGACAGGTTCGCCGACGCGGCGAGCGCCAGCGCCAGCGCCACGAGGAACGCCACGTTCTGGCCGTTCGCCAGGATGCCCCCGAGGATCGCCAGCGCGCCGACCACCACGGCGGTGATCCGGGCGACCCTGACCTCGACGCGCGGGTCGGTCCGGCCGCCCTTGATGATGTTGGCGTACACGTCGTGGGCGAAGGACGCCGACGCGGCGAGCGTCAGCCCGGCGACGACTGCCAGGATGGTGGCGAAGGCCACCGCCGAGACGACGCCCAGCAGCACGGGTCCGCCGATCGCCAGCGCCAGCAGCGGCGCCGCGGAGTTCTCCCCGCTCGGAGCCTGGAGGATGGCCGGCGAGCCGACGAGTGCACTGGCCCCGTAACCGATCACCAGCGTGCACAGGTAGAACACGACCATCGTGCAGATGGCCCACACCACCGAGCGCCGCGCCTGCACGGCGTTGGGCACGGTGTAGAACCGGATCAGCACGTGCGGCAGGCTGCAGATGCCCAGCACGAGCGCCAGTGCCAGCGAGACGAAGTCCAACTCGTTGCGGCCGTACTGGGTGCCCGGCTTCAGGATCGCGTCGCCGAGCGGGTTGTTGGCGACGGCCTTCTCGAGGATCGAGGAGAAGTTGAAGCCGAACGCGCCCAGCAGGAAGACCGTGATCGTGGTGACGCACAGCAGCAGGAGCGCGGCCTTGACGATCTGCACCCAGGTGGTGCCCTTCATACCGCCGACGAGCACGTACGAGATCATGATCAGGCCTACGACCGCGATGACGAGCGACTGGCCCGCGCGGTCGGTGATGTTGAGCAGCAGCGCGACGAGCCCGCCCGCTCCGGCCATCTGCGCCAGCATGTAGAAGAACGAGATCACCAGCGTGGAGACCGCGGCAGCGGCACGCACCGGACGTTGACGCATCCGGTAGGCGATGACGTCGCCCATGGTGAACCGACCGGTATTGCGCAGCAGTTCGCCGATCAGCAAGAGGCCGACCAGCCACGCGACGACCCAGCCGACGGAGTACACGAACCCGTCGTAGCCGTGCACGGCGATGCTGCCTGCGATGCCGAGGAACGAGGCCGCCGACAGGAAGTCGCCCGACAGCGCGATGCCGTTCTGCGCGCCGGTGAAGCTGGAGTCGGCAGCGTAGTAGTCCGCGGTGGACGTGCCACCACGGCTCACCCGGTAAACGAGCGCCAAAGTGCCCACCGCGAACACCGCGAACACCGCGATGTTCGCTATTGGGTTGCCGATCGCGTCGGCCGCCAGCACGACGTTCACGCCGGACCGACCCCCGCCTGGGCGCGCACCAGGTTGACCTGCGGGTCCAGCTTGCGCTTGGCGTACAGGTTGTAGGTGAACGTGATCGCCAGCGTGGTGACGAACTGCGCCAGGCCCAGCAGCATTCCGACCGTGATCAGGCCGAGGACCTGCCTGCCCATGAAGTCGTGGGCATAAGCCGCCAGCAGCACGAACGTGAGGTACCAGCTCAGGAACACGAACGTCATCGGGAACACGAACCGGCGCAGCCTGGAGCGGAGTACAGCGAACTCGGGGCTGCTCTCGATGGCCAGGCAGTCCGGAGCCTGTTGGTCCAGGGGTTCCCCGCCTGGCGATGCGGCGGCGGGTCCGGTGCCCCGCAACCCGTGTTCAAGCTGCGGATCGATCCGCCCGACGCCTCCGATCTGCATGCCTGGAGAGTCGTACGCGCGACGCCGGGCCTCGCTCGAGTGTCGACTCTGGGGACCTGTTGCTTGGGTCAACGTTCCTCCACACAGCCTCTGTAGTGCGACGGTGCAGCAGAGTTGCGATTCGGCCGAGAGTAGCGGCTGCCCGCGCGCTTCCGCGTCCGGTCCCATTGATGGGCCGGGACCCGGCGATTCGCCGGATTTGTCGAAATATGCATCGGAAACGGGTGACTGTGTGCCACGATGGGGTGATATCGCAGCCGCGGAATCGCACCCGGATATTGCGAATGTCGCCAATCTCGGCGTTCCGCACTCCGGGGATCAATACGTCATGCGGTGCGAACCGCGATCGGACTGCCATGACAGGAAAGCCACGTTCATGTCGTCCGGCGCCCGGAATGTGCCTTTCCAGGCACACGGAGAGGTCGAGGGCTAGCACGCGGCGCGGCCGGCTAGCGCGGCGCCCAGTACCGCCATCGCGGCCAGCACCGCGATCAGCAGCGGGAGCGCGGCCGCCGGCGAGCCGAGCAGCGCCAGCAGGGCGCCGCCCGCGCCGATCATGAGCGCGGTGGTGAGCTGGTCCGCGATCTGCGCGGCCGAGGAGTTGAAGCCCACCTCGCTCCCGGCGGACTGCTTCAGCAGGAGGAACCCCACCGACGAGAACCCGAGCCCCATCCCGATCCCGGCGAGCACCCAGAACGGCAGCGCCAGCCACGGCAGCCCCCACGCGGGCGCGACCAGTAGCATCCCGACGGTTCCGACGGCGAGCGCGCCGAACCCGATGCGCAGCAGCACGCCGCGTGGCAGGTCGGGGTGGCGCCCCTGCCACGCCGACGCGGCCGACCATCCCAGCGACCCGGCGATCAGCGGGAACCCCGCCAGCGCGAGCGACCAGCCGTGCGTCCCGTGGAGCATCAGCGGCAGGTACGAGGCGACGGTGAAGAACACCCCGGCGAGCAGTCCGCGGGCGACCACGACGGTAGGGATGCCACGGGCGGCCCGGAACACCCCGCGCGGGAACAGCCGCACCAGTGCGGGAACGAGGATCACGACAGCCACCGCCGCCACGACGACGGCGACGGCATCGTTGCGCTGCGATGCCCAGCTCAGCGAGGCCACGCCCGCCGAGGCCCCGAGCGCGGCGGGCACGAGGCCCCGCCGACCGGGTGCGATCTCCCGGTGCGCGTCCGGCGGGGCCAACCGCCGCACGGCCGGCACGACGAGCGCCACCGCCACCAGCACGAAGGGCACCAGACCGAGGAACACCCAGTGCCAGGAGAGCGTCTCGGTGAGCACCCCGGCCACCGGCGGCCCGAGCAGCGACGGCAGCACCCAGGCCGAGGAGATGAGCCCGAACACGGCCGGGCGGGCGCGCTCGGCGTAGACCACGGCGACCAGGACGTACACGGCGACCGCCTGCGCACCCGAGCCGAGGCCCTGCAGCGCCCGCCCCACGAGCAGTTGCGGCATGCTCACCGCCGTGCCGGCGACGACCAGGCCGACCCCGAACAGCAGCGGTGCGAGTACGAGCGCGGCGCGCGGCCCGGCGCGGTCGCACCAGCGCCCGCCCAGCACCGTCCCGAAGACGGCAGCGGCCATGAACGCGACGAACGGCCACGCGTAGAGCGACACCGCGCCGAGGTCGGCGACCACAGCGGGCATGGCCGTGCCGACCCCCATCGACTCGAACCCGACGAGGCTGATCAACAGCAGTAACCCGATCGTCGTGCCCAGGCGGCCCGGTCCGAACAGCTCGGCTCGGACGGCTGTGGGTGCGGGCGCCGCGGTCACCGGAGGATCGTGCTACCTCACCTGGGGTTCAGGTCAACTCGGTTCGAAGGGAACGGGATGGACCGGATCAGGGCGACCCACACCGGCAGCCTGCCGCGGCCGCCCGCGCTGCTCGCCGCCATCGCCGAGTGCGACCGTGCGGGCGTACCCGCGGACTCCGCCGCGCATGGGAACCTGTCCCGGTGAGCACCAGCACCGCCCTGCCGACAGACTCCCCCGAGGCGACCGCCGTGCGGGAGGCGGCCCTCCGCGCCGCCGTTGCCGCCCCGGGTGTGCGCGCGGCGGGGGGCCCGGCGATCGACGCCGCACTCCGCACCGCGGCCGGCTTCATCCGCGAGCGCGCCGAGGAGCTGCTCGCCGCCAACGCCGTCGACGTCGATGCGGCCGAGCGGAACGGAATGGCGCCCGGGCTGCTCGACCGGCTCCGGCTCGGTGCCGAGCGGCTCGCCGACATCGCGCACCAGCTCGAGGTGCTCGCCGAGACTCCGGAGCCGCCGCTGCAGCGCGAGGTCCGAACGCTCCCGACCGGGGAGCGGGTGTTCGAGCGCCGGGTGCCGGTCGGCGTGATCGGCGCGGTGTTCGAGGCCCGCCCGAACGTCACCGTCGACGTCGCATCGCAGGTGCTCAAGGCCCGTTCGGCGGCAGTGCTGCGCACCGGCTCCGCCGCCCTGGGCTCGGCCCGCGCGCTCGTCGATCTCGTGCTCGCACCCGCGCTGGAGAAGCACGGGGTGCCCGCCGCCGCCGTCCAGCTCGTGCCGACGCCGGGGCACGCGGGCGCCGAGGCGTTGGTAGGGCTGCCAGGCCTCGTGCCGCTCGTCGTCGTGCGGGGGAGTGGCGAGGTCACCAGGAAGCTGTCGGCGCTCGGCGCGGCCGCCGGCACGCGGGTGCTCGCCCACGCCGACGGCGGCGGGGTGCTCTACCTCGACGCCAGCGCCGCCGACGCCGATGTGACGCGCCTGGTCACCGAGGGCACCGACCGGCTCGGCGTGTGCAACCGGCTGAACCTGCTGCTGATCGACCGGCCCGCCTACGACCGGCTGTGGCCGCTCGCCGAGCGAGCGCTGCGCGAGCGCGGCATCGAGCCGTCCCTCCCGCCGCACGCCCACCCGCTCGGCCACGAGTGGGCACTCGACTCGGGTTCGGAGGCCCACGTCACGGTCGCCGCCGTCGACGGCCCGGTGGACGCGGCCCAGACCGCCGCCCGGGAGACCTCCGGCCTCGCGGCCACCGTCTGCGCCACGGACGAGGCCGCCGCCACCGCGTTCGTCGACGCCTACACCGGTACCGGGGTGTTCTGGAACGCCACCACGCGGCTGCTCGACGGCTACAAGCTCCTCGGCCTGCCCGAGACCGGCATCAACGTCGACCACACGCCGGGCCCGCGCGGGCCCGTGACCTACCTGGACCTGTCGCTGCGCCAGTTCGTGGTGCTGCCACCCGCCTGACACGGCGTCAACAGGCGGATAACCGCATTCCGGTCGAATGCGCGGTCTGCGAAGCTGACCAGATGGCGACGACGGTGGGGACACAGCCGACCTGGTACCTGTTCCGCAGCTCCGGTGAGGCGCGCCCGCTCGCGTCGATGCGGACGAACGTGGTCACCACCGTGCTGGCGGTGTGGTTCACCCTCGGGCTGTTCCTCGACGCGTACGCGCACTCGACGTTCCCGCAGCTCGAGACGTTCTTCACCCCTTGGCACGCCGTGTTCTACAGCGGGTTCGCGGCCACCGCCGCGTGGGTGCTCTGGACGGTGTGGGGCCACGTCCAGCAGGGCCGCCGCGGCATCGCCGCCGTGCCTGTCGGCTACGGGATGACGATGGTCGCGCTGCCGGTGTTCGCGGTGTCGGGTGGCATCGACCTCGTGTGGCACGAGGTGATCGGCATCGAGACCACCACCGACATCTTCTTCAGCCCGAGCCACCTCGGCCTGATCGGCTCGATGATCGTCATCCTGACGAGCCCGCTGCGCGCTGCCTGGGGCGATCCGGACCTCGCCCGCCCGTCGCTGCGCGCGCTGCTGCCCGGCGTCGTGACGCTCGCGTTCGCCGCGAGCCTCGTGCTGCTCTTCCTGAGTTACGGCAACGCGCTGTACTTCGGCCCCCGCGGCATCGTCGAGTTCTTCTCCACTGTGGACGACGGGCGCGCGGACATGCTGGCGAGCCACATCGTGCTCACCAACGTCGTCCTGCTCGCGCCGCTGCTGCTGCTCGCGCGGCGCTGGCACCTGCCGCTGGGCGCGGCGACGATCTGCTTCTCCGCGTCCGCGCTGATCTCGGCCACGATCACCGGGTTCGAGCAGCTCACCATCCCACTGACGATCGTGGCTGCCGGGGTGGTCGTCGACCTGCTCGCCCGCTGGCTGCGGCCCACGGCGCAGCGCCGGAACGCGTTCTGGGGCTTCGGCGCGGCCGCGGGGTTCGCCATCTGGGCGCTGTACGTCGGGGTCGCGTCGGCCACCCAGGGAACGCTGCCCGCGGTCGCCGAGTTCTGGACGGGCATGCCGATCATCACGGCCCTCCTCGGGTGGCTCCTGGCTGCACTGATGCTCCCGACCCCGCTGCCGGTCAGCAGCCCCGTCGCTTCCGAGCGGGAGACCTCCTCCGCCGGCTAGCGGCGCCGGCGCACCGGGCAAAGCCCTGCATCCACCCACATACGCACCGGAGTCGCGGCGGTGGGCACTAGATTCGGCCTCGTGCCTGTCGCTGAAGCGCCTGCCATCGAGCTACACCGCGCCACGCTCGCCAACGGGATGCGGGTATTGATCGTCCCCGATCCCTCGACCCCGGTCGTCGGCGTCGCCGTGCACGTGGACGTCGGGTTCCGCTCGGAGCCTGAGGGCCGCACCGGCTTCGCCCACCTGTTCGAGCACCTCATGTTCCAGGGCAGCGAGAGCCTGGAGAAGCTCGCGCACTTCCGGCATGTGCAGGGCTCGGGCGGGGTGTTCAACGGCTCCACCCACCAGGACTACACCGACTACTTCCAGGTGCTCCCGGCCGCCGCGCTCGAGCGCGCGCTGTTCCTCGAGGCCGATCGGCTGCGCGCGCCGAAGCTGACCGTCGAGAACCTGCGCAACCAGGTGGACGTGGTCAAGGAGGAGATCCGGCTCAACGTCCTGAACCGGCCCTACGGCGGGTTCCCCTGGATCCTGCTTCCGCCCGTCCTCTACGACACCTTCCCCAACGCGCACAACGGCTACGGCGACTTCTCCGAGCTGGAGCAGGCCTCGCTTGGCGACGCCGCCGCGTTCTTCGACACCTACTATTCGCCGGCCAACGCCCAGATCACGGTGGCCGGTTACCTCGACGTCGACGACACGCTGCGCCTGGTGGAGAAGCACTTCGGTGACATCCCCGCCCGGCCGGCGCCCGCGCGGCCGTCGTTCGGGGAGCCGCTGCCGACGGGCGAGCGCCGCCGGTCGGTGCCGGACGCGCACGCCCCGCTGCCCGCGCTCGCGGTCGGCTACCGGCTGCCCGACCCCGCCACCGACCTGGACGGCTACCTCGGCCACGCGCTGCTCGGCTCGGTGCTCGGGGACGGCGAGGCCGCGCGGCTGCAGCGGCGGCTCGTCCACACCGACGGGCTCGTCACGGACATCTCGGCGAACGCCGGTCTGATGGGCCCGCTCGACGCCCGCGACCCTGACACGTTCACGATCACCGCGGTGTACCCGACTGCAGTCGACCCGGACCGCGTGCTGACCGCCGTAGACGAGGAGCTGGACAAGCTCGCGTCCGACGGCCCGAGCCCCGACGAGCTAGCCCGGCAGGTGGCGCGCTGGTCGGCAGGACTGCACCAGGAGAACGACCGCGTGATGTACCGGATGCTCGGGCTCGGGGTCCGCGAGCTCCTGTATGGGCGTGCGGAGATCAGCACCGAACTGCCGGCCAGGCTCGCGTCCGTCACCCCCGAGCAGGTGCGGGCGGCCGCCGCCGCGCTGCGCTCGTCGGGTCGCGGTGTGCTGCTGGTCGAGCCGAAGACGCAGGAGGCGGCGTGACCGCGACAACGAACGCCGTGACCCACCGCAGCGCCGAGGAGATCGGCCGGACCGCCGCGGGACCCCGGACGCTGCCGCCGCTCGGGCCCACCCGGGCCGTGCCGCTGCCGGACGTGGAGGAGCAGACGCTCCCCAGCGGCCTGCGCGTGCTCGTCGCCCACCGGCCCGGTGTGCCGATGGTCGAGCTGCGCCTGCGCGTGCCGTTCGCCGCCCCCGACGACGCCGGGACCGCGGAGCACCCGGCCGTCGCGGAGCTGCTGTCGTCCACGCTGCTCACCGGCACCGAGTCGCGCGATCGCGTCGGCATCGACGACGAGCTGGCGGCCGTCGGCGCCGACCTCGGCGTGAGCGTCGATCCCGAGCGGCTGCAGGTCAGCGGCTCCGGGCTGTCGGCGGGCCTGCCCGACCTGCTCTCGGTGCTCGCCGACGTGCTCACCAGCGCCACGCACCCTGACGGCGAGGTGGCCCGTGAGCGGGAGCGGCTCGTCGAGCGCATCAGCGTGGCCCGCGCGCAACCGCGCACGATCGCGCGGGAGGCGCTGCAGCGCAGGCGCTTCGGCGACCACCCGATCACCCGCGAGATGCCGACGGGTGAGGAGGTCGCCGCCGTTGCCCCGGAGCAGGTCCGGGCCCTCCAGGCGGCGGCGCTGGTGCCCGGCGGCTCGATCCTGACGCTCGTCGGCGACATCGACCCGGGAGCCACTCTCGCGCAGGTGGAGAAGGCTCTCGCAGGTTGGGTGTCGGACACCCTCGCACGTGAGCTTTCGCCGCCCCCGCCGATCACGCCCGGCGACCTGCAGCTGGTCCATCGGCCGGGCTCGGTGCAGTCGCAGCTGCGCCTGTCGGCGCCCGCCCTGCGCCGGGACGACCCGCGGTATGCCCCGCTGCAGCTCGCCAACCTCGTCTTCGGCGGGTACTTCTCCTCGCGCTGGATGGAGAACGTCCGCGAGGACAAGGGCTACACCTACGGCGCCCACTCCGGCGTCGAGTTCGTCCCGGCCGGGGCGGTGCTCGGCGTCGAGACCGACGTGGCGAGCGACGTCACGGCCGCCGCGCTGCTCGAGACTCGCTACGAGCTGGGCAGGCTCGGCGCTGTGCCGCCGACCGCCGCCGAGGTCGACGCGGCGCGCGCGTACGCCGTCGGGTCGCTGCTGATCTCGCTCGACAACCAGGGCGGACTCGCGTCCACGGTCGCGGCGCTCGCCGCCGACGGGCTCGGCGTCGAATGGCTGCGGGAGCACCCGGCGCGGCTGGAGGCCGTCACGGTCGAGCAGGTGGCCGAGGCGGCGCTGGAGTTCTTCGCGCCCAGCGCGTTCACGGGCGTGCTCGTGGGCGATGCCGACGTGATCGGTGCCGGGGTGCGCGCGCTGGGCGGGGTCACGGGTCCGTGAGCTCGCCCGTAGGTTTTACCCTGAGCGCCCCGCCGGTTCTCTCGCGTTCTGTGGTGATGCGCGACGAGCCGATCCGCACCGACCGGGAGCGCCAGCTCGCCGGCTGGCCGAAGGCCCGGCTCGTGGTGCTCGATGAGGGCGGGCGCACGCCCGTCGAGTGGGGCGACGTCCGTGGCCCCCGCGACCGCTGGGACATGATCGACGGTTCCGGGGCGCGCCTGCTCACGAGGCCGACCACCGGAGACGCCCCGCCGGATGACGCCGTGCTGCTCGGTGAGCACGACGGCATCGCGTACTGGGCGATCCGGGGGCAGGTCGACCTCGTGGCCGGTGAGGACCCGACCGACTGGGCCGACCTGCGCACCGTCGGCGCCGCGCTCGACGCTCTCGGCGCGGGCCTGCTCACCGGCGCCGTGGCGGTGCTGAACTGGCACGCCGCGGCGCAGTTCTGCACGCGCGACGGCTCGCCGATGCATCCGCGCAACGCCGGGTGGCACCGCGTCTGCGAGGCAGGAGGCCACGAGGAGTACCCCCGCACCGACCCCGCCGTGATCTGCCTGGTGCACGACGGCGCCGACCGCGTGCTGCTCGCCCGCCAGCCCGTGTGGCCGGAGGGCCGGTTCTCCGTGCTCGCCGGCTTCGTGGAGGCGGGGGAGTCGCTGGAGGCGTGCGTGCTGCGCGAGATCCACGAAGAGGTCGGCGCGGTCGTGCGGGACGTCCACTACCTGGGGAGCCAGGCCTGGCCCTTCCCGCGCTCGCTGATGATCGGCTTCCATGCGCAGGCCGACCCCGACGTCCCGCTGCGCCCCGCCGACGGCGAGATCGCCGAGGCGATGTGGGTGACGAGGGCGGAGCTGCGGGAGGCGCTGGCCGACGGCGACTGGAGCGGGGACAGGGGCGCACGGCGCCTGCTGCTCCCCGGCCGGGTCTCTATCGCGAGGTCGATGCTGGAGAGCTGGGCAGCGCAAGACTGAGCCGTCGCCGGCCGGGTCAGGCGGCCAGGTCGGCGACCTTCTCCGCCACCACGGCGAAGGGCGGGTTGGTCAAAGCCGTGCCGTCGGCGAACAGGACCGTCGGCACCGTCTGGTTGCCGCCGTTGACGCCCTCGACGAAGGCGGCCGCCTCGGGGTCGCGCTCGATGTCGATCTCGGTGTACGCGATGCCGGCGTGGTCCATCTGCAGCTTCAGCCGGCGGCAGTAGCCGCACCACGTGGTCGAGTACATCGTCACCTGAGACATGGCGTGTTCAACAATCGAGGGTGCGCGGTTCTTCCCCGGAGGGCTCCGGCCGAGCGCGCGCCGCGCAGTAGGCCAGAGCCTTTCAGCGCCCTCCTAGGTGCGAGTATGGGTCGGTGCGTGTGCCGGTGCTCGATCCTGTCCCCGACCGATCGACCCCGGACGGCGGATGGGGCCTCGACGAGGAGCAGCTCGCCGCCGTCACCGCTCCGCGCGGTCCGGTCTGCGTCCTCGCCGGGGCGGGCACGGGCAAGACCCGCACGATCACCCGCCGCATCGCCCACCTCGTGAGCACGGGCCACGTCGCTCCGGGTCAGGTCCTCGCCGTCACGTTCACGGCGCGCGCTGCGGGTGAGATGCGCACGCGGCTGCGCGCGCTCGGCGTGGCCGGGGTGCAGGCGCGCACCTTCCACGCGGCGGCGCTGCGCCAGCTGCGCTACTTCTGGCCCCGGGTGGTCGGCGGCGACCAGTGGCAGCTCCTCGACGGCAAGCTCCGCATCGTCGGGCAGGCGGCGGCCCGGGCGAAGGCGGGCACCGACGCCGCGTCGCTACGCGACCTCGCCGGTGAGATCGAGTGGGCGAAGGCCAGTCTCGTCACCCCCGACGACTACGCCGCCGCCGTCGCGAAGCTGCGCCGCGACACGCCCGGCCCCGCCGAGCAGGTCGCTGCCGTGTACGCGGGCTACGAGGCGCTCAAGAACCGCGCCGAGCTGCTCGACTTCGACGACCTCCTGCTGCACACGGCCGCCGCGCTGGAGGAGCACGGCGCCGTCGCCGACGAGTTCCGCGACCGCTACCGCTGCTTCGTCGTCGACGAGTACCAGGACGTCACGGCGCTGCAG
Organism: Pseudonocardia aurantiaca; assembly: GCF_039526725.1. Lineage (NCBI taxonomy): Bacteria > Bacillati > Actinomycetota > Actinomycetes > Pseudonocardiales > Pseudonocardiaceae > Pseudonocardia > Pseudonocardia aurantiaca. The sequence goes on from NZ_BAAAJG010000026.1 coordinate 239,785, forward strand.
CACCGCGTGCTCGACGCGTGGCTGGGTGCGCGCGACGACCTGACGGTGGTCGGCGACGCCAACCAGACGATCTACACCTTCGCCGGTGCCACCCCGCGCCATCTGCTGGAGTTCCCTCGACGTTTCCCAGAGGCCGTCGTCGTGCGGCTGCAGCGTGACTACCGCTCGACGCCGCAGGTGGTCGCCGCCGCGAACACGCTGATCGGCGCGGCCCGCGGGCGGGTCGCCGGATCCCGGCTGCGGCTGGTCGGGCAGCTCCCGCCGGGCCCCGAACCCGACTTCGCCGAACACGACGACGAACCGGCCGAGGCGACCGCCGTCGCGAAGCAGATCAAGCGGCTCGTCGCCGACGGCACCCCGGCGAGTGAGATCGCCGTGCTGTTCCGGATCAACGCCCAGTCCGAGGTCTACGAGCAGGCGCTCACGGACGCCGGAGTGCCCTACCAGGTGCGCGGCGGCGAGCGCTTCTTCTCCCGCCCCGAGGTGCGCCGCGCGATGACGGCGATCCGGATGGCGGGCTCGGGTGCGGTCGACGCGCCGCTCGTCGACATCGTGCGGGCGGTGCTCGCGCCCGTCGGGCTGACGGCCGAGCCGCCCGGTGGTTCGGCCCAGCGTGCGCAGTGGGAGTCGCTGCTCGCGATCGTCGAGCTGGCCGAGGAGCTCGTCACTGTGGAGCCGGAGGCGGACCTCCGGCGCTTCTCCACGGAGCTGGAGACCCGCGCGGACGCGGCGCACCCACCGACCGTGCAGGGCGTCACGCTCGCCTCGCTGCACGCGGCGAAGGGCCTGGAGTGGGACGTGGTGTTCCTGGTGGGGTTGGTGGACGGCACGCTCCCGATCCAGCACGCAGACGGCGACGAGGCTGCGATCGAGGAGGAGCGGCGGCTGCTCTACGTCGGCATCACCCGGGCGCGGCGGCGGCTCTCGCTGTCGTGGGCGCTGTCCCGGCAGCCGGGCGGCCCCCGCCGCCGGCGGCGGAGCAGGTTCCTCTACGGCCTCATCCCGGAGGAACACCCGGCTTCGCGTGTGGCGAGCGGGTCGGGGCGCGGCGGTGCGAAGCCGCGCTGCCGGGTGTGCGGATCGCCCCTGATCGGCACGGACGCGCTCAAACTGCAGCGATGCTCCGACTGCCCGTCCGATGTGGACGTCGAGCTGCTCGACCGGCTCCGCGGGTGGCGCAGCGAGGTGGCCCGGGAGCAGCAGGTCCCGGCCTACGTGATCTTCACCGACGCCACCCTCACGGCGATCGCCGAGCAGCGCCCGGCCGACAGCGCCGCGCTGGTGCGCATCCCCGGTATCGGAGCCCGCAAGCTCGACCGGTACGGCCCGGGCGTCCTGGCGCTCGTGGCGGACTCCGGTAGTTGATCTGAGAAGCTTCCGTAAATCAGTTGTGCGGTTCGTCCGCATGTCTCTAAGTTGGACTCCGACGGACTTCACCAGCCCGTTCTCAACCACGACCAACCCGCGAAGGGGGTGTCCACAGTGGTCACGATGACGAACATCTCGCGGCTCCAGGGCACCCGCATGAGCGAGCCCGTGGCGACCGTCCGGTACGAGCGCGCGTGGAAGCAGCGCCCCGGTGTCGTGGCCCTTGGAGCCTTCCCGATCGATAACAGCACAGGTGTGTCCGCAGTGAGGTGTCGCCATCTTCAGTAGGCGACGAGCGACTGGCCCCAAGACCAAGGCCGCGGACCCCAAACGGGTTCCGCGGCCTTTTTTGTTTGTCCTGCCTGACCACATCACTCAGGAGGTTGAAGTGTTAGTCCGATCAGTTCCGTTGGACGGCGGAACGATCAGCCCTGAGCAGCTCGGTGGCGACTCCGCCGCCGGGCTGGGGTCTCTGCTCGGTGCGGCACCCCGCGCCGGGCTCGACCTGCCGTGCCGCTCCGGCGACGCGGACCTCTGGTTCGCCGAGGCTCCTGCCGAGCTGGAGCGGGCCAAGGCGCTCTGCGGGGTGTGCCCGATCCAGGCCGAGTGCCTGGCCGGCGCGCTGCGCAGGGAGGAGCCATGGGGCGTCTGGGGCGGCGAGATCTTCGAACGCGGGGTAGTCATCCCGCGCAAGAGGCCTCGCGGCCGCCCGAGCAAGGCCGACCTGGCCCGCGACCGCGCGTTCGCCGCAGCCGCTTCCGCCTGATCGGCACGCTCCACCCGTAGGCCCTTCGAGGGCCAGACCAGCAGAGGAGACCGATTTCGATGATCGATGTCATGCCGCAGACCGAGCTCGAGCCGATGCGACCGATCGTCCGTGACGGAGAGGGAACGAAGATGTTGCTCCACGAAGCACTGGCCAGATCCCGACAGCAAGAGGCCATGGAGGCCGCTCGGCAGCACGCGCTCGCCCGCCAGTTCGTAGCGGGTCGGCGCTGGGCACTGCTTGCCGGGTACGCCGCCCGGCGTGCCGCTCGCGCACGTGATGTGGCAGGCGCGGCCGCGTTCGTCGCGGTGACAGCACCACGGTGAACCGCTCCTAGCGGCGCCGTCTGAGGGGCGCTGCACAACCGACGGCGCCCCGGGTCCCCCTCGTGAGGGGCCCGGGGCGCCGTCCGCGTATCAGGACCTAGAGATGCCGACCCGCCGACTCGTCCTCGGCGTCGAAGATCCACGGTTGCCAGTACCGCACGATCCCGCGCAGCGGGACGTCCGCGTCGAGCTGGCACAGCACCCCGAGCGTGCCCATCGTGACGCGGTGCACCAGCAGGTACTGCGGGGGCAGGTTCAGCTCCCGGCCGGTGCGGAAGTCGGGGCTGCGCAGGTCGCCGACGCGCTCGGCCTGGCGCTGCAGCCAGCGCCGGTCGAAGTGGAACGTGTCGGTGTGCAGCGGCTCGGCGAACGGCGCGAGGTAGGCCACCGCCTCCGCGGCGCCCAGCGGGGAGTCCGGCCGGACGAAGCCGTGGTCGCGCAGCAACGCGAGGAGCTCGGCGGGCTTGTCCTCGAGCGCCAGCCGGACCATCACCGACAACGGCCGGGGCAGCCCCTCGGGCAGGCGCGCCACGGCGCCGTAGTCGATGACCATGAGCCGGCCGTCGTCGAGCACCTGGAAGTTGCCGGGGTGCGGGTCGGCGTGCAGCAGCCCGACGCGCGCAGGCGCGGAGTAGTGGAACTCGGCGAGCAGGGCGGCCGCGCGGTCGCGCTCGGCCTGGTCACCGCCGCGGATGACGTCGGAGAGCCGGTTGCCGGTGACCCACTCCGTGACCATCGCCCGCGGCGCCGACGCCACCACCCGCGGCACCTTGATCTTGTCGTCGCCCTCGTACGCCGCGGCGAACGTGCGCTGGTGCGCTGCCTCGTCGCGGTAGTCGAGCTCCTCCTCCATGCGCTCGCGCAGCTCTGCGATCAGCGGCTTGATCTCCAGTCCCGGCACGAGGGGCTGCATGAGCCTGCTCATCCGGGAGAGCTGGCGCAGGTCCGACCGCAACGCCTCCTCGGCCCCGGGGTACTGGACCTTGACCGCCACGTCGCGGCCGTCGCGCCAGACGGCCCGGTGCACCTGGCCGATGCTCGCGGCCGCCGCGGGGGTCTCGTCGAACTCCCGGAAGCGTTCCCGCCAGCCTCGGCCGAACTGCTCGGACAGCATCCGGTGCACGTCCGCCGCCGGCATCGGCGGCGCTGCTGACTGTAGCTTCACCAGCGACTCACGGAAGGGCGCCGCGTACTCGTCGGGGATCGCGGCCTCGAACACGCTCAGGGCCTGGCCGAACTTCATGGCCCCGCCCTTGAGTTCGCCGAGCACGGCGAACAGCTGCTCGGCGCTCTTGGCCATGAGCTGGGCGGAGATCTCGTCGCCGTCACCTCCGACGAGTCGCTTGCCCCAGCCGGCCGCCGCGCGGCCCGCTACCCCGAGGGGGAGGCTGGCAAGCTTCGCGGTGCGGGCCGCCGTGCGCCGGGGGATGTCCGTCACGGGGCAACCAGCTCGGTCGGTTGGTGGGGTGGGCTCACGGGAGCGTTCACACATCGATTGTGTCCCGAGGGCGTGTCCCGGCGCATGTCACCACCCCGTGGCACGTCCCACCGCGCGGCCCGCCGCCCGGCACGAGCACTCCGCCCGGGGTCGCCACCTGCGGCGGACGAGTTCGCCCACCGCGGCGTCGAGCTCGAGGGTGGCCTCCAGGGTCGGGGGCGGGGGACCGCCCGTGGCCGTGGCGTCGAGTGCGGCGAGAGCCTGCGCGGTGGCCAGGCCCGCGGTCGCAGCGACGCACGCGGGATCCGCCCGGCCCCGTTGCCCTGCCAGCTGCGCCGACACGGCGAGCCACGACGGGTCGCGCGCCTGCCGGTGCAGCTCCAGGCAGCTGAGGCAGGCCGTGCGGCCCGGTAGGACGAGCGGCCCGACCACTCCGCTGCCGTCCCGCAGCCACGCGGCGAGGTGCGCTGTGCCGTTCTCGTGCAGCGTGACGATCTGCGCCGGCTCGGGCACGGAGTCGGCGAGCACGACGAGGTCGGGCACGGTGCCCTGCGGTGGCGGGCCGGTGACCGCCTGCGGGCGGAGCCTGCCCAGCGCGGCGACCGTCGCGGCGTGCCGGTCCTGGCCGAGGTCGGCATCGACCAGGCCGGTCCCCAGATCGCCGGCGAGCACCAGCCCTTCCGTCTCGACGTGCACCGTGCCCACCCCGGCCATGGCGAGGCCGAGCACGACCCCGACGGTGATGGGCCCGGCACCGCGGACGACCACACAGCTCCCCGAGCGAGCCCCGGCGCACCGCTCGGGCCCCGCGGCGTCGACGACCGCGCCTGCGGCGACCAGCTCGCGCAGCAGCACCTCCGCCTCGGCGGCGACCGCCCCGCGCCGCACGGCCCGGCCGACCAGCTCGGCCGTCGGCACCGGGCTGGTGAGCTCGTCGAGCATCTCGGCGAGGGCGGGCGGGAGGTCGTCGATGGCCACGGCCGCCGCCGGGTCGAGCCCGACCAGCCGGGACCGGGGCCCCAGCCGCAGCACGGAGCGGTGCGGCGGGAGGCGAAGCGCGGTAGGCAGCGCGGCTGGCGGTGAGGACACACCCTGATGGTGCGGCTTTCCCCTGGCGTGTGCGTGAAGTTGTCCACAGGTCACGTCTCGTGGGAGTTCCGCCCGTCCGGCGTTGAACGCATACGCTGTGGCGATGGCGCACCCCGCTGTCGTGGAGGTCCGGCGGAGCGACCGCCGCCGACGCATGGTCAGTGCGAGGCGCGAGGGCGACACCGTCATCGTCTTCATCCCCGGCTGGATGAGCGACGCCGAGGAGCGCCGCTGGGTGGACGAGATGGTGCGCAGGCTGGAACGCAGCGAGGCCAGGCGCCGATCTCCGGCGCGCAAGGGCGACGCCGCGCTTCGCCGCCGCAGCGTGGAGCTCTCCCGCCGCTACCTCGAGGGCCGGGCCGAGCCGAGCACGGTGCGCTGGGTGCCGCCGATGCGCACGCGCTGGGCGTCCTGCACGCCGGTGGACGGCACGATCCGCATCAGCGAGCGGCTGCGTGACGTGCCCGGCTGGGTGGTCGACTACGTGCTGGTGCACGAGCTCGCGCACCTGCTGGAGCCAGGCCACGACGAGCCCTTCTGGGCGTGGGTGCACCGCTACCCGCGCACCGAGCGCGCGATGGGCTACCTCGAAGGCCTCTCCGCCGCCGCGGGCCTCGGTATGCAGGGCATCGACGGGGAGGACGGGCCGGCCCAGCCGGACGAACCCGGCGAGCCGGTCGCCGAGTCCGGCTGAGTCCCCCGCTCAGTCCCGCTCAGTCCCGATCAGGCCTTTGCGGGACCCTCGTCGCCGCCTGCGTCCTTCTCGTCTTCGCCCTCGCCCTTCGGGGCGGGCCGGTTGGCCAGCTTCTCCAGCTCGGCGATCGGGTCGCCGAGCTCGTCGCGGGCGACGAACGCGGCGGGGTCGTCGAGGTCGTCGGCCGACGGGATGAGGTCGGGGTGCGCCCACAGCGCATCGCGCCCTGCGGCGCCGCGCTGCTCACCGAGCAGCCGCCACAACTCGGCCGCCGCACGCAGCCGCCGGGGCCGCAGCTCGAGCCCGACGATCGTCGCGAACGTCTGCTCGGCCGGACCGCCGGAGGCGCGCCTGCGGCGCAGCGTCTCGCGCAGGGCCTCGGCGCCGGGCAGGCGCTCGCCCACCGCCTCGGCGACGACGGCGTCCACCCAGCCCTCGATCAGCGCGAGCAGCGTCTCCAGCCGGGCGAGCGCCGCCTTCTGCTCCGGGGTGGTCTCCGGCTCGAACATGCCGGACTGCATGGCCTCTTCGATGGCCGCCGGGTTGGACGGGTCGATGCCGCGGGCCAGCTCCTCGATGCGCGAGGTGTCGACGCGGATGCCGCGCGCGTACTCCTCGACGGTGCCCAGCAGCCGCTCCCGCAGCCATGGGACGTGCACGTAGAGCCGGTGGTGGGCCGCCTCGCGGGCGGCCAGGTAGATCATGACCTCGCTGGCGGGGCGGTCGAGGTCCTTCGTGAACTTCTCGACGTTCTCCGGCAGCAGCGCGGCGACGCGGTCGGGGCCGACCGGCACGCCGATGTCCGTGGAGCTGACGACCTCGGCCGCGAGCTGGGCCAGCCCGTTGCCGAGCTGGCTGCCGAAGGCGAGCCCGCCCATCTGGCCGAGCATGGCGATCATCGGGCCGGCCGCGGCCCGGACCTCCTCGGGCATGGCCTCGACCCAGGCGCCCGACACGCGCTGGGCGACCGGGTCGCAGAGCCGCTTCCAGGTGGGCATGCTCGCGTCCACCCACTCGCTCGCGGACCACGCCTTGGTCTCCGTGGCGCCCGCGGGGAACTCGGTGGCCGCGTCGAGCCACAGCTCCGCGAGCTTCACGGCGTCGCTCACGGCGGCGCGCTGCGCACCGGTGAGCGAGGACGTGGTTGCCGCGAGCTGCTGGCGGGCGAGCTGGGCCGCGAGGTCGTAGTTGACGGGGCCGCTGCCGCTGCCCTGCGCCTGGCTGAGCATCTGGCCCAGCTGGGTGAGCATCTGCCCGAGCTGGTTGACGTCGAAGCCGCCCGGCCCGCCTGGCCCGCCAGGCATCCCCGGGAAGCCCGGCAGCCCGCCGGCCGGCATGCCCGGCAGGTTGCCGAAGCCGAAGGGGTCCCGCGGTCCGTCGCCGCGACCGGGCTCCCGGCCGCCCTCGTCGTCGGGGTCACGGTCGGCAGAGTTGAAGCCGAACGGGATATCGCTCATATGTCCCACGGTACGCGGACCGGGTTCGCTCAGGTGTTCGCGCTCGGCTGCAATCCGGGTGTCGCTGGGCGGTAATGCGAATGCGCAGGGGCGACGATCCGGCGTCGAACACGGCTTCTGCGGAGATGCCGACCGTAGCGGCCGCGACCCTACGACAACCTCACCGGGGCGCCCCATAGGCTCCCGGTCGTGAAAAGCCGGACGTGGACAGCCCTGGCAGGGGGCCTCCTCGCCCTGGCGCTCGGGGTGCTGGGCGCGACGCTCCCGGTGCCGATGGTTGCGCTCGGGCCGGGTCCGACGTTCGACACACTCGGCACGGTGGACGGCGGGCCGGTCATCGCGGTCGACGGGCTACCGGTCTATCCGACGACCGGGCATCTCAACATGACGACGGTGTCGGTCACCGATCGGATCACCATGTTCACAGCCTTGGAGTTCTGGGCTTCGGGGGAGCGGCGGGTCGTGCCCCGCGAGCTGATCTTCCCGTCGAGCTCGTCGACCGAGCAGATCGAGCAGGAGAACGCAGCGCAGTTCGCGTCGTCCGAAGCCAACGCCGAGTCCGCGGTGGTCGAGGAGCTGGCGCTGCCCGCAACGGTCGTCGTCACCGCGGTGGTACCGGGCGTCCCGGCCGCCGCGATCCTTCGGGATGGCGACCAGCTGACCGAGGTGGACGGCAGGCCGCTCGACTCCATCGACGGCCTCACGTCGGCGCTCGCCCAGACCCATCCGGGCCAGACCGTGTCGATCGCGTATCGGCGGGGCGGCGAGCAGCATGTCGCCGACGTGGTGCTGGCGGCCAGCCAGGACGGGACCCGCGGCCTGCTCGGCGTCGTTCCTGGTGCAGTGACCCGCGACGGCGACATCAAGATCAGTCTCGGTGGGGTCGGTGGCCCCTCGGCCGGCCTGATGTTCGCTCTCGGCCTGGTCGACAAGCTGACGCCCGGCGAGCTCACCGGCGGGAAGTTCGTCGCGGGAACAGGGGCGATCCTGCCCAACGGGACCGTCACGAAGATCGACGGAATTCCGTTCAAGATGCGCGCCGCGCGCGACGCGGGAGCGACCGTCTTCCTTGTTCCTGCCGACAACTGTGCGGAGGCGGCATCCGCTGCCCCGGACGGCCTCCAGCTCGTGCGTGTGGGCACGCTGCACGACGCCATCGTCGGGCTCGACGCGCTGCGGGCGGGACAGCCGGCCGCGACGTGCTGAGGCATCCGGCCGGTCTCCGACGAACCGGACATTCGGGGCCCCAACCGAGACCCCACATCCTGTCCGTAGAGTTGGGCGCGCAGGGCGCGCCGTCGGGCCGGCCGGGGGCGATTTGAGCACGTCGTCTTGCGAACCGGGTCGGCGCGAGCGCTGCGTCGAACCCCCGAGTTACTGGAGCGTGTCCTGTGGCCATGCGGCCCCCGGTGGGAGCCCCGTCGTTGTCCCGCCGCACCCGGATCCTGCTCGTCGTCGCCGGGATACTGGTCCTGCTGCTGCTCGGCGGGTCGCGACTGATCAACTTCTACGTCGACTGGCTCTGGTTCGGCGAAGTCGGGTTCCGAGGCGTCTTCACGACGGTCCTCTTCACACAGATCCTGCAGTTCCTGATCGTCGCGCTGCTCGTCGGCGGGCTGGTCGCGCTCTCCATGTGGATCGCCTACCGGTCGCGGCCGGTCTTCGTGCCCGTCAGCGGGCCAGAGGACCCGATCGCGCGCTACCGCACACTGATCATCCAGCGCCTGCGCCTGTTCGCCATCGTGCCGTCGGTGTTGGTGGGCGTCATCGCCGGGCTCGCTGCGCAGGGTGACTGGCAGACGGTCCAGCAGTTCCTGAACTCCACGCCGTTCGGCGTCACCGACCCCGAGTTCGGCATCGACGTCAGCTTCTACGCGTTCCAGTTGCCGTTCTACCGGTACGTGCTCGACTGGCTGTTCGTTGCCGTGGCGATCAGCTTCGTCGTCTCCCTGATCACGCACTACATCTTTGGCGGCATCCGGCTCACCGGCCGCGCCGGCCAGGTCTCCGCGGCCGCGCGCGCCCAGCTCGCCATCCTCGCCGGCGTGTTCGTGCTGCTGAAGGCGGTGGCGTACTACCTCGACCGTTACGAGCTGCTCTACAGCAACCGCAGCAACATCTTCACCGGCGCCACGTACACCGACCTCAACGCGGTGATGCCGGCCAAGCTGATCCTGCTGTTCATCTCGCTGATCTGCGCCGCCGCCTTCTTCGCAGCGGTGTTCCGGCGCAACCTGCAGCTGCCCGCCATCGCCACGGTGCTGCTGGTGCTGTCCAGCGTCCTGATCGGCGCCGCGTGGCCGCAGGTGCTGCAGCAGTTCGTCGTGGCGCCCAACGCCAACGAGCGCGAGGCCGTGCCGATCGAGCGCAACATCGCCGCCACCCGGCAGGCGTTCGGAATCGGCCAGGACAAGGTCACGGAGGTGCCGTTCACCGGCACGTCCGAGGTGTCGCCTGCCGAGGTGCGCGCCGACACCGCCACCGTGCCGAACATCCGGCTGCTCGACCCGGCGAAGCTCTCCGCCACGTTCACGCAGCTGCAGCAGCGCCGCACGTTCTACGGCTTCCCGCAGCGACTCGACATCGACCGCTACACAGTCAGCGGCTCGGAGCAGGACTACATCGTCGCGCTGCGCGAGCTCAACAGCGCAGGCCTCACCGGCAACCAGACCGACTGGATCAACCGGCGGCTCGTCTACACCCACGGCAACGGCATGGTGGTGGCGCCGGCGAACCGGGTGAACGCGGTGCTGGACGACGAGGGCGGCCAGGGCGGTCTCCCGGACTTCACCAGCATCGACATCAGCAACAGCAACTCGCCCAGCATCCCGGACAGCCTCCGGGTCACGGAGCCGCGGATCTACTACGGCGAGCTGATCGACGGCTACTCGATCGTCGGCGCGGACCCAGGTGGCCAGGCGCGCGAGTACGACTCCGACACCGCGAGCTACACCTACACCGGCCGTGGCGGGGTGTCGCTCGGCAACGTCGTCAACCGGCTGGTGTTCTCGCTGTTCTACGGCGAGCGCAACATCCTCTTCAACAACTCGATCAACGACAACTCGAAGATCATGTACGTCCGCGACCCGCGCGACCGCGTGCAGGCCGTGGCGCCGTGGCTGACCACCGACACCGACCCCTACCCGGCGGTCGTCAACGGCCGGATCCAGTGGATCGTCGACGGGTACACCACGCTCCAGAACTACCCGTACGCCGAGCGGATGGCGCTCGGGCAGGCCACGGCCGACGCCCTGCAGCCGCTGCAGCGCCAGCAGCAGCGGGACCAAGAGGTCAGCTACCTGCGCAACTCGGTGAAGGCCACCGTCGACGCCTACGACGGCACCGTCACGCTGTACGCCTTCGACGAGTCCGACCCCGTGCTGCAGACGTGGATGAAGACGTTCCCGGGCACCGTGCAGCCGGCGTCGGCGATCAGCGACCAGCTGCGCGCGCACTTCCGGTACCCGGAGGACCTGTTCAAGGTGCAGCGTGAGCTGCTCACGCGCTACCACGTGGACAACCCGATCGAGTTCTACGGCAACGTGTCGTTCTGGGACGTGCCGTCCGACCCGACGGTCCAGGGCGCGAGTAGCTCCGGGGGAGCACCGCAGCCCCCGTACTACGTGCTGGCCGGGCAACCAGCGCCCAACGGGGGGACGACGGCGACACCGAACTTCCAGCTCACCAGCGCGTTGGTGTTCCGCAACCGCGACATCCTGTCGGCGTACATGTCGGCGAGTTCGGATCCGCAGACCTACGGCCAGATAACCGTGCTGCAGCTACCCCCGGACACGCAGACGTTGGGTCCGCAGCAGGTGCAGACGCAGTTCGTCGGATCGCCAGACGTGAGTGCGAACCTAGGCCTGCTGTCGCGGGGCGGACAGAGCACGATCGACTACGGCAACCTGCTGACGCTACCTGTGGCCGGTGGGCTGCTATACGTCGAACCGGTCTACATCGAACGTGCCAACCAGCAGTCGAGCTACCCACAGCTGGCGCGGGTGCTGGTGTTCTACAACGGGCGCGTCGGTTACAACGCAAATCTGTCGGCGGCTCTCGACCAGGTCTTCGGGCCAGGTGCCGGGGCTGGAGCCACCCAGGTCCCGGGCGGGAGGACTCCGGCTCCGAGCCAGGCCGGCGTGAGTCCACCGACGGCAGCGTCGCCGGGGGCAGCGTCGCCGGGGGCAGCCAATCCACAGGCCGCCGCCGCTGCGGCGGCGATCCAGTCGGCGATCAACAACCTCCGTGCCGCGCAGCAGCAGGGCAACTTCACTGCTCAGGGGCAGGCGCTGCAGGCGCTGGACCAGGCCGTGCAGCAGTTCCAGCAGGCCAACGGGCAGGCGCCGGCGACCGGCGCACCACCCCCGCCTGCGCCACCCGGAACGCCGGGAGGCTGACGCTCGCGAGTCGGGCCCGGACTTCGGTTCGGGCCCGACTGCGTTGCCCTCTGCGGCAGCTCTCCAGGGAGACCCCCCCTGCACGGGCGCCCGACGGGGAGGTGTACTGTCGTAGACACAACAGCAACGCGGGGTGGAGCAGCTCGGTAGCTCGCTGGGCTCATAACCCAGAGGTCGTAGGTTCGAATCCTACCCCCGCTACCAGGAAGAACGGCCCCCGGACGATCAGTCCGGGGGCCGTTCTCATGCGGTTGTGACCAGATCTGTGACCAGGGCTACCCGGCACCGGCCGCCGGACCGTTGTCCAGCCTCCGCCGGATGATGCCGGCGACCAGCTCCGCGGCGTCGCGATCGTGCCCAGTCGAGCGGTGCCCGTAGATCTGGACTGTGATTCCCTCGTGCGCGTGGCCGATCCGGTCGCTCACGATCTTGGCGTGCACCCCGCTGTTCAGCGAGAGCGTGGCGTAGGTGTGCCGGACGTCGTGCAGGCGGATGCGGCGCACCCCGGCCAGGTCCACCAGTCGATTGAAGCGCCGGGTGACCGTGTCGGCGTGCAGGCGCCGGCCGTCCTCGTACCGCATGAGCTTGCCGTGGCTGGTGTCGTAGTCCGTGCCGAACGCCTCCCGCTCGACGTCGAGCACGGCGAGGTAGGCGCGGAGGAGCTCGACCGTGTAGGCGTCGAGGGAGATCTCGCGGACACCGGCGTTCGACTTGCCGTCCGAGTCGATCGTCTGCCCCGCGACCACGACCCGGGTGTCCGCGATGGAGAGCGTCGCGGCGTCGAGGTCGAGCAGCTCGCGATCGACCCCGGCCAGTTCTGAGCGGCGCATTCCGGTCGTCACGGCGAGGAGCCACATCGCGGCGAACCGGTCGGACAGCGCGAGCCGCAGCCACGCCGTCAGCTCGTCGACTGTCCAGGGCTTCGGCCGGTTGCGCGCGTTCCCGCGCTGCTCCCGGGGCAGGCTCGCGTGCTCGGCAGGGTTGGACACCAGGTAGTCCCATGCCACCGCGTCGGTGAGCGCCCGGTGCAGCATCCGGTGCACGTTCTTGACGTCTTGGGTGCGAGCCCGGCTCCCGCGGCGACGGGTAGACGTCCCCGCCGGAAGCGCAGCACCGCCGCCCGCGCGGCGTGGGATCGTCACCCCGCACTTGGCGACGAGCTTGGCGGGGGAGGGGCCTAGCCCTTCGCGCTCGTGCTGGTGCTCGGCCCAGTAGGTGTACATGGCGGCGTTGCGGTCGCAGTCGATCCCGTCCCTGGCCATGGTGTCTCGCGACCTTGGATACGTTTTGGCCGACCGGTACCGGGGTGAACCCGAGGCTGAGGCATACCTCGAACAGCTCCGCAACCTGCAGCAGCCCGCATAGCCGCTCTGCGATCTAGGGATCGGGGAGGTGTTCCCGGGGCTTCTCGTGAACCGCGAGTTCGACGATGATGTCCTTCGTGTCCATAAGTGATCGAGACCAGCAATGACAGTCAAAACGGGCTCATCACAATCGAGGGTGTTGCGGTATCTGACGGTTGGACGTGTTGATCACGACACACGAGCGTCGTAAGTCGCGCGGTGCGTGAGGACCTCGTCCATGTGGCTCTGTGCCCAGGATCTGAGGCCGCGTGTCATGTCGTGGAGAGAGTGGCCGAGGTCGGTCAGCTCGTACGAGGCGGTCACGGGGACGGTCGGCGTCACGGTGCGGGTGAGCACGCCATCACGTTCCAGCGACCGCAATGTCTGGGTCAACATCTTTTGGCTGACCCCCGCCAGCAGGCGCGAGATCTCGGAGTAACGCATCGCCCTCGCAACACCCGCCGCACCAGGCTGGTCGGAGACGTCGCCCCCGAGCGCGCACAGGACCAGCACAACCCACTTGTCTGAGATCCGGTCAAGCAGCTGGCGACTGGGGCATGCCGCCAAGAACGCGTTGTACTCCAGTTTGGCCTGCGCTCGCTTGTGAGCGGCGTTCGTCGTCCCCAACCTGATCACACCTGTTCTCGAGAGAGAGTTACGCACCTTGGGGTGCCTACTTCCGCAAGGGAAGTGTCCTCCCAATGATGGTGCCGGGAGGCGAAGCGCGCCACCCTGATCAAGGAGCAGAACGAGCACGATGAACGCATCCTCCACTTCACTTCCCGGCGGCGCCTGGGCTCTGGGCGACTCGACCGTCACGCGATTCGGCTACGGCGCGATGCAGCTCGCGGGCCCGTGGGTCATGGGGCCGCCCGCAGACCACGACGGCGCTCTCGCCGTGCTGCGCGAGGCAGTCGAGGCCGGGATCACCCACATCGACACCAGTGACGCTTACGGGCCACGGCTCACCAACGAGCTGATCCGCGAAGCCCTGCACCCCTATCCCGGGTCGTTGTCCATCGCCACCAAGGTGGGGGCGAACCGCGACGCGCAGGGCGGGTGGCCCACAGCCCGGCGACCCGAAGACCTGCGCAAGCAGATCCACGAGAACCTCCAGTCCCTCGGCGTCGAGGTACTCGACCTGGTCAACATGCGCATGGGCGATGCCGAAGGTCCCCAGCCCGGCTCGCTCGCCGAGGCGTTCGGGACGCTCGTCGAACTCCAGCAGGAGGGTCTGATCCGCCACCTCGGTGTCAGCAACGTCACCGCGGAGCAGGTCGCCGAGGCACAGAGCATCGCCCCGATCGTGTGCGTGCAGAACATGTACAACCTCGCCCACCGCTACGACGACAACCTCATCGACCGGCTCGCCGCCGACGGTATCGCCTACGTGCCGTTCTTCCCGCTCGGAGGCTTCACGCCGCTGCAGTCCGTGCTGCTCTCGGGGGTCGCAGACCGGCTGGGGGCAACACCGATGTCCGTCGCACTGGCCTGGCTGCTGCAGCGCTCACCGAACATCCTGCTCATCCCCGGCACATCATCGACGGCGCACCTGCGCGAGAACATCGCCGGCGCTGGGCTCTCCCTCTCCGACGAGAACGCGGCCGAGCTGGACAGTATCGGCCGCCGACCAGCCAACGGGAGCGTCGGGAACTAGCGTCTGACGTGCATTGCCGCCCACTTGGTGGGCGCCGACTGCGCGCGGTCCGACCGTCCGAGGTACAGGGCTGGGCGTCGGTGCCATCGACGACGCTCGCGCCGTCGACGGTGCGCCTGCTAGTGACGATGCTCAAGACGATCTACATCGCAGCTGTGCTGGACCGACTCGTCGCCGCGTCGCCAGTCGTGCGGCTCTCCCAGCGGGCCGCGACCTGATCAGTCCGTTGACAGTGATCTGGCGGCCGTCGGCGTGCCGGGCTCATTATGGCGGTGCAGGGCTCCCGCGAGTCCAGTCAGATGGCCGGGGTGGGGCGGTTGAGCTGGGCCTGTGCGCGGGTTGCGCGGCGGTTCGCGCGATCCTGCAAGGCGAGCTGGAGGCCCTTCGGCCGATCGTCGCCCACGGTGAGCCAGAAATGGGCGGCGTGATCGGCGAAGGCCTCCGGGTGGCGCCGTGTCAGCTCGTCGTAGCGAGCGGCTGCGGTGATGCGCCATTGCTGGGCCTCCTGGGGGTGGCCGGCGTCGCGGAGGACGCCGGCGAGCGTGGCTGCGTACTCGGGGTCATCGCTGGAGACCGCCAGGGGGCGTAGACGGCCGATGGCAGCTTCGTGCGCGCCCGAAGCCGCGTCGACCCCGGCGAGGTGGCCCGATGCCGGAGCGTAGGCCGGCACTCGGCGCCGGGCGGCGTCGAACCAGGCACCGGCGGTGGGGAGGTGGTTCTCGGCGAGCCACATCAGGCCGCGCCGGAAGTCGAGCGAGGCGACGGGGAACGGGGAGACACCCTGGTAGCGGCGTCTAGCCTCGGTGAACAGGCGCTCCGCCTCCGCGACCTTCCCGCGTTCCGCCTGGAGTACGGCCAGGGCCCCCAAGGTCGTGAGGTCGGGCCGGCGCTCGGCTGCGCTTCGTTGAAGCGCGAGAGCGTCGGCGTGGCACCCGACCGCCTGGAAGATCGCCGCGCGTTCCGCGTCCAGCGTGTCCCGTTCGACACCGCTACGCGCCGCGGCGTCGAGGTCGGCGAGGGCCTCGGGGAAGCGGTGGAAGGTGGCCCGGGCCCGGGCCCTGGCCAGCAGGGCGGTGCAGTCGTGCGGCGCATCGCGCACCAGTTGCTCGGCCAGCTCCGCGGCCCGTTCGTAGTCCGCGACGCAGCCCAGCACATGCCCGCGCAGGAGGAGCAGGTCGGCCAGAAGGACCTGTTGTGGCACGACGTGTCCTGCTCGTCCTGGTCGCCGATGGGCCGACACCGCCAGGCCGTCGATCTGGGCCTCCAGGTTGGCCAGGGCGATGGCGCCGCTGGTGGTGGGCGGGTCGCGGTCTGGCTCGGTCAGGCCGGTGATGATGCGGCCTCCTCCGGTGGCGCCGACGAAGCGGCGAGGATGGCCATCAGGTCCGGCGGTTTCGGGTTGGGGGGAACCAGGTAGGGGAAGCTGCGGGCCGTCGGCTGGGTCGGCTGGTCGACGCCGTCGCTGATCCGCGCTCCATCGAGGCCGCCGACCAGCAGCGTGTAGAGCGTGTCGATGATGTCGTGGTTGAGCGACCGACCGCCGCAGGTGGTGTGCGGGCGGCCGGCGAGCACGGCGCGCTCGATCTCGAGGTCGCTGTCGGCGCCGTTAGAGAACGGTTTCGAGGTGTCGACGACGAGGAAGTCGGCCAGCAGCAATTCGGTCAGCGGGTGGACGTCCTGCTCGTCCGGTGGCCAGTCGGTCTTGCCGTCCAGCCGGTCGAAGAAGGCCAGGTTGGCGCTGAGCCGGGCGCGGTAGGCCCCGATGTAGTCCGGGCTCAGGTTGAAGGCGTCCTCGGCGTTGTAGAGGTCGCGGATCTCGAGGTCGCGGTTGACGGGATCGAACTTCTTCGGCTGCATGATGACGTTCTTGATCTCCGCTCGGCCCATGCGCTCTAGCCGGACCGGGTGTCCGCGGGAGGTCACGGTCTCGCCGACGACGGCCAGCAGCGGGCCGGTGTCTGGGCCGAGCACCGTGGCGACGTCGAGTTCGACGACGATGCTGAGCACGTTCGCGCCGTCCAGTGAGTTGACGCTGTGGGCGCGGAATGCCAACTGCTCCTGCTCCTCGGTGGCCAGCACGGCTTTCAGGTCGATGAAGAACGGGTCGAGCCGCGCCCCGGCGAAGACGCGCAGGCCGGGCGCCACGGTCGGCTGCTCGTCGCCGACCCGGAACGGGATCTGCGCCCCGCCGGGCGGGGCGCACGTGCCCAGCTGTACCACGGTGTCACCCCCGTCACCCCGGACCGGAACGTCGAAGGTGACGTCGAAGGCGTACTCGTCCTCGCCCACGGAGAACGCCGGTGTGCCACCGGCCGTCGTGGCCGTCACCGGCCGGAGGCGGAAGCGGTAGGTGACCGCGTCGGAGAACAGGGCCGTGGGTGCCGCGGCGGGAAACACGTCCATCACGAGCACCAGATGACCGGGCCGCTCCGGGCTGGGAAAGGCATACACGTCGGTGATGTCGGCAGCGGGGTCGGAGAGGGCCCGCGGGCCGGAGAAGTGATCTGCCATGAGAAGGGTTCCTTCAGTTCGTCTGGGCACGATCGGTATCGACGGTCGTGGTGGGCGTGGCGCCCCCGCCGTTGGCAAGCCCCATCAGCTCGGTCAGCCGCGTCAGGCCGTCGACGGTCGCGTCGTGGTAGGCGTAGGTGTAGGTCGGGGTGTTGAGCGCCAGGGTGAGGAACACCTCCACGCTGCCGCCGACGTGGAGGACCACGTGGCCCAGGCCGACCACTTCGGAGGCGATGTCCCCGAAGCAGTGCACGCCGAGCAGCTTGCGGTCGTCGGCGCGGAAGATCAGCTTCAGCAGGCCGCCGTGCCCGGCGATGGCTCCGCGTGGGGTGGAGGCCAGGTCGCAGCGGCCCACCACGTAGGGGATGCCGGCGGCGTGAGCCTGTTCCTCGGTCGCCCCGACGCCGGCCACCTCGGGTAGTCCGTAGACGGCGACGCTGGCGGCCTGATCGACCATCACGCCGAACAGCAGTCCGCAGGCGTGGGCGGCCGCCGCGCGCCCCTGCTGCATCGCGTTCGAGGCGAGGCCGGGAGTGACCACGTCACCCGCCGCGTAGATCCCGGGTGCGGTCGTGCGGTAGTAGCGGTCCACGACAATCCGCCCGCGGGCATCCAGGCGCACGCCGGCCCGCTCGAGGCCGAGGCCCTCGGTGTTGGGCGTGCGGCCGGCGGCGAACAACACGGCGTCGGCGGTCAGGACACTCCCGGTCGAAAGGGTGACATCCAGCCGGTCCTGGATGCGTCTCACCTCTTCCGCGCCGGCGCCGAGGACCAGCTGGACTCCGCGGCGCCGGAACTCGTCGGCCATGAGCCCGGCCAGTTCGCCGTCGACGGTGGGCAGCAGCCGGTCGGACAGGCTGACGAGCGTCGGGGGGATGCCGAGCGCGGTGAACGCCGTGGCGAACTCGACGCCGACCGGGCCGCCGCCGACGATGACGATGTCCTTCGGGGCGGTCGGGATCGAGTAGATCCGGTCGGAGTCGTAGACGTCGGGATCGTCGAACGGGATGCCCGCGGGATGGGTCGGGCGTGACCCGGTCGCCACCAGCACCGCGCGTGCGGCGGCCACCTGGTGCTCCACGCCGTCGGGCGACGTGACGCGGACGGTGCGGTCGGTGCCGAGTCGGGCAATTCCCTTCAGGTAGTCGATGTCTTGGGCGGCGAGCCGGTCGGCGACGACGTCCTGCAGGACGTCGCGCACGTGCTCGATCCGGGCGCGCAGGGCCGGCACCACCGCCTCCAGCGGCGCGGCGGCTCGGACGCCGTAGACCTCCTCCTGTCGGTAGCCGGTCAGGTACAGCGCGGCTTCGCGCAGGGCTTTCGTGGGCGCACCGCCGGTGGTCGTGACCACCCCGCCGGGCCTGTCCCGCTCGACGATCAGCACCCGGCGCCCGAAGGACGCCGCGAGCTCGGCCGCGACCTGCCCGGCCGGGCCGGAACCGACCACCACCAGGTCGTAGCTCTCGTCCATTGCTGCACCGTCCCGACTCAGGTGTCGAGGTCGGCGAGCCAGCGCAGCGCCCGAAGCCCGGGCATGAAGCAGTACTCGCCGCCCCGGTTGACCACGAAATCGGGCAGCCCCTGCAGGCGCCGGCGGATCGGCCGCCTCGGGACGGTGAACTGACCGCCGTCCTGCACGCCGATCAGCGGGTCCCGCTCGGCGGGCGCACCGATGAACTTGCCGTCGTTGACCCACTGTCGCTGGACGAACTCGAACTGCCGGTCCAGGCGCGCGCCGACGAAGGCGAACAGCAGGCCGCGATCGGCGCCGTCGTCCTCCAGCACGCCCGGCGGCAGCGACGGGCCGAAGTTGGTGCCGCGCCGGATCATCCGGTGCAGCCGCACCTCGCCGGTGATGACCGCGTCGCGCGCGTTCATCCGCCGGGCGTGCGCACCGACCGGGCACTTCAGCCCCCGCGGGTCGTCGCCGTACATGAACGCGTTGTTGCGCTCGGGATCGGCGCCCAGTTCGGGGTCGTCCTTGTCCGGGGCCAGGGCCAGCGGCGCGCCGCTGGGCCAGCGCCCGACGAACTTGGCCGCGAGCCATTCCTCCGAGGCGTCGCCCGTGGCGTTCTGGCGCAGGTAGGTGCGGAAGGCCGCCACCCGCTGGTGCAGCTTGCGGAAGGCCACGTACGTGCCGTTGCGGCCCAGCACTTCCGGCTGCGGGATCGGGGGCAGGTCGCCGTTCTCGTCCTCGTACCCGAGAACGAACTCGCCGGCCTTCAGCGGCGCCTCGTGCGGGTTGCTGCCGAGGATGCCGGTGCCCTCGACGGCCGGCTCGCTGATGCTGTCCTTGAAGCCGAACTGCTCCCGGCCGTCCGGGGGCACGTGCACGTCCAGTTGCCAGATGGGCGAGATGCCGGGCAGGTCGCGGACCGCCTCTTCTGCCAGCCTGACCAGGGTCTCCATCAGGGAGGTGTCCCGCGCCAGCGCCGCCACGACGAGGTGCACGTCCTTCGAGCCCAACGGCGCCTCCCAGTTCTCCGGCGCGTTCTCCCCGACGTCCCCGATGTAGTCCGCGCGGGCGGCCATGCCCTGCTGGAACTCCGGTGGGAAGGTGGCCAGCGACTCCGCGGGCACGTTGAGTGCCTCGAGCCCGGCGAAGCTGAGCCCCACCCCGAGCGAGACCGGCCGGCCGGGGTCGAACGAGGACACCGGCTCGAGCAGGGGGATCAGCCGCCGCAGCAGCTCCCGCCCCGCCTGCCGGTCGTCGATGCGCACGGCCACGTACGCGCCCGCGTACGGGTTCGGCCGGGGCATCAGGGCGGCGGCCTGAATGTCGCCGAGCTCCAACGAGGTGTTGATCTGCGTGGTCATGGTGCCCCTTCAGCGGTCCTCAGCAGCGCTGTGTGCCGCAGGCCGCGGCGGCGCCGCCGCCCCGTGGCCCGCCGGCCGGTTTAGTCGGCGGCCTGGTCGAGCAGCGGCTTCAGCGCCGGGTGTTGGAGCGCCTCCGCGGCGCCGGGGGTGTCCAGCACCTGCTGGAACGCCATCTGCAGGGCCAGCGCCTTCAAGACCTGCTTCACCGTCGGCTCGGGATAGGCGGCGACGAAGTTGCCCGCCACCACCGTGCGCTCCTTGAACCACTCCTTGATGTGCGGTGACTTGACGCCCGGGTACTCCTGGACGTGCTGCCAGGTCTCGTCGAAGTTCTTCCCGATGTCCGTGGTGGCGAAGTCGTCGATGTACTCATCCCACGCTCCGTCGAAGCTGCTGGCGAACATGAGCCTCGTGCCACCGTCCAAGAGCACGAACCGCGCTTCGTGCAACGTGCCGATCTGGTTGACGGCCTGCTGAGTACGCGGGTCGGCCATGTGCCTCTTCAGGGTCTGGCGCAGCTCCTCTTCGTGTCCCGGGATGACGTCCCCGATGACGAGGAACTCCGACCTCTCTCCGACTTTCAGTCCCGCCCGGTACTCGTTGATCGTGGTTGTCATGCTTCCTCTCCGTATCCGCCGTGTGACCCCTCGCGTTGATCGCGAGAGGGACGTTGCGCCGGTCACCCCGGACCCCGCCGGCAGCCTCGCCACAGGCCGTCTCCGCCCCAGCCCACGACTTGATCGGCTTCGACCTCGGCCACTCGGCACGGCCTGGCGCCGACGACGCTAGGGGGCGGTGGACGGCGTGGAATCCCGGAAATCCTTAGTCCGCCGGCTGGCTCAGTCGGCGGCCTGGTCGAGTAGCGGCTTCAGCGCCGGGTGCTGGAGCGCCTCCTCGGCGCCGGGGGTGTCCAGCACCCGCTGGAACGCCTCCTGCACACGCATGGCCTTATCGATCTCCGGCATCGTCCAGACGCCCAGGGTGTTGAAGTAGCCGCACGCCGGGCTCTGCACCGACTGGACGATCGCCTTGAGCCCGCTGACGCTGCGCTTCATCTGCGCCTCGAGGTCGGGGTTGTCCAGGCGGAACTCCTCCGCGCCGCCGGACTTCTCGAGCCACGCCGCGACGTGCGTGTACTCATCGGTGTGCTGCATCCAGTCCAGGAAGTGCTCGAGGCCGATCTGGACGAAATCGTCGAAGTAGGGGTCCCACTCGTTCTCGAAGGTCGTGGCCCACATCAGCCGCTGCCCGTTGTCGAAGATCACGTGGCGCTGGTCCCGCAGGCCGGTGTGGATGTTCGTGTCACGGTCGATGCCGCGCAGCGTGTCGGCGAACCGCTGCGTCGCCGCGCGCAGCTCGTCCTCGTGCCCGGGCAGGACGCTCCAGTAGGTGGCCAGCTCGGAGACCACCCCGTCGCTGAGGCCCTTCCCCGACTTCTTGCTGATCGTGGTTGTCATGGCTTCCTCCTGTGCGAGCCGTCTGACCCTTCGCGTTGATCGCGAGGGAGGTCGTGCCGTCGATGGCCGTCTGGTCTGGATGTCGACCGCCCCGTGAACCGCCGGTCGCCTCGCGGCGAAGGCCCCGGTCAGCCCGGACCGTGCTGGCCGGCCTCGCCGCAGGTCGCCCCCGTCTGGGCCACGTCATCGGCTGCGCTTCGGCACCCGCTCGGCACGGCCGGGCGCCGACGACGCTAGTGCGCGGCAGACGACGTCGAATCCCCGAAATCCTTAGCGGGTCTCGATGCCGGTCATCGGCGTCCGTCGACCAGTGGACGCTCGGAGGCGGGGATCGGATTGAGGGGCGCCGAAGCGCTCGTGGATGACGCGGTGGGCGAGCTGGGTGCGGGAGGTCACCCCGAGCTTTCGGAACACCTTGCGCAGGTGGTATTCGACGGTGCTCGGGCTGACGAACAGCTGGGCGGCGATCGCCCGGTTCGCTTCTCCGCGGCTCACCAGAGCGGCGATCTGCGCCTCCTGAGGGGTGAGCTCCTCGGGAGTTTCGACCGCTCGCTTCCGGGCGCGCTCACCCGTGGCCCGCAGCTCCACGCGCGCCCGCTCGGCGAAGCAGAGCAGACCCATCCCGTCGAACATGTCGAGGGCTGCGCGCAGCTGATCGCGTGCCTCCCGCCGCTGGCGCTGGCGGCGCAGCCACTCACCGTAGAGGAGGTGGGCGCGGGCCAGCTGAGGAGCGGCTCGGGTCCCGCCGAGCAGGGAGAGTGCGTCCTCGTACTCCTGCCGGGCCGCGGCGGGGGTGGCCAGCAGGGCCCGGGAGCGGGCGAGCAGCCCGAGCGCGAGGGGAGTGCCGGTCGCGGTCGCGCGGTCCTCCAGACGTCGCAGTGCGCGCTCTGCGAGGTCGCGCCGACCGGCGCGGACGGCTGCCTCCACCAGGTCGGGCAGTGCCTGGGTCCCGACGAGCGGCGTGTCGTCGGTGTATGCCGGGTCCAGGCACTCCAGGGCGGAGCCGTAGTTGCCGAGACTGATCTCCAGCACGCCGAGGAAGGAAGCAGCCATGGCCATCTCGCCGGCTGCGCCCCGGCCCGGGGCCTCCCGTGCGACCGCCGCCGCGGTCGCCCGCGCCTCGGCCTCGCGGCCGCTCAGGACGAGGGTGAGCAGCGTGTGGGCGCCCGTGGGAGGGACGATGCCGGGGTTGCCGGTCACCTTCGCCAGGTCGTGCGCCTCCGACTCGGCCGTCCGTGCCGCGGCCAGCCGTCCACAGGGCCCGTCGACGAAGGCGCTCCGGAATGCGAGTGCGCCGGCCAGCCTGGCCAGCGCGCCGCTCTCCCGCGCACGGTCGATCCACTGCGTGGTCAGCCGCTCCGCCGAGGCGTCATCCAGCAGATCGGCTGCCGAGACGGCGGCCAGTTCCAGTCGCTGGAGGGCCACGTCGGGGTCCACCTCGTCCGCGAGGAAGGCTTGGACCGTGCGGCGCAACGCCGGAACGGCCGCCGCATAGCCGCCGGTCACCCGTGCGGTGCAGCCCTGGAGCAGCAGATTGGCGGCAGAGTCCGGAGGGTCACCCGTGGGTGGCAGATTCCGCGCCGTCCGCGCTATCTCGTGCAGGAGGGGGGCGCTGGGCGCCCACCCGGCGAACACCGCGGCCTCCAGCGCGGAGAGCAGCGCGTCCCTCGCGGCGCGCGGATCGGGCGGCCGCAATCGCCGTGCCGCACAGACCAGGGCGGAGGCGGCGTCGGCCACCTGCCCGCAGTGGAACCCGATCCTGCCCTTGAGCAGGGTGGCCTGCGCGGTCGACAGCGGATCGTGCAGGCCCGTGGCGGCCTCGGCCAGCAGGGCCTCGGCCCGGTTGACCGCCCCAGCGAGCAAATGCGCCTGCGCTGCCGACAGTCGGCGCTCGGCGCGCCGTTCGTCATCGGGGGTCAGCAGCGCCGTGCGTTCCAGGAGCGCGGCCGCGGCGGCGTAGCCGCCGCGGCTCCGGGCCTGGTCCGCTGCTACCTCCAGCTGGGCGGCGACCCCTTCGTCAGGCCCCGCAGTGGCCGCAGCGAGATGCCACGCCCGGGAAACTGCGTCGAGCTGCGGATCGCAGGCCGCCGCGAGGGCCCGATGGGTCTCCCGCCGCTGGCAGGGGGCCGCGGCGTGGTACACCGCCGAGCGGACGAGCGGGTGGGCGAACCGTACCTCCGGCCAGAAAACCACTATGCCCGTGACCTCCGCGGGCACCGCGGCGGACTCCAGGATGCCCAGCGCGGCTGCCGCCCGCCACAGCCGATCGCCCGGGCCCGGGTGGTCCGCCGCCGCGAGCAGAAGCAGTGTCTGCGTGTCCGCGGGCAGTTCCCGCACACGCCTCGCGAACAGGACCTCGAGCCGGTGACCGACGGGGACCGGCTCCGGCAGCGGCGCCTGCCCGCGCAGTTGCTCCGTGGTCAGATCCCCTGCGCCCTCGATGATGGCCAAGGGGTTGCCACCGGTCTCGGCGACGATCCGCTGCCCCACATCCGCGTCGAACGGGCGGTTGACCGCGATCGCGAGCAGCTCGTATGCGTCCTGCTCCGGCAGGCCGGCGATCCGGAGATCCGGCAGCCCCTGCAGCCGGGGTTCCGGCTCCGCCGTCTCCCGGATCGCGAACAGCATCCCGATCCGATCGGCCAGCAGCCGGCGGGCCACGAAGCTGAGGCTGTCGGCGGACTCGGCATCCAGCCATTGCGCGTCGTCGATCACGCACAGCACCGGCCGAGTCCTGGCCGTCTCTGAGAGCAGTGTGAGCACGGCCAGACCGACCAGGAAGGGGTCGGCCGGGGGGCCGCTCACCAATCCGAAGGCCACGCGGAGTGCCCGCTCCTGCGGCTCGGGCAGCCGATTCACGGCGGGCAGCAGGGGTACGAGCAGCTGGTGGACAGCGGCGAAACCCAGGGCCCTCTCCGACTCGACGGCCACCATCCGGACGATCTGCAGGTCCGCGGCGCACTCTACTGCGTAGTCGAGCAGCGCCGTCTTCCCGATTCCGGGCTCACCCCGGAGGACCAGCGTGTCGCTCATACCCGCACGCACGCTGTCGAGCACTGCTTGAAGCGCCAGCTTCTCCGCGTGGCGGTCGACGAGCCGCACGCTGACGACGGTAGTCCCGATCGGCCCGCTGAGAAGGGGTGCCGAGCCTCGGGCTTGTGCTTGCGTGACGTCGTGCTTGACCGGTCAGCCACCAGGGCGGCAATCGGACTCGGCGATCGAGCGCGGGTTGTGGCCGGCGAAGTTCACGCGGTCCCGCTTCGCGGCCGCGGCTCCGTCGTCACGACGCGGCCTCGCTCCCGCGGGCCGGTGAGAGCGACGCCGATGCCGAGGGTGCGGAAGTTCTCGCAGAACTTCAGCGAGAGTTTTTGGCTGCCGGGAGTCCGCGCCGGGGTACTGGCCCTGCCCACCGGCGACGGGCGCACGCCGTTCGTCGACGCCGAAGTCATCGCCGAGACCGCGGCCGCAGTCCACTGGGATTGACTCGACCGATCCACGTCCGACCGAGTGCCGTTGCAGTTCTCAACGGGACCACCCTTCTGGCGTCGACTCGGAGCAAACCCGGAGCGAACGGTTCATGCTGGCTCGTCACCCCGTAGGACGCCCCGTTCTCGCCCCCACCGGGTGGATCGAAGCGTGGGCACGTTCAGGCCTGAGCCGGATCAGCTGCCTTGGCTGCCTTCTCGACCTTCGCGCGGTGGTTCGCCCAGAAGGCTGTGCCTTTCTCCCGCAGGGCCGTGTTCCCCGCGTCCGTTCCCACCACGCCGTCCAACTGCTCGCGCAGGATGTCGGCGTGCCCGGCGTGCCGGTTGGTTTCGGTGAGCACGTGGACCATGACGTTGAACAGCTTCACGTCCGGGCGTGGCCACCAGGGCACGTGGCCGGGCGCGTCGATGTCGAGGGCGGTGATCGTCGCGTCCGAGTGCGCCCACGCGCGCCTGTAGCGGTCGACGATCTCGGTGCGCGACTCGTGCTCGGTGGCCCACTTATCGGCGCCCCACCATGGCAGTCGTTCAGGGAACGGGCGCCCGAACACCTCGCCGAAGTACCGGGCCTCGGTGTTCGACAGGTGCTTGATCAGGCCGAGGAGATTGGTCCCAGTGGAGGTCAGCGGGCGGCGAGCGTCATACTCGGCGAGCCCATCCAGCTTCCAGAGCATCGTCTCTCGAACCTCGCGCAGGTCACTGTGCAGGTACTGTTTCGCGAAATCATCGATCATGGGAAACGAGCCTGCCACCCGGCACCATTCGGATCGACCCAGGCTGCGGCGGCCCCTATTCGAATGCTGCGGTGACCAGGGTGGCATCGACGTCGATGAGCAACGGCTGGCCCGCGTCGATGCCGTGATCAGGAGCGTCGATGCAGGCCATCCTCCATGCCCGAGCCCGTGGTGCCACCAGGGCGGTGTTGTTGGCGTGTCGGGCGGCCGGGGCGTCGTGGGCGAGTCCGGCGCCGAAGGCCAGGCCCGGAAGGGGCCGGACACCGTTCTCCCGTGGCGGTATCCGGCCCCTTTCGCGCACTTCTGCGTGGTCGTGCCACCTCAGCGCTCGACCTGCAGCAGCCCGAGCCGCTGGGTGGCGCGGGTCATCGAGACGTAGAGGTCGGCGGGGTTGTGTGCCCGGATCCGCTCCGGGTCGACGATCACGACGGCGTCGAACTCGAGGCCTTTTGCCGACACCGGGGTGTGCAGCTGCGCGGGAAGACCGGCAAGGCCGTCCACCTCGGCGGCGATCACCGCCAGGGTCCCGCGGCCCAGCTGCGCCACCTCCGCCTCGACGGCCTTGCGCACCTCGGCTGCGAGGTCGGTCGCGGGCACGGTGCGCTGCCACGGATCCTCGCCCGTCGCCCGCACCGATTCGGGCGGCTGCCGTTCGGGCGCGAACTCGGCCAGTACGGCAGCGGCCAGCGCCATGATCTCGGCGGGCGTCCGGTAGTTCACCGTGAGCGTCCGGTAGGTCCACCGGGAACCGAGGTGCGGGGCGAGCACGTCCGCCCACGCATGCGCTCCCGCGGGGGCGCTGCGCTGCGCGAGGTCGCCCACTGCGGTGATCGAATGGGAAGGGCATCGCCGCAGCAGGACGTGCCAGTCCATGGCGGAGAGCTCCTGCGCCTCGTCGACGACGAGATGTCCGAACCGCCAGTCCCGGTCGGCGGCCGCCCGCTCGGCGACGCTCATGAGGTGCTCGGGCACCTGCCGGGCAGCGAGCACGTCCGCGGTGACGAAGTCGGTCGGGCGCAGCTCGTCGGGATCCTCCCCGGCGAGCTGGCGGTCGGCCGACTCCATGATGGTCAGCACCTCCGCGGCGTAGGCGCTGTCGGGCTCGCGCTCCGGCTCGACACGCCCACCCGGCCGGCCGGGCGGGGGACCGAGCAGCTCGGCCAGCTCGTCGAGCAGCGGCGCGTCCGCCACCGTCCACGCGGATCCCTCGGCGCGGTACAGCCCGGAGAGGTCGATCTCGCCGCCTGCCGAGGCCAGCCGATCCGGCGACGCGAAGAGCTCGCTGAGGAGCTGCTCCGGGGTCAGCACCGGCCAGAGCCGCTCGACCGCCGCGTGGAAGCCGAGGTCGGAGCGCAGGTCGTCGCGCAGCTCGTGGCGCAGCTCTGCCGACACCTGCGCCGCGCCCGCCGACGCGATCTCCGGGAGGTCGCCGAGCTCGCGGAGGATGTCGGCGAGCTCGGGCGGGTCCTCCAGGTCCTGGTCGAGCCGCTCGGCGCCCTGCTGGACGAGCAGGCTGCCGAGCGTGTCGCGGAACGTCCTCCGTGCAGCGTTGTGGGGCAGGCCGGTGGCCCGGGCGCGCCTCCTGGCTTCTGCCGCCGTCGCACGGTCGATCTCGACGGTGACGTCGTCGAGCTCGATCGCGATCGGCGACCCGGGCAGCTCCTGCCGGTCGGCGACGGCGCGGCGCAGTACGTCCAGCATCGCCAGCCCGCCCTTCGTACGGGCCACCTCGTCCTGATCGACAGCGGTCGCGACGACGCCGTGCGCCAGCCGGCCGGGGGTGGTGAACACCACCGCCGACTCGCCCAGCGCGGGGAGCACGCCCCCGACGTACCGGATGAACCCGGCGCTGGGGCCGACGACCAGCACGCCGCTGCGGGCCAGCCGCTCGCGATGCGTGTAGAGCAGGTAGCCGACGCGGTGCAGCGCGACCGCGGTCTTCCCGGTCCCCGGGCCGCCCTCGATCACGACGACGCCGGAGAGCGGCAGCCGGATGATCGCGTCCTGCTCGGCCTGGATCGTCGTCACGATGTCGCGCATCGTTGACCCGCGCGGCGCCTTCAGCGCGGCGAGCAGCGCCGGATCGGAAGCGGATTCGGAATCGGCGTGCGCGAGGGCCGCCCGGTCCAGCACATCGTCGTGGAAAGTGGCGACCCGCTCGTTGGGCGCCGTTCCGGCGAGCTGGAAATGCCGTCGCCGGGTCACGCCGAGCGGAGTGGCCAAAGTTGCGCAGTAGAACGGCTGGGCGGCGGGCGCCCGCCAGTCGATGAGGGCGCTTTCCCCGTCCGCGGGATCGGTGAGCCCGATGCGGCCGATGTAGCTCGTCGACCCGTCGGTGTGGTCGAGGCGGCCGAAGCACAACCCCGAGCGGGCGGCGGTCAGCGCGCCCACCCGCTCCGACCAGCGGTGCACGGAGACGTCGCGCTCCCAGCGCGCGCTGAGCTCTCCGCCCGTCGGCGCGGCCAGCTTGCCCCGCGCCTGGGCCGTGGCGGCCGCGAACTCGGTGGCGAGCAGCGCATGCAGCCGGCGGATCCGTCTGGTCTCCGCCTCCAACTCCTGCTCGAAGGGGGGTCTGTCCACGCTCTCCCCGCCCATGCTATTCTCAAGTTGCGGAGATACGAATTCATTCTCTGATCGCACCCATCAGAATAGCTCTTCCGCATTTCGCTGCGCAAAGTCGCATCGGGTGAATCGCCGAGTGCGCACCGTGGGACGGCTGGCGCGCCCCGAGCCTGACTAGACCTACCGGCGCCGTGCGTCCGGTCCCACGCCGAGGGGCTTGCAGTGCTTCGTTACTGAATGTGCCCCTGCCGGCGTCGCGGCGGCACGTGATCTGGCCTCCTGGGGCTGCACCGTCGTTCTCAGTCACTCCCGGGTGTCATCCGCCACTCGTGGCCATTGCCCGGAGTGCGGCCGCGGTACTGGCGTCCGCCGGGAAGAAGGTCTCGATCGCAATTTCGTCGAGGGTCACGTCCCGGGGCGAGCCGAACACCGTCATCGTGTACAGCAGCGCGAGGTCGCCGAATTCGGACGAGATCTGCATCGGCATGACGAGGTCGCCGGCTGGACCCCGACGTGCGTCCGCGGCCGTCACACCGTTCGGCACCGGGTAACTCTCCAGCTCGGCCAACAGCTCAGCGAGGCCAGGCGCCGCTGTCCGCTCCAGTTGCCGGCGGACTCGGCGCAGCACGTGCGCCCGCCACGGTGCGAGGTTGCGGATCCGCGTGGAGAGCCCGCCAGGGTGCAACGTGGCCCTCAGTACGTTGACCGGCGGCGTGGCGAGCTCCGGCGCCACGGTGCCGAGGAATGCGGACATGGCGCGGTTGGCGGCCAGTAGCTCCCAGCGCACGTTCACCGCGAGTGCGGGGTTGGGTTCATGGCCGGTGAGCACATACTCGACCGCGGCACGTGCTTCGCCGAGGTCGCCGAATGCGCGTTCGGCGTGCATCGGAGCGAAGCCGGCGGCCAGGTAGAACGCATTGCGTTCGCGGAGCGGAACGTCGAGCTCTTCGCAGAGTCGCTCGATCATCTCGCGGCTCGGGTTCGCGCGTCCGGTCTCGATGCAGCTCAGATGCCTCGCCGACACGCTCGCCGCGAGCGACAGGTCCAGCTGCGAACGACGGCGACGTTCCCGCCAGCGGCGAACCAACGTCCCGACCGGTTCGGTGGTGGCGGTCATGCTGTCAGGCTGCCGCGCAGGGCGACGCGAGGCAATGATCTCGGAGGTCATCGACAGGCGTCGATCGTGGCTCCACGCTCGATGGTGCGGTTGCGACCGCGCAGGAGCATCTTCGGACACAGGAGACAGCACATGACCGACACGACCGTGGTATCCAGCACTCGCAACGAGGGAGCCGTCGAGCGCTACGTCGCGTTCTGGAATGCGGATACGGCGGAGGACCAACGACGGCTCGCGTCGGTGACCTTCATCGATGACGTCGAGTACACCGCGCTGATCGGCGTTCTCAGAGGGCCGGCGGCTCTGATGGGCTTCCGTACCGAGTTCGTCGACCACGTGGGCTCCGCGACGTTCCAGGCCAGGGAGAGCCCGGAGACCCACAACGATCGTGCCCGACTGAAGTGGGAGATCGTCACAGGCAAGGGAGAGTCGTTCGCCACCGGAACCGATGTGATGGTGATTGATGCTGACGGCCTGATCAGTTCCGTCACGTCGTTCCTCGACCGCGCGCCCGAGGGTTTCGACCCACACGCCCATCACTAGTAGGAGGGTCCTAGAGGATCCGATTCAGGCGACGCGACCACGTGCTGGGGAAGGTCGCTACCAGCGAGAACGGCCCCCAAGCTGATCGCCTGGGGGCCGTTCTCATGCGATCGGCGAATCGGATGTACCCGGCCGACCTGCCCGGGCCGGCCGACGAGCGGCCGGCCCGGACGTCGGGATCAGGCCACGTCGTACCGGTCGAGGTCCATGACCTTGGTCCACGCGGCCACGAAGTCGCGCACGAACTTCTCCTGCGCATCGTCGCTCGCGTAGACCTCCGCGACGGCCCGCAGCTCAGAGTTCGAGCCGAAAACAAGGTCGACGCGGCTGCCGGTCCACTTGACCGCACCCGTGGCGCGGTCGCGGCCCTCGAAGGTCTCCGTTTCCTCGGAGGTCGCCGTCCACTCCGTGCCCATGTCGAGCAGGTTCACGAAGAAGTCGTTGGTCAGCGACCCGGGCGCCGAGGTGAGGACGCCCAGCGGGGACTGCCCGGAGTTCGCACCCAGGACACGCAGGCCACCCACGAGGACGGTCATCTCGGGCGCGCTCAGGTTCAGCAGGTTCGCGCGGTCGACCAGCAGGTACTCCGACGGCAGCCGGTTGCCCTTGCCGCGGTAGTTGCGGAACCCGTCCGCGGTCGGCTCGAGCGCGGCGAAGGCCTCCGCGTCGGTCTGCTCCTGCGAGGCGTCCGTGCGTCCCGGGGTGAACGGGACCTGGACGTCGTGGCCCGCGTTCTTGGCCGCCTGCTCGACGGCGGCGACCCCGCCGAGCACGATGAGGTCGGCCAGCGAGACCTTCTTGCCCCCGTTCTGGGAGCTGCCCCAGGACTGCTGGATGCCTTCCAGGGTGCGCAGCACCTGCGCCAGGGTGTCGGGGTCGTTGACCTCCCAGTCCCGCTGGGGCTCGAGGCGGATGCGCGCCCCGTTCGCCCCGCCGCGCTTGTCGCTGATGCGGAACGTCGAGGCCGACGCCCACGCGGTGGAGACGAGCTGGGAGACCGTCAGTCCCGAGGCGAGGATCTGGCTCTTGAGGGCGGCGATGTCCGCCGCCCCGACGAGCTCGTGGTCGACGGCGGGGATCGGGTCCTGCCAGAGCAGCGTCTCCTGGGGGACCAGCGGTCCGAGGTAGCGCTGGATCGGCCCCATGTCGCGGTGCGTCAGCT
The DNA here is from genome assembly GCF_039526725.1 of Pseudonocardia aurantiaca. NCBI lineage: Bacteria > Bacillati > Actinomycetota > Actinomycetes > Pseudonocardiales > Pseudonocardiaceae > Pseudonocardia > Pseudonocardia aurantiaca. The sequence goes on from NZ_BAAAJG010000026.1 coordinate 270,708, forward strand.
TGAACCAGGCCCGGGCGAACGCGTCCGCGAACTGGTCCGGGTTCTCATGGAAGCGCCGCGAGATCGGCTCGTAGACCGGGTCGAACCGCAGCGCCAGGTCCGTCGTCAGCATCGTGGGGGTGCGCTTCAGTGAGCCGTCCTCCGGGTCCGGCACGGTCCCGGTCCCGGCGCCGTCCTTCGGCTGCCACTGGTTGGCCCCGGCGGGGCTCTTGGTCAGCTCCCACTCGTAGCCGAACAGGTTGTCGAAGAAGCCGTTGCTCCACCGCGTCGGCGTGGTCGTCCAGGTGACCTCGATGCCGCTGGTGATCGCGTCCCGGCCCTTGCCGCTGCCGAAGGTGTTCTTCCAGCCCAGGCCCTGCTCCTCGAGCGCGGCGCCCTCGGGCTCGGGACCGACGTACTTGTCCGGGTCGGCCGCACCGTGGGTTTTGCCGAACGTGTGGCCGCCCGCGATCAGCGCGACGGTCTCCTCGTCGTTCATCGCCATGCGCCGGAACGTCTCGCGGATGTCCCGGGCCGCGGCGAGCGGGTCGGGGACGCCGTTCGGGCCTTCCGGGTTGACGTAGATGAGGCCCATCTGGACGGCGGCCAGGGGGTTCTCGAGCTCCCGGTCACCGGTGTAGCGCTCGTCGCCGAGCCAGGTGCGCTCGGGGCCCCAGTAGACGTCCTCGTCGGGCTCCCAGACGTCCGCGCGCCCGCCTGCGAAGCCGAAGGTCGTGAAGCCCATCGTCTCCAGCGCGCGGTTGCCCGCGAAGATCATCAGATCGGCCCACGAGATCTTGCGGCCGTACTTCTTCTTCACCGGCCACAGCAGCCGGCGGGCCTTGTCGAGGTTGCCGTTGTCCGGCCAGCTGTTCAGCGGCGCGAAGCGCTGCATGCCGGCGCCTGCGCCGCCGCGGCCGTCCTCGATGCGGTACGTGCCGGCGCTGTGCCACGCCATGCGAATCATGAACGGCCCGTAGTGGCCGAAGTCCGCCGGCCACCACTCCTGCGACGACGTCATGACCTCGTCAACGTCCTTGGCCAGGGCGTCGAGGTCGACCGTGTTGAACTCCGCGGCGTAGTCGAAGTCCTCGCCCATGGGGTTGGCCACGGCTGGGTGCTTCCGAAGGATCTTCAGGTTGAGCTGGTTCGGCCACCAGTCGCGGTTCCCCGCTCCCTCGGTCGGGTGATTGCGGCGCCCGGCCGAGACTGGACATCTACCGGCGCTCTCCTCGTTCATCTCGCCGACAACGGCGTCAGGACTGTCAGACACGCGAATCCTTCCGGGGATCTGAGCATGTGCTCAGGAACTGGGTGTGGTGGTGCATTCGGGGCACAGGCCCCAATAGACGACCTCGGCCTCGTCGATCGCGAAGCCGTGGTCGTGGGACGCGGTCAAGCAGGGAGCGGTACCGACGGCGCAGTCGACGTCGGCGATGGCACCGCACGACCGGCACACGACGTGGTGATGGTTGTCGCCGACCCGCGACTCGTAGCGGGCCACGGAGCCCGGCGGCTGGATGCGCCGCACCAGACCCGCGGTGGTCAGCGCTCTCAGCACGTCGTAAACGGCCTGGTGGGACACCTCACCGAGACCCTCGCGCACGACACCTATGATCGAATCGGTGTCGGCGTGCGGGTGGTCGAACACCGCGGACAGCACAGCCACCCGAGGACGCGTCACGCGTAGCGCGGCCTCGCGCAACATGCGCTCGATGTCCGAAGTCGTGGGCACGTCCCGGAGTGTGGCCCAGTTTCTGGAATCAATCAAGATTCGGCGCGGCCTTCGACGGCACGTGCGTCCGCGCAGGAGCACCGGTACCAGGACGGCCGCCGTCAACCCCACTCCCGCGCCCAGCCCGGCGCTCAGTTGCGGCCCTGATACGAACGCCTCCTGCGCCCGGGCAACCAGGAGCGCGCAGCGGATGGTCCGGACGCCCGGACGGCGCCGGTTCAGGCGGGAAGGGACCAGTCGAGCTCGTCCCAGCCGGTCCTCGGCAGTGACCGCATATCGCGCACCCATTCGGCCCGTAGGAACGGGAGACAGACCTGCTCCGGGCCCCGCACCGAGCGGCTGCTCGCCGCCGGCTCCCACGACGCGGGCTCGCCGAGGAAGAGTGCTTCGAGGAAGTCGTTCCATGCGCCGTAGTCCGACGCCACGACGAGTTCGGCGGGGGCCGCGAACTCGACCGTCGCGTAGCCGGTGCTCAGCTCGTGCTCCGGATTCAGCAGCAGGGCCGCGTCGAGCAGCCGGAGGGGGCCGCGCCAGGCCCACATCGGGGGCCGACCGGCCGTGTCGACCCCGGCCCGCGACATCGCCGCCGCCATCGCCCGGTACGCGTCGCGGTGGGCGGGCGGCACGTGGTCCCAGTCGCCGACGAGCATTCCCTCGGCTTCGAGCTGGGCGACGCGGGTGAGCCGCTGGAAGCTCCGCAGGAGCACGGGTGGCACAGGGCTCAGGCGGCGCGGGTTGAGTCGAGCTGCGCCAGGCGAGAGTTCGAACCCATGGGCGAAACGTAGCGTTCCCGGCGGTCATGAGCGTTGCATTTCCCGGGCGTTCCGCATCTGCAGCGCGACCGCTCCCGCCGTGACGACGAGCAGGCCGGCGCCGACGAGGGCGGTGGTCGTGAAGGCCTCGGCGAACGACCGCTGCGCAGCCGTCAACAGGGGCTCGGCGAGTTCGGTCGGGAGTTGCTCGGCGGTCCCGACCGCCCCGCCGACGGTCGCAGTGGCCGCCTCCGCCGCGCCGGGCGGGAGTCCCGAGGGCAGCTCGCCGACGATCCCCGCCCGGTAGACGGCGGCGGCGATGCTGCCCAGCGCGGCGATTCCGAGCGCGCCGCCGAACTCGGCGCCCGTCTCGCCGAGCGCCGCCGCGGAGCCGGCGCGGTCGGGCGGGGCGGCGGAGACGATCACGTCGATCGCGCGGGCGGCGACCATGCCGGTGCCTGCGGTCAGCACGGTGTAGCCGCCGATCAGGGCCACCACCGACGACTCCACGTCCAACGTGCTGACCAGCACGAACCCAGCGGCCGCGACGAGCAGCCCGGCGACGGCGATCGCTGCCGGCCGCACCGCCCTGCCGAGCGTCGTGGCGACGAAGATGCCGATGATCGTGCCCGCGATCGTGGGGAGCTGCCACAGCGCCGCGGCGAACGGGGCGATCCCGAGCACCACCTGCAGATACTGCACCGCGAGGAGCCCCATGCCCGCGCTGCAGACGACGATCACGGTGTAGGCGGCGAACGAGCTGCTGAAGGCGCCGCTGCGGAACAGGCGGACGTCGACGAGCGGGTCGGCGAGCCGGGCCTGGCGGCGGACGAAGACCACGCCGACCGCCAGGCCGAGGACGACGGCGGTCGCGCCGGGCCAGTGCACCGCGCCGACGTGCGCGATCTCCTTGCCGCCGTGAACGAGCAGCAGCACGGCGACGATCGACATCGCGGCGCCGGGAAGGTCGAAGCGCCCCGGCGCCGCCTCGCGCGACTCGGGCAACAGGAGCGGGCCGATCACCAGCAACGCCACCATGACCGGGACGTTGATCAGGAACACCGAGCCCCACCAGAAGTGCTCGAGCAGGAGCCCGCCGACGATCGGGCCGAGCGCGACACCACCGGTGAAGGCCGCCGTCCAGGCGCCGATCGCGGCGCGGCGCTCGGTCTCCTCGCGGAACATGGTCCGGATCAGCGCGAGCGTCGACGGGGCGAGCGTGGCGCCGCCGACGCCGAGCAGGGCGCGGGCGAGGATGAGCATCTCGGTGGTCGTCGAGTACGCGGCCAGCACGGACGCTGCGCCGAACGCCGCCGCGCCGAGCAGGAGCACCTTGCGCCGGCCGATCCGGTCGCCGAGGGCGCCCATCGTGAGTAGTAGCCCGGCCATCAGGAACCCGTAGACGTCGAGGATCCACAGAAGCTGCGGACCGGTGGGCTGGAGGTCGGCCGCGAGCCATGGCGAGGCCATGAACAGCACGGAGAGGTCCATGGAGGCCAGCAGGGCGGGCAGGGTGAGGACGGCCAGCCCGGCCCACTCCCGGCGGCCCGCCCGCTCGGTCACGTCGGTCATGTCGCGAACTATACGAATGTCCTATACGCGCGTCTAGTACGCCCGTATGGGCGGCAGACTAGGATTCGGCGCATGGGACACCGGGAGGATCTCCTGGCCGGCGCGAAGCGCTGCATCGCGGAGAAGGGCTTCGCCCACACGACCGCGCGCGACATCGTCGCCGCGTCCGGCACCAACCTCGCGTCGATCGGCTACCACTTCGGATCGAAGGACGCGCTGCTCAACGCGGCCGTCATCGACTCCTTCGACGACTGGGACGAGACCATTGAGGCCGCGGTCGATCGCAGGAGCGGCGACGCGCCCCTCGACCGGCTGGAGGCCTTCCTGACGGGGCTCGTCGAGGCGCTCGGACAGAATCGGCCGATGGCCGCGGCGAGCGTGCAGGGCTTCGCCCAGGCCGAGTTCGCCCCCGACGTGCGCGCGCAGATCGCCGAGGCCTACCGCCGTGCCCGGCGCGAGCTCCCGGCGATGATCCTTCAGGTCGATGTGGACGACGTCGACGACAGGACCGCCGCCACCCTCGGCTCCTTGGCCATGGCCCTGGTCAACGGTTTCGTCCTGCAGCACCTCGTCGATCCGGAGCAGGCGCCGTCGGCCCGCGACATGGTCGACGCGCTGCGCCGCCTCCGGACCGACTGAGGCGACCCCACCACGACCTGCGGGAGGATGGCCGCGTGCCGCGAGCGCCGATCCACGACGTCCCCATCGCCGAAAGCCCCATCCGGCTCGGCCAGTTCCTCAAGCTGGCCGGGCTCGCCGAGGACGGCGGGCACGCGAGAACGCTGCTGGAGGCCGACGAGGTGCTGGTGAACGGGCGCGTCGAGACGCGCAGGGGCGCGCAGCTGCAGGCCGGTGACGTGGTGGCCGTCGGCGGTCAGCGCGCCCGCCCCGTCGCAGCAGGCTGACCACTCACCAGTCGAACAGGCCCAGGACCTGGTCCTCCACCAGCGCCGCCATCGACGTGCTGTACGCGGCGCTGACGTGGTTGTCGTCGAGGTACACCATGACGTTGCCGATCTCGGCCGGGCACCGGGCGCCGTCGCACACGGCGTCGGCGACATCGAGGAACGTCACGTTGGGCGGCACGTCGTCGCGTTGCTCGTACGGGGGGACATCGGCGTAGACGGCGGCCCGGTCCACACCGCAGACCTCGGCGCCGCGCCCGTTCTGCTGCACGCAGTCGGGCACCGAGAAGTCGAAGCGCGGGTTGTCGCGGACCGCGAGCACGGGGATCCCCAGGCCGTGCAGCCGCCACCACTGCGCGACGAAACCCGGCGGGGTCTGCTCGGTGAGGCCCGGCCGCACGTCCCGGCTGGCGAGTGTGACGACGGCGTCGGGATGCTGCGCGGCGATCTCGTCGGCCACCGCGGTGTTCCAGGCAAGGCAGTCCGGCTCGTCCGCGACTACCTCGGAGGCCGTTGAGAACGGGCAGGCGCCGCGCAGGATGGCGGTGATCTGCCAGTTGTGCTGCTGCGCGATGGGGATGAGCGCCCCGGAGAGCTGCTGCATGTGCGAGTCGCCGACGACCACGATGCGCTTCTCGGGCTCGGCCACGGGCTGGACGCACATGTCGGACGGGAACTGGGCCATCGGCGCGCACACCCACTGGTCGACGCGGACCCAGTCGTCGTACACCGAGACCGGGGCGGGGAGCAGCGGTGCCTCGGCCGGTGGCCCGTCGACGAGCGCGAGCGCGCCGGGGTGCGCCGCGTCGCCGATGGGGGCGGTGTGCGCACGCTGCACCGTGACGAGCTGCCAGCATCCCGCCGCGACCAGCACGGCGGCGACGCCGAGAGCGCCCAACCGGTAGGCGTTGCGGACCCCGATGCGGCGGCGGAGCACCGGCTGCTCGACGAACCGGTGGGTGAGGATCGCGAGCGTCACGGAGACCGCGATCACGGCGATGCCGCCGAAGAACCCGACGCCGTCCTGCTCCCGCACCGCCATGAACAGGATGAGCACCGGCCAGTGCCAGAGATAGAGGGAGTAGCTCAGGCCGCCCACGTACTGCACCGGCCCCAGCGTGAGCAGGCGGTCGACGCCGTAGCGGGACCGGGTGACGCCCGCGAGCAGCACGAGCCCCCCGCACGCGGTGGGCCACAGCGCGGCGATGCCGGGGAAGACGGCACCGACCGGCAGCACGGCACCGCAGACGAGCAGCCCGACGACTCCGACCCAGCCGAAGGCCACCCGCTCCTCCCGCGTCCAGGGGAACCGGCCCATCCAGAGGACGAGGAGCCCGCCGAGCGCGAACTCCCAGAGCCGCGTCAGGGTGTGGAAGTACGCGAGCGGCTGGTTGATGATCGTGAGCGCGACGGAGTACGTCAGCGACATGGCGAACACACCGAGCAGCGCGATCGACAGGTGCGTGTGGAAGCGGTGGATCGCGCCGCGGGCGACCATAGCGACTAGTGCGACGAGCACCGGCCAGATCAGGAAGAACTGGACCTGGATCGACAGCGACCAGAAGTGCTGCACGACGCTCGTGGCGTTGTTGCGGGCGGCGTAGTCGACGGAGTCGGCGGCGAGCTGCCAGTTCTCCAGGAACAGCGCGGCGGCCACGACCTCGCGCACGGTCTGGTTCCAGCGGCCCTCGGGGAGCAGGACCGCGGCCGCTAGCACCGTGCCGAGCAGCACCGTCACGGCCGCCGGCAGCAGGCGCACCACCATCCGGCTCCAACGCGTGCGCAGCTCGAGCCGGCCGCGCTCGGCCGCGCGGGCCAGCTGGCCGGTCAGGAGGAAGCCGGAGATCAGGAAGAAGACGTCGACGCCGCCGGAGACCCGCCCGAACCAGACGTGGTAGACGACGACGAGCACCACCGCGAGGGCGCGCAGGCCCTGCAGCTCCGGGCGGAAATGCGCTGCGGCCGTCGGGGCGGGGAGGGTGGGGCGCGGAGCTCGTGGTCCGGTTAGGTGCTCAGTAGCCGACGTAGTTCCCTGCGCTGTTGGTCCGGCCGCCCGCCTCGAGGGTGTCGAGCCCATAGTTTGCGATCATGTACCGGACGCCTGCGGTGATGTTCGCGACCGGGTCGGTGATGGGCCGGTCGGCCAGGTCCGGGTGCACGTAGGCGCGGAAGGTGGACGGGATCGTCTGCATCAGGCCCTGCGACGGGGTGCCGCGGCGGGCGTTGCTGTCCCAGTTGTTGATCGCACGCGGGTTGCCGCCGGACTCCTTCATGATGATCCGCTCGAGCTTGGGCGAGAGCGACTGCGGCAGGTCCATGATCCGCAGCGCCTCGGCGATCCAGCCGTCCAGCCCGCCGTGCTCGATCACAGTGTCGATGCGGTCGCGCTCGGCCTGCTCGCGGGCCTGCTTCGCGTGCAGCTCGGCGAGCTGGGCGGCGAGCGTGGAGGCCTTGTCGAGCAGTGCGAGCTGGTCGTCGCCCCCCTGCTCCTCGATGTCGTCCGCATAGTCGACCGGCAGAACGGCGGTGTTGACGGTGGCCGTCTTGAGGGCGTCGCTGTTTGCCGCGAGCACAGCCTGGAAGGGGTTCTCATCGGCCGCTGCCGTGGTGATGGTGCCGTCGCCCGGCGTGGGGATGAGCGCGGTGAAGGTGCCTGTGGCCACCGCGCCGACGGCGGCGGCCGTGGCGAGCGCGGTGGTGCCGAACGCCGGCCCGACGGACGGCGGCGGCCGGTGCGCCGCGTTGTGCCGGGCCGGCTTCGGCCCGGCAGTGCGAGGCGGCGTGCGAGCACCACGGGGGGAGCGGTGTCCTGCCAAGAGAGAACTGCCCTTCCAGCGCTGGGGAGCGATCCGTTCGGCCGCGCTACCGGTCGGGGGTCCGGTGAACCGGTTGGGGAGGACCGGTTCGGTTGCGCGTGTGATCGGATCGTGACGCTGGGCGAGACCTTATTCGGCCCCCCTACCCACAGACAAGGAAAGTAGTGGCGTTTGAGCGCAGCTCAGCTGCCGTTCACCGGGCACCCACGACCGGGTGAACGCCGCTCGTCGGGGCGTCGAGCGGTCAGCCGCGTCGACGAGCGGTGAGAGCAGGGAGAAGCAGGCAGGAGTCGCCGAACTCGTGCCACCTGTAGCCGTGTTCCAGCGCGGCGGCGTAGGCGCGGCTGACGAGCTGCGCGCCGGCCACCGCCTCGAGGAGCAGAAGGTGGGAGGCCTGCGGCTCGTGCCAGCCGGTGACGAGGCCGTCGACGACCCGAGCCGGACGATCGGGCCCGAGGACCAGGTGTGTCCAGCCCGCACCGGCGCTCACGTGGCCGGCCGGGTCGGCGACGGTCTCGAGTGCGCGTGTGACGGTGGTGCCGACGGCCACGACGCGCCCGCCCGCGGCCCGTGTGGCGTTGACGGCGTCCGCCGTGGCGGCGGGCACCCGGTACCGCTCGCGTTGCGGCACCTCGTCGGCCTCCAGCGACGACACCCCTGTGTGCAGCACCAGCTCGGCGACGCCGACGCCCCGCGCTTGGAGCGCGGTCAGCACGTCCGGGGTGAACGGTCGGCCCGCGCTGGGCATCTCCGCGCTGCCGAACTCGGGTTCCGCCCGGGCGAACACCGTGCGGTAGGCGGCGAGCGGCCACTCGCCGTGGAGATAGGAGTAGCGGATCGGACGGCCGACGGCAGCAAGCCAACCCCGGAGCCCGCCCGCCACCGGAATGCGCGCCCGCCACAGCCTGCTGCCTGCGACGGTCCGCGGGTCGGGGTGCCCGGTCAGCAGCGTGGCCGCCACGCCGCACGGCAGGAGCACGGTCTCGCCCGCCACGCCGTCGGTCACCCGCCGCCCGCCGGGCGTGCGCAGCTCGACGACGTGCAGCCCGTCCGGTGCGGGACCGGAGACGTGCAGCGTGACGGGCCTGCCGTCGTCCCGGTGGCCGTCGATGGCGGCCGGCTCGGTCTCGGAGGTGTTGACGACCACGAGATCGCCTGGTGCCAGTGCGAGCGGCAGGTCGCGAAACCGCACGTGCTGCGGCGGGCCGGCGTGGCCCGCGACGAGCAGCCGCACCTCGTCGCGGGCCAGGCCGCGCACCTCGGGCGGCTCGGTGGCCGCGAGCGCCTCGGGAACTGTGAACTCCGTCGCCGGGGCGGGCCGCCGCAACGTCACCGGGTGCTCCCGGCGGCGAGATCCGCTGCGCGGTGGCGGCCGCTGGGCGGGCGCTCGTCGAGCAGGCGCAGGAGCGCCGGCACGACCGTCGCCGGTTCGGGCCGGTCGGAGATGTCCTCGCCGGGGAACGCCCGCTGGTGCATCGCCGTGCGCATGTCGCCCGGGTCGAACGCGTGCACCCGGAGGCTCGGCTCCTCGACGGCGAGGACGGCGGTGAGCTGGTCGAGCGCGGCCTTCGCCGCCCCGTAGCCGCCCCACCCCGGGTAGGCCTCGACCGCGGCGTCCGAGCTGAGGGAGACGACCGTGCCCGTCGCGGACGCGCGCAGCATCGGCAGCGCGAGCTGGGTGAGCGCGAGCGGGGCGAGCACGGTCGTCTCGAACACGCCGCGGAGCGCGTCGAGGGGGTAGTGCTCGAGCACGGGGAGCGGGGAGGGGCCCAGCTCGCCCGCGTTGTGCACGAGCAGGTCGAGCCCGCCGTGCCGGCGCGCGGTGGCGACGAGCGCTTCGCGGAAGGCGGGATCGGTGACGTCGCCCGGTACCGCGACGACGCCGGGCAGGCCGGCCGTGGCCGCCCGCAGCCGCCCGCCGTCGCGGGCGCAGGCGACGACTGTGGTGCCGCGGGAGCTGAGCGCGGTGGTGAGGGCGAGCCCGAAGCCCTGACCTGCCCCCGTGACGATGGCGGTTTCGAAGGTCATACGGGTACGGTGCGACCTGAAGTCAGCTTTAGGTCAAGGGGGGACGGGGCGTTGGACACAAAGGACCTGCTCACCATCGGTGAGGTCGCCCACCGCAGCGGGTTTCCGCCGTCGGCACTGCGCTATTACGAGAGGGAGGGGCTGCTGCGGACCACGCGGACCGCCGGCGGGCAGCGTCGCTACGAGCGCTCGGTGCTGCGACGGCTCGCGTTCATCAGGGCGGCGCGGACGGTCGGCGTCGGGCTCGACGAGGTGCGCCATGGGCTCGACCAGCTCCCGGATGGCCGCACGCCGACGAAGGCGGACTGGTCGCGGCTGTCGCGCTCGTGGCGAGGGCGGCTCGACGAGCAGATCCAGGCGCTCGTGGCCCTGCGGGACGGGCTCGACTCGTGCATCGGCTGCGGCTGCCTGTCGCTGCAGCGCTGCCGGCTGTACAACCCCGGCGACCGGGTGGCGGAGCTGGGCCCGGGCGCCCGCCTGCTGCCCCCGATGCTCCGCCGCACGCCGGCAGAGGGCGTCTGAGAAATGCCTGGATAGCCACATTCAAGGCGGTAGCGGCCCTGATGCGGCTTTCCAGGCGTTCGGGTGGGCAGGCCCCTACGAGGAGAGCAGGCGGGGGCGGGCGGACCAGCGCGCCGGGAGCGTCCGATCGACCCACGCGTGCAGGTCCTCCACCGGCGGACGGGTGCTGATGGCCGACTGCTCGTGCTCGGCCAGGAACGCCGTGGTGCGCTCCTCCCAGCCGACGCCGAGGCAGGGCACGCCTGTGGACACGGCGAAGATCAGGGCGTGGATGCGCAGGCCGAACAGCGCGTCCGCCTCGCCGACCACGGCCTTCGCGAGCGCGGGCGGCAGCTGCGGGCCGAGTACCGGGATCGGCCTGCCGAGCCGCTCGCCGAGCTCGCCCACCAGCACCTCGTCGCGGCGGGCGAGGCCGAGGCCGTAGTCGGCGTGGGTGCTGATCGCGAGTCCGGCGACGGCGCCGCCGCGCTCGATCCACCGGCGGGCGAGCCGCTCGGCGGCTTCCTGCAGCGCGTCGACGAGGATCGGGTTGGGCAGCGCCTTCGGGGCGACGAGCAGCAGCGGCACCGCCGGGTCGACGCCTGCGGCTGCGAGCGCGCGCCTGGCGTCGGCGGGCGGGGCGGGCTTGAGGCCCATCGCGAGGTCGCCCACCACCGGCGCCACGATGTCGTCGCCGAGGGTGGCGGCCGAGACCTCGTCACGGACGCTGATGCGGCCGGGCTTGCGCACCGACCGGCGCAGCAGGTCGAGGACGCGGTCGGGGGTGCCCGGGTACACGCCGATGGCCAGGTACGTGATGTCCCGGCCGCGGGCGGTGGCCGCCCACACGATCGCCGGCAGGACGTTGACCAGCGAGGACGCGCCGGTGCCGAACAGGCCGCCACCGACGACCGCGATGCCGTCGCACCACTTGAGCGCCTTGGTGAACGGGAGGCCCTCCATGGGCACCGCGGCGACGCGGTGCAGCGCCTCGACCATCCGGGGGTTGCGTGACATCACGCGCACCTCGACGTCGTCGGGAAGCTCCTGCAGGGTGCGGGCGAGCATCGCCTCGTCGCCCGTGTTGCCGTTGCCGAAGTTGCCGATGATCAGCACCCGGGTGTGGCGAGGCGCTGCGGCCCCGCGGCTCTCGTGCGCGGCGTGCCTCCTGCCCAGGTCGGCGAGCTGCTGGCGGATCAGGTTGGTGCGGGGGTCCGTCATCGAGTTCCTCGTGTCGGGCGGCGAGTCTCGGTGACCACCTGCGGTCACGCGTCCGCCGCAGCCTACGGCGTACCGGGACTGGCCCGGATGGGGTGTTCCACGACCGGCGGCGCGTGCGCGGCGGGCGGCATGCCTCCGGGCGTGTCGATGATCACGATGTGCGCTCCCGGCGCGGGGGACGCCGCCCACCGCGCGATGCCTCGTTGCACGGTCGGTCCCGGTCGGTCCGCAGTGTGACGGGCTTGCCGGCGGCGCACGCTCGTCGGCATACGCTCCGAGCATGATTTACGAGCTCAGGGAGTACACGACCGTGCCGGGGCGGATGCCGGCGCTCGTCAAGCGGTTCAACGACCACACGCTGGGCATCTTCGCGAGGCTCGGCATGGAGGTCGTCTTCATGTCCGTCACGGAGCTGGGCGCGGACTCGACCAACGAGCTCGTCTACGTGATGAAGTTCGACTCCTACGACGACATGGCCACGAAGTGGGAGGCGTTCCGCGCCGACCCGGAGTGGAACGAGGTGCGGCGCGCGAGTGAGGCCGACGGCCCGATCGTCGTGGCGGTGGGCAGGCGGCTGCTCAACCCGGCGGCGTTCAGCGGCTGATTCCGAGATCCTCACCCGCGGTGGGTGGGAATCAGCGATCATTTGAGCAAGGGTTGAGCGCGTGTCTGCATCCGTGGAGCGCTGGCTCACCCTCGAAGGCCTCAGCAACGTCCGGGACGTGGGCGGGCTGCCGCTGCGCGGCGGCGGCACCACCCGCGGTGGCGTGCTCCTGCGCAGCGAGTCGCTGCACTTCTGCACCCCGGGCGACGTCGAGCATCTCGTCGACGTGTTCGGGTTGAAGCTCGTGCTCGACCTGCGCACGCGGCGCGAGATCGAGCGCGACGGGCCGACCGCGGTCGCCCGCGCCGGTGTCGAGACGGTGGCCCTGACCTTCATTCCGGAGGACGGGCGGGAGCTGCCCGAGACCGACGGCGTCGACCCGCTGGTGCACATCTACCTCGGCTACCTGCGCAACCGGCCGGACAACGTCGTCGCGGCGGTGCGGAGGCTGGCCGCGGTCGACGCAGGCCCGGCGCTGGTGCACTGCGCGGCGGGCAAGGACCGCACCGGCACGCTCGTCGCGCTCGTGCTGGACGCGGTCGGTGTGGAACGCGATGCCGTCGTGGCGGACTACGCGCTCTCCGGCGAGCAGATCGAGGCGATGTTCCGGCGCTGGACCACCGCGTCGGGTGAGCCGATGCCGGCCGACCTCACCCCGCACATCCCCCGCGCGGCGGCGATGGCCGAGGTGCTGGCCACCCTCGACGCCGAGCACGGCACGGACGGGGCAGGCGGAGCGGCGGGCTGGCTGCTGGCCCACGGTCTCGACGAAGCCGACCTGGAGCACCTCCGCAAACGCCTGACGGAGAGCTCCTGAGGGCGGGACACTACGGGAGCTCTTCGATCGTCACCGTGGTGTCGAGCATGCGGAGGGTGCCCGGCTCGCCGGTGACGGCGGGCCAGCCCCGGCGCCGCGCGCTCGCGGCCACCTGACCGGCCACGATGTCGTCCTGCCCGGACGCGGCGAGCAAAAGGCCGGACTCCCAGGCCGACGCCGTGCCCAGCTCGTCGATCACGGTGTTGGGCAGGTCGAGCAGCACCTGAAGGGCCGGGTGGTGCTCCGGTTCGAGCAGCGCCCACGCCCGGCCCAGCGCCGTGCTCGGGATCGCGAGGACGATGTTCTCCTCGACGGCCGCCCAGACCAGAGCGCGGACGTACACCGGCCGGCCGATGGCGAACGCGGCGAGGGCGGTGGCGTCGAGGACCCGGCCGCCGATCATGCCGTGGCAGCCGGGTGGGCGGGAGTGGAGGCGTGGCGCATCAGACGGCGGCCGCGGGCGGCACAAGGCGCAGGGTGCGCCGCGCCAGCGCGAGCTCGTCCGCGGGGGGCGGACCACCGTAGAGGTCTGCCAGGGCGGCCAGCGACCGTTCTCGGAGCTGGCGGGCGGACACGGCGTCCGCGATGTACGCCGAGATGCTCCGCGCGGATCCGCGCCGCACCGCATTGCGCGCCTCGGCCATCAGCTCCGCCGGGAGGCTCACGGTCACACGCTCAGTGCGCATGTGCGGAGAGTACCGCTTCGGGTGCTTCTGCTCACCGACCGTCAGGTAACCCGGCCGGGCGACGCAGGTTACTCGTCGGTATGCGATGGTGGGCGCAGATGCTGAACCAGCGTGCGAGGAGGCCGAGGTGGACCTGACCTACACGCCCGCGGAGGAGGATTTCCGCCGGGAGCTGCGTTCGTGGCTGCAGGCCAACATCCCCGCCGAGTGGACCCGTCCGGGCTTCTGGGAGTCCCTCGACGACGCCGAGAGCTTCCGGCTGCGCCGCGACTGGGAGCGCGACAAGGCGCTCGCCGGGTTCGCGGGGATCTCGTGGCCCACCGAGTACGGCGGCCGCGGCGGCACGCCCGGCATGAAGGCGATCTACGACGAGGAGACGGTGCTCGCGCAGGCGCCCCGCACCGTCAACGCGCTCGGCCTGACCTTCCTCGCGCCCACCGTGATGGCCATCGGCACGGACGCGCAGAAGAAGGAGATCATCGGCCCGATGCTGCGCAACGAGGTGATCTGGTGCCAGGGCTTCTCCGAGCCCGGCGCCGGTTCCGACCTCGCGGCCATCTCCACGAAAGGCGTCCGCGACGGCGACGACTTCGTCGTCAACGGGCAGAAGGTCTGGACCACCAACGCCGTGCACGGCGACAAGATCTTCACGATGGTGCGCACGGAGCCCGGCTCCCAGCGCCACCGCGGCATCTCGATGCTGCTGATCGACATGCACCAGCCCGGCGTCGACGCGCGGCCGCTCAAGCAGATGAGTGGCGCGAGCGAGTTCGGTGAGGTCTTCTTCGACGACGCCCGCGTGCCCGCCACCGGCTCGCTCGGCGAGATCGGCGACGGCTGGCGCACGGCGATGCTGCTGCTGTCGTTCGAACGCGGCGCGTCCGGGATCGCGCAGTACACGGAGTTCCGCCGGCAGTACGACGAAATCGTGGCCGTCGCCAGAAAGCTCGGCCGCGACCGCGACCCGGTGGTGCGCGACAAGCTCGCCCGGGTGCTCACCGAGCTGGAGTGCCTGCGGCTGCACGCCATGCACGTGCTCACGCAGGTGGAACAGGGCCGCGACCTCGGGTTCGAGGCGTCGATGACGAAGCTCCAGTGGTCGGAGGCGTTCCAGGACCTCTGGGAGGTGTTCGACGACGTCCTCGGCGAGGACGCCACCCTCGACTCGATCGACGGGCTGGACCTGCGTCCCCTGCACGCGCAGGCGATGTGGTCCCGGTCGGTCACCATCTGGGGCGGGTCGTCACAGGTGCAGCGCAACGTCACTGCCGAGCGTGTGCTCGGCCTGCCGCGGTAGGGAGTCGCCGTGTACTTCGCACTCACCGACGACCAGCGCGAGTTCGACGCCGCCGTGCGGTCGTACCTCGGCGAGCGGTTCGACCTGGACGCCGTGCGCGGCGTGGTCGAGACCCCGGAGTCGGACGGCAACCCAGCCTCCTTGTGGAAGGCCGCGGGCGAGCAGGGGTGGCTCGCCGTGCTCGTCCCGGAGGAGCACGACGGCCTCGGACTGGGACTGGTCGAGGCGCAGGTGATCGCGCGGGCGCTGGGGGCTGGGGTCGCGCCGGGGCCGTGGCGCGGCACGGTGCTCGCCGCCGAGGCCGTGCGCCTGGCCGGATCCGACGAGCAGCGGGCAGCCTGGTTGCCGCGGCTCGCCGCGGGCGCCGCCGTCGGGGCGTTCACGCTGCGCGGCTCGGCACCGGGAACGCTCCCGGCCGTCGAGTACGGCGCCGCAGCCGACGTCGTCGTTGCGCCGTCCGGTGCCGGGCTCGCGCTCGTCACGGACGCGAGCACCACCCCGCGCGGCTCGTACGACGGCACGACGCGGCTCGCGGACGTCGAGGCCGGGTCGGGGGACGCACTGCCAGGCGCCACCGCCGAGGTGATCGGCCGGCTCACCGCGCAGGCGACGGTGCTCGTCGCGGCCGACCTCGTCGGCATCGCCCGCGAGGCGATCACCCGAACCGTGGCCTACGACCGCGAGCGGCAGCAGTTCGGTGTGCCGGTCGGGTCGTTCCAGGCGATCAAGCACGCGCTCGCCAACCTGCACGTGGCCGTCACGATGGCCGAGCACGCCGCGCTGTACGCCGCGCACGCGGTGGACGTCGATCTCCCGGACACGCCGCTCGCGGTGTCGGTGGCCAAGGCGAAGGCGAGCGACGCGGCCCTGGACGCGACGGCCGCGATGATCCAGTATCACGGCGGCATCGGCTACACGTGGGAGCACGAGGCGCACTTCTTCTACAAGCGCGCCAAGCGCCTGGCCGCCCAGTACGGCGACGCGGACGCCCACCGCGCCCGGATCGCCGAACTGACGGTCGACTGACGGCCGACTGACGGCACGCACCGTCGCGGACCGCGGACGGTGCGTGCGGTCGGGGGGCAGGTAGCGTCGCTCGGCGTGACTCCGGCAGAGATCGTCGGGCTCCTCGCCGAGCCCGACCGCCTCAGTGTCCTGTCGGCGCTGGTGCTGGGTGCCCGCAGCCCCGCCGACGTCGCCGCGATCACCGGGCTCAGTACCCGCGAGGTCGGCAAGGCCCTGCAGAAGCTGCAGGCGGGCGGGCTCGTCGACGACGCGCTCGACGTGCGGGCCGAGGTGCTCAAGGAGGCGGCGCGGGCGGCGGCGCCCGTCGTGCAGGCGGAGGACCTCGGGTACGCCGACGCCGGCGTCGAGCAGGTGATCAGCCGGTTCGTACGCGACGGGCGGCTGCTCTCGTTCCCCGCTCAGGGCGCGAAGCGCAGGCTCGTGCTGGAGCACGTCGTGCAGAGCTTCGAGCCGGGCCGCCGGTACCCGGAGCGCGAGGTCGACGCCGTGCTGCGGACCTGGACGGAGGGCGGTGGCACCGACCACGCGACGCTGCGCCGCTACCTGGTCGACCATTTGCTGCTCGCCAGGGAGGGCGGCGAGTACTGGCGCTCCGGCGGGTGGACGGACGTCCGGGGCACCTGAAAGAGAGCGCGGCGGAAGCAGCGACTCGCACGCACCCAGACCCCGACTCGCGCGCACCCAGACCCCGACTCGCGCGCACCCAGACCCCGACTCGCGGAACGCGGGGCCTACCGCGCCCGCGAGTCGGGGTGTGAGTGCGCGCGAGTCGCGCGCAGTTTTCCGGCGACTCGCGGGTCAGGTGGGGTCGGAGCCCCGAATCGCGGCCAGCCAGAGGCCCATCGCCGCGGTCAGGGCCGTCACTGCCGCCCATGTCTCCACGCCGCCGCGGTCCACGTAGGTCCAGAGCAGGCCGATGAACGGTGCCGGCACCACCAGCGGCAGGTCGGCTCGCAGCTGCCTGCGCATGCGGGCGAGCGCGGCGGCGCGGGCGGCGACGGTGTCGTCGGGGCGGGACGGGTTGTCGGTGCGGTGCCCGTGCGGCTCCTCCAGCCGCACCGGGCCGGACGGGACGAGCGGGTGGTCCCCGTCGGGGCCGGGGACGGTGGCGGCGACCATGCGGTCGCGCAGCGGGTCGCCGTGGAGCCGGGCCACCGTGGGGGAGGGGAGGCCCACGAGCACCGGGTCGAAGTGCACGGGGATCCACCGCTGCGGGTGGGTGTCGGTCTCCAGGTACGAGTGGGTGGCGAGCCCGGCCTGCCAGCGGACGCGGCGCACCGGCACCGAGCGTGCGGGCTGCGCGAAGGCGCGCCTGCGGGTGACCACCTGCCAGGCGAACACGGCCAGCACGAGCACGGCGACCACCACGGTGAACGCGAGGGTCGTGAGCGCCCGGTCGGCGTCCACGAGGATCTGGGCGCCCGGGATGAGAGGCCCATCGGGACGGGCGGGGTCGAACGCCACCTCGGTGCGGGTGCCGGGTGCGGGCGGTGTCCCGCTCACCTCGACGAGGTCGACGCGTTCGGCCCGTCCGGGTGGGGTCCAGCGGAGCTGCACGGCGGAGTCGCGGACGGCCTCAACCACGCCTTCGGCCCGGCCGGTCGCGGCGCCGATATGCGCCGACGCCGCAGCGAACGTGGTCGCCGCGACGCCGGCCAGCACCCCGCACACGGCGAGGACGATCCCGGTGGTGAGCAGGGCATGCCGCAGCGGGCGGAGGGCACCGAGACGCCCCCTGCCCGCTGCGCTGCTGCCGGTCAACGCCTACGACCTCACTTGGCGAAGCCGATCTTGGTGTAGTCGTAGTCCGCGAAGCCCTTGGCGCCGAAGTTGACGACGTTGGGCTTCAGGGCGACGGCATCCGGGCGCTGGTAGGTGAGCAGCGAGTGCCCGATGTTCCACAGCTCCTGGTCGATCTCGTTGACGATCACCCGCTGCTTCGCCGGGTCGAGCTCGGCGTTGGCCTGCACCAGCAGGTCGTTGATCTTCTGGTCGCCGATCCGTCCATAGTTCTGCCCGACGGCGTCCGGGACCAGGCGGTAGATGCCGCTCGACGAGCTGATCGGGGAGGGCGTGCCCAGCCACGCGAAGTGGGTGATGTCGAAGTTGCCCACGTTCACGAACTGCTCGAAGAAGTTGTCGCTCGGCACCGCGTCGATGTTCACCTGCACGCCGATCGCGGCGAGCTGCTGCTGCACGATCCGCGACTCCGCCTCGCTCACCGGCGTGCCGGTCGGGATGACGTCGCGGATCACGAGCTGCTTGCCGCCCTTCGCCCGGACGTTGCCCTGCAGGGTCCAGCCCAGGGCGTCGAGCTCGGACTTGGCCTTCTCCGGGTCGTAGGCGACCACGCCGGAGTGGTCCTCATAGCCTTCCTGGCCCTCGACGTAGAGGTGGTTACCGAGCGGCTTCGCGGTGGGCACGATCGGGCCGATCTGCGACTGCGTCAGGACGTTGCGGTCGATGCCCTTCATGATCGCCAACCGCATCTTCGGGTCCTCGAGGATCGACCCGGGGGCGCCGTTGAACGTGATGTGCCGGTAGTTGGGGCCGTTCGCCGTACGGATGACGGTGTCGGGCACCTGCTGGGCGCGCTGGAAGGTCGCGACGCTCGGGCCAATCTCGAGGAAGCTCAGGGAGCCGTTGGCGTATGCGTCCGCCTGCGCGGCCTGGTCCAGCGCGACGTAGACGATGCGGTCGAGCTTGGCCGGCTCACCCCACCATTTCTCGTTGCGCACGACGGTGAGGCGCTTGGCGGTGGCGTCGACGCTCTCGAACTTGAAAGGCCCTGCGGTCTGGTCGTTGATCGGCTGGTTGATCCAGCCCTCGTTGAAGACCTTGGGATCGGAGTTCGTCTCCCGGGGGTAGAGCGGGAGGAAGTTGCCCTTCCAGTCCGCGAACTTCGAGCTGTAGGTGACGACCACCTCCTGAGGCGTCGCCCCCTGCGTCACGGAGGAGATGACGTCGTAGCCGGTCGTGCCGGCGACGAGGAACGCCGGGTTGGACCCGTTGAGCGCCTTCCACTGGGCCTCGAAGTCCGTCCAGTCGATCGGGCGCCCGCTGTTCCACTTCGCGTTCGGGTTGAGCTTGTAGGTCACCACCTGCGGGTCGGTGCTGGTGAGCTCCGCCGACTCGAGGTAGTTCGGGTCGGGCTGGTAGACGCTTTGCGGATCACCCTTCATGATCAGCGGGACCATCGAGCTCATGACGTCCGCGGTGTCGGCTTCCGTGCCGTCGAGCTGATTGCGGTTGTACTGCGGGGGCAGGCTGTTGATCGGCCAGAGGAAGTCGCCGCCGTCGCGCACCTGGTCGTAGGCGACCGGGTTGATGTCGTTCCCGGCCTGCGGAGGCGCACCGCCGGCGACGTCGCCGACGGATCCGCTGCCACCTCCCCCACCGCCACAGGCGCTCAGCACGAGCGCGGCGGTCGCGGCGAGCGCGAGCAGCCCCGCTCCTCGTCGTGACGGTCTCATCGTTCCTCCTGGTCCATCCGCGGTAGCGGAGTTGCTGACGAATTGGGGGTGCCGTCACTCGGGGATGACGGACGTTCGGGGGCGGATGCAGCTAGACGACGGTCTTGATCCGAGCCCAGTGGCAGGCCGCCTCGTGGTCGACTACGGACATGCCCCGCTGGGCGGGCTGGGCAGCGGCCCTCGGCGGCTCCTCACCGATGCACCGTGCCTGGCGATCCGCGTCGAGCGTGAGGAACAGCGGGCAGCGGGTGCGGAACCGGCAGCCCGACGGGGGGTTCGCGGGACTGGGCATGTCCCCCTGGAGCAGGATCCGCTCGCGGCGCCGCTCGACCTCGGGGTCGGGCACGGGGATCGCCGAGAGCAGCGCCTGCGTGTACGGGTGCTGCGGGGCGGCGAACATCTCGTCCACCGCGCCGATCTCCACGATCTTGCCCAGGTACATGACGGCCACGCGGTCGGCGATGTGGCGCACCACCGACAGGTCGTGCGCCACGAACAGGTAGGCCAGCCCCAGCCGCGCCTTCAGCTCGTCGAGCAGGTTGAGCACCCCGGCCTGGATCGAGACGTCGAGCGCCGATACGGGCTCGTCGAGCACGAGCACCTTCGGCTCCAGCGCGAGCGCGCGGGCGATGCAGATGCGCTGGCGCTGGCCGCCGGAGAACTCGCCGGGGTAGCGGTTGATCTGCTCGGACCGCAGCCCGACCAGCCGCATCAGCTCCGGCACGCGCTCGGCGATGTGCTGCTTCGAGAAGCCCTGCACCTCGAGCGGTTCGGCGATCAGGTCGCGGACGGGCAGGCGTGGGTCCAGCGACGCCATCGGGTCTTGGAACACGATCTGCATGTCACGGCGGATCCGCTTCCGGTCGGCCTTGGACAGAGCAGCGGTGTCGGAGCCGAGCACCTGCACCGTGCCGCCCATCGGCGGCTCCAGCCCCAGGATCTCCAGGATCGTCGTGGACTTTCCGCAACCGGACTCCCCGACGAGGCCGAGGGTCTCACCGGCGCGGACGTCGAACGTCACGCCGTCGACGGCGCGCACGGTGCCGACGGTGCGGCGGAAGATCCCGCCCGCACGGACCGGGTAATGCTTGACCAGCTCGTTCACGCCCAGCACCACCTCGCGGTCGGTGCGTGGCACGGCGTCGACCACCGGGCTCTCGACGACGTGGGCGTCGAACACCTCGGCGGCGAGCACGCCGCCCTGGGCCTCGGCATCGGCGAGCACGGCCGTCCGGATGCAGGCGGCGCGGTGGTCCCCGGTCGGGCCGGGGGCGACGAGCAGCTCCGGCTCGGCCTGGTCGCATGCGTCCACGTGCAGGGGGCAGCGGGGCCCGAACGGGCAGCCCGGCGGAAGCGCCACGAGTGACGGCGGTTGGCCCTCGATGGGCACCAGCGGCTGCCCGCGGCCGATGTCCAGACGGGGGATGGAGCCCAGCAACCCGAGCGTGTACGGCATGCGGGGCGCCGCGAAGATCTCGTCGACGGTGCCGGTCTCGACCGCCTTCCCCGCGTACATGACCACCACTCGGTCGGCCGTGCCTGCGACGACGCCCAGGTCGTGCGTGATCAGCACGATCCCCGCGCCCGTCACCTCCTGAGCGGTCTTGAGCACCTCCAGTACCTGGGCCTGCACCGTGACGTCCAGAGCGGTGGTGGGCTCGTCGGCGATGATGAGGTCGGGATCGTTGGCGATCGCCATCGCGATCACGGCCCGTTGGCGCATCCCGCCGGAGAACTCGTGCGGGAACGCCTTCACCCGGTCCACCGCGTTCGGGATCCCGACGAGGTCGAGCAGCTCGACCGCGCGCTTGGCCGCAGCCTTGGCGGTGATCGAGCGTCCACCGTGCACCAGAAGTGCCTCGGCGATCTGGTCGCCCACGGTGTACACGGGAGTCAGGGCGGACAGCGGGTCCTGGAACACCATGGCGATCTTCCGGCCGCGGATCCGGGACAGCTCCGTGTCGGAGAGGCCGAGCAGCTCCTGGCCGCGCAGCCGGATCGAGCCGCTGATCTTCGCCGACGGCGGCAGCAGCCCCATCACGGCCAGTGACGACACCGACTTGCCCGAGCCGGACTCGCCGACGATGCCCAGCACCTCGCCCGGAGCCACCTGATAGCTGATCCCCCGCACCGCGCTCACGCGGCCGTCCTCGCTCGGGAAGGACACCTCGAGATCGGAGACCTCCAGCAGGGCGTCGCCGGGACCGGGTGGGAGACCGGGGTCGGCCAGCACGTCGGTGTCGATCATCGTCATGAGGTGGGGACCTTCTTCGTCTTCCGTCCCGACTTCGAGCGGCGGCGGCCTCCGCGGGAGTTCGGGTCGAGCGCGTCACGCAGGCCGTCGCCGACGAAGTTGACGGCCAGCACCGAAATGACCAGCAGGCCGCCGGCGAACAGGAACAGCCAGGGCGTGGTGACCGCCGCGTTGCTCCCGTCGCGGATGAGGGTGCCCAGCGAGACGTCGGGCGGCTGCACGCCGAAGCCGAAGTAGGACAGCCCGGTCTCGAGGAGGATGGTCGCGCCCACCGTGATCGTGACGTCGATGATCATCAGCGACGCCATGTTCGGCAGGATGTGCCGCCGGATGATCAGCGACGACGGGGCGCCCATGAACTTCGCGGCCTTCACGAACTCGCGCTCGCGCAGCGTCATCGTCATCCCGCGCAGGATCCGCGCTGTGATCATCCAGGCGAACACGCCCAGCAGCAGCACGAACAGGATCCAGCTGCTGCCGCGCAGCGCGGGGGAGATCACCGCGATGATGAGGAACGAGGGCAGCACGAGGAGCAGGTCGACCACCCACATCAGCCCGCGGTCGACCCAGCCGCCGAAGTACCCGGCCGAGGCTCCCACCAGCGACGCGATGATGATCGAGATCAGGCCCGTGAGCAGGCCGATCGTCAGTGACTTCTGCAGCCCGCGCATGGTCTGCGCGAACACGTCCTCGCCGATCTGGGACGTGCCGAACCAGTGGCTGGGCGAGGGCGGCTGCAGGAACGCGGTGTAGTCGTACTCGTTGTACGCCCACGGCGCGAAGAGCGGGCTGAGCAGCGACAAGGCATAGAGCAGTACGAGGGTGAGGAGGCCGACCAGCGCGAGCCGATTGCGGAGGAACCGGCGCAGCACCAGCCGTCCGCGCGTGATGCCCTCGGTCTCGTTCGTGGGCGTGCCCAGCGGGACCTCGACCGGCGCTCCGCCGCCCGAGGGGACATGCGTTCCGGCGCCGACATCTGTGGTGGTCATCGGGATCTTCTCCTGTCGGCGTCAGCGCAGCCGGACCCGTGGGTCCAGAAGGGCGTAGAACACGTCGGACAGCCAGCCCGAGATCAGCACCAGCACGGCGACGAACAGCGTGACGGTCGCCGTGATGTTCGTGTCGTCCTGCTCGATGCCGTAGACCAGCCAGTCGCCCATGCCGTACCAGCCGAAGATCCGCTCGGTGAACGTGCCGCCGGTGATCAGCAGGCCGAAGCCGAATGCGAACAAGGTGGCCATCGGGACGAGCGCCGTACGCAGTCCATGCTTGAAGAGCGCTCTGCGCCGCGTGAGGCCCTTGGCCTGCGCCGTGCGGAGGAAGTCACTGCCCAGCACGTCGAGCATCGCGCTGCGCTGGTAGCGGCTGTAGTACGCGATCTGGCCCAGCGCGATGGTCAGCGTCGGCAGGATGAGGTGCTGGACCCGGTCGAGCAGGGCGGCGCCGAAGCTTCCCTGGAACCCGGGTGAGGTCTCCCCGGTGAACACGAGGAGCTGGGCTCCCGCAGCCGTGTTGAGCTGGAGCGCGCCGTACTTGAGAAGCAGCCCGAGTAGGAACACCGGTGTGGAGAGAATGACGAAGGAGAAGAGCGTGGCGAAGTAGTCGCTGAACTTGTACTGCCGGATCGCCCCGGCCACACCGAGCACGACCCCGAGCGCGATGCCGACGGTAGTCCCGAGCAGGAAGAGCCGCAGGCTCACGCCGATCCGGCGGGGGAGTTCGTCGCTCACCGACTGGTTCTGCGTCGTCTTGCCGAAGTCGCCGACAACGGCGCCCCCGAGCCACAACACGAACCGCGTGGGGATGGGCTCGTCGAGGTGCAGCTCAGCGCGCTTCGCGTCGATCACAGACTGCGGCGGCGGGGGGTTGCGCTCCATCAGCTTGCCGACCGGGTTGAACGTGAGCGCGGCGAGGGTGAAGGCCAGGAAGGTGGCCACGAGGCAGAGCGCGACGTAGTTGATCAGTCGGCGCAGTAGGAACCGGGCCATGAATCTCCTTGCCTACACCGGATGGGTTGCACACCGGTTCTGTGTCCGCTCGGCGTGAAAACCGGTGGGCCCGCCGGGCTACTGCGCGGTACCTTGAAGGCCGCGGTGTGAGTTCGGTGTGAAGTGCCGGCGGTCGGCGACTAGTCGTAACGTCCCGATGCCGATTCGTGTCCGGTTTCGTGCCCGCTTGTGGTGGTATTGCTCGCACCGGGGCATCCAGATCGTTACAGGCCGAAGCGGGCGCCGCGCGCCGCGCGGCGTGTCCGTGCGCGCGGGCTGCGGCCCCGGCCGCCGGGTGGCAAGGTTTGGGGATGCCGCCCCCGGGAGCGACACGACCCAGAGCAAGGGCAGTCAATTCCACCGCTGCCGCCCTGCTCGGGCTCCTGCACGGCGGGCCGATGACCGGCGGCCAGCTCGTCAGCGCGGCCGTGGAGCAGTTCGGCTCCTTCTTCTCCGTGACGCGCAGCCAGGTCTACCGCGAGCTACCGACGCTCGCCGAGGCCGGGCTGGTCAGGCTGGGGGCGCAGGGGCCGCGCGCGTCGCAGCAGTACGCGATCACCGCCGCGGGGAAGCGCGCGTTCAAGTCTTGGCTGACGTCGGGCGGCGGGGCCGACTCGCTGCGCAGCCCGCTGGTGCTGCGGCTGCTCCACGCCGGGGCGCTCACCGAGAAGCAGCGCACCGAGCTGGTGGACACCAGCCGGGAGGCCTACGCCGCACGGCTCGACGCGGCCAGGAAGGTCGCGCGCGGCGAGCCCGATCCGTACCGGAAGGCCGTCGCCGACTTCGCCGTGGCGCACATGCGCGCGATGCTGAAGCTCCTGGACGCCATCCCGTACGGCTAGGCCGTGTCCCGCGGATCGTCATCCGCGTTCTTCGCGCCCAGATGGCACCTGGCTGCGTTGTCGGCAGGCCCAGGTACGCCCGGTACGTGGGCTTGCCTCCGCCTTGCCAGGAGCCATCTGGATCACGAAGCCCATCGGCCACGATCCACGGGACACGGCCCTAACAGATCCGCGTAGCCTAGAACGTTGTGAACCCCGACGTCGCAGCCGACCTCAAGGACCTCTCGAGCACCCTCGAGGGCATCGAGGCGGTCACCAACGTGCCCGGGCTGCGCGCCGAGATCGCCGACCTGTCGGACCAGGCAGGCCAGCCCGATCTCTGGAACGACACCGAAGCCGCGCAGAAGGTCACGAGCCGTCTCGCGCACGCGCAGGGGGAGCTGCGGCGGGTGGAGGACCTGCGGCGCAGGCTCGAGGACCTCCCCGTGCTCTACGAGCTCGCCGAGGACGAGAGCGACGCCTCGGCCATCGCCGACGCCGACGCCGAGCGCGTCAAGCTACGCCACGACATCGAGTCGCTAGAGGTCCGCACGCTGCTCTCCGGCGAGTACGACGAGCGCGAGGCGCTGGTGACGATCCGCTCCGAGGCCGGCGGGGTGGACGCCGCCGACTTCGCCGAGATGCTCATGCGGATGTACTTGCGCTGGGCGGAGCGCCACGGCTACGGCATCGACGTGTACGACACCTCGTACGCGGAGGAGGCCGGCATCAAGTCGGCAACGTTCCAGGTGCACGCCCCCTTCGCCTACGGCACGCTCTCGGTGGAGCAGGGCACCCACCGGCTGGTGCGGATCTCGCCGTTCGACAACCAGGGCCGCCGCCAGACCTCGTTCGCCGGCGTGGAGGTCGCGCCCGTCGTCGAGTCGACCGACCATGTCGACATCGACGAGAAGGAGCTGCGGGTCGACGTGTATCGCTCCTCGGGTCCCGGCGGGCAGGGCGTCAACACGACCGACTCGGCCGTTCGCCTCACGCACCTACCCACCGGCATCGTCGTGAGCTGCCAGAACGAGCGGTCGCAGCTGCAGAACAAGGCCACGGCGATGCTGGTGCTGCAGGCCAAGCTGCTGGAGCGGCGGCGGCAGGAGGAGCGGGCCAAGATGGACGCCCTCAAGGACACCGGCTCGTCGTGGGGCAACCAGATGCGCTCCTACGTGCTGCACCCGTACCAGATGGTGAAGGACCTGCGCACCGACCACGAGGTGGGCAACCCCTCGGCGGTGCTGGACGGCGACATCGACGGCTTCATCGAGGCCGGCATCCGCTGGCGGCGCAGCCAGACCGACGACGCCTCCTGAGACCTCTGATACATCCGGCCGCCGCTGGTCGGCCGACGGCCGCCGTCTGTCGCTCGACGGGCGGGTCGGGTGGGGGTGCCCCCCTGTGTTGGCGGTACCGTCCCGGCCGTGATCCGCCTGGAACGCGTCACCAAGTCGTACAAGACCTCGACGCGCCCTGCCCTCGACCAGGTCTCGGTCTCTGTGGAGAAGGGCGAGTTCGTCTTCCTCATCGGACCGTCGGGCTCGGGCAAGTCCACGTTTCTGCGGCTGCTGCTGCGGGAGGACGTCCCGACGCGCGGCAACATCTTCGTCTCCGACCTCAACGTGGCCAAGCTGCCGCGCAGGCGGGTGCCGCGGCTGCGGCAGCGCATCGGGTGCGTGTTCCAGGACTTCCGGCTGCTGCCGAACAAGACCGTCGGCGGCAACGTCGCGTTCGCGCTCGAGGTGATCGGCAAGTCCCAGACAACGGTGAAGAAGGTCGTGCCGGAGGTGCTCGAGCTGGTTGGGCTGCGCGGCAAGGCCGACCGGATGCCGCACGAGCTCTCCGGCGGCGAGCAGCAGCGCGTCGCGATCGCGCGCGCGTTCGTGAACCGGCCGCTGGTGCTGCTGGCTGACGAGCCGACGGGCAACCTCGACCCCGACACCAGCCAGGACATCATGCTGCTGCTGGAGCGGATCAACCGCACGGGCACCACGGTCCTGATGGCCACCCACGACCACTCGATCGTCGACTCGATGCGCCGCCGGGTGGTCGAGCTCGACCTGGGCCAGGTCGTCCGCGACGAGGTGCGCGGCGTCTACGGCGTGGGGCGGTAGCGGGTCATGCGCACCGACTTCGTCCTCCGCGAGGTCCTCACCGGCCTACGGCGCAACGTCACGATGACGATCGCGATGGTGCTGACCACCGCGATCTCGCTCGGCCTGGTCGGCACCGGCCTGCTCGCCGTACGCACCATCGACCGCACCGAGCAGCTCTACAGCGACCGCGTCGAGGTACAGGTCGCGCTCACGGCCGACGTGTCGGCCGCCGACCCCGACTGCAGCCAGCCGATCTGCACCAACCTGCGCACAATGCTGGAGAACTCGCCGCTCGTGGAAGCCGTGCGGTACGAGAGCCAGCAGCAGGCGTACGAGCGGTTCCAGCAGCTGTTCGCCGGCCAGTCCCTTGCCGACGTCGTGCGGCCGCAGTCCCTGCCGGCGACGCTGCGGGTGCGTCTCGCCGACCAGGCGACGGGCGCCGACGCCGTGCGTGCCGCGATGGCCGACCAGGTCGGCGTGCGCAACGTGATCGACCAGCGCGCGGTGGTCTCGCAGCTGTTCGACTTCCTCGGCGGCGTGCGCAACGTGACGTTCGCGCTCGCGCTGGTGCAGGCGATCGCAGCCCTCCTGCTCATCTCCAACACCGTGCAGGTCTCGGCGTTCACCCGGCGCACCGAAGTCGGTGTGATGCGCCTTGTTGGCGCCACGCGCTGGTACACGCAACTGCCGTTCCTCATCGAGGCGGTGGTGACGGGCGTGATCGGTGCCCTGATCGCGACGGGCGGGCTGTTCGCGGGCAAGTTCCTGTTCATCGACCAGCTGCTCTCCGGGATCGTCTCCAACGGGGTCGTGCCGCCGGTCGAGGTGGCCGACATCATCTGGGTCTCGCCGATCCTCGTGATGATCGGCGGCGGCATCGCCGCTGTCACCGGGTACGTCACGCTGCGGCTGTACGTGCGGCTGTAACTGCGCGGCCCCGCAGGGCCCCTCCGCGTAGGCTGGACCGGTGAAGGAGAAAGGCCGCTCGGTGATCGCGCAGAACCGGAAGGCGCGGCACGATTACTCGATCATCGACACGTACGAGGCCGGCGTCGCTCTCATGGGCACCGAGGTGAAGAGCCTGCGGATGGGCCGCGCGTCGCTCGTCGACGCGTTCGCCACCGTCGACGACGGCGAGGTGTGGCTGCGCAGCCTTCACATCCCCGAGTACTCCCAGGGCAGCTGGACCAACCACGAGCCCCGGCGCACCCGGAAGCTGCTGCTGCACCGCGGCGAGATCGAACGGCTGATCGGCAAGATCCGCGAGGGCGGCCTCACGCTGGTGCCGCTGTCGCTGTACTTCAACGACGGCAAGGTCAAGTGCGAGCTCGCGCTGGCGCGCGGCAAGAAGGCGTACGACAAGCGCACCGACCTCGCGAAGCGCGACGCCGATCGCGAGATCCAGCGGGCGTACGGGCGGGCGGCCAAGGGCCGGGCCCGCGAGATGCGGTGAGCGGGCGTCAGCGAGCGAGTCATCAACAGAGCGCAGTTCCTGCCCCGCCGGTGGGTGACGACGACGTCCCGCGGTTCCTCGCCGAGCTGGGTGTGCCCGGGATCGTGGACGCCCACGTGCACTTCCTGCCCGAGCCTGTGATGCGGAAGGTCTGGGCGTACTTCGACCAGGCCGCCACGCACTACGGCACCGACTGGCCCGTCCAGTACCGCACGCCCGAGCCGGAGCGGCTCGCCACGCTGGAGAAGCTCGGCGTGCGGGCGTTCGCGCCGCTGGTCTACCCGCACAAGCCCGGGATGGGCCGCTGGCTCACCGAGTGGGTCACGGAGTTCGCCGCCACCGTGCCCGATGCCGTGCCGACGGCCACGCTCTATCCGGAGTCGGACGTCGCCGACTATCTGGGCGCAGCCGTCGCTGCCGGGGCGCGCGTGGTGAAGGTGCATGTGCAGGTCGGCGCGTTCGACCCGCGGGACCCGTTGCTGCGCCCGGCGTGGGGGCTGCTCGCGGAGGCGGGCGTCCCGGCCGTCGTGCACTGCGGCCACGGCCCGGCGCCGGGCGAGTTCACCGGGCTCGACCGGTTCGGGGAGGTGCTGGCCGAGCACCCCCGGCTGCCGGTGGTGCTCGCCCACGCCGGGATGCCGGACTTCCTCGACGCGCTCGACCTCGTCCACCGCCACGAGCGCGTCTACGTCGACACCACGATGGTCGGCACCGCGTTCAGTACGCGGATGGCGCCGCTGCCGGCCGACTGGCCCGCGCGGCTGGCGGACGTGGCCGATCGGGTGGTGTTCGGTTCGGACTTCCCGAACATCCCGTACCCCTACGCGGAGCAGGTGGCGGCGGTCGCGGGCTGGGCCGCGGCAGACGACCGGCTCGGCCCAGCGTTCCTGCGCTCGGTCCTGCACGACACACCCGCCCGGCTCCTCGGGCTCGACCGCGACGGGCGTTGACCCCTGCCGTCAACGAGGTCCGTGCGTGGTCAGATCGGGGCGAGGCAGAGCACGTAGCCGCTCAGCCCGCCCTGGCTCTGTATCCCCGACACGGCGTCCGGCGCCGAGGCGCAGGCGATCTCCATGGGAACGAAACCGGTGTCGACCCGCTCCACAACCCGGTAGGTGGCCCCCGGTGCCGAGCAGTCCAGCTTCGCGTAGCCGATCTCGTCGCCGGTTTCCCGCAGACAGTCGCCGACCTGCGCGGTGTCAGGCGAGGCCTGGGGGTCCACGCCGGGCGGACCGAGGCAGAACAGAATGTCGGTGATGTTCAGGGGCGCGATCGGTGCGTCACCGGTGCTGGTCTCGTCGAGCGACCAGCTGTAGCTGGCTGTGCTGCCCGCCACGTCGTCGCACTCGAACCCGATCGGCAGGACGTCCTCGCTGCGGCTGAGCACCTGCGCCCCCGCGCTCGGATCCGAGCAGTCCACCTGGTGGACGTCCGATCCCGTGACGCCGGTCCCCGCGTCCGCCCCTGCCAGGCAGTCACCGACCTCGGAGACGTTGACCGCCGTGGCCGGGTCCGTGTCGAGCGGGCCGAGGCAGAGCCGGTACCCGCCGGTGTAGTCGACGTAGCCCTCGGTCACCCCGGCCACCGTCGTGCAGTCGCCTGCATCGTCCTCCTGGCGTTCGAGAACGCGCAGCTGCGCGGCGGAGCAGTCGACGGCGACGTACGAGTCGTCGCCGGACCGCTCGACGCAGTCGCCCGTCTGGGCGGACGCCGGGCCGGAGCAGGCGGTGAGGCCCCAGGCCAGCAGGACGACGAGCACTGCCGGCACGACCAACCATCGGCGGGCCCGCGAAGGGGTGGGCGGACCGAGAGGTGCGGATGGTTGCGTCACTGGTTCCTCCGAAGTCGATCTCTGCCGGAATGATCTTGGCCGAGTCGGGGAGGTCGGATCAGGTGTTAGATGTCACATCTGACCGAGTGGTCTCGCAGCAGCGCGCCGAGGCGGCGGAGCACCGGCACGAACCCGAGCCCGCGGACGGAGCCCGCAGAGGGGCCACAGACATGGCGCCGGCCCTCCGGTGAGTAGATCCCACCGGAGGGCCGGTCGTGTGCGCGGCGGCCCCGCCCGTCCCCCGATCGGGCGGGGCTGGCGCGCGGTCAGGCGGCAGGCCCGAACAACTGCGTCTGCTGGGCGCCGATGCGCTTGACGAGCAGGACGATGAAGGCGGCGCCCGCCAAGATCAGCACCGCAGATGCGGTGTTGACCAGCGCGACGGAGAGGTAGGCGGACATCGCCTCCTCGGCGCCGTCGACGATCCCGGAGCCGCCCGGCGCGTAGGTGACCACTGGTCTGGGGATGGCGATCACGCCGATCGTGCGAACCACCGAGCTGAGCACCATGGTCCCCCACCAGGCGACGACAAGCGTGTCGTGGCGGCGCCCGGTGTCCACGGGGTCGCTCGCGCGGGCGAGGTCGTTCATGACGATCGCCGGGAGCCACCAGTTCACGACCGGGATGAACCAGCCTCCGACCGCCATCGTCGGCGAGTACCGGTGCCGCACCGGGGAGAACTGATCGGCATTGAGCCGAGTGCGCCGGAGCCAGACGAGGAAGACGACCCCAGCCACGGTCACGCCGAACAAGGCGAAGGCGTTCGTCGCCGACTGGCCCATCAGCCGCTCGAACTCCGCGTCGCGGAACGCTTCGAGTGACAGCTTGCCCGCGACGTGGTCCACCAGACGCCCGTAGTCGCTCCAGGTGGCAGTGAGGTCCGAGATCAGGACGAGCACCGTCATCACGACGATTCCCGCACTGGCGACCTGACCGAGCCGGCCGACCGGCCGGAACTCGGCCAAGCGGCCGCCCGGATCCGACGGGAGGGCTGCGGAGGAATGGGGCTGCATCTGAGCACCTCGCCTTTCGTGATGTGTGGCGAGGTCGACCGGCGCACGGGGTGGT
The DNA here is from genome assembly GCF_039526725.1 of Pseudonocardia aurantiaca. Classification (NCBI taxonomy): domain Bacteria; kingdom Bacillati; phylum Actinomycetota; class Actinomycetes; order Pseudonocardiales; family Pseudonocardiaceae; genus Pseudonocardia; species Pseudonocardia aurantiaca. The sequence goes on from NZ_BAAAJG010000026.1 coordinate 301,634, forward strand.
CCGTTGGGCGGTGGCGTCAGATGTGACTGGCATCACATTTTGCTCGACGCCGGCCTCGTTCCTGGGCGGCGGGGGTGTAACCGGGATGAAGCCGGGGCCCGCAGGCGTTACTCTGTGCGGACGCCCGGGCACGGGCGCCGAAGGGGGTGAACGGTTTCGACTCCGGATGTCGATCAAGGGGAAGCGTGCCGAGGAAGGCAACGATGATCTCGTTAACCATGCGTTGCAAAAAAATAAGTGCCGCTGATAAGCGCACTGCCCAGGTGGGCGACCAGAGCACCTTCGCTCTGGCTGCCTGATCCAGTAATGGGCTGTCGGCCCGGAGGTGTTCCCGCTCCGGGGTCCGGCATCAGCTAGGGGACTCACCTGCTCGCCCGGTCGCGGGGCGGGCAGGAACATCAAACAGCGACTGGGACCGTCACACCGGCTTGTTCGCGTGATCGGTGGGTCCGAGTAGAGGCAGAGCGGACTGCGCACGGAGAAGCCCTTGTGAAGCGACGGAGGACCCGGGTTCGATTCCCGGCACCTCCACGAGGTGGAACGGCTCATGCTCATGGAGAGCATGAGCCGTTCCTCGTTTCCAGGCCTGGTGGGGCCGCGAGTCGCGGTCTGAGTGCGCGCGAGTCGCTGCAGAAGTGCGCGCGAGTCGGGGTGTGGGTGCGCGCGAGTCGGGCAAGTGTCACGTTTGCAACATCGTCGAGAGCGGCGCTGAACTGCCCGCTCCGACCCAAGGATCCGGAGGCGCCGGTAGACCGGCGAGATCAGCACGCCCGCAGGTGACAGGAGGAACATCATGGGTGTCCTCAGCGGACAGTCGCGATGTCAGCGACGCGGGCACCGCCAGATCGCGAGCATTCTGGTTTGCGCAGGGCTCCTCGTTGCAGCGTGTGCGGGCGGCACGACGCCGGCAACGGACGCTGTGCCGGCCGGCTCGGGGCTCAAGCCGATCGAACCGGCCGCGCTGCAGGCCGTGGTGGACAAGACGGTCCAGGACCTCCTCATCCCGGGCGCGGTGGTTCTCCTGCGCACACCTCAGGGTGATTTCACGGCCGCCTCCGGCACCACCGATCTGGGCACTCAGAACCGGCCCGCCACCGACACCCACTTCCGGATCGCCTCGGTCACCAAGACCATGACATCCGCGGTGATCCTGCAGTTGGCACAGGAAGGCAAGCTGCATCTCAGCGACCCGGTGTCGAAGTACGTCCCCGGCGTGCCCAACGGCGACGACATCACCCTCGCAGAACTGTTGAAGATGCGCAGCGGCCTCTACAACTACACCGATGACCCCGAGCTGGCGGGGTTCCTCGACCATGACCCGACCAAGGTGTGGACCCCTCAGGAACTGCTGGACATGGCGTTCGCGCACCCGCCCAACGCCCCGCCCGACACCATCTTCGAGTACAGCAACACCAACTACGTGCTGCTCGGCCAGATCGCCGAAAAGGTGGATGACAAGCCGCTGGCCGCGGCGATGCACGACCGGTTGTTCGAGCCGCTCGGCCTGAAGAACACGATGCTTCCCGCCAGCACGTCCAACAGCATCCCCGAGCCGTACTCGCACGGTTACCTGTATGGCAGTTCCTCCGTCGTGTTGACCGGCACTCCGCCATACACTGCAGAGGAGATCGCCAGTGCGCAGGCGGGCACGCTCCAGCCCAACGACTACACCGGCATCAACCACTCCTTCGCCGCCGCGGCCGGGGCCGTGATCTCCACCTCCGACGATCTCGCCACCTGGATGCAGGCACTGGTCGGCGGCCGCGTGCTCAACGCCGAGTACCAGCGCGTATGGCTCGACAGCGTGCAACCGGAGGACCCCGGCAACCCCAACAGGGAGTACGGGTACGGCATCACGAGAATTAGCTGGGGACCCAACACCGTCTACCTCCATGGGGGCGAGACGCCCGGCTACAACACGGAGGCCTCCGTGGATCCCGCCAATCAAACGACGCTCGTGGTGTGGGCCAATCTGACCGTGTCGCCGGTCGACAGTAGGGACGCAGCCAACTCCGTCCTGCTGAAGGTGATGGATCAGATCTACGCAGCGTCACCGCTCGCACCGTCACCGCTCGCACCCCAGCCGACGCCACCTCTAGCGACGCCACCTCTGCCCACGCCGACCACGCGTTAGGGTCCACGCCACACCAGGTACTGCGCCGAGCGCTGGACTGGTGTCGTACGGGGTCGCGGCTCCGCTGCGTCTGCGCGGCGGTTCTCCTCCGTCTTGGCAGGCGCACCGTTTGACTGGCGCGCCGTCGGGTGTGGGTGCGCACGAGTCGGGTGTGCGTCAGGATCGGCGCATGGCGGACACAGCCCGGGAACACGACCTCGTCCTCTACGGCGCCACCGGGTTCGTCGGGCGGCTCGTCGCCGAGTACCTGGCCGAACATGCTCCGGCAGACACCCGGGTCGCGCTCGCCGGCCGCTCCAAGGACAGGCTCGAGGGCGTCCGCGCAGCCCTTCCGGTGGCGGCGCGGGAGTGGACGCTGGTCGACGCGGACTCGGAGGACCCCGGCTCGCTCGCCGCGCTCGCCGGCTCCACCAGCGCGCTCGTGACGACGGTGGGCCCCTACGCGCGCTACGGGCTGCCCGTCGTCGAGGCCTGCGCCGCGGCGGGCACCCACTACGCCGACCTCACGGGGGAGGTCCTGTTCGCTCGCGAGGCGATCGACCGCTGTGACGCGCCGGCTCGCGAGACCGGGGCGCGGATCGTGCACTCCTGCGGCTACGACTCCATCCCGTCGGACCTCGCGACCCTCCTGCTGCACGAGCGCGCGGCCGCCGACGGGGCAGGCGACCTGCGAGACGTCAGCCTCGTCGCGACCATGCGCGGAGGGATCAGCGGCGGCACGATCGACTCGATGCGCAGCCAGGTCGATGCGATGCGGCACAACCGGGCCCTGCGCCGGGTCGCTGGGGATCCGTTCGCGCTCAGCCCCGACCGGGCCGCCGAGCCCGCGCCACCGCAACCGCCGGACGCCGCCCGACCCGGCCGAACGCCCGGCGGGATGTGGACGGCCCCGTTCGTGATGGCCTCCCACAACACACGGATCGTGCGGCGGAGCAACGCCTTGCTCGACTGGGCGTACGGGCGCTCGCTGCGCTACGGCGAGGTCATGGGTTGCGGGAAGGGCCCGGCGGGCGCGGTCACCGCCGCCGCCGTCACGGCCGGACTGGGCGGGCTGCTCGCCGGGATGACCATCCCGCCCACACGCATGCTGCTCGACCGCCTGCTCCCGGCGCCCGGCGCCGGCCCGTCCGAGGCGACCCGGCGGAAGGGCTGGTTCCGCATGGTCGTCGACGCCACCACCGAGAGCGGCAGGCGCTATCGGGCCACCGCCGCGGGTCCGGGCGATCCCGGCTACGCGGCCACCGCCGTCATGCTGGGGGAGAGCGGGCTGGCGCTCGCCCTGGACGGCGACCGGCTGCCCGCCCGGACCGGCTCCTTGACGCCCGCGACGGCGCTGGGCAGCGTGCTCGTGGAGCGGTTGCGGGCAGCCGGGCACACCTACGAGGTGACGCCCGCCTGACGGGTCAGCGGCTCACCTCGGACACGTGGGCAGCCACGATGCGCCAACCCTCGGGCAGCCGCACCCATGTCTGGCTCTGGCGGCCCTCCAGCGCGCCGCCGGGATAGCCGAACAGCGTCGTCACCACGGCCGTCCGGTCGCCGATCGCCAGCACGTTGGTGTCCCGGAGCACCCGGCCCCGCGGCACCGACGGGTGCGCGCGGCGCCACGCCGCGATCTCCGCCCCGCCCCGCTGCCGGTCCGCGACGCCGAACCGCACGCAGCGCGGGTCGTCCCAGAACAGCTCGGTGAGAACGGCGACGTCGCCGTCGACGAGGGCGCGCTCGTACCGGTCGAACGCCGCGCGGACCTCCGCGACGACGTCCGGCCGGTCGAGCCGGACAGGGTCGGTGACGTGTTCGACCCTCACGCCGTCGCGCCGTCGACGCTGGGCTCGCGCACCCGCTCGGCCGGCACCACCTCCGCCGCCGGCTCGCTGGTGGTCGTGCGTTGCCTGGTGGCGAGCCCGAACAGCACGAGCAGCACGGCCGCGAAGGCGTAGCCGAGTGCGACTTGAGCGCCCACGTTCCAGCCCACATGTTCGGCGTGGATGAGCCCGACGAATGCGAGCACGGCACCGGCGAGGGAGTAGGCCGCCGCCGCGAAGAACCGCTTCTCGATCAGGAACGCGACGATCGCGCCGAGCACGAGCCCGGCGAGGATCGCGCCCCCGCCCAGCAGCTTCATGCCGTGGTAGACGAGCCCCGCGCCGGCCAGCGCCTCCTCGCCGAGGGCGGTCGCCGTGGTTCCGGCCGCGGCGAGCGCGTTGTCCATGAGGCCCGTGGCCCACGCCGCGATGTTCGGGATGAGCGCGATCACCACCGCGACGGCCTGGACCTTCGGCACCTCCTGGAAGGCCTGGGCGCCGATCAGGAGCCCGATGTAGAGCAGGATCGGCACGATCGCGGGCAGCGGCAACAGCGCCCCGAGCAGCGAGAACATCCCGAGGAAGCACAGCAGCGCGATCACGACGCCGGATGCGAGCGAGTACGTGGTTCGCCCGCCCGCCGCCTTCCAGCCCGGGTGCCCGATGTAGACCGCGGGCGGGAAGGGACAGCCCAGCGCCGAGCCGACCACCGCACCCGTGCCGTCGGCGATCAGGATCGCTCGCAGGTTGTACTCGTCGCCCGCCACCGCGGCGCTCTCCACGTTGGTCATGCCCTCGGTGAAGTTGTAGTGCCGAGCGGGATGGCCGTGGCGAGGAGCGGGGCCACGTTCGACAGGCCGTCCACGAGCCGCCCGATGTCGAGGGTCGGCAGCGACAGCGCGACGTCCTGCGCCGCAGTGACGACGTCGGGGGCGGACATGTACCCGCCGATCCAGCCGATCGCGGACCCCAGGAGCAGCGCCGCGAGCCCGACCGGGATGCCGCCGGGCAGCTTCAGGTCGGTGAAGAACCCGATGAGGATGATCACCATGACGGGCAGCGCGATCCACAGCGCCTCCCACATCTGCGCCGCAGGCCGCATCGAGATGAAGGCGATCGAGATGCCGGCGAGGGTGCCGAGCATCGCCGCCTGCGGGGTGTACCGGCGGATGTAGGGCCCGACGAACGCGCCGATCAGCACGATCACGCCGATGACGAACGACCACGCGAGGCCGGCCGTCCACGCCGCGATGGGGTCGTTCGTCTGCAGGTAGATCGGCAGCATGATCACGAAGACGACGATGAACATGTGCGGCACGGACGGGCCGTAGGGCATGGCGCAGACGTCGGTGCGGTTCTCGCGGCGGGCGAGCCGCCTGGCCAGATAGGTGTAGTAGACGTTGCCGATCAGCAGTTGGACGCCGAGCGCGGGCAGGATCACCCCGAAGACGTCGCCACCGGGGATGTTGACCACGCCGAGGCACAGGCCCGACAGGACCAGCACGTTGACCAGCGTATTGAAGCCGAGGCCGAAGAACGCGTTCGTGTCGCCGGCCACCCACCAGGGCAGCTTGAACGTGGTCGGTGTCATGACGCGACCTCCTGGGGGACCAGTGCGGTGATCAGGGCATCCGACGGCGCCACCCAGCCGAAGATCGCGCCCTGCGCGGCGATCATGGCCAGGCCGACCCGCTGGAACTCGGGGAAGTAGGAGCCGGTGCAGTCCGACAGCACGAGGCACTCGTAGCCGCGGTCGTTGGCCTCCCGGACGGTGGTGTGCACGCACACCTCGGTCGTGACGCCGGTGACGACGAGCCGGCTGATCCCGCGCTCGGTCAGCTCGGCCTGCAAGTTCGTGGCGTGGAACGAGCCCTTGCCCGGCTTGTCGATCACCAGCTCTCCGGGCAGCGGCGCCAGTTCGTCGACGATGTCGTGGCCGAACTCGCCGCGGACGAGGATGCGGCCCTTCGGCCCGGGGTCCCCGATCCGCAGGCTGGGTTCGCCGCGGTTCAGCTTGGCGGGCGGGCAGTCGGAGAGGTCGGGGACGTGCCCTTCGCGCGTGTGGATCACCGTCATGCCGACAGCGCGCGCGGTGTCGAGCACGTTCTTGAGCGGCGGCACGACCGACTGCAGGAGCGAGACGTCGTTGCCCAGCGTCTCGCCGAACCCGCCGGGCTCGACGAAGTCGCGTTGCATGTCGATGAGGACCAGCGCCGTCGACGCCGGGTCGAAGGCGAACGGGTACGGGTCGGCAGGGATCGTGATCACCGGCTCGTCCCCTCGAACACGGCGGTCGACGTCGCGACGGCGCCGAACACCCCGCCCTGCATGGTCACCATGTGCAGCGCGGCTTCGTGGTTGCCGGGGTCGGTGGCGCCGGTGCAGTCCGACAGGATCAGGCACTCGTAACCGCGGTCGTTCGCGTCTCGCATCGTGGTGTGCACGCAGACGTCCGTGGTGATGCCGGTCAGGATGATGTGGGTGATCCCGCGGGTGTGGAGCACCAGGTCGAGGTTCGTGGCGTAGAAGGCGCCCTTGCCCGGCTTGTCGACGATCACCTCGCCGGGAATCGGCGCGACCTCCGGCACGATCTCCCAGCCCGGTTCGCCCCGGACGAGGATGCGCCCGGCCGGACCGGGCGAACCGATCTCCGCCCCGATCTGTGCCGACCGCCAGCGCTTGTTGGCGGGCAGGTCCGACAGATCGGGCGCATGCCCCTCCCTGGTGTGGACGACGAGCATCCCGGTGGCCCGCGCGTGGGCCAGCATCGCCGCGGCCGCCGGGAGCCCGGCGCGGGTGAGGCCGATGTCGTAACCCATGCGGTCGACGTAGCCGCCGGGCCCGCAGAAGTCGACCTGCCAGTCGATGAGGAAGAGCGCAGTCCTGGCGGGGTCGACGGACCCGTCGTACGGCCAGGCGTACGGGGTCGCGGCAACCGGGCCGATGCGCGCGGTCGTGCGCACCGGGGCGGAATCGACGTCGGTGGTCATGCGGCCTCCCTGCTGATCAGTTCGTGTGCTGAGGAGATGAGGCGGGCTTCGGAGAAGGCGGGGCCGAGCAGGGTGACGCCGACCGGTCGTCCGTCCGGGGTGGCGCCGGCGGGCACGGCGACGGCGGTGAGGTCGAGGAGGTTCGCGAACTGCGTGTACCGGCCGAGGACGAGGTTGCGGGCGACCGGCTCCTCCGCGATCTCGGCGCGGGTGAACGTGGTGGGCACGGTCGGGAGCAGCAGGACGTCCGCGCTCTCCCACAGCGGGGCTATGCCGGCGCGCAGCTCCTGCAACCGGTGCCGGGCCCGGAACGCCGCCACCGCGTCGAACTCCCGGCCGCGCTCGATCACCGCGCGCGTCACGGGCAGGACGTCGGCGGGATGGGCGGCGAGGAAGTCCGCGAGCCCGGCGAGTCGCTCGGCCACCCACGGCCCCTCGTAGAGCAGGTCGCCCGCCTCGAGCAGCGGCGCGACCGGCGTTCGCACGACGGCCGCGGCCTTCCCGGCGGCTCGTTCGGCCACCTCGGCGAAGCGCGCTGCGACAGCGCTGTCCCCGCTGAAGTCGAGGGTCCCGTCCGCGGCCAGGGCGAGCCGGACCGGGCCGCGGGGCGCCGTTTCGGGTCGGGGCCTGCGCGACCACGGGTCGGCGGGGTCGGGGCCGGCCAGCACGTCCAGCACGTCGGCGGCGTCGTCGAGGTCGCTCGTGAAGACGCTGACGCAGTCGAGCGACCGGCACGCCGGGACCACTCCCGCCGTGCTCACGAGCCCCCGGGTCGGCTTGAGCCCGACGATGCCGTTCATCGCCGCGGGGACGCGGCCCGACCCGGCCGTGTCGGTGCCCAGCGCGAACGCCACGAGTCCGGCGGCAACGGCCACGGCGCTCCCGGAGCTGGACCCGCCGGAGACCAGATCGGCGCCGAACACACTTTCCGGCGCTCCGTACGGGGAGCGGGTGCCGACCAGCCCGGTGGCGAACTGGTCAAGGTTCGTCTTCCCGACGGCGATCGCGCCCGCGTCGAGCAGGCGGCGCACAGCGGTGGCGTCGGCGTCCGGTTGGTAGGCGTAGGCCGGGCAGGCCGCCGTGGTGGGGCTGCCGGCGAGGTCGATGTTGTCCTTCACCGCGAACGGCACTCCGAAGAGTGGCGGCAGCGATGTGCCCGCCCGGCGCAGCGCCTCCAGGTCGGCCGCCCGCTCGCGCAACGCCGCAGCCGGGACGCGCGAGATCCATACCGCGTCGTCGCCCCGCGCCGCGGTCCGGCGCAGGACCTCCTCGACCACGTCGTGGACGGTCAGCGTGCCGCTTCGCAGGGCGCTCCGTAGCCCCCGCACACGGAATGGGATGGGGGCGTCCCGGAGGTCTGCGAAGGAGTGCACTTCGTCGATTGTCGACCGTTTGGTGTCAGCCGAAGGTTCGTCCGGTTAAGCCCGTGTCACACCAGGCCCGGGACGGCAGGGCCGCTGGGACGATCGGGCCAGTGGTACGGGCCTAACGGTCGAACGTGCCGTTTGTGCGGCGCTGCCCGGGACCGCGGTGGCTCGGGGTGAGATAAGCGCGGGCGCCGTGCCGCTCGAGGACCGCGATCACCATCTCGGGATCGCCGCCCGCCACGGCCTCGTACAGCCTCCGGTGGCGCTCGGCGCCCTCGCGCGGGGACCGGTCGCGAGCCTCCCGGCGCAGGTTCGTGGCCATGTAGAGCTGCAGTTGCAGCAGAACGGGCTCGTAGACGCGCAGCAGGTGCGTGTGGCCCGCGAGCCCGACGACGGCCAGGTGGAACTCGCGGTGCGCCGCGGCCTGTTCGAGCGCCGCGCCCGCCTCCGCCGTCCGTTCCATGTCCTCGACCGCGGCACCGAGCCGGCCGAGGTCCGGTGGCAGGCGACCACCGAGCGCCGTGCGTACAGCGAACTCCTCCAGCACGCCGCGCAGGCTGAACAGTTCCTCGATGTCGCGCTCGGACAGCTCGGCCACCCGCACGCCGCGCCGCGGCAGGTGCTCCACTAGGCCCTGCTGCCCGAGCAGCCGTAGCGCCTCTCGCAACGGGGCCCGGCTCGTGCCGAACCGTCTCGTGAGCTGCTCCTCCACGATCCGTTCGCCGGGAGCCAGCGCGCCGCTGAGGATCTCGCTGCGCAGGCGCCGCACCGTGAGCTCGACGAGGCTCTTCGCCCCCAGACCACCGTCGGCGGCCGGCGCTGCGGTCACGGATTCTCCTCCTGGCGTGCTCGACGTCCCTGGCAAGAGTGTCAGACAGCCGACACTGCCGGGCCCGGCGACCTGACGTAGGTTCATCCGGGCACGACGGGGGGACGAACGGGTGGTCGAGATCGACGCGAGCACCCATGCCCCCACCACGGAACGGATCCCGCGCGAGATCTGGGTGCTCGTCGGCGCCGCGTTCCTCATCGCGATCGGCTACGGGCTCGTGGCGCCGACGCTGCCGGTCTTCGTCCGCTCCTTCGACGTCGGCATCACCGCTGCGTCACTCGTGATCAGCATCTTCGCGCTGTCCCGGCTGGCGTTCGCGCCGCTCAGCGGGCGGGTCGTCGGCCGGTTCGGCGAGGTCCCCGCGTTCGGCTGCGGGCTCGCCATCGTGGCGCTGACCACCGGAGCCTGTGCGTTCGCGGGCGAGTACTGGCACCTGCTGGTGCTGCGTGGGCTGGGCGGCATCGGCTCCACGATGTTCACCGTCGGTGCGCTCTCGCTGCTCATCCGCCTCGCCCCCGTCGGGCTGCGGGGACGGGCGTCGGGGATGTGGGCCACCGGCTTCCTGCTCGGCAACATCGTCGGGCCGCTGGTCGGCGGCGGGCTCACGGCGGTGAGCCTGCGGGCGCCGTTCCTCGTCTACGGCTCCGTCCTGGTGGTCGTCGCGGTCGTCGGCACGCTGCTGCTTCGCGGTGGCGCCCGCAGCCCGGAGGAGACGAGCGCCGCGGGACCGCCCGCCCGTTTCCGCGAGGCCTTGCGCCACCCCACCTACCGCGCCGCCCTCACCTCGAGCTTCGCCAACGGCTGGTCGGTCTTCGGTGTGCGTGTCGCGCTGGTGCCGCTGTTCGTCGTGGAGGCCCTGGGGCAGCCGGAGGCGTGGGGTGGGATCGCTCTCGCGGTGTTCGCCGCCGGCAACGCGGCCACGCTCGTGCTCTCGGGGCCGCTCGCCGACCGCCGCGGCCGCCGCCGACCCGTGCTCGCCGGCCTCGCGGTCTCCGGTGTCGCCACGGCCGCGCTCGGCTTCGTCACCCCGCCGCCGCTGTTCCTCCTGGTGAGCCTCGTGGCCGGCATGGGGAGCGGCCTGGTCAACCCGCCGATGAACGCCGCGGTCGCCGATGTCATCGGCTCGCGCGCCCGCGGCGGCACGGTGCTCGCCGGGTTCCAGATGGTCGCCGACCTCGGGGCGATCATCGGGCCGCTGCTGGCCGGCCTGCTCGCCGAGACCGTGGGCTTCCCGGCTGCGTTCGCCGTCACCGGCGTGGTGACGCTCGCGGCGTTCGGCTTCTGGCTGCGCGCCCCTGAGACGCTGCCCCGCTCGCCGGCCCGGACGTCGGGCGCGGCGTTGGCGGAGGAGACGCTCGCCGGGTGCGCGGTGGCCGAGAACCCGGCGCCCCGCGGCGTGCAGAGCTAGCCGGCGATGCCCACGCCGATCAGCATGCCCACCAGGTACGTCGCGCCCGCTGCCAGCGCGCCGAACCCGAGCTGGCGCAGGCCGCTGAACAGCCAACCGCGGGTGGTGAACCGCGATGTGAGGGCGCCGACGACGAACAGTCCCACCGCTCCCACGAGCAGCGCGGCCAGCAGGGAGGAGTAGCCGAGCAGGAACGGGACGAGCGGGATCACACCGCCGATCGCGAAGCAGAAGAACGACGAGATAGCCGCCACCCACGGTGACGGCTGGTCGTCGACATCGACCCCGAGCTCCTGGGCCGCGTGCACCTTCACCGCGAGCTCCGGGTTGGCGTGTACCTCGCTGGCCATCGCCTCAGCGGTCGCCCGGCTCAGCCCCATCTCCTGGTACGTCGCCGCCAGCTCGGCCTGCTCGGCGTGCGGGTGCCTGCGGATCTCGTCGCGCTCGACGGCCACCTCGCTGGCGACGGCGGCGTTCTGCGTGTCGACGGAGGCGAACTCGCCGAGCGCCATCGAGAACGCCCCGGCGACCAGCCCGGCCATGCCGGTCAGGATGATCACCTGTCTGCCCCCGCCGCCGCCCCCGACGCCCGCGACGAGCGCGATGTTGGTGACGAGCCCGTCCATCGCCCCGAACACCGCGGCCCGCAACCACCCTCCGGAGACGTCCGCGTGGTGGTGGTCGTTCGCGTGCTCGGCGAACTCAGCCGGGCCGGGGGGCTGGGTCATACGGAGAGCCTAGGCCGCGGTGCTCTGGCGGGCTCGTCCCCGAGTCGGGGGGCAACCGCGCCCGTGGTGCCCGTCACGAACGTCTGACCTGCGACGGCGCTAGGCTGATCGTGTGAACAGCAGCCGCGCACTCGACATCGTCGGGACGTTGGCGAGGGTCGGCCTCGCGGCCGTGTGGCTGGTTTCCGGCACGATCAAGGCGGCCGACCCCGACCAGACCTACGTGGCCGTCCGTGCCTACGACGTGCTCCCGCCAACGGGTATCGAGGTGGTGGCCGCGCTTCTGCCATGGGTCGAGCTCGCGCTGGGCGTGCTGCTGCTCATCGGCGTGGGCGTTCGCTTCGTGGCTGGGCTCTCGGCCGCGCTGCTGCTCGTGTTCGTCGCCGGCGTGTCGCAGGCGTGGGCGCGCGGGCTGCTGATCGACTGCGGCTGCTTCGGCGGGGGCGGTGCCGTCGCCCCCGGCGAGACGACGTACGTGCAGGAACTGCTCAGGGACGCGGGCTTCCTGCTGATGGCCGGATGGCTGATCGTCCGGCCGCGCACATTGGGGGCGCTGGACGAGCGGCTCGTGAATACGGGAAGGATCTGAGATGGGCGGAGCGGCGCGCGGCAAGAAGAGGCGCAATCAGGAGGCGGCGCAGCGCAGGCTCGCCGCCGCCGGCATCCGCGTCCCGCGCAGGAACAACCGGCGGCCGCTGATCATCGTCGCGGCCGTGCTGGTGGTCGCGGTGATCGTCGGAGGTGTGGTCCTGCTCACCCAGCGCGGCAGCTCCAGCACCGTCACGCCCACCTACACGGCCACGGCATCCGGCGCGGTTGTGACGGCAGGCAACGGGCCAGTGGTCGTCGACATGTACGAGGACTACCTCTGCCCCATCTGCGAGCGGTTCGAGCAGGCCTACAGCACCGAGATCACCCAGGCGCTGAACGCCGGTCAGATCACCGTGCGCTACCACAGCATCGCGATCCTCGACTCGCGAAGCAACCCGCCTGGTTACTCGACGCGCGCGGCGAACGCCGCCCTGTGCTCCGTGCCTTCCGGGATCTTCCCCGCCTACCACGCGGCGCTCTACGCGCAGCAGCCCGCCGAGGGCAGCGCCGGGCTCAGTAACGACCAGCTCATCGCGATCGGGACCCAGCTCGGCGCCAAGGGCGACTTCGCCTCCTGCGTGACCAGTGGGGCCAACGCCCCAGCGGTGACCGCCGAGACCGCGGCCGCCGAGTCGAACCCGGCCCTGCAGACCGACGGGAGCTTCGGCACCCCGACCGTCGCGATCAACGGTGCGAAGGTCGACATCAGCAACCCCAACTGGCTGCAGGACGCGATCTCGGCGGGCCGCTGACCCTACGCGCGCGACGGGTGGTCCCACGTGATCGTGGGGCGCGTCCCGCCGAGGTGCCTGCCGAACCAGTCGAGGATGATCTCGGCCCGCTGCACCCGGTGGCGCGGTGAGCCGCTGCGCGACAGCTCGTGGCCCTCGCGCGGGAAGCGCCAGTACTCCACGGGTTTGCCAAGCAGCCGCAGCGCGACGAAGAGTTGGTCGGCCTGCTCGATCGGGCAGCGCAGGTCGTCCTCCGAGTGCAGGATCAGCACCGGCGTCTCTATGTCGCGCGCGTAGGTGATCGGGGACATCCGCAGATAGGCGTCCGGCGCGTCCAGATGCGTCGCGCCGAACTCGAAGCGGAAGAGGCCGGCCGCGTCGGACGCCGTCTCCAGCGTCAGAAGGTTGTTGACCGCCCGCTCGCTGCACGCTGCCGCGAACCGATTGGTGTGGCCGATGAGCCAGCTCGTCATGTATCCGCCGTACGAGCCGCCGAGCACCCCGACGCGGTCGCGGTCGAGCAGCGGCTCACGCTCCAGCGCGGCGTCCAGGACGGCGAGCACGTCGTCGGCGTCGATCCCACCCCAACCGGTGCCCGGCACCGTCGACGCCTCCGGCGGGCGGATCGAGCGGACCCAGGCCTCGGAACCGCCCGTGGAGCCATGCGGGTTGCAGTAGACGACGGCGTATCCGGCGCCTGCCCACATCTGGAACTCGTCGAACCACAGGTTCGGGTACTGCGTCATCGGACCGCCGTGAATGGACAGCAGCACGGGTACGCGCTCGCCCTCCGGCACACCCGCCGGACGCATCAGCCAGGCGTCGACCTCCCCGTCACCCGCGGGGGACGGCACCGTGAAGTGCTCGGGTGCCGCCGTCGGCACGGCGGTGTGGAACGCGGCGCCGAGCGACGTCAGCTGGCGCTCGGTCCCGTCGCCGTCGAGGACGAACAGCTCCGGGAGCTCTGTGGGCGTGCCGGCGACGAACGCGAGCGTGCCGCCCGCGAGGTCGATGCCGGTGACGGTGCGCATGCCGCCGATCAGCCGCTCGGGGCCACCGGAGCCGTCGGCCGGCACGCGGTACACGTGCACGTCGCCGTGGTCCTCGATCGAGAACAGCAGCTGCTCGCCGTCCCAGATCGGCGGCCGGCCCTCCGCGGAGGGAGCACATTGCCGGTCGAGCACGGCCGTGACGACCCGCTGCTGCCCGCCCGCGACGTCGGTGACGACGACCTGTGAGTGCGACGGGATGACCTGGGGGTCCTCGGCGAGCGAGGCCACCCACTTGCCGTCGGGGCCGAACGCCGGGTGGCGGTGCGACAGCGTCCGGTCGGTGAGCGGGCGCGGCTCCCGGTCCGCGCCGGGCACGACGGTGACGAGGTGGATGTCGTCGACCGGGTCGAGGTCGGAGTCCTTGCTGCGTGTGGTGGCGACCGCGAGCGTCGTGCCGTCGGGTGACCAGGTGGGGTTCCCGTGCTCGTACGGCCCGCCCGCCACGACCTCCGGCGCGGTGGAGCCGTCGCTGGGCACCACGAACACACTCTGCGGCCGGTCGACGATGAACCCCTCGCCGTCCACCCGGGAGAAGAGCCGGTCGATCCGCCGCGGCGGCCGGGACTGCTCGTCGTGACCGTCGGCGTAGCGGCCGGTGCGCTCCCGTGACGCGAACGCGATGCGGCTGCCGTCGGGCGACCAGACGGGCTGTCCGATCTTCTCCGGGCGCGTGCACAGCGTGAGCGTCTCGCCGGGCATGCCGACCGGGATGACGTGCAGGGAGTTGGCGCCGTCGTCCGAGCCGCTGCGGGTGAACGCGAGCCTGCGCCCGTCCGGCGCCCACGCCGGGTTCCCGTCGCCGTGCTTACCGGCCGTGAGCTGGTACGGCGGCGTGGAGCCGTCGGCGGCGGCGAGCCACACCGAGCTCCGGTACTGGTTGCCTTCCAGGTCGACCCGGGTCACCACGAAGGCGACTGTGCGCCCATCGGGAGAGACCTTGGGGTCGGCGACGGCCACGAGACGTCCGATGTCAGCAGGCTGCACCGCCCGACCGTAGATCAGCAACGGGGCCGAGGGCGACCCCGTTGGTGGGCGGCGGCGCGGGTCGTGTAACTTCGTTCGGGCAAGGGGCTGTGGCGCAGCTGGTAGCGCACTTGACTGGCAGTCAAGGGGTCAGGGGTTCGAATCCCCTCAGCTCCACCCACTCTGACCAGCGGAAACTGTCTGGTTAGTCGATCTCCACCACTTGCCATAGGTACAGATGTGGTGCGAGTCGCTCTATTCTTGCCCCATGGCCCGCACACGGCGCGACGACGAGGCCGTGAGCGTGGCCAGATCGAGGAGCTGCCGAGCGGTTCCCTCCGGGTGACGGTGTACGCCGGCGTGGACCCGCTGACCAAGCGGCGGCACTACCTCCGCGAGGTCATCGCCGCCGGGCCGACCGCCCACGCCGACGCGGAAAAGGCGCTGCGGCGGCTGGTCGTGCAGGTCGACGAGCAGCGGAGCCCCCGAACCGCAGCGACCGTAGAGCAGCTGCTCGACCGCCATTTCGAGCTGCTCGAAGTGGAGCCAAGCACGCTGGCGACCTATCGCAGCCTCACCACATCGCGCATCCTTCCACTGATCGGCAAGCAGAAGATGGGCGCCCTCCGCGCCGCCGTGTTCGACTCGTTCTACGCCGAGCTGCGCCGGTGCCGGGCACACTGCGACCGTCGGCCCTACACCGAGCACCGGACGGACCTGGCACACGAGTGCGACCATCGTTGCCGCCCCCACGCCTGTCGTCCATTGTCGAAGTCGACGGTCCGGCAGATCCACGTCATTCTCAGCGGAGCCTTGAAGCGCGCCGTGCGTTGGCGCTGGCTATCGACGAACCCGATTGAGCACGCGGAGCCGCCCGCGCAGCCCGCCGCGAACCCGCAGCCACCGACAGCCGAGGAAGCCGCGCGAATTCTCAATGAGTCGTGGTCTGACCCGGATTGGGCCGTGCTCGTGTGGCTGACGATGGTGACTGGCTTCCGGCGCGGCGAGCTTTGCGGGTGACGCGCGCCGTGCCACGGGATGTGCCGCGAAGCCGATTGCGCAGGAGTGGTCAGAAGCAGCTGTAGCGTTCGTGCTGATGACTGTTGTTGCAGGTAGAGGCCCTGTTGTACAGAGAATGACTATCTTGTAAGCGGTAGCTCGTCGGTTCGATCCCGACCTCCGGCTCCAGTTTCGACCAGCGTTCTCGCCCAGTCGACATGGACGGGCCGAGCAAGGTGGCATCGTCAACGAGGCGTGGCGCGAGCCGGACCGGGGGCTCGCGATGACGACCGGAGCCCGGCGGGGGGCTCTGCACGGTCCGCTCGTCATCGGTGAGCCTCGAGGAGGGCCGGAAGACGATCGGTTGCTCGTGCGATCCGCAAGGATGATCGCGTTCGGGTCATCTCCGCCGTCGCCACTCCCCACTCAGCCTGCCGACCTGTCGGTGCTCCCCAGAGGCCGGCGCGCTTCACGATGTAGCCCCCTGGCATCGCAGGGCGGGTCGACTGGTTAGACGGGCTGCAGCGGAAGCTCAACGAGGATCGCCGTTCCGCCCCCGGGACGGCTGTTGACCTCGATCGACCCGCCCAGGGCCTGCACCCGGTCGCGCAGCCCGATCAGGCCCGACCCTCCGGCGGGGTCGGCGCCGCCGATCCCGTCGTCGCGGATCGAGAGGTGCAGGTGGGCGTCGCGTTGTTCGACGGTGACGTGGGCGTAGGAGGCGTGGGCGTGTTTGGTGGTGTTGGTGAGTGCCTCGGACACGACGTAGTAGGCCGCCACCTCGATCGGGTCCGCGTGGCGGGTTTCGGTCTGGATGTCGAGTTCCACCGGGATCGCGGCGCGGCGGGCGAGGGTGCGCAGGGCCGGGCCGAGCCCGCCCTCGGACAGGATCGCGGGGTGGATGCCGCGGGCGATCTCGCGTAGTTCCTCGATCGCCCCGGTGAGCTCGTCGGCGACCCGGCCGATTTGCCTGTGGGGCTCGGGCAGCTCGGCGGGCACGGTGGCCTGGGCCTGGCGCAGCGCGAAGCCGAGCGCGACCAGGCGCTGCTGGGTGCCGTCGTGCAGGTCGCGTTCGATCTGGCGCCGGGCGTCGTCGGCGGCGGCGACGATCCGCGCCCGGGAGGCGGTGAGCTCGGACTTGCTGTCCGCATTCGCGATCGCGGTGCCGAGGAGCTCGGTGAACTTCTCGAGGCGTTCGTCGGTGTCCAGCGGCAGCGGCTCCCGGGACTGGACGGCCATGGCGCCCCAGAGACGGCCCTCAACGACGATCGGGCTGGCCACCGCCGAGATGATGCCCATACGGCGGTGGATGTCGCCAATTGGGCTGTCGACTGTGATCAAGTGCGCGCCGCTGCGGGCAGAGCGTCCCGTGCGATACACCTCATAGGAAGCCATCCCTTCCTGGAATTTCCAGTGCACTCCGACCGGGAAGGCTGCGTTGACCTTGCTCGAGGAGCCGACGTAACTGATCCCCTCACCGTCGTCGTCGTACCTCATGACCGTTGCCGAATCCGTTCCGACCAGGCGCGCGACCTCGTTGCTGACGGCCGCGAAGATCTCGTCGGGTCGGACGCCGTGTGCCACCAGCGTCGCCACGCGCCGCAGCGCTGCCTGCTCGTTGGCGAGACGGCGCAGCTCGTCGCGGCTGTGCTCGAGCTGGGCGCGGCCCTCGGCGTTGGCGACGGCGGTGGCGACCAGCTCGGTGAACCCGGCCAGCCGGGCCTCGGTGACCGGGGGCAACGGCTCCACCTGCGTGGACACCGTGCTCATGAATCCCCACAGCCGGCCCCCGACGTTGACCGGCGCCCCGACGAGCGAGCAGGTTCCCCGCTCCCGCGCGAGGTCGGCGGCCGGGCCGGTGGCCTCGGCGTAGGCGTCGATCCGCGCCGGCCGACCGGTCTGGAACACCCGCGTGGCCACGTTGTCCCCGCCGAGGTCCCACCGGGTGCCGACCGGGAACGGCACGGCCTCGCCGGTGCTGGCCCACGTACCGACGGTGACCACCGTGCCGTCGGGGTCGTACCGGTTGAGAAGGGTGAAAGCGACCTGCAGCAGCCGCCCGGCCTCCTCGGTGACCGCGGCGAACACCTCTTCCGGGCGCGCCCCGCTCGCGACCAGGGTCGCGACCCGCCGCAGCGCCGCCTGCTCCTCGGCGGAGCTGCGCAGTTCCACCCGGGCCTGCGCGTTGGCGATCGCGGTGCCGACGAGTTCGGTGAAGCCGGCCAGCCGCTGGTCGGTGTCGGCCGGGAGGTGCTCGCGCCGCGTCCCCATGCCGATCGCGCCCCACAAACGCCCCTCGACCACGATCGGCGCCGCGACCCCCGACCGGATTCCCAGCCGGCGGAGGCTGTCGCCGTAGACGTCGCAGACCTGGCTGAAGTCGTCGAGGCGGGCCGGGCGGCCGGTGCGCAGGGCGACCGCCAAGGGCAGCGGCGGCTCGAGGTTGAAGCGGCGCCCCACGGCCAGCTCGTCGGGGGGGTCGCCGACGCGGGTGAGGATGGTGGCCGCGCCGTCGGGCTCGTGGCGGACGATGGTTGTGGAGTCGGCATCGAGGACGTGGCCGACCTCGTGCGCGACGGCCGCGAAGACCTCGCCTGGTGGTATCCCGCGGGCGACGAGGGTGGCGACGCGGCGCAGGGCGGCCTGTTCCTGGGCGAGCCGGTGGAGTTCGTCGCGGCTTTCCTCGAGTTGGGCGCGGCCCTCGGCGTTGGCGATGGCGGTGCCGATGAGTTCGGTGAAGTCCGCTATGCGCTGTTCGGTGTCGTCCGGGAAACGCTCGTGCCGGGTTCCGACGGCGATCGCGCCCCAGAGATGCCCCTGGACGACGATCGGCGCCACGACGCCCGACCGGAGTCCGAGCCGGCGGACGGCGTCGCCGTACGGGTCGGAGGCTTGGCTGAGGTCGTCGATGCGGGCCGGGTGGCCGGTGTGAAGGACCGCCGCCAGGGCCAGCGGCGGCTGCGGCTGCCAGCGGCTTCCTATCGGGAACTCGGCGGGGTAGGCGCCGACGCGGGCCGCGACGGTGGTTGCGCCGTCGGGATCGAGGCGGAGGATGTTGGTGCCGTCGGCGCCGAGGACGCTGCCGACCTCGTGCGCGACGGCCGCGAGTACCTCGGCCGGTGGCAGCCCGTGGGCGACGAGCGTGGCGACGCGGCGCAGCGCGGCCTGCTCGTCGGCGAGCCGGCGCAGTTCCTCGCGGCTCTCGGCGTTCGCGGTGGCGAGGGTTTCGGCCTCACGGCGGCGTGCGGCCAGGGCGACAACGGAGCTGGCCGCGGCGGCGACGAGGAGGAACGCGACCAGGGCCACCACGTTGTCGGGGTCGGCGACGGCGAAGTCGTACAGCGGTGGGATGAAGTAGTGATCCAGCAGCACCGCGGCCGCGACCGCGGCGGCCAGCGCCGGGACCAGCCCACCGACCAGCGCCACGACCACGACGGTGAGCAGGTAGAGCAGCGTCTGGCTGGGCAGATTCACGACGTCGCGAAGCTGGGCCAAACCCAGGGTCAGCAGGGGAAGAACGACCAGCCCGGTCAGCGCCCCGGCCAGCCGGCGCCGCGGGGACAGCCCCGCCCACAGTGCGGGCAGCCGTCGTCGGGTCGCGGCGGGCTTCGTGGATGACGATGTCTGCACGTCAAGGTCGCCCTTCCCGTCCGGGTGCCGGTAGCGCCAACGCCCGGTCCCCGTCGACGACCGGGCCAGCTGCGACGGCCAGCGCCCAGGACGAGCCGGGTGGCGTGCTCGGCCCGGGCGAAGCCCAGGCAGCGCGGTCGGAATGTGTCGCCGACCACAGCATGGTAGGACCCCCCGGGGCCGGGCGGTGGCGCCTGCGAGCTTCGCTTTCGCCCCGTCAGCCTGGGCTCGGGTGCGGCCGCCAATGGCGAAGTCCCACCGGACGGGTGATCACACCGACAGCCACTGCTCTTGCAGCCCGACGGCGCAGAGGTTGTGTCCACCGACCCGGACCGCTCCTCGGATCCCGCTCTCCGGCCCGCGGTCCAGCGAGGAGGGGCGGCCCAGCCTGTCTCCACCACCAAACGGGGCCGCGAGTCTGGATCGGTGGAGTGTGGTGCCCTGTCGGTGCCGGGTGCCATCCTCTACCTCACTGCTGTGATCTTGAACGGGAATGAGGGGTCTCGTGCAGGAAGCCGCGGCTCACCGTGAACCGGTCGAGATCATTACCTGCGATGACGCCGGGGCGTGCCCGGTGCTGATCGTGGATGGCATTGAGGTGGCGGTGTCGGCCGGGCAAGACCCTGGGGTGGTGGGATCGCGGTGGTTGCGGCGGAGGCCCGGCGGTGCGGGCACCCGGTACCGGTGGTCTTGATCGGGACCGCGGGAGCTTCCGCTGGCGGCTGCTTGTTCATCCCGACGGCAGCACCACCGACGACACGTCAACTCCGCCACCGCCGGTGCGCCGACCCGGCCCCCGGCCGCGACTGCGCGGGGGGCTCGTCGTCGCGGGTGTCGCCGTGCTTCTGCTGGGCGGCGGCGCGGCGCTGGTGGTGGCCAACACCCCCACCGGGTCGCCCGAGGAACTGGTGGCGTCCGGTCCGCCGAGCCTCGCGCCGGCATCACCGTCCGGGTCGCCCGAGATGCTCAGCCCTCCGCCAGTGCCGCCGACGCCGGATCTGACGAGTGTGTCGGCGATCCCACAGCCACGGTCCGCCCCTCACGCTGCCGGCCCGGTGGTGCCCGGGTCGGCGGGTGCGCGGGCCAGCGGAGGCGCCCGTGTCGAGACGCATTCCGTGACACCACCGGCTCCGGTACCGCCGGCGCTCGAGACAGCTGGGGCGTCGGCCCCCGCGGCCCCGTCCGGACACACGGTCGTCGTCCGCGACAGCACGGGCCAGTGCCTGACCGCCAGCGGCGACGGGAGCGCGGTGTGGACCGCGGCCTGCGACCAGTCGCTGGGACAGACCTGGACCTATACCGCGGGGGAGCTGCGCCGGGGTTCACGGTGTCTCATCGTCAGCTCCGGGGTCGGTATCACCGACTGCGCCGGGACCTCGGCAAGCGCTCGAACCTGGCGCCCGTCATCTGGTGCCACCGTTCACCCGGGTACCGGCCTGTGCCTGGAGCGGACCGGCACCGCCGCCGTGCGGGCCGCGCAGTGCGGCACCGGCCGCGCCATGATCATGATCTGATCTGAGCTGCCGCGGAAGCGCCCTCGGCCCGCTCCGCATCCGCGAGCGCTACGCGCTCTCCGGCGGCCCTGAGGGGCCGGACGCCGCTCCAGATCGCGTCTTCGCGTCTACGGGGGACGATTCGCGCACCGATCCGGTACCGCATGGCCGAGGAGATCTACCTGAGCGAGGCCAACCCCACCTCCCTCGCCGACGTGATCGTCGACAACACCGAGTTCGGCGCACCCCGCATCGTCACGCGGGCGCCGCCCCGCACCGCCTCCTCATCACAGCGGTAGGTGAGCGACAGTTCGATGACCGGGAGGTGAGCGGTCAGCGTCGGTGGCCGGTTGCGCGGTCGACGGCGTGGGCTACGCGCAGGGCATGTTGGGCGATGTCGTCGGGCAGCCAGAGGTAGTCGCGGCCGCAGGCTTCGAGCAGGGCGGCGAGGCTGGCGGATACGTCGCCGCGGAATGCGTCGATCTGTGCGTCGTGGTGGGCGACCTGGCGCAGGATGTCTGCGGTGTCGGTGATCGCCGCGATGTCGGTGAGGCCCCGGCGACCATCCTGGACGGTCTTGGGCAATGGGGACGAGGTCATGGCGGGCTCCCGGCAGCTTGGGGTGTGATGCCGCCTGCCGGGACCTTCCCCGCCCCGGCGGCCGCCCCGCGACGCTAGCGAGTATCGAACGTTTGTTCTAGTGGTGTCGCTCGGAGGTGTAGGCCACACCGAGGGCCTTCTCGTTGGCTGAGTGATCGTTCGACAGTGACGGTTGCACTGCGCGGGGCCTCGCTTGGCCGAGCCCGTCGCAGCTGTGACGCTGAGGTGCAGGCGCTTGGTGGGCCGAGTAGTTGGCCGCTGTCCTGAGCTCCGGCCCGCGTGCGGCAAGGCAGGTCCGGCTACCCGGCCCTTCCCGCCAAGGCCTGCACGGCGTCCCACATCGAGTAACTCGGACTTCACCGCCAGCACCCAAGCCCCCTGCAACCGAACCGCTCGCCAAAATGGCCTGATGCGCATCACCTGAGACCGTGTCGCCGATGCCGCCTACTTCTACCTGAGGCGTGACGAGCGGGCAGACCCGGTGCTACGCCGCGCCCCCGCACTCGAGATCATCGGCGAGGCCCCGCCCTCGCCCTCGCTCGTGGAGTTGATGCGACCCGATGCCCGGTTCCACCGGCGGTCGGTGCTGGCCGGACGCGGTTGCCCTGATCGCGGTGATGGTACTGGTGGCTGGCGCAGTCTGACTGATCCTGGTGTGGGTCAGGGCCGAGAACGGCGCCGCGGATGCTGATCCACAGGCTTCGGTGTATGGCGGGGTGATCCTGACCAGCCGTCGTGGCGAGTACCGCAGCGCGGTCGCCGACGCGGCCGACGTGCTCTGCGGCTGCAGTGATCGGTCCACTGGCCCTGTCCGGCCGCGAGGCGGCCGCATTCTTGCGCACGCACCGCCCTCAAACCCAGATGCGGCGTGGGACGCCGTGCTGGACGCCATGGAGGAGGGCCGCGCGCCGCACCTGACGGCGGTCACGGCCAACCCGTTGGGGCTGTGGCTGGTCTGCAGCACCGTCTACATCGACGACCGCCGTCCACCCGCCCTCGCACAAGGTTGCTGACACGCCTGTCACAGGTGTCGGGGGAAGTCGCCGGGAGGTGGCGGCCTACCGGGTGTCGGGCCGGGCTGGCTGGCGGTCGGCGCGTCTGCGTGCGCGGAATGCGGCGACGCTCTGGCGATGTGCGCAGGTCTGGGAGCAGTAGACCTTGGACGTGTTCTTGGATAGGTCGAGGTAGACGGCGCGGCAGGAGTCTGCGGTGCACGTGCCCAGCCTGCGTCCGCCGTACTCGCTCAGCATCGCCGCCATGCCAGTCAGTGTCGTGGCGGCCAGCCAGCTCGCGCAGTCCAGCCGGGTGGAGGTGAAGTACCGGTAGGGCCACCCGTCCCGGTGGCTCATCCGTGGCATCGCACCGCTCGCGATCAGGCCGGCGTCGAGGGCGGCGACGGCACGTGCCGGTTCGGTGGCGGCGAACTCGAAGATCACCCGCAGCGTGTCCCGCAGCTCCCTCGTCTCGCGCACCTGTGCTGCGTTCACGTGCCATCGCGCCGCGGGCTCGTCGGCGGCGGAGACGGCTTCGTCGTGAGCTCGTAGGAAGTCCCGCAGGTCCTCCTCGCGTTCCAGTCTGTCCCCGCCCGTCATGGGAAGGAGCGTGTTCGCGAGATCGACGGCAATGTTCAGCGACAGCGAGGTGTAGTCGTCAAACAGCGTTTGACTTGTCACGCAGCCCTCCTCTAGCCTGTGATAGGCAAAGCTCATGTAGCCTACTACACCCCAAGGAGGTCGGCGTATGTCGTGCAGCGCGTCGGAACCGTCACCTGTCATGACCGACCTGCGTGCCGGCTCTGGTCCATCGGGGCGCAAGGCGGGATTCCTCTTCGGGTGCCAGGTGCTTCCGCAGTTCGTCGCGATGGGAGCTCCTTCGATCGCGTTGCCCGCGGTGGGCAGATCGCTCGGACTGCCGTTCGGAGCGACGGCCTGGGTCCTCGCCGGATGGGCGCTGACCTCGGCGCTCGCGATGCCGCTGACCGGCAGGCTGGTGCCGAGGTGGGGCACGCGCCGAGTTCTGGTGTTGATGACGGTGACGATGGCCGGTGGGTCGCTCGTCGCGGCGTTCGCGCCGTCGTTGCTGATCCTGGTCGCGGGCCGGCTGATCGGCGGCTTCGGTGCAGGCGGCACGATGATCGCGGCCTACAGCGCACTCACCGGGCTTCTCGTGAGCAAAGAGCGGGACCGTGCGCTGGGCACTGTGGCCGCCTTCGGCGGAATGGCCTCGGCCTGCGGCACGCTGGTCGGTGGTGTCCTGACAGCGTGGCTCGGGTGGCGCGCGGCGATGGCAGTGCCGGCGGTGGGTTTGCCGCTGCTCGTGTTCACCGCCCGGCTCGCCCCCGTGGGGCAACGGGACACGCCGCGGCAGAAGCTGGACTGGGGCGGCGCCGTGGCCCTTGCGGTGCTCGGCGGAGCATTCGTCACTTTGCTGCAAGCCCGATCCACCGGGCTGTCCCAGCCGGTGATCCTCGCTCTCGTCGTAGCCGCCGTGCTGTCCGCCGCGATCCTTGTGCGACGGATACGTCGCAGGCCGGACGGGTTCGTCCCTCGCCGGGTGGTCGGCGCGCCGGGTTTCCTGACCAGCGCTGTCGCGGGCCTGGCGATCTTCGGTGGTTATTACGCGCTGTTGTTCGCGGCACCGTCCTTGATCGAAGGAAACACCGGGTGGGGAAGTCTTGGGGTGGGTGCCGTCCTGCTTCCGCCGGCGTTGTGCTCCTTGGTCGCCGCACGGCTGATCCGCCCGTTGACGTCACGGTTGCGCACCTGGCAGATCACTGCGGTGCTCGGCGTGCTGTCGATGACGGGCATGCTGCTGGGGGCGCTCGGCAAACCGGTTTTCGTCGTGGTGGCCCTGGCACTGGCGGTCTGTGGATTCACCGGCGCCCAAGCCGTCCTGTTCGGCCTGGTACCGAGGCTGGTGGCCGACGAGGACAGTGACACCGCGCAGGGCCTGTTCTCTTTCCTGGTCTACGGGGGCAGTTCGATCGGCACCGCAGTTGTCGGCGGCCTGGCTTCGGCCCTGTCGTTGTCCGCCGCGTTGGCCGTGGTCGCCATCCTGCCCGCAGCTGGTGTGGCCGTGAGTGTTCTCGGCCGCCCAGGGGAGAAAACGGTCCGTCAGGCGGAGGCTCGGTCCCCGACCGCCTGAGAACTCAGACCACTCTTCGAAGGAGGAACCATGGCAACCGCTGTGGTCAACGGGATTCGCATGCACTACCGGCGTATCGGGGAGGGTTCCCCGATTGTGCTGCTGCACGGCTGGCCGCAGACCGGGTACGCCTGGCGGCACGTCGCCGACGACCTGGCCGCCGACCACACCGTGATCGTGCCCGATCTGCGTGGTTACGGCCGCAGTGACAAGCCGGCCGGGGGGATGGACAAACGCACGATGGCCGCCGACCTTTCCGCGTTGTTGCGCGAACTCGGTTTCGAGCGGGTCGCCGTGGCGGGCCACGACCGTGGCGGGCGGGTAGCCCACCGCTGGGCACTCGACCATCCGGCGGAGGTATCCCGGTTGGCGCTGCTCGACATCGCTCCGAAACCCGCCCTCGCCCAGATGGACCGCGAATGCGCCGCACAGAGCTGGCACTGGTGGTTCCATCGTCAGCGGGATCTGCCCGAACTGCTGGTCGGCGCGGACATCCCGGCGTACCTGAACTTCTTCTACCAAAGCATGACCCACAACCGGGACGCCATCACCCCGGATGCGGTCGACGAGTACGTCCGCGCCTTCTCCCGGCCAGGAGCACTGCGGTGCGGCTTCGACGACTACCGCGCCGACGTGATCGACGATGTTCGTGACGAGACGGACGCCGCCGCCGGCCGCAAGCCCGAGATGCCCATGCTCGTGCTGTGGGGAGAGCAGGGTGCCCTGGCCTCGTCCTCGTTACTGTCCAACTGGCAGCGCCACGGGCACGACGTGCAGGGCCGTGCAATCGCTGACAGCGGCCACTTTCTTCCGGAGGAAGCACCTGAAGGCGTCGCGCGTGAGCTGCGAGCCTTCTTCGGCTGACCTGCGTCGTCGCAGAGAACTGAAGAGCGTGACTGTTCCGGGTCCTATGTGGATACCGAGTCGTTAGGCCGGGCGGCCGAGGGAACCGGGTGCTGCCCGGCCAGGCCGACCAGCACGTGAGCGCCTGCTCGTCCGGGCTGCCGGGCTCGGCGAAGAAGACGAGGTGGGCGGGGTGTATCTCGGGGACTGCAAGATCACCGCTGTGACAGACCCCGACGCCGCGGACGCGTTGAAGCACGGCGTGCACCCCCATGCCGCAGACCCGTCCGCCGCAGCCCGGCAGTGGGAGATCTCGGCCGCACTCACGGGTGATGACGACGGTGCTGAGGTCGACACCAGCTGCGGCGAGGCCCTGCAGCAGCGGGGCGAACCCGCGGTGGCGTCCGATCGAGCACGTGGATGCCGCTACTCTCGGGCATGACAATGACCGGGCCCTATCGAAGTGACCGGGCCCTATTGAAACGTGTGCTCGGAATCTGCGCGCGGAAGTGATGGATGACACACGATCTGACCGCATTGACGCAACCATTGCCGTTAGTCAGGTACCAGGTCCTCAGGACAGATGACGCCGACGAGGCCTGCACCCAGATCAGTGACAGGATCGCTCCACACGAGCTGAGCATAGTCAGGGACGCCGCCCGGTTTGGTGTCCGGCTGCACACTGCACCTCTGCAGTCATGGGCGCTGTCCTACCTGGACTACGGCCACGGTGCCCGGGTGCTGGTCTCCTGGCCACACATCGACGGGTTCTATCAACTTCGCATTCCCCTCGCCGGGGCCGTGGAGACGATCAACAGCCGGGAACGGGTTGTCGCGACTCCCTCTATGGCGACCATGGCGCAGCCGGATGAGTCGTTGCATCTGGACGTGCAGCCAGGGGCCCCTTTGATGCTCGTACGGTTCGACGCGGCTGCATTGGAGCGCAGTCTGTGGCGGATGCTTGGCGAGGAACCGACGGGGCGGCTGCGGTTCAACCTCGGCCAGGACCTCACCACGCCGCAGCTGCGCGGCTGGCTGGACCTGGTGCGGCTGGTGTCAGGCGAACTCGATCAGGGTCGCAGCCTGACCACCCACCCCCTCGCCGTGCGGCACCTGCGGCACCTCGTCACCACCGGGTTGCTCCTTGGCGCGCGGCACAACCTCTCGGAGCGACTGCACGAAGCCGACGGTCGGGGTGTCATGCCGCGGCACGTGCGCCAGGCGGTCGACTATATGTACGGGCACGCCCGGTCATCGATCACGGTGGAGGAGGTGGCCGCCGCGGTCGGTGTTGGGGCCCGCGCGCTTCAGCATGCGTTCCGCCGGCACCTGGACACGACACCAGGCGCCTACCTCCGGTCCATCCGGCTCCGCGAAGTCTACGAGGAACTGCAGGCAACCCCGCCCGGTTCCGGGGTCACGGTGACCGAGGTCGCCACCCGGTGGGGTTTCCTGCATCTCGGCGACTTCGCCCGCGCCTACGGGCAGGAGTTTGGTGAGAAGCCGTCGGTGACGTTGCGCCGCCGCTGATCGCCACATTGCGGTTTCCCGATAAGTCGCATCGCCTCGGCGATAGTCCGCCCCCGGACCCGGTTCATACCGTCTGAGCATGGCCGGGGACCGCGCAGAACTGAGGTATCGCGCCGCGGGTGGCCCGTCCCGTCGAGGTCCCTCCCGCGCTGTGCGGTTTGATGCGGGCGAATGCCCGTCCTCGGGCGGGAGGACTCAATTGGCAGCTCCTACGGTCGCCGGGCCGACAGCACAGGCCGCGCCTCGCGGGATCTCCGGCTGTCCGACCACCATCCGACCAGGAGGACAAGTGAGCAAGTTTCGTCCCACTCGAAGGGGCGTGCTGAAAGCCGTCGCCGCGGTCACCGCGGCGCTGGCCGTGAGCGGGGGGACCCTCATCGCGACGGCGCCAGCCGCTAGCGCGGTCGAGGATGCTGCCGGGCTGCACATCGTGGAGAGCAACGATGGCGACCCGCGCATGAAGTACTACAGGTTCGACACCCCCGAAATTGGCTGGGACCCCGCGGTCAACGTCCTGCTCCCGGACGGCTACGACCCCGGGCGCCGCTACCCCGTCCTCTACCTGTTCCATGGCGGCGGTTCCGACCAGAACTTCATGGCCTGGGACAGGATGGGCATCCGCCAGATGAGCGCGGGCAAGGACATCATCATCGTGATGCCCGACGGGGGGCCGGCCGGCTGGTACTCCAACCCCGTCAGTAGCAACGTCGGTCCCCGCAACTGGGAGAACTTTCATATCAACCAGCTGGTCCCCTGGGTTGATGCCAACTTCCCGACCTACGCGGAAGCTGACGGTCGCGCGGTGGCGGGCTTCTCGATGGGCGGGTTCGGAGCGCTGAAGTACATGGCCACCCACCCCGACCTGTTCGCCTCGGTGAGCTCGCACTCCGGCCCGGCCGACCTGCGCCACGACTTCGGCGCGGTCGGCCACTGGGCCAACGTGTCCTCGGCGGCCGTTGAACTGGGGGGTGGAACGGTCTTCGGCGTGCCGTGGGACGAGGCGAAGGTCAGCAGGGACAACCCGGCCGAGAACATCGAGAGCTTCCGCGGCAAGCGGATCTTCCTGTCCGCTGGGACAGGTCCTTTCCGCGACGCGGCTAAAGCCATCCCCGACGCCAACGAGGTCGAGGTGCTCCCCAACCAGCGGGCGTTCCGCGCTCGCCTCGACCAGGCCGGTATCCCGCACGAGGGGCGCGAGCACGGGGCAGGCCACGAGGTCGACCCGAAGAACTTCACCGACGATCTCAACGGCATCATCGATTGGCTGCGCAAGGCCTCCTGAACCGGCGGGCAGCAACGCCGGATAAGCAACCACCGAGCCCTCTGACCGTCGGCGACGGGACCTCGCTCGGCGGAACCGGCGGGTGGTCTGGCAAAGTCGGTCGGTGACGTGGTTTGAGGTGGGTCGCGACACGCCGAGGCCTGCAGGTAGCGGTGCGGGCATGACTCTCGCGTTGATCATGACGGTTCCTACGCCGACCTTGATCACCTGAAAAGAGTCATGCCCGCGCTTCGTGAGCGCCTTCTCGGCGACTCCGCGGAGCAATGTCATCTCGGAGTGGTATCGGTGACGACGAAAGTCCAGGCGTCGGGTGACAGCGACGGTTGATCGGCGAAGCGTTCGTAGAACCGGGCTAGCAGGGCCACATCGACGCCAGTTTGTACCCCGTAGGGAGAGTCTTTCCGCCCGCCTGAATCCCCGCGCAGCGGAGCTGGAGAATTACATGAAGTAACGGAGGAACACGTATATCCAGGCCATTGTCGTGCTGAGGACGGTGACGACGATCCCGTACCTGGTGAACTGCCAGAACGTGATGTGGTGGCCGGTGCGGGCGGCGATTCCGATGGCCACCACGTTGGCGCTCGCGGCCACGGCGGTGCCGTTGCCGCCGAAGTCGGCCCCGAGGGCGAACGCCCACCAGAGAGCCTGACCGGTGGCCGGGTCCGGAACCTGTGCGACGAGGCGCTCCACGACGGGGGCCATGGTGGCGACGTAGGGGATGTTGTCGAAGAAGGCGCCGAGGACGGCAGAGCCGAAGATGAGTGCCGTGGCCGCGCCGAACCAGTTGTCGCCCACCATTGCGACGGTCCATGTACCGACGGTGGCGATCACCCCGGTGTGGACCAACCCCGCCACCATGACGAACAGCCCCATGAAGAACACGAGCGTGGGCCATTCGACCTCGCGCAGGGTGTCGGAGACGTCGGCACCGGAGACGAGGAGCATCACCCCCGCCCCGACCAAGGCGATGATCGATGGTTCGAGGTGCAGCACGGAGTGCAGCCCGAAGCCGACGATCACGACGCCGAGCACGGCGAGGCAGCGCACCAGCAGGCGGGGATCGGTGATCGCGCGCCGTTCGTTGAGCGTCATGATTTCGGCGACGCGGTCCGGGTTGTACTGGAACGAGCGCCGGAACAGCACCCGGGTGAAGAACACGAACACGACGAAGATCACGACGACGATCGGCGCCATGTGGACGAGGAAGTCGTTGAAGGACAGCCCGGCCCGGCTTCCGATGATGATGTTGGGCGGATCGCCGATCAGCGTTGCGGCACCGCCGATGTTCGAGGCGAGCACCTCGGCGATGAGGTAGGGCTGCGCCGGGATGCGCAGCCGGGTGCACACCACCACCGTGACCGGGGCGACGAGCATGATCGTGGTGACGTTGTCCAGGAACGGCGAGGCGATGGCCGTGATGGCCATCAGCATGACCATCAGCCGGTACGGGCGGCCCTGTGACCGCTTGGCGGCCCAGATCGCGAGGAAGTCGAACACCCCGGTCTGCTTGATGATGCCGACGATCACCATCATCCCGAACAGCAGGAAGATGACGTTCCAGTCGATGCCCTCGTGCTCGGAGAAGAACACCTCCGACCCGGGCGTGAGCCCGAGCACCGCCATCACCCCGGCGGCGATCAGCACGGTCTTGACCTTGTCGGCCTTCTCGGTGGCGATGTAGAAGAACGCGACCACGAAGGTGCCCAGGGCGAGAACCGCGCTCATCGCGGGCACCTCGGACGCCGGCCCGTCCGCAGGTCGGCGGGCGGCGGCGTCGGATTCCCGCTGGTCAGCCGCCAGGTTCGGCGGCGGCCAGGGTGCGCAAGAGCCGCTCCAGGGTGATCGCGCCGACGAGCACACCGGCCCGATCGACGACCGCGACCAGCGGGCTGCGCAAGCGTGCCATCAGCGCCGCGACCTCCAGCAGCGTCGCCTCCGGCGGCACGGTCGCCGGGCGGGCCGGTGGGCGCGGCAGGCAGTCGCCCACGGTCAGGTCGCCGAGCTCCTGCCAGAACGCGTCCGCGTGGGGCTCGTCGATGGTCCGGACCAGCGCCGGGTCCTCCTGGTGTGTTCTGGGGACCGAGAGCCGGAGGACCTGCGTCCCGGGGAGCACCGTGCGCGGTCTCGACTGTTCGTCGACGATGATCAGGCCGGGGAGGTGGGCCTGCGCCATCAGCCGCACCGCGGTGGACACCAGGTCCGCTGTGGTCACGGTGGGCAGCTGCTCGACGATGTCGCCTGCCTTCATGGCGCCGCCCCCTTGCGCTCGGCCCGTCCGCGGCGGGCGATCGCCCGACCCTACGGGTCCTCCGCTCACACCGAGCGTTGTCACATGCCACCTCCTCGCATCGGTCGCCCGGGCGTGCCCCGGGCGCGCATTGCTCAGCCCCCCGGGCCGGTGAGGTCGGCCAACCGGCGCTCGACATCGGCGAGACGATCGGACATCGGCCTGCTGCGCAGGATCTCCGCGAGCTCATCGGCCTCATCGGGCTCGATGACGATGCGCAGCACCGGCTCGTCCGGATCCTCGACACGACCGGCGTCGTAGATCAGCAACGACCGCCGGCCCCGGCCGTCGACCAGCACGCCGAAGCGCCGCCCGGCACGGGTGTGGAGATGGTGCACGGTCCCGATGCCCGGGACGGTGGCGCGGGTGATGTCCACAGTGGAAGGCTCGCCTCTCCCGGGTGTGGGGTGAACGAGTGGCGGCAGCGGGACGGGCCGAGCGCCCTGCGCACGTCCGACCGAACGCCGGGACACTCGCGCCCATGTCCGTACCTCCCGTTCCGCTGCCGTCGATCGAGTCTCGGCAGGGCCGGGCCGGTGCACCATCGGGTCCAGCACCCACTTCGGGCCGGGCACGGCATGTAGATCCGGTGACCGCGATTCATCCCGGGGTACAGCCGCTGGTGTCCGCCCCGGATGGACGGGAGCACCACCGGGCGGAGACGCTGCTGTCATGAGCGAGCGCACTGCACGCCTGGCCGCAGGCCCCGGCACGCGCGCGCCGGCCCGGGCACTGTTCCGCCGGCTCGCCCTGATCAACGGCACGGTCTTCACCGTCGCCACGCTCGTACTGGCGCTGTCCCCGGCCACCGTGTCCTCGCCGGTCCTGCTCACCGAGCTGCCGGTGCTGACGGTCGGGCTGGCTCTGATCCTCGTGGCCAACACCCTGCTGGTGCGCAGGAGCCTCGCTCCGCTCGACGCTTTGACCACGCTCATGCAGCGGGTGGACCTGCTGCGCTCCCGCGATCGGCTCGCGGAGCGTGGGAACGGCGACCTCGCTCACCTGGTCGAGACCTTCAACGCGATGCTCGACCGGCTCGAGAACGAGCGCGACACGAGCAGTGCGGACGCACTCGCGGCGCAGGAGGGCGAACGGCGGCGCATCGCGCGTGAGCTCCACGACGAGATCGGTCAGAGCCTCACCGCCGCGCTCCTGAGCCTGAAACGCACGGTCGACCGAGCCCCGGACGACCTCGCCGAGGAGCTGCACTCGGTGCAGGACACCGTCCGTTCCAGCCTCGACGAGGTGCGGCAGGTCGCCAGGCGGCTGCGTCCCGACGTGCTGGAGGACCTCGGCCTGGCGAGCGCACTCAGCGCGCTCGTCACCGAGTTCACGCAGGCCAGCGGCATACCAGTGAAGCGGATAGCGGACGTGGAGCTGCCCGCGCTGAGCAGCGAGGTCGAGCTCGTCCTCTTCCGGATCACGCAAGAGAGCCTCACGAACGTCGCCCGCCACGCCCACGCGACCCGCGTCGAGCTTGCCGTGCACGCCACCCCGGCGGCAGTCATCCTCAGCGTCACCGATGACGGGCGCGGCGGTGTGCTCCACGAGGGCGCAGGCATCCGCGGGATGCGTGAGCGCGCCCTCCTCATCGGCGCCGACCTGACCATCACCACGCCGAACGGCGGCGGCACCGACGTGCGTCTCCTCGTGCCAACGGCCACCCAGCAGAGGCGGAACCCGTGAGCTCCTCCAGCACCCGGATCCTGCTCGCCGACGACCATGCGCTGGTCCGACGGGGGCTGCGCCTGATCCTCGACGCCGAACCCGACCTCACGGTCGTGGCCGAGGCGTCCGACGGCGCGGAGGCAGTGCAGATCGTCGCCGCCTCGACGGGCGCATCTTCGTCCGGCACAGCTTCGTCCGGCGGGCTGGACCTCGCGATCCTCGACATCGCCATGCCGCGGATGACCGGCATCCAGGCCGCCAGGGAGATCTCCCGCCGGGCCCCGGGCATCCGCATCCTGATGCTGTCGATGTACGACAACGAGCAGTACTTCTTCGAATCCCTCAAGGCGGGAGCGTCGGGCTACGTCCTCAAGTCGGTGGCCGATCGCGACCTGCTCGAGGCCTGCCGCGCCGCGATGCGCGGCGAACCCTTCCTCTACCCCGGCGCGATCACCGCGCTCATCCGCGACTACCTGCAGCGCAGCAGGCAGGGCGACCGCCTCCCCGACACGATCCTCACGCCCCGCGAGGAGGAGATCGTCAAGCTCATCGCCGAAGGGAACTCCTCCAAGGAGATCGCCGAGACGCTCGTGATCAGCATCAAGACCGTCGACCGGCACCGGGCCAACATCCTGCAGAAACTCGGTATGCGGGATCGGCTGGACCTGACCAGGTACGCCATCCGCGCAGGCCTCGTCGAACCGTGACGGGCGGGGTGCGATCCCTCTGCATGTCGCAGGACGCCGAGATGGGTGGTGGACCCGATGGCCGCGGGCATCCCGTCGCATCAGGCTGGCCGGAGCGCTCCTGCCTCGGGAGCGCCACCAGGACCTGACCACGACGAGAGGGTCGAGCATGGACACCCACGCGCTGGTCGCGGCGCTCGGTGCGGATGCGTCCGCGGCCGTGCACGGGTACCGGCTGGACGTCATGTTTGAGGCCGGGCGACGCGGTCTGCGCCTGGTCGACGAGCTGGTGCCAGACTTCGGACGGCTCCTGACCGAGCGCAGCAGGCCCGACCCGCTCGAGATCCGCCTGACGTTCCTGCATTGCCCGGGCCGGCCGGAGCTCGCCGGCCGGACACTGCGCTGGTGCCCGTCGCACGGATGGTCCTCGTCCCACCGCGTTGCGAGCGCTGCCCTCAGCCACTTCGCCGACTCCCGGGCATCCGCGTTGGACCTCGTGCCCACCCCGGCCGAGGTTCTGGACTGGGCCACGAGTGGCTTCGACGGGTCGTCCGTTCCGCCGGCGGGTGTCGATCTCGACGACGACCCACGGGCGATCCGGCGCCTGCTGACCCACGCCGGCCCGCTGGGTTCCCGCCCCGACGGGCGGGGCGACGAGCGAACACCGGTACCGCGACCGAGGAGGGCGGACGGATGGATCCGTGGATCCTCTGGCTGACCGGTGCGGTCCTGCTGGGAATCGCCGAGGTCTTCACCCTGACCGCCGTCTCCGGGCTGCTCGCCGGCGCAGCGCTCGTCACGGCGGTGCTGGCGGCCGCCGGGCTGCCGGTGCCCCTGCAGGTGATCGTCTTCGCGGTGGCCGCCACGGCCGGCATCGTCGTCCTGCGCCGAATGGCCGCCCGGCACGGTCCCCGCGTCGACCAGGTCCGCTTCGGAGTGGACGCGCTGCCCGGGCGTACCGGGTATGTCGTGGACGACGTGACCGGGCGGGCCGGAACCGTCCGCATCGGCGGCGAGGACTGGACGGCCCGCGCCCTCGACGGGACCAGGGTGATCCCCGCCGGGCGGGCCGTGGACGTCATCCGGATCGACGGCGTGACGGCCGTCGTGCACGCGCGGGAGTGACCGTGGGCCTTCCGCCGCTGCTCGTCGCCGGGCTGCTCGTCGCCATGTTCGTGGTCGTGACCGTCGTACGGGCGGTACGGATCGTGCCGCAGGCTCGGGCACGCAACGTCGAGCGCCTGGGCCGGTATCACCGCACTCTGCAGCCCGGCCTGAGCATCGTCATCCCCTACGTCGACCGGGTGTACCCGCCCATGGACCTGCGCGAGCAGGTCGTGTCGTTCGCCCCGCAACCGGTGATCACCGAGGACAACCTAGTGGTGGAGATCGACACGGTCCTCTACTTCCAGGTGACCGACCCGCGGTCGGCCGCCTACGAGATCGCCGACCATCTGGGGGCCGTGGAGCACCTCACCGTCACCACCCTGCGCAACGTCGTGGGATCGATGGACCTGGAGCGTGCGCTCACCTCGCGGGACAGCATCAACAGCCAACTGCGCACGGTGCTCGACGACGCCACCGGGAAGTGGGGCCTGCGCGTCAACCGCGTCGAGATCAAGGCGATCGACCCGCCGGTCAGCATCACGGACGCGATGGAGAAGCAGATGCGCGCCGAGCGGGACAAGCGCGCGACGATCCTGACCGCAGAGGGCGACCGGCAGGGCGCCATCCTGCGCGCGGAGGGCGACCGCGCGGCAGCGATCCTCAAGGCCGAGGGCCGGGCCCGCGAGATCGACGAGGTGTTCCAGGCCGTGCATCGCAACAACCCCGACCCGAACCTGCTCGCCTACCAGTACCTGCAGGTGCTTCCCCAACTCGCCCAGGGCGCAGGGTCCACGTTCTGGATGGTCCCCACCGAGGTCACCGCCGCCCTGGCGGCCGTCTCGCGGGCCTTCGCCGACCCCGCGGGCGAGCCGACCGTGCCGGTCGACCAGCCGGCAGAAGTCGACGGCGACGGCCGCGCCCCGGCGCGGGAAGCGCGTGGCGATCGGCCGGGGAGGCCGGACCAGTAGGGTTTTGCCCGATTCGGGGGCGCGGCGGACATCGGGAGGTGGGGCACGTGCACCAACCGGCTGCGCTCGTCCGGCGCCTGCTGGGAACGCTGCTCGCGCTGCTCGCGGTGTTCGTCCTCACGGCTGCGGCCCTGCCCACCGCACACGCGGACACGCCGCCCGCACCGGTGCCGTCCGCGCCCGCCACACTCGGCTGGGGTGTCGACCAGTCGCCGCCCGGCGACGCCACGGTGCGCACCGGTGGCGTCCCGATCGCCTGCACGGCGTTCGGCAGCCACCCCGCGATCGAACCCGTTTCGCCCGTGCCCGCCGCACCGGCAGCGTGCTCGCACGCACCCGTGCGCGGCACGATCGCGCAGCGGGCGGGCGAGTCCACCGCGGTACCGGGGCGCGCACCGCCGTCCGGGGATCAGCCGACCTTCTGATCCCCCGGCCCCGCGCACGTGCGCGGTCGCCCTGTTCCGAGGACCCGTTGCGCCGTTCCGTGCTGGTGCGCGCCCTGTTGGCGCTCGCCGTGCTCGTCCCGTCCATCTGGTCGACCCTGACCCTGAGCCCGACCCTCGGCCTCGACCTGCGCGGCGGAACGCAGATCGTGCTGGAGACCCGCGACGCCCGTGGCACCGTGGCCGACGCCGCCGCCACCGACCGTGTACTCGGCGTCCTTCGCGACCGCGTCGACGGGCTCGGCGTCGCCGAACCCTCGCTGTCGCGCTCGGGCGAGCGCCGCATCGTCGTCGAGCTGCCCGGCGTGGCGGACCCCGCAGAGGCGGCCGACGTCCTCGGCCGCACCGCGCAGCTGACGATCCATCCCGTGCTCGGCACGGCGACCGGCCCCGACACCGGCCGTGTCCTGCCGGACGAGGACGGGACGGCCCTGGCGCTCGGCGCACCGGCCCTCGCCGGCGAGGACGTCTCCGGGGCCCGCGCCTCCACCGGAACCCCCGGCGTCATCGGGTCGGTGGTGGACGTCGCGTTCGCCGGGGACGGACGGGAGCGCTGGCAGGAGCTCACCGCGCAGGCAGCGTGCGCGCCGCCGGGTGATCCGGCCCGTCGTATCGCGATCGTGCTCGACGACCGCGTGATCTCCTCCCCGCAGCTCGACCCGTCGATCGCCTGCGGGGTCGGCATGCTCGGCGGCTCGACGCAGATCACCGGGTCCTTCAGCCGGGACCAGGCCGGCGACCTCGCCGTACTCATCTCCGGGGGCGCGCTTCCCGTCCCTGTCGAGATCATCGAACAGCGGACGGTGGGCCCGACGCTCGGTGCCGCCGCGATCGAGGCCAGCGCGGTGGCCGCGGCGATCGGGGTGGCGCTGACCGGCGTGTTCCTGCTGACGGCCTACCGGCTCGTCGGGATGGCCGCTGTGCTCGCGCTCGTCGGGTACGTGGTGATCAGCTATGCGGGCCTGACCGCGCTGGGGGCGACGCTGACACTGCCCGGGCTGGCGGGGTTCGTGCTCGCGATCGGGATGGCCGTCGACGCGAACGTGCTGGTGGCGGAGCGAGCCCGCGAGGAGTACCAGCGTGTGCCGCGGCTGGACCGGGCCGCCGAGATCGGCTATCGCTCGGCGTTGCCCGCCGTCACCGACTCGGCGGTGACCACGTTGCTCGCGGCCGGCCTGCTCATCGGCCTCGCGTCCGGGCCGGTGCGGGGGTTCGGGGTGACGTTGACGCTCGGCGTTCTCGTCTCGCTGTACTCCGCGCTCGTGCTGTCCCGGATGGTGACGATCTGGCTCGTGCGCCGCCGGTCGGTACGACAGCGGCCCGCGTGGTCGGGGCTGGCCTCACCCGGGCCCGTGCGCACCTGGCTCGGGCGCCGCGACCCCGACCTGCTGCGCCGGCATCGGCTGTGGCTGGCCTGCTCGGCGATCGTCGTCCTGGTCGCGCTGGCCGGGGTCGCGGCCCGCGGGCTGGAGTTCGGCGTCGAGTTCACCGGAGGCCGGGCAGTCGAGTTCGCGACCGCCCGGCCGCTCGACCCCGAGGCCGCGCGCGTGGCCCTCGCCGACGCCGGGTTCCCCGCACTCGCCGTGCAGAGCACCGGCACGGGCGGGCTGTCCGTCCGGAGCGGTGATCTGACGGACGAGGACATCGCCGCCCTGCGCGTCGCGCTGGCCGATGCCGGGGGCAATGCGCAGGTGCTGCGCGACGAGCGGATCGGCCCGAGCCTCGGCGAGGAGCTGCGCCGCGGCGCCCTCGTCGCGCTCGGCGTGGCGCTCGCCGCGCAGCTGATCTACCTGGCCGTCCGCTTCCGCTGGGTCTTCAGCGTGGGTGCCGTCGTCGCCCTGATGGCCAACGTGAGCGTGGTGGTCGGGGTGTTCGCCTGGTGGGGCAGGCCGGTGGACGGGGTGTTCCTCGCGGCGCTGCTGACCGTGATCGGCTACACGGTGAACGACTCTGTGGTCGTGTTCGACCGCGTCCGCGAGGGCTGGACGACCGAGCACGGCCCGGCCCTGCGCAGGCTCGTCGGGTCGGCGGTGCTGGCGACGCTTCCCCGCACCGTCAACACCGGCGTGTCCACCCTGGTCATCCTCGTGGCGCTGCTCGTCCTGGGCGGCGACACGCTCGTCGACTTCGCTCTCGCTCTGCTCGTGGGCATCGTCGTCGGAACGGCCTCGACGATCAGTGTGGCGGCCCCGCTCGCGATCGAGCTGCAGCGCAGGCGCCGGCCGCCCGCACTTCAGCGGCCGGTCGCCCGGCGCCGCAGCACGGGAGCGGTGCTGTGACCGTGCCGCAACCCTCGGCCCGGAGCGCGCACGCGGGCCAGCGCCGACGACGCGCCACCGGGCGTTCCCGTCGCCGCACGAGCAGGTGACACCGGGGTGGTGCAGGTCGCCGTCACGTTCACCTGGCTCGGGATGGTGCTGCAGGGCCGTCGGGCCGACTCAGCCACGTTCCTGTTCGGCGGGTGACTGGAGTGAGGCCCAACCCCCGACCGTCCGCGGCGGCGGGCGCTGGAGGCACGAGGCACCGTCGTCGAAGACGAAACGGCTGAGACTCGGCGTAGTCGCTCAGGGATGCGGCGCTGCTGCCCTCGGTGCTGCTGGTGGTCGTTGTCGCCGCCAGGGGAGTGGGGGCTGATGTTGGTCGCCTGTTGATCGCGCACGTCACGTCGGTGTGGTGTCACAAGGATCGGGTTCCTGGCATCTCGTGTTCGACCGGCAACCCCAACAGGAGGCCAACACATGGATGCTCGCTCGAACCTCGCGCACGCCGGGGAGACCTCGGTGCCCTCAACCTGGTCGGGGCCTGGCGGGACGCCGCGGTGTGCTGGCCGCCCTCCACCCTGCCGGAAGATGGGTCGAAGACTTCAGCGTCGGCGCCGCGCAGGTTTGCTTCAGGACGTGCTCCCAGTGGCCTTCCCGCACGTTCCGAACACCGACGTGGCCGGTGTCATCACAGAGGTCGGCGAGGGTGTGACTGGCTGGAGCGTCGGGGACGCGGTGGTTGCGTTTCTGCCGGGGACCGCGCCTGGCGCGGCCGCCGAGTACGTCGCCGCACCCGCCGAGGCACTGGCCGCCGCCCCCCGCGCAGGCGAGCTCGCCGACGCCGCGGCCATGCCCCTGCCTGGGCTGACGGCGTGGCAGTCGCTGTTCGAGCACGCCGGCCTGAAGCCCGGGCAGGGCGTCCTGATCAACGGCGCGGGCGGCGCGGTGGGTGGGTACGCCGTCCAGCTCGCCGCGCAGGCCGGCGCCACCGTGACCGCGACCGCCAGCGCACGCAGCCGCGACCGCATCCGCTCCTACGGCGCGGACCGGATCGTCGACTACACCGCGACCCCCGTCCAGCAGGCGGTCGCCGGGCTGGTTCAGCATGCGTTGCACGCAGGGCCGCGGCGACCGTCGGACGACGTCATTTGTGTACGTCATCGGCGAAGCGCCTGGATCAGGCCAGTGCGGAGCCGCCGCCGTGCGACCGAATCGTCCGGTCCCATCGCGACGAAGGTCAGTGAAGGATCCGGTGAACGGAAACGTTGTCCGCCGCGCGGTCACGGTGTGGCCGCCGGTTTCGCGCATGCCCACCGTATCCCATGCGTCCGCAATAGACAGTGCGTTCATCGGGACGATGGCCAATGTCGGCTCGGCACCGTCACCGCGGCTGTCGAACAGACGTATCCCGAGGACGGTCCATTCCGTGTGCTGACATCCCGAGATGACCGGGCTCAACCCGCTGAACTTCCGGCTGACCCGAGCGAGGTCAAGGATCAGGCTCCGGCGATGGTTCGGCCCGGCATCGGCTCCGCGAGCGCGGCCCGCCAGGCCGGTGTGCCAAAGGGGTCGGCGAAGTACTGCGTCTCGTGAACCACGTGCTGGTCAGCGAATTCCATGATGCTCACCGAGTACGAAGGCACACCGTCGTAGGTGATGATGCATTCGCTCACCCACAGATTCGCATGGCCGGTGATCCGCTGGACGGTGAAGTGCCGGTCGGCCGGGTGCCCGCCGCGTTGCGCCGAAATCGTCGCGCGGCCCCGGAACCGCTCACCTGACTGCGGGTAGTCCAGGATCGCGTCCGTGGCGTAGATGGCGTGCTCGGCCTCGGTGTTCCCGCGTTCCGAGGCCCGCCAATGCTCCTCGATCGCGGCCATGGCCCGGGAGTCAGCATCCATGGCACCGCCCTTCCGTAGCGGTGACAGCCTAGGCCCTCCAGGCCACAGTCGGCCCGGGACAGAAATGGGGTGACGGTCTGCTCCAGGATTTCAACGCAGTCGTCGCGGCTCCCTCATCGGTTCCGGACCGCCGCGGGTCACGGGGTGCCGAAGCCGGCAGCCTGCAGGGTCTTCTGGCCGGTCTCGCCGGTCACCATGGCCACGAACTGTTGAGCCAGATCGGGCTGCGGGGCGTTCTTCACCACCGCGATCGGGTAGTTCGTGACCGCCTGCTGCGCCTCCGGGAAGCTGATCCCCTGCACCGTGCCGCCGGCCGCCATCACGTCGGTGACGTAGACCAGCCCCGCGTCTGCGTTGCCGGTGGTCACCTTGCCCAAGGTGGACTTGACGTCCGGCTCCTCACTGACCGGCTTCAGCGTCACCCCGGTGGCCGTCTCGATCTTCTGTGTGGCCGCGCCGCACGGCACCTGTGGCGCACACACCACGACCGTGAGGTCGGGGCGGGCGAGGTCGGCGAAGGATGTGATGCCCTTCGGGTTGCCCGGAAGGGCGGCGATCTGCAGCACGTTGGTCGCGAAGACGGTCGGCGGGGCAGCGGTCACCCCGGCGTCGGTGACCGTCTTCATCGTGGTGTCACTGGCCGCGGCGAACACGTCCGCGGGGGCGCCGTTGACGATCTGCTGGGCCAGATCGGACGAGCCCGCGTAGTTGAACCTCACCGTGACGCCGGGGTTGTCGGTCTCGAACTGCTTGCCCAGCTCGTTGAACGTGTCGGTGAGCGACGCCGCGGCGAACACGGTGAGCGTGCGCGGCTGCGGCGCAGTTGACGCACCCGTGCCGGTGCTGGTGCTGGTGCTGGTGGAGGACCCCCCACCGCACCCGGCAAGAACAAGGCACAGGCCGGCGACCGCTCCGACCAGCCAACGACTCTTCATCAACTTCCTCCAGGGGTGCCGCGCACGACCGTGGTCGGCGTGGTGTCAGTGGGGACAGGGTGCGAGCGCCGGGTCAGCCCGCCGCCGCGCGGAGGCTCACGCGGCACGCGCCGGGCAGGCCCCCTCGAGATGACCCGCTGTCCCAGTCAGACGGAGACCGGTCATTCGGCGCGGCGGTCCCCCCCGCGGGTGCGATCCCCTCCGGCCTCCGGCCTCCGGCATCCAGAACACGGCTGCAGACTAACCGGCGATCGGCGTGCAGGAAACGCACGTGCGGGCCCAGTCCGGTAACAGACCCTCGGATCTGTTCACACAGCGCAGATGAAGACGCAGATGCGGCTTCCCTGTGCGTTCCCGCGCTCGGCGTCCTGGCGGCGCGAGCCGCGTCGGTCCCGGTCGTCCGCGCGCCCGGTGGAGGCGACCAGCCGGAGGGGAGGCGGTTGACGCGGAGCTCGACGACGTCGCTCACGTATCGGCCGCCCTTGACGTCGCCCGGCCACGACCAGGCAGGGGCGGTCCAGGCGCTCGCCGTCCCCGCTGACGGCGAGCAGAACGTCTCTGTTGCCCAAGTCCGGGGAGATTTTGCCGTAGGCGGGCGCGGCGGCATTTGTGTCGGTGATCGGGGTGGTGGCGGATCCTCTGGTTCGTTCCACGGGACCGTCGGGTCCCGTGGAACGAACCAGGAGGCGTTCAGCTGCGGGTGCTGTAGGAGTGCGCCCCGGTGCCGGCGAGCTTGCCGCCGTCGACGATCAGGTACTCGTCGCGGACCGGGCGACCGGCGAAGTAGGACTCCAGGATCTCCCTGGTCCCGGCCGCGTACCGCGTCTGGGCCGACAGCGAGGAGCCGGAGATGTGGGGGGTCATGCCGTGGTGGGGCATGGTGCGCCACGGGTGGTCGGCCGGGGCCGGCTGCGGGTACCAGACGTCGCCGGCGTACCCGGCGAGCTGCCCGGTCTCCAGCGCGCGCACGATGGCATCGCGGTCGACGATCAGGCCGCGGGCGGTGTTGATGATGTACGCGCCGCGTCGCATGGTGGCGAGCAGCTTGTCGTCGAACAGGTTCTGCGTCTCCGGGTGCAGCGGCGCGTTGATCGTCACGACGTCCAGGTGCGGCACCATCTCCTGCGTGGAGGCATGGAACGTGAGGCCCAGCTCCTGCTCGACCTGCTCCGGTAGGCGGTGCCGGTCGGTGTAGTGCAGGTGCACGTCGAAGGGCTTGAGCCGGCGCAGCACGGCCAGCCCGATGCGCCCGGCCGCCACGGTGCCGATGTGCATGCCCTCGACGTCGTAGGAGCGCGCGACGGCGTCGGCGATGTTCCAGCCGCCGTCGAGCACGATCTGGTGGGCCGGTAGGTAGTTGCGGACCATCGAGAGGATCATCATCACGACGTGCTCGGCGACGCTGATGCTGTTGCAGAAAGTCACCTCGGCCACAGTGACTCCGGCCTTTATCGCGGCGTCGAGGTCGACGTGGTCGGATCCGATTCCCGCGGTGACGGCGAGCTTCAGGTTCGGGGCCTTCGCGATCCGCTCCGCCGTGAGGTAGGCGGGCCAGAACGGCTGCGATATGACGATCTCGGCGTCGGCGAGGTGGCGGTCGAACTCGGAGTCCGGTCCTTCCTTGTCGGACGTGACGACCAGCTCGTGGCCCTGGCTCTCCAGGAACTTCCGCAGGCCCAGCTCGCCGGAGACGCTGCCGAGCAGCTCACCGGGAGTGAAGTCGATAGCCAACGGGGTGGGCAGCGTCTGGCCGCCCGGGTAGCCGTTCAGCTCGGGCAGGCTGTCGCGGGCGTAGGTCGGGGGGTAGCCGGTCACCGGGTCGTCGTACAGGACGCACAGCACCTTCGCCATCGTCTTCTCCTCAGATATTTCGCGCCGATTTGTCACTTGGACCCTCCTCGCCTCAGGAACGTCTGACAACAGCGGACCTGACGGTTCTGCGTATGCGGTGATTCGTCCTGTCAATCACCCTGGCGCGGGCCGCCGGGTCGCCGCCGGCGGGGCGACCGCATGCCGGGCAGCTCCGCTGTAGCGAATCGAACGAGCACATCAGGACGCAGATGCGGGACAGTCCTGTCCCAGGCGCCTATGCTCAGGACATGCCGGGCGACATCCAGATCAGCCAGCTCGAGTACGTGGCCGCGCTGGCCCGCGAGCGGCATTTCGGGCGCGCTGCGGCCACCTGTCACGTCAGTCAGTCGGCCTTGTCGGAAGCTATTCGCAAGCTGGAGGCAGAACTCGGCGACACAATTGTCGAACGCGACCACCGATTCGGCGGATTCACCGCGGAAGGCGGCCGGGTGGTCGAATGGGCACACCCATCCTGTCCAAGCGCGACGCTCTGCGCGCCGACCTGATCCGCATGCACGAGGGGCTCACTGCCACTCTCCGTATCGGCGTGATCCCTACCGCCATGCCCGTCACCGCGCTGCTCGCCGGGGCCTTCCAGACGCGCAACCCGCTGGCCCGGGTGCAGGTCGAGATGGCGTCGTCGCGGGAGATCCTGCACCGGCTCGCCGAGTTCGATCTTGACGCGGGCGTCGCCTACCTCGACGGGGAGGCGCTCACCGGCGTCAACGGCCGCGAGTCTTGCCCCTGGTCCTCGCCGCATGTGGGGGACCGGACAGCCGGGAACGGGCTGAGGCCGGCGACGCGGTCGTCCGCGTCGTCACACCGTTCACCGTCCGGAGTCTGGCAGCGGGACGGGGTGCGGCTGGCCGCCACGATGCTGACCTATGGATCCCACCCGACACACAAACAACCTATGTGGTCACCGCACCTGGACCAGCTGAAGAGTGACCGTGCGGGAGGCGTCGACACCTGACCCGAGCGCGATGTCCGCCGTGCTCTCGCCCGCCTCGCCGGCGATGCTGACGCGTACCGTGACGTCCTGCTCGTCCGGGCTCGCCACGTGGACCAAGGGCCGCGGCCCGCTCTCGTCGAGCAGCATCAGGCACGGCCGGTCGACGGCGAGCGTTCGTCCGGCGCCGAGGGCCAGCGTGCCGGCTGCGTGGAACACCGCGGCCGTCCGCCGGTGATCCGGCTCGGCGACGGCCTGGACGGCACCGTCGTTGCGCAGGACCGTCACCGGCGGGTCCGCCGCGTAGGTGGCCACCGCCGCGGTGTCCCGGGCCGGGACGACGACGTAGGCGTAGTCCGCGCCGGCCGGCCGAACGCCGTGCTCGATGACGAGGGTGAAGGCCTCGTGCGTCTCCCCGGTCTCGCCGTCGCTGTAGGAGCCCGACTGCTCCCGGCGGGTAACCCGGACGGCGGCCGCGCCGGCCCCCGGGACGGCCGGGAACACGTAGCCCACCCGGTCGTTGTACGCCCACCGAGCCCCGGCCCGCCGCCGGTCGGCACCGCGGGCACCGGCACCCCGTCCAGGCTCGCGTCCGGTGCGCCCACCGCCTGGTTCACCGTGGTGACCACCGGTTCCGCCGCAGCCGAGGTGATGCCGGCGCCCAGCGCGACCATCGCGGAGTCGACGTGGAAGTAGGCCTGCTTCGCTGTCGTGGCGGCCCGGTCGAGCGTCTGGACCAGCACGCTGCGGGTTCCGTCGGAGGCTCCTCCGGTGAAGCTGCCGGCGTTGGTGATCGCCGGTGTATCGGGCTGCCGGGCCAGGGGAGCGGTGGTGCCAGGGTGACGCAGCCAGTCGAACGCCGGCCCCAGGCCGGCGTACTCGTGGTTGCCGACGTGGATCGCCGTCGTGCCGCTGGCGCTCCAGAACATCTCGTTGCCGACGCGGCGCCGGTAGATCGAGCGGTACTCACCGCCCTTGCTGCGCGACGAGTTCAACCGGGTCATGATCGCGTAGTCGTCGGTGATGTGCGACGAGAACTCGCCGCGCCAGAAGTACCGGTCGCCGGTGACGCCGTTGCCGGCCCGGCGGCCGGCGATGTTGTCGTGCAGCGCCGTGTACGCCGCCGCGTTCGCCGGG
The DNA here is from genome assembly GCF_039526725.1 of Pseudonocardia aurantiaca. Lineage (NCBI taxonomy): Bacteria > Bacillati > Actinomycetota > Actinomycetes > Pseudonocardiales > Pseudonocardiaceae > Pseudonocardia > Pseudonocardia aurantiaca. The sequence goes on from NZ_BAAAJG010000026.1 coordinate 345,949, forward strand.
TCGGCCCGGGCGAGCTGCTCGAGCGGGCGGAGGAGGTCCGCCGCGACGGAGGTCACGCCCTGGGCGGTCGGCGGCTTCTTGTAGAGGGTGACCGTCAGGCCGAAGTTCCCGCGCAGCATCCAGCGGGTGCCGTCCAGGACGAGGAAGGCGACGGCGTCGAGCGCCTCGCGGCCGAACGCGAACGGGGTGTCACGCACGGCGTCGGCCCACGTGGCGACGTTCTGCACGAGCGACACCCCGTAGAACTCGTTGTAGAGCATCCGCCCGTGCACCCACAGGGTGCCGTCGGGCTGCACGGCCTCGGCGACGGCGGCGCTGTCATCGACGGCCACGGTCGCGGCCAGGGTGGCGAGCCCGGCGGCCAGGGTGGCGGTGTCGCGCGCGGAGACCGCCCGGGTGAGCAGGTTCCCCGTTCGCCACGACCCGTTGGCCCCGACCGGATCTGCCGTGCCCACGTTGTGCCGAAGCCCCACGGCCAGCGCCTCCGGCGGGAGGACATCGCCCACGAGGACGGTGACGCGGCCCATCGCCAGTGAGGTGCCGATCTCGTTCTCCCACCAGTTGTCCGACTCCGGCCGGACCCGGTCCCAGTGCCGCAATGCGCGGTCGAGGGCGGTGAGCAGATCGGCACGGCCGGAGCCCGGGTTGTTCGGGCCGCGGTACGCCTGGGCCATGGCGATCATGCGGTAGAGCGCCAGGTACGGCTGCCACAGTGCGGTGTTCGCCGAGCTGGTGCGGTCGCCGTAGTCGACGTCGGCCCACCCGCCCTCGTCGCCGAGGGTCTGCGCGTAGACCACGCCCTCGGAGGTCCGGGCCGGCTCGATCAGGGTCGCCAGCCGGAACGCGTCGCCCTGGCCGAGATACTGCCGGCGGAGCCGACCCACCACGACGTCGAGATCGCCGGAGCCCTCGGCCGGATCCCGAGCCGGGTTCCCGGGCCGTGCTGCTCGGCACCGCTGAGCCATGCCCACCCCCGCTTTGGCGTCGCGGCGCACCCGTCCGAGCCGGGACGGGGCCGCATCGACACACTACGGGAAGCGCTTACCGAAATATCCGCCAACCCGTTGACTTAACTACATCAAGTTGATTAATTTCGGCCTCCCGACGCGTCCACGCGTCGCCAGGACCGAAGAGGTTTACGTGATCCGACACCGTCGTCGAGCGCGTCCGAGCAACTGCGCACTCCCGCGCGCTGCCGGTACGCGCGGTCCCGTTCCCCGACCCCTGCCCTTCCCGGCGTCGCCCGGCCGGAAGCCGTTCTCCGCGCCCCGTTCGCGGCCGGGGGCGTGCTGCCCATGACGACACTCAGACCGGCGACGGAGCTGTCGAACCGAGCCTCGTCGGAGGTTCCCGCCCCCCGCACCCGTCGTGCGACGCGCAACAGGGTGCTCTTCTGGTTCGCCCTGCCGGGCGCCACGCTCCTCTTCGTCTTCCACTACATCCCGTTGCTGGGCAACGTCATCGCCTTCCAGGCCTACCAGCCGTTCATCGGGATCCTGCACAGCCCGTGGAGCGGGCTGGACAACTTCGCCTTCCTGTTCACCGGCGACCAGGCGTTCCTGCACGCGGTGGTCAACACGCTGGAGCTCACGCTCATCCAGGTCGTGTTCGTGTTCCCCGCGCCGATCGTGCTGGCGCTCGCCCTGCACAGCCTGGTGGGCGAGCGAGTCAAGCAGGTGATCCAGAACATCCTCTACCTGCCGCATTTCCTCTCGTGGGTCGTGGTCGTCGCAGTCTTCCAGCAGATGCTGGGCAACACCGGCCTGGTCAACGTCTTCCTGCGGGCCCAGGAGCTCGGTACCTGGAGCATCATCGGCAACCCGGACCTCTTCCAGTTGGTGCTGACCTCGCAGGTGATGTGGAAGGACACCGGCTGGGGCACGATCTTGTTCCTCGCCGCGCTCTCGCGGGTGGACCACGACCTCTACGAGGCGGCGGCCATCGACGGCGCGAGCCGCTGGCGCCAGATCTGGCACGTCACGCTGCCGGCGCTGCGTGGCCTGGTGATCCTGCTGCTCATCCTCCGGCTCGGTGACGCACTCAGCGTCGGCTTCGAGCAGATCATCCTGCAGCAGACCGGGCTGGATCGCAGCGTCACCGAGGTGCTCGACACCTACGTCTACAACCAGGGGCTCGTGGCCGGGCAATGGGGCGTGAGTGCCGCAGTCGGCCTGGTCAAGGGCATGGTCGGGGTGATCCTCGTGCTCGGGGCCAACAAGCTCGCTCACCTGCTCGGCGAGGAAGGTGTGTACCGGAGATGACCACCCTGCTCAGGACCTCTCCCGCCCCACGGCGGCGAACCTACAGCGCCATCCCGGGCCAGACGCCGGGCTCGCCTCCGTGGCGGGTGCTCAAGAGCATCCTGCTGCTCATCTGCGTGCTGCTGGTCGTCCTCCCCTTCGTGGCGATCATCTCCACCTCGTTCGCCGATGCGGCGCAGGTCAACCGCACCGGCGGGTTCGTCTTCTGGCCCGAGAACCCGACGCTGGAGTCCTACCGCGCCATCCTCGGCGGCGGCATTGTGAGCCAGGCCCTGCTGGTCAGCATCGGCGTGACGGTGGTCGGGACAGCGCTAAGCCTGGCCTCGTCGATCACGCTCGCCTACGGCCTGAGCCGGCCGGAGGCGTACGGCCAGCGGCCGATCCTGCTCATGCTGCTGTTCTCGATGCTGTTCGTGCCCGGGGTGATCCCCAGCTTCCTGCTGGTGCAGCAGCTCGGGTTGATCAACACCTACTGGGCGCTGATCCTGCCCACGATGGTCAATGCGTTCAACGTGATCGTGCTGCGGTCGTTCTTCACCAGCCTGCCGCGTGAGCTGATCGACGCCGCCCGCATCGACGGGGCGAGCGAATGGCGCATCCTCACTCGGATCGTGTTGCCGCTGTCGAAGGCCTCGGTCGCGGTCATCGGGCTCTTCTACGCGGTGGGTTACTGGAACGCCTTCTTCAACGCGATGGTCTACATCAACGAGTCGTCGATGTGGCCGTTGCAGTTGGTGCTGCGCACCTACGTCGTCAATAACGCCGCCATCGGGGCGGGGGCGGCCGCGGCCGATCCCGGGGTCCCGCTGCCGCCGTCGCAGGCGCTCCAGTCGGCGATCCTCGTGCTGTCGATCCTGCCGATCGTGATCCTGTATCCGTTTCTTCAGCGCCACATGACCCGCGGGGTCATGCTCGGCGCCGTCAAGGGCTGAGGGGAGGTCCTGATGGACATGCGACTTTCCCGGCGGAGCGTGCTGCACGCCGGTCTGGGCATCGCGGCGGGAGCCGCGCTCGGGGGCTCGTTGACCGCGTGCGGCGACGGTGGCGCCGGTGTTCTGCCACCGGCGGCGGGACGCACCGTGCTGCCGGACTACGTGCCGTACACGGCAGTGACACCGGACTTCCCCGGCACCGAGCAGGGCGTCCTCAACGGCTTCTACCACTATCCCGCCACCCCGGTGCGGGCCTTCCCCGACGGACCTCCCGCCGAGGGCGACCCGTTCCGTTTCATGACGATCATCTACAACCCGGTGCCGCCGCCGGTCTCGCGCAACCGGCTGTGGCAGGAGCTCAACGCCTACCTGGGGGCCGACCTCCAGTTGGAGATCGTGCCGAGCACGGACTACGTGACGAAGTTCTCGCTCACGATCGCGGGTGGCGATCTGCCGGACGGGATGCTGGTGCGGCCCGAGGCGCCGCAGAAGCCGGGTCTCCTCAGCGCCCTGTGCGAGGACCTCACCCCGTACCTCTCGGGGTCGGCGGTGCGCCGCTACCCCTACCTGGCCAACCTGCCGACGATGTCTTGGCGCAACTGCGTCTTGAACGGCCGGATCTACGGGGTACCGATGCCGCGGCTCAACAGCGGGTCCGCGATGTTCTACCGGGCCGACTTCCTGGCGGCCCGCTCGCTCAACCCGGAGCCGGCGAACTTCGCCGAGTTCCTCCAGCTGTGCCGGGACCTCACCGATCCCAGCCAGACCAGGTACGCCTGCGGGGACCCGCTGACCACCTTCTACTTCGTGATGGAGATGCTCGGCTCGCCGAAGGACTGGCGGGAGGAGAACGGCCGGTTCACCTGGTACCTGGAGGACACCGACCGGGTCCGGCAGGGGCTCGACGCCATGCGGCAGCTCGTGCGGGCCGGCGTCATGCACCCGGACGGCTTCTCGACGACGGGAAGGTTCAAGGACTGGTTCGGCAACGGGCAGATCGCGATCAACTACGACGGCGCGACCGCCTGGAACGACTACTACCGCTCGTACCGGAGCGCCTCGCCCGACCTGCGGGTCGGGGCGATGGTGGCCCCGGGCTTCGACGGCGGGCCGGGTGTGCACTGGGCCGGTCCTTCCAGCTTCTCGATGTTCTCGCTGAAGAAGGCAGCGCCCGCGCGCATCGAGCAGCTCCTGCGGGCGCTCGACGCGCTCGCCACACCCTTCGGTACGGACGGCTACCTACTGCGCAAGTTCGGGGTCCCGGGCCACGACTTCGACTTCCGCGAATCCGACCCGATCCTCAACCGCACCGGCACCACGGAGAACACCCTGCCCGCGATGTTTGCGACGGACGCGCCGCAGGTCCTCTACTACCCCGACGACCCGTCCGTGGTGCCCGAGCAGTACGCCTGGCAGCAGAAGGCCGTCTCCGTCCTGATCAGCGACGCCGCCGAGGGCCTCTACTCGGCGGCCGACGCGGCCCGCGGCGGGCCGAACCGGGACCTGATGTTCCAGACGCTCCGCAGCTACATGCAGGAGCGGAACACCTGGGACGACGTGCTCGCCGGGATCAACCGCTGGCGCACCGTCGTCGGTGACCAGAGCCGGGTGGAGTACGAGCAGGCGTGGCAGCAGTGGGCGGTGTGAGCGTAGGGCCGGTGGGACCGGCGGTGGCGCAGGCGACCGGGCCACGGATGCCGTGGGAACGTACGGCCGACCGGATGCTGCTGGCCCTGCGCCGGTATGCGACGGACGGCAACGCGCAGATCCGGCTGCCCGGGGTGGCCAGCCACAACGGGGTGTGGAGCGACGGGCTGGAGGGTTTCGCGCGGTCGTTCCTGCTCGCGGCGTTCCGGCTCGCCGGGGCGGGCGGGGCCGACCCCCACGGGTTCGCCGGCTGGTACGCGAGCGGTCTCAGCGCGGGCGTCGACCCGGCCTCGCCCGAGCGGTGGCCGACGTTCGCCGAGAGCAGCCAGGCGCGGGTCGAGGCCGCCTCGGTGGCGATCGCGCTGCACGAGACCCGGCCGTGGATCTGGGACCGGCTGCCGGCCAGGACGCAGGAGCAGTTGCTGTCCTGGTTCGCACCGATGGTCGGCAACGTGATGCCGCCCAACAACTGGATCTGGTTCCAGGCCGTCACCGAGGCGTTCGCGCGCGGTGCAGGCGGCGACTGGCGGCAGGACGACCTCGACCGGACCATCGCCCTCACCGAGGACTGGTACGCGGCTGCGGGCTGGTACTCCGACGGGCTGGCGGCCGGCTACGGCCATGCGGCGGGCGGGCACCGGCGCAACTTCGACCACTACAACGGCTGGGCGATGCACCTGTACCCCCTGTGGTACTGCCGCATCGCCGGGCAGGCGGCCGAGTCAGGGCTGCTGGACCGCTACCGGGAGCGGCTGCGCCGGTTCCTGGCCGACCAGCGCGTCCTGGTCGGGGCGAACGGCTCGCCACTGATCCAGGGGCGGTCGCTGACCTACCGGTTCGCCGCGCTCGCCCCGGTATGGGCAGGCGCGCTCTTCGACGCCACCCCGCTGGGTCCCGGCGAGACCCGCGCGCTCGCCGCGCGCACCCTCGACCACTTCCTGGCCCATGGGGCACTCGACGACGAAGGGCTGCTGAGCCTCGGCTGGCACCGGCCCTTCCGCGGCCTGCTGCAGGGCTACTCGGGGCCGGCCTCCCCGTACTGGGCGAGCAAGGGCTTCATCGGGCTGCTGCTCCCACCGGAGCACCCGGTGTGGACGGCTCCCGAGGAGCCCCTCGCCGTGGAGCGCGGGGACGTCGCGCGCACTCTCGTGGCGCCTGGCTGGCTGGTGTCCGCGACCGCGGCGGACGGCGTCGTGCGCGTGGTCAACCACGGCTCGGACCACACCGACCCGGCCGCCCTGCACTCGGACGACCCCAGTTACGCCCGCCTGACCTACTCGACCCATGCCGCCCCGGACATGCCGGAGGACCCGGCGGGCGGCCCGGTGGACGGCACGGCGACGCTGGTCGACGCGGACGGCCGGGCCGCGCACCGCCGCCCGCTGCGCCGGCTGGCCGTCGCGGGCGCGACCGGGGTCTCCCGCAGCCGGGCGCACTGGCCCGACGAGGAGCGCTGGGACGCCTTCGGGGGCCCGCGTACCGGATACCGCCTCGGCCCGTGGATCACCGTCGGCTCGGTGCTGCGCGGCGCGATCGAGATCCGGGCCGTGCGCGTGGACCCGGCGACCACCGGGGACGACCCTGGCGAGCTGCGGCTGCGGCTCGGTGGCTGGGCGCTGCCGGTGACCGGGCCGGACGCCGCCACTACAGACGCCGCCACGACCGCGACCGTGACCGGCAGCAACGGCGTGTGCTCCGCCGTGGTCGCGCTGCACGGCTTCGACCGGGCTGGCGTCCACCACGCCACCGACGCCAACCCCCTGGGCGCGCGGTCGGCCACACCCGTGCTGTGGCGCGACGGCCCAGTGGCCCCCGGCGCCGTACACGTGGCCGCTGTGCATCTCGGCGGCGCCGAGCTCGTTCGCGCCGAGCTCCCCGGCGTCGCCGTCACTGCCGACGGTTCCGCCGCCGTGATCCGCGTGACCTGGCCCGGTGGCACCCACGATGTCCTGACCCTCCCCGCCCCCGACGAGAGCGACGAGGCCTCCCTTGCCTCGTCCGACCGGAAGGACCCCACGCGTGCATGACGACCGCCGGATCATCGAGACCCGGATCACCAAGGTGCTCAACCGGGTCGTGCGGCCGGCGCTGTACGGCGACGCACGGCCGCTGACCCTGACGATCTGGCGGGTGCCGGACGAGCCGGTCCCGGTCGCCGAGGCGATGGCAGCCGACTACGAACCGTTCGAGCCGGGCACCGGCTGGGGCCGGCCATGGTCCACCGCATGGCTGCGCGCCACCGCGACGATCCCCGTGGAGTGGGCGGGCCGGCGCGTCGAGGCCGTCTTCGACCTCGGGTTCGACCCGAGCCGCGGACCGGGGGGACAGGCCGAGGGGCTCGTGCACGACGCGAACGGTGTGCCGCTTCAGGGCCTGCATCCGCACAGCCGCAGCGCGTTGCTCACCACTGCCGCGGACGGCGGCGAGCCGGTGGATCTGCTGGTAGAGCTGGCCGCGAACCCGAACATCGTCGGCAGCCAGGGCTACCACACGGAGATGGGGTCGCGCGACACGGCCGGGGACGCCGACCTCTACGTGCTGCGCACCGCCGAGATCGCGGTGCGCGAGGAGGCCGTGTGGCACCTGGTGCACGACATGGACGTGCTCGACCAGCTCATGCGGGAGTTGCCGGCCGACTCCACCAGGCGGCACGAGATCCTGCGCGCGCTCGGGCGCGCCGTCGAGGCGATCGACCCGCGGGACGTGGCCGGCACCGCCCAGGACGCCCGCGACGCGCTCACCGGAGTGCTGTCCCGCCCGGCGTCCGCGTCGGCGCACACGATCACCGCCGTCGGCCACGCGCACATCGACTCGGCGTGGCTGTGGCCGGTCCGCGAGACCGTCCGCAAGTGCGCGCGCACCTTCACCAACATGACCACGCTGGCGCACGAGTACCCCGAGCTCGTCTTCGCCTGCTCGTCCGCGCAGCAGTACGAGTGGATCCGCGACCGGTACCCGGAGGTGTTCGGCCGCATCCGCAAGGCCGTCGAGGCCGGTAACTGGGCTCCGGTCGGGGGCATGTGGGTGGAGGCCGACGGCAACCTGCCCGGCGGCGAGGCGCTGGCCCGGCAGCTGGTGTACGGACGGCGGTTCTTCGCCGAGGAGTTCGGCATCGAGCAGGACGGGGTCTGGCTGCCCGACTCCTTCGGTTACACCGCCGCCTACCCTCAACTGGCCCGGCTCGCCGGGGCTCGGTGGTTCCTCACCCAGAAGCTGTCGTGGAACGAGACGAACCGGCTGCCGCACCACACCTTCCAGTGGGAGGGCATCGACGGCTCGCGCATCTTCACCCATTTCCCGCCCGTCGACACCTACAACGCCGAGATGACGGGGCGCGAGCTCGCCCACGCCGAGGCGAACTTCGCCGACAAGGGTGTGGCGACGCGGTCCCTGGCACCGTTCGGCTTCGGTGACGGCGGCGGCGGGCCCACGCGCTCGATGATGGAGCGCGCCCGCCGGCTGGCTGACCTGGAGGGCTCGCCGCGGGTGCGCGTCGAGGCGCCGTCGGCGTTCTTCGCCGCGGCGCAGGAGGAGTACCCCTCGCCGCCGGTCTGGTCCGGCGAGCTGTACCTGGAGAACCACCGCGGCACCTACACCAGCCAGGCGCGCACCAAGCGGGGCAACCGCCGCAGCGAGGCGCTGTTGCGCGAGGCGGAGCTATGGGCCGCGACCGCGGCCGTGCGGGCCGGGGCGGAGTACCCGTACGAGCGGATCGAGGCCGTGTGGCGGCGTGTGCTGCTCAACCAGTTCCACGACATCCTGCCCGGCTCCTCGATCGCCTGGGTGCACCAGGAGGCCGAGCAGATCTACGGCGAGGTCCGGACCGAGCTCGAGTCGATCATCGACGAAGCGCTCGGCCACCTGCCCGGTCCGGACGGGGCCGTCGTCAACGCCGGCCCGTTCCCGCGCCGCGAGGTCACCGTCCTGCCCGCCGGGTCCGGCGCGCCGGACGACGGCCAGGTCCTGTCCGACGGGCGGCATGCGGTGCTGGTGGAAGCGCCTGCACTGGGCATCGGCCGGGGGACGACCGGAACACCCGAGCCGGTGCGGGTGACCACCGATGGCGACGACGTCGTGCTGGACAACGGCCTGGTCCGGATCCGCATCGACGCCGACGGCCTCGTCCGCTCCGCCGTGGACCTTGCGGCGGGGCGCGAGGGCATCGCTCCGGGCGCCCGCGGCAACCTGCTGCAGCTGCACCCGGACGACCCCAACCTGTGGAGCGCCTGGAACATCGACCACTACTACCGCAACACCGTGCGCGACGTGACTCACGCGGAGTCGGTGACCGTCGTGGAGAACGGGCCGCTGCTGGCGTCCGTGCGCGTCGAGCGCGCCTTCGGTGACTCGCGGGTCGTGCAGCACCTCGAGCTCACCGCCGGGAGCCGCCGCCTCACGGTGCGGACCGACATCGACTGGCAGGAGCGCGACACCGTGCTCAAGGCCGCGTGGCCGCTGGACGTGCATGCCGAGCACGAGTCGGCCGAGATCCAGTTCGGGCACGTCCGTCGCCCCACGCATGCCAACACCAGCTGGGACGCGGCCCGGTTCGAGCGCTGGACCCACCGCTGGGTGCACATCGGGGACAGCCGGTGGGGTGCTGCCTTGCTCAACGACTCCACCTACGGCTACGACGTGCGCCGCGAGGCTCGCGAGGGCGGCGGCAGCACGACGACGCTGCGACTGTCGCTGCTCCGCTCACCGCACAGCCCGGATCCGCAGGCAGACCGCGGCCGCCACGCCTTCACCTACGCCCTGCTCCTGGGCGCCGGGGTCGGCGACGCCGTCGAGGGCGGGTACGCCCTGAACCTCCCGCTGCGGGCCGCCGCGGCCGCGGCCGAGCCGCTGGTGTCGGTCGACGGTCCCGACATCGTGGTGGAGTCGGTGAAGCTCGCCGACGACCGGAGTGGGGACGTCGTGGTCCGCCTCTACGAGGGGACGGGTGGGGTGGGCGCGGCGACGATGCGCACCGCGTTCCCGCTGGCGGGCGCCACGGACGCGGACCTGCTGGAGGAAGGTGGGTCCGAGCTGCCCGTCGGCACGGACGGGGCGTCGGTGCGTTTCGCGATGCGGCCGTTCCAGATCCGGACCCTGCGGCTGCGGCGCCGATGACGCCGCACGTCCCGACGGCGCCGACCGCGCTGATCCTGGCGGGCCACGGCCGGTACGCGGACCCCTGGCACGACACCGCGGCGATCGCGCTGTGCCTCGCACGGGCGGTCGAGCGGGCAGGCCTGCGCGCAGAGGTGCGCGGGACGTCCCCGCACGCCCTGGAGGAGGTCGCCCCGGACGTCGCGCTGCTGATCGTCACCGCCGGCCGCGGTCGCCGCGACCCGGACGTCGACGGCGACGACGCCGACTGGGCGCCGTTCCACGAGCGGCTCACCGCGCTCATCGCGGCCGGGACGCCGGTGCTGGCGCTGCACCAGGCGGCCAACACCTTCGCCGACAACCCCGAGTGGGCCACGCTGCTCGGCGGACGATGGGTGCCGGGCACGTCGATGCACCCTCCGATCGGCCCGGCCGTCTTCGACATCGCCGACCGTGATCATCCGGTCACCGGCGGCCTGACCCGCATCGAGGTCTTCGACGAGCGGTACTGCCACCTCGCACTCGCACCCGGGTCACGCGTGCTTCCCACGGCGCGCCACGACGGCGTGGACCACCCCGTGGCTTGGGTGGCAGCAGGCCCGCAGCGCGTAATTTACGACGGCACCGGGCACGATGTCCGCGCCTACGCCTCCCCGGACCGCGACCTCCTGCTGCAGCGGGAGCTGCGCTGGCTGACCTCCGGCGGCGGGGAGGCGACGTCCTTGTCCCGGCCCGCCACGTGAAAGGCGTCCATTCGATGACCCACCCGACCACCCGGCCCGCGGCGCTGCTGGTGATGGACGAGCCGACCTTCCAGGTCCAGTTCCGGGCCGAGGAGCTCGACCGGCTCGCCCGCCTGGTCCGCCTGGTGGCCCCTGGCCCGGTGCACGAGCTCGACAGCGGTCCCGCGCGGGCCCGGCTTGCCGAGGCCGATGTGCTGGTCACCTCGTGGGGCGTTCCGGCACTGACCGACGAGCGCCTCGCAGCCGCGCCCCGGCTGCGTGCGGTCCTGCACGCCGCAGGCAGCGTGCGCGAGCTGGTGAGCGACGGCGGGGTCTGGCGCCGCGGCATCGTGGTGAGCAGCGCGGCCGGCGAGAACGCGGTGGCGGTCGCGGAGTACGCCTTCGCAGCGATCGTCATGGCCGGCAAGAAGGCACCGTTCCTGGCGACCGACACACACCACGGGCACGTCTCGCGCTACCTCCGCACCAGGCTGTCCAACCGGGGCCGGACCATCGGAGTGATCGGCTTCTCCCGCACAGGCCGGCGCCTGCTGGAGCTGCTGCGGATGCTGGAGACCGCCGAGATCCTGGTCAGCGACCCCTACGCCGATCCGGCCGCCGTCGTGGCGGCCGGTGGCCGGCTCGTCCCGCTCGACGAACTGCTCTCCCGCGCCGAGATCCTGTCGCTGCACGCCCCGGCCCTGCCCGGGGCCCCGCACCTCCTCGGCGCCCGGGAGCTGGAAATGCTCCCGGCCGGCGCCACGCTGATCAACACCGCCCGCGGCGCGCTCGTCGACCACGACGCACTGCTGGCGCAGTGCCGTAGTGGCCGTCTGGACGCCGTCCTCGACGTCACCGACCCCGAGCCGCTGCCCCCGGACTCCCCAATGCTCGGGCTGCCCAACGTGATGGTCACCCCGCACATCGCCGGCTCCCTGGGCGAGGAGACCAGACGCATGAGCGCTCACGCGATCGACGAGCTCGAGCGCTGGTGCGCCGGCAAGCCGCTGGCCGCTTCGGTATCGGCCTCCTCGACGGCGATCAGCGCCTGATCCCGAATCCGGATACAGCGGCCCGGGGGCGACCCGTCAGGTGTGGGTTCGGTGTGTGGAGTGGCACCCACGCCCCGCCCGGGTCACGGCAGCAGCACGATCTTGCCGCGGGTGCGCCGCCGCATGGGCTCCCGGTCGCGGACTGGGCCGTTCCCTCGGCCTTGACACCGGTCCGCGCCGCACCGGCGAAGTCGATGATGGTGTTGATCCGGTCCGACACCGTCGCCGTAGGTCACGGCGACGACGCCGTGGTCGGCCAGCCAGGGATGGTTGGACTCGCTCGCCAGGCTTGCGGCGGTGGTGGCTCGGTTCAAGAAGTGACCACGCCATCAGAGTTAATCTCTGTGACTCTCAGGTTTACATTCCCCTGCGAGCAGGGTATCGAGCACGACATCCAGGACCTGGTCGAGGGTGCTGTGTTCTCGTTCCCCAATGCAGGACTCTCGGAGTTCCGAGATCGTACGGTGCTACCAAAAGAATAGTTCCCGAGACTGTGAGGCGTCGATGACGGAAGTTGCCCAGCAGGCGATCCGGGATGCTGCACTCCGTGCGGCATCGATGTATCCCGGCCCTGTCGGTGAACTCATCTGCAGGGAGTTGATGAGCTGGGTGGGAATAGGGCATCTACTCGGTGGCGACAAGCTCATCATGCAACTGACGGACCACATCAATGGCCAGGGAGCTGAGTGAGCTAACACCGAAAAGAAAAGAGCCCCCTCCGAAGAGGGGGGCTCTTAGGGCGGTCAGCAGATGACGGCGCTTCAGGTGACGGGCCTTGAGCGCGCCGTGTTCGGTGATCTCGGCGCGGACGAGATTCTCGGGTGGCTGGGACCGCTGCGGCGAACCGAGCGCTTATTCGGCCGGCTGGTGGCGACCTTGTCGGCCGCGATCCTCGCGATTACCCATTGCGGGTTCGGCCCGGCGAACCCGGGGTACGGCCCGCCCGTGTACTTGTGCGACAGCTCATCGACAGCATGCCGTCCGGGTCGTCCTCGATGGACGCGGTGCCCTGCACCTGGACGTTCTCATACGGGTTGGCAGCATCGAAGATCGCCACGGCCGCCCGTGGGTCCCGGTTCAAGTTGGCGGTCTTGCGGCGGCTCTTGGGCAGCGCGAACAAGATGTCATCTCCGTCGCGCTTTACCCTGACCACTGTCGAATGCGGCTTGCCGTCCGGTTCGAGTGGGTCGTCCAGCTCGCCGGCGACGAGCTCCCACGTTGCCGAGCGCGTTCGGCAGGGGAGCAGACGACTGCGTTGAGGTGCTCGACGTGGTCGCGCACCCACAGTCCGGCCGCGGGCGCGTCGCGGCGGGCCCGTCACCGCCGCCCAGATCGTGGTGAGTTTCTCCCATCCTGGTCGGTGCCGCAGCGATGCCGCGTTCGCGGCGCTGTCGGGTACCTGCCCGCTCGAGGCCAGCAGCGGCCGCACGGTGCGAGCCTGCCGGTCAGGCACACTGCGAGCACTGGGCGATGCGGCTGCCCGAGCACCGCGGCGGCGGCGCTGTCGAATGCCGCAAGATTCACTCCTTCCCGGGCAAACGGGCTCTTCGACTTTAGGCGGGCACCGTCGGTTTCCTCGCTGACAATCGGCGGGTCTGCCGGGTGCAGTGCAACCGTACTCGGCGGCGGTAGTTGTCCCGGTTCCGGAACCCGCAGGCAGCCCGTTTCACCTGCTTGATCAACCGGTTGGTGCCCTCGGTTCGGGCGTTGGTGATCCCGGTGGTCAGGAACACCTCGATCGCGGGCCACCAGGTCTCGACCGTCTCGGCCAGGGTGGTCAGCTCAGGGATGTCGGCCTCGGCGCACCAGCGGTAGAACGCCCACAGTCGGCGCCCGATGTCCTCGCGGTGCCCGCCGCGGGCGGCGGTGGCGCAGAGCGCGCGTAGTTCCTCCTTCGCGATCCACGCGGACAGGATCTGACCGGACGGGTCGTGATCGACGCAGCCGTTCCACATCCGCGCCAACGCCGCCTGCGAGAGCCGCTCCCGGCCGCGCAGCAGCAGCCGGCGGTTCGCCCACGCCGGATCGGCCTTGCCGCCGCGGCGGCCCAGCAGATCGCGGGTCACGCGCTGGCGAACCGCTGTCACGGCCTTGTTCGCGAGCATGATCAGATGGAAGTGGTCCACCGCGATCCGCGCCCCGGGCAGGGCCGCCCGGACGGCGGCGGCGTAGCCGGCGTGCGGGTCGATCACCACCACGTCGATACCGGTCCGGAACGCCTGGGCCCGCGCGGCCAGCCAGGCCTGCACCGCGGCGCTGGTCCGGCCATCCACCTGCCCCAACAGAGCCTGGTCACCGGTGATGTCGACGAACCCGGTCTCCCACGGATCCGAGCGACACCAGCGGATCCGGCCGTCGTCATGGTGCCCGTCAGGCAGCCAGCGGGGACGCCCGAACCGGGTCTCGTCCATGCCCAGCACCGTCGTCGGTTCCGGCTCGACGAGCTCTGCCACCGCATGCACGACGACCGCACGCTGCACCGTCGGCCACGACACCCCGTGCGCCGCTGCGACCTCGGCCTGGTCCCGCCCGTCCTCGACCGCCACCGCAAGCGCCGCGCGCAGCCTGCTCGTCGTGCGCATCCCCGCCGGAACCTGGCCGACAGCCTCGGTGAACGACGCACGTGGGCAGGCATCGGTGCGACACCGCCAGCGCCGCTTGCGCCACTGGACCGCGACCGGCCCGCCACCGCAGGGCAGGTTGTGCGGGCGGGTCAGCACCCACTCCTTGCCCGACGTCGACACCGACCGACACTCCGGACACCGCGCCGCGTCCGGATCGTCGGTGACCAGTTGCACGACCCTGACCCCGAGCCCGGTGCGCACGACACGCTCCACCGCCAGACCCTCGAGTCCCAACAAGCACGACGCATCATCGCTACGGTCAACCACGGCCCGTGGTTCTCCTCTCGCTGCTCCAGAACACAGCGAGGATCAAGGAGCCACGGGCCGCCCACGTTCAGGCGCAGTCCATCCGTCACGAACGTCCTGCCCCGCGACAGTCCCCGTACCTGCCGGTCAACCGGCTTGTGGACGGCACCGTCCACGACTGGTGACCCTCCCAGCTCAGCGGCCCCGCGGTGGGGCCGTGGAGTCCCGGACGACGAGGTTCGTGGCCAGCTCGACATGCTGCGCGGCGATGGGCTCGCCGCGGTCGAGCTGCAGCACGGTGCGCAGCGCGGTGCGGCCGATCTGCCGCAGCGGCTGGGCGACCGAGGTGAGCCGGGGGATCGTGTTCTCGACCATCGGCGTGCCGTCGAAACCCACCACGCTCAGGTCGGCGGGCACGTCGATCCCGAGCGCGTCCGCCTGCCGGACGACGCCTGTGGCGATGGCGTCGTTGCCGCAGAAGACCGCGGTGGGCGGGTCGGGAAGGGCGAGCAGCCGGCGGATGCCGTCGGCTCCGGTGGCCGGGTCGAAGCGGCCGGTGACGACCAGGTCGCGGTCGAAGTCGACGCCGAGCTCCACGAGCGCCGCCAGGTAGCCGCTCTGCCGGGCGCGGTTGCATTCCACCTCATACGCACCGCCGATGTAGCCGACGCGCCGGTGCCCCAGCTCGAGGAGGTGCGCCGTCGCGGCCCGGCCGCCTGCCCAGTCCGTGGAGCACACGGTGGGGACGCCGTCGTGCGGCTTGCTCCGCGGGTCCACGAGCACCACCGAGATCCCGTTGACCCGGAAGACCGCCAACTGCTCGGTGCTCATGTCACTGGTGACGAGGACGAGTCGGCGGCGCCCGCCCTGGCGCAGCCGTCCGGCCCATTCCTCGACGTTGGCGTCCGACATGTCGGGGGTCATCGAGCTGATCACGATCTCGACCTGCTCCGCTGTGGCGCCGTCGATGATCCCGCGCATCACCTCGACCGCGTACTCCGACTCCAGCCCGGCGATCACCAGGTCGACGAGCGCCGGCCCGTCCCCGCCGGGTCGTCGCTCGTGCGGGGAGCGGTAGCCCAGGTCCTGCACGGCCTTCTGCACGCGCAGGCGGGTGCGGTCGGCGACGTCCGTCCGGCCGGAGAGCACCTTCGACGCCGTCGGGACCGAGACCCCGGCCCGCTGGGCGACCTGGGCCAAGGTGATCCTCTTTGCCGAGCCGTTCACGTGGGCGACCCTAACACCTGGAGCGAAATATTTTCTGGCCCGCATTTGGGTTCCGACCACTTGACCTCGTGGATCTCCGGGACGTAGCTTCGCCGCACGCCCGGAAAGTTGCCGAGAAATTTTCGGCATCCGGAGCGTCCCGGTCAGAGCAGATCGACAGGATGAACGGAGCGTCGATGGCGACACGGACGACTCGTGCCCGGCTGGCAGCGGTCGGGCTCCTCAGCGCGCTGGCCCTCGTCACCGCGGCATGCGGAGGCGCGATCGGCGAACGGGCCGGAGCCTCCGGCCAGGCGACCATGTGGGGCATCACGGGCGCCCCGATGCAGAACATCCTCGAGCAGTCGGTCGAGGACTGGAGCAGCGCCCACCCGGATCAGCAGATCGCGGTCGACTTCTTCGGGGCCGACGCCTACAAGTCGAAGGTGCGCACCGCGGTCGGTGCGGACGAGGGCCCGACCCTGATCTACGGCTGGGGCGGCGGTGGGCTGAAGGCCTACGTCGACGCGGGCAAGGTGCTCGACCTCACCCCCTACCTCGCCGACCGGCCGCAGTTGCGCGACCGCTACGCGGGTGCCGTCGCCGACAACGGCGTGATCGACGGCCGGACCTACGGGATCCCGAACAACGCCGGTGGCCCCGTGATGCTGTACTACAACAAGACCCTCTTCGCCGAGGCCGGTGTGGCCCCGCCCGCCACCTGGGGCGAGCTGATGGCGCTGGTCGGCGTGTTCGCCGAGCGTGGGGTCGCGCCCATCGCACTGGCCGGGCAGTCGCGCTGGACGAGCATGATGTGGCTGGAGTACCTCGTGGACCGCATCGGCGGCGCCGAGGTGTTCAAGTCGGTGCTGGCCGGCGAGCCGAACGCGTGGGCGCACCCGGCGATGCGCGATGCGCTGGTGAAGATCCAGGAGCTGGTTGCGGCGGGCGGTTTCGCCGAGGGCTTCTCCTCGATCGCGGCGGACAACAAGGCCGACCAGGCGCTGCTCCGCACCGGCCGGGCCGCGATGCTGCTGCAGCTGGGCGGGACCTATGCCGCCATCAAGAACGACGCCCCGGACTTCGTCGACCAGCTCGGCTACGTGCCGTTCCCGATCGTCGAGGGCGGCACCGGGGATCCGCGCAACCTCGTCGGCAACCCGGCGAACGTCTGGTCGATCTCCGCGCAGGCCACGCCCGAACAGCGGGATACGGCGCTGGACTACCTGACCGAGGCCGTGTTCGACAAGCCGTACGTCGACGCGTTCCTGCAGGCCGGCTCCGCCCCCGCGGTGGTCGGCATCCAGGACGAGCTGAACGGGCCCGGCACCACCGACTACATGCGCACGGTCTACGGGTGGACAACCGGCGCGCCGAACTACCAGCTGTCCTGGGACCAGGCGCTGGCCCCCGACCAGGCCGCCGCGCTGCTGACGAACCTGGAGCTGGTCTTCCTCCAGCAGCAGACCCCCGACCAGTTCATCGCCGCGATGAACGCGACGATCGGATGACGGCCGCCACTGCGGCCCGTCCCAGCGTGGCGCGGGTGGCGGCGCCCTCGGCCTGGTACGCCGCGCCTGCGGCGGCGTTCTTCCTCGTCTTCGCGGTCCTCCCGGTCGGCGCGCTCGTCGTGCTGAGCTTCACCTCGTGGGACGGGCTCAGCGCGATCGCGTTCGACGGCGGGGAGAGCTGGCGCAGCGTCCTGACCTCCGAGGTCACGCTGGCGGCGCTCGGCGTCACCGGGAAGATCATGCTCTTCAGCTTCCTCGTGCAGGCGCCGGCCAGCCTGCTGCTGGGTACGTTCACCGCGGGCAGGCAGCGCTATCGCGCGGTGCTGGCGGTGCTCTACTTCCTGCCACTGCTGCTGTCGTCGGCCGCCGTCGCACTCGCGTTCAAGGCGCTGCTCGACCCGAACTTCGGGATCGGCACGGCGAGCGGGCTCGACGTCCTGCGCCAGGACTGGCTGGGCAACAGTGACCTCGTGCTCTTCGTGGTGGTGTTCGTGATCGCCTGGCAGTTCGTCCCCTTCCACACGCTGATCTACCAGGGCGGGGTCCGGCAGATCCCGCGCTCGCTCTACGAGGCCGCCGAGATCGACGGTGCCGGGCGCGTCCGCCAGTTCTTCGCGATCACCCTGCCCCAGCTGAAGTACACGATCATCACCTCGTCCACGCTGATGGTGGTCGGCTCGCTCACCTACTTCGACCTGGTGTTCGTGCTCACCGCGGGCGGCCCGGGCTACGCCACCCGGCTGCTTCCGCTGCACATGTACCTGACCGGGTTCCAGGCCAACGAGATGGGCGCGGCCAGCGCCATCGGGGTGCTCCTGGTGCTGCTCGGCCTGGGGCTCGCGCTCGTCGTGCAACGCCTCGGAGGCCGCGACCGGGCGGCCAGTGAGATGGAGGGTGCCTGATGGCGGCAGTGATCGACCACTCCCGCGCGCCGGTGGAGCAGCCGAGGGTCCCGGTCGCGGGCCGCGCCCGACGCGCCCGCGGCGCCCGCCCGCGCCCCAACCTGCTCGGCGGGCTCGGCGGCTGGCTCTGGCTCGTGGTGATCGTCGTGCCGATCTACTACATCGTGATCGGCAGCTTCAAGAGCCAGACCGGGTACTTCGACTCGAACCCGCTGCTCCCGACGCCGGAGCCCACGCTCGAGAACTACGCCACCGTGCTCGACAACGGGTTCTTCCGCTACCTGGCCAACAGCGCTGTTGTCACCGCCGGGGCCGTCGTGCCCGCCGTGCTGCTGGCGTTCATGGCCGCCTACCCGATCGTCCGCTCCCGCAGCCGGGTCGCCGGGCTGGCGAACTCGATGTTCCTCATGGGCCTCGCCCTCCCGCTGCAGGCCACGATCGTGCCGATCTACCTGATCATCGGCGAGCTCGGGCTGTACGACACCCTGCTCGGCCTGGTCCTTCCCGCGATCGCGTTCGCCCTGCCCGTGACGGTGCTGATCCTGTCCAACTTCATGCGCGACATCCCGCGGGAGCTGTTCGAGTCGATGTACGTCGACGGGGCCACGAACTGGACGATCCTGTGGCGGCTGGTGCTCCCCATGACCCGTCCCGCGTTGACCACGGTCGCCATCTACAACGCCCTCGGCGTCTGGAACGGGTTCCTCTTCCCACTGATCCTCACCCAGAGCGACGAGCAGCGGGTGCTCCCGCTCTCGCTCTGGTCGTTCCAGGGCGAGTACAGCGTGAACGTCCCCGCGATCCTTGCCTCGGTTGTCCTCTCCACACTCCCGCTCGTCGTCGTTTATGTCATCGGCCGCCGCCAGCTCGTCAGCGGTCTGACCGCGGGTTTCAACCGGTGACGGGTCCCACGACGGATTCCGAAGACAGAAACGAAAGGCATATGCGAGCTCCCACGAAAGTCGCGCTGGTCGTGCGTGGCGGGTGGCCGGGGCACCAGCCCACCGAGGCCACCGAGCTGTTCGTCCCGTACCTGCGGGAGAGCGGCTTCGACGTCCGTGTCCACGAGTCCACCGCCGTCTACGCCGACGCCGACGCGATGGCAGGCGCCGATCTGGTCGTGCAGTGCAACACGATGAACACGATCGAGCGCGCCGAGGTCGAGGGCCTGCGCACGGCGGTCGCTGCCGGCACCGGCCTCGCCGGCTGGCACGGCGGGATCGTCGACTCCTACCGCAACAGCGCGGACTACCTCCAGCTCACCGGCGGGCAGTTCGCGCACCACCCCGGCAAGCACGTGAGCGAGCGCCGCGGCGAGCACGCCGACAACTTCCTGCCGCACCGCATCGACCCGCACCCGGCCGCAGCCGACCACCCGATCATGCGGGGGATCGCGGCGTTCGAGGTTGTCACCGAGCAGTACTGGGTGCTGACCGACGACCTCAACGACGTGCTCGCCACGACCACCCTCGAAGCCAGATCCTGGGACCCCTGGCACCGCTCCGTGACCTGCCCGGCGGTGTGGACCCGCAGG
The DNA here is from genome assembly GCF_039526725.1 of Pseudonocardia aurantiaca. Lineage (NCBI taxonomy): Bacteria > Bacillati > Actinomycetota > Actinomycetes > Pseudonocardiales > Pseudonocardiaceae > Pseudonocardia > Pseudonocardia aurantiaca. Next base: position 365,677 of record NZ_BAAAJG010000026.1, read on the forward strand.
TGGGGGGCCGGTCGGGTGTTCGTGACCACGATCGGGCACGAGGTCGGCGTGCTGAAGGACGAGAACGTGCGGACGATCATCGAGAGGGGACTCCTGTGGGCGAGCCGCTGAGGATCGGCATCATCGGCTGCGGCAACATCGCCCGGCAGTACACCACCACCTTCGCCCGCCTCCCCGACGCGGAGCTGGTCGCCGTCGCCGACATCGACGCGGCGCGGGCGGGGGAGCTGGCAGCCGAGCTGGACGGCACCGATGCGGTGCCGGTGGACCGGTTGCTCGCCGACGCATCGCTGGACGCGGTGGTGAACCTGACCGTGCCGGCCGTGCACGCCGAGGTCTCGCTGCGGATCATCGAGGCCGGCCGGTCCGTCTACGTCGAGAAGCCGCTCTGCGCCACGACCGCGCAGGCCCGGGAGGTGCTCGCGGCCGCCGACGCGGCCGGGGTTCTCGTCGGGTGCGCCCCGGACACCGTGCTCGGCACCGGCCTGCAGACCGCCCGCCGCGCGATCGACGACGGGCTCGTCGGCCGCCCGATCGCCGCCAGCGCGACCATGGTGACGCCGGGCCACGAGCGCTGGCATCCGAACCCCGACTTCTACTACGTGCCGGGCGGCGGCCCGCTGCTCGACATGGGCCCGTACTACGTGAGCGCTCTGGTGACCCTGCTCGGCCCGGTCGCCCGCGTGCTGGGTGCCGCGAGCGCCACTCGGGCCACCCGGACCATCGGGTCCGGCCCCCGGGCGGGCGAGACGATCCCCGTCACCACTCCGTCCCACGTCACCGGAGTCCTCGTGCACACCTCCGGGGTGCTCTCCACCCTCGTCACCAGCTTCGACAGCGTCGCCACCCACGCCTCTCCCATCGAGGTGCACGGAGAGCTGGGCTCGCTGGAGGTGCCCGATCCGAACCGCTTCGCCGGCGCCGTGAGCGTGCGCAGGCTCGGCGGCAACGCGTGGGAGCCGCTTCCCGTCCTCGGCGGGTACGAGCACGCCGCCCGCGGCTACGGCCTGGCCGAGATGCGGTGGAACGGCGACGGACCCGGCCTCGCCGAGTCCCGGGCCAGCGGGCGGCTCGGCTTCCACGTCCTGGAGGTGATGGAGGCGCTGCTTGCCGCGGCCGCGACGGGCCGCGCCCACGACGTCACCAGCTCGGTGGAGCGGCCTGCCCCGGTCCCACTCAGCGCGCGCTGACCGGCGTCCCCTGGTGGGGTGTCGCGGCCGGCCGCCCGGCCCGGCGCGGCCCTGGCCGACTGCAGTGCACCCGGCGCCCCGCGGGCAGAGCCAACCGCGAACACGCGGTCCGTGGGCTCGCTGAACCCGGGGGCGCAGCCGTGGGTCAGCCGTAGTAGTCGTTCCCCCGGGAGAACTCGACGAACACACAGGCCTCGTCGCCGACGCTCCAGGCATCGTGCCCGGGCGGCAGCATCATGACCTCGTTCGGCCCGAACTCCTCTTCCCCGCCGTCGTCCATGACGACGTGCAACCGGCCGCTGAGCACGAGTCCGACGTGCGGCAACTCGCAGCTATGAGTGCCCGCGTAGGACTTGAGGTCGTTCGACCAGCGCGCACCGGTGTCGAAGCGCACTCTGGTCACGTCGAGGCCGTCCAGATGGGCGGTTTGCTTGCTGATCAGGCCGTGCACATCGGGCGTGACGGCGTCAAGGTTGGCCTTCTGCATGGCAGGCGATGCGGACGTCACTGGACTCACCTCGATGGGATCGCCGGGGCCGGCGGCCCCGGACGGGCGCGGACCGGCATCTTCGCCGAGCCTGCCACGACGGGGCAAAAATCACCAAGGCCGGTCCGCCAAATCGGAGGTTTGTGTCGCCTGCGTAATGGCTGGCAAGTCGACCGGGTTCAGGATGTGAAGGGTGACCGACGATGGACTGCGTGGACGCTTTCGGTCGACAATCGCAAAGGTTATATCCTTGAAGTGACCGACAGCGAGCATGCCATTTTTCCAGTGATCATGTCGTCGAGGCCGCCGGTGCGGCGCGCCCCCTTTCGGGGACCGGCCGCGGCTCGAATGTCCCGGCCCGATCCCGCGGCACCGCTAACGCCCACGAAGCGGCCGCGGGCGGGTGTCCACGGCGCAGCTCGGACCTGCGCGTGTGTCGGGGGCAAGGCCGACCAGACCACGGTGCGACACCATCGATCTGTGAAGCACGCGCTTGTGAGGTTCACTCGTTCGTGGACTTCTCAAACCCCTAGCCGCCCCTGCTCCATGCGGATCTCGGGCCCGCCAGCCGGTTCGGCCGCGGCAGGGGGAACCAAGCCTTACGAGAGTGACCGGAGTCTCACTAAAGCTCCCCTGAGCAGGACGACGTGCTGGGGAGTCAGCGCCAGGGGCGCGCGTAGGTAGGGGCGGTCTGGGGTGGCATCACACGACCGGCGTGGCCAGGCTTCGAACCCGGCGAGATCCAGGTCCCGACCTGTGTGGGGGTAACCAATGACCGTCTCGACAGACGCCTCGACCACGAAACCGGCAGACCGAAGCCGGCTGCGCCCCGCGGCCCGGCTGGAGACGCTGCTCGACGCCGGGTCGATCTCGCCGTTCGCCGAGGACGACGGCGTGGTGGCCGTGCGCGGAAGGGTCGACGGACTCCCGGTGATGGCTTTCTGCAGCGACGCCACGGTGATGGGTGGCGCGCTCGGCCTCCGCGGAGCCCGGGTCATCGTCGAGGCGACAGGAGCCGCCGTCGACGAGGGCTGCCCCATCGTCGGCCTGTGGCATTCAGGCGGCGCACAACTGACCGCCGGCGTGCACTCTTTGCACGGCGCGGGCGAGATGTTCGCCGCGATGACGCGCGCCTCGGGCCGGGTGCTGCAGCTGTCGGTCGTGCTGGGGCCGGCCGCGGGTGCTGCCGCGTACGGGCCGGCGCTCACCGACGTGGTGGTGCTCGCCGAGCAGGGACGGATCTTCGTGACCGGACCGGAGGTTGTACGCAGCGTCACAGGAGAGCGGATCGACATGGCCAGCCTCGGCGGCCCGGAGGCGCACGGGCGCCGGTCCGGGGTCGCGCACATCGTGGCCGGCTCGGAGACCGACGCCCTCGACCGGGCCCGGCGGATCATCGGTCTCGTGCAGCGGCCACGCCGGCCCCACGCCATTTCCTCCGCGCCGGCCCGCGACCCTGGTGTCCACCTGCCGTCCCGCCCGCAGCGGGCCTACGACGTGCGGCCTGTCATCCGTGACCTGCTCGACGCGCCGGACGAACCGACCGGGTTCGAGGAGTTCCAGTCGGCGTGGGCACCGAACATCACGATCGGTCTCGGCAGGTTGACGGGCCAGACGGTCGGGGTGGTGGCGAACAACCCGCTGCGCAAAGGCGGCTGCCTCGACTCCGCGAGCGCCGAGAAGGCCGCACGCTTCGTCCGCATGTGCGACGCCTTCGGCGTGCCACTGGTCGTGCTCGTCGACGTCCCAGGCTATCTGCCGGGCGTGGACCAGGAGTGGAACGGCGTCGTGCGGCGCGGCGCCAAGCTGCTGCACGCGTTCGCCGAGGCCACCGTACCGAGGGTCACGGTCGTCCTGCGCAAGGCGTACGGCGGGGCCTACATCGCCATGAATGCCCGCTCGCTCGGGGCCACGGCGGTATTCGCGTGGCCGCAGGCCGAGGTCGCCGTGATGGGCCCGGAGGCGGCGGTCAAGGTGCTCCATCGCAAGGCACTGGCGGCCGCGCCGGCCGACCGCTACGACGACCTGCTCGCCGAGCTGACCGCCCGTCAGGTGCACGAGGCCGGCGGGATGCAGCGGGCCATCGAACTGGGCGCGGTGGACAAGGTCGTCGAGCCGTCTCACACCCGCGCCGCGATCGCCTCGGTGCTGCGGACGGCGGCGGCCCGGCAGGGCGAGCACGGGAACATCCCGCTGTGAAGGGCGACATGACCCCGGTTCGCGACATCACCGTGCGTGCCGAGGCCGACCTGGTCGCGCAGGTCCTGGAGGTGCGCGTCGTGGCCGGCCAGCCGGTGGCCGCCGGCGACGAACTCGTGCTGCTGGAGTCGATGAAGATGGAGATCCCGGTGCTGGCCGAGCGCGCCGCCACAGTCGCCGAGGTGGCCGTCGCCGCCGGCGCGGCCGTGCAGCCCGGCGACCTGCTCGTGCTGCTGCGGGAGAGATGAAGCCACGGGCCCGATCCGGGCATCGTGCGACACCGGGTACGTGACCTGTCTCTGAGAGGGGCACATTGACCACCACCACTTCGGACCTGTGGCTCCGCCGGTTCCATCCGGCGCCGGACGCAGCTGTGAAGCTCGTCTGCCTCCCGCACGCCGGCGGATCGGCCACCTCGTTCCTCAGACTCTCCCGCGAGCTCTCGCCGACGATCGAGGTGCTGGCCGTGCAGTATCCAGGGCGGCAAGATCGCATACGGGAGCCCCTGATCGGCTCGGTGGCCGAGCTGGCCGGTCTCCTGCTCGATGTCGTCGTCGAACGCGATTCCCGCCCGACCGCACTTCTCGGCCACAGCATGGGCGCCTTGGTGGCGTTCGAACTGGGGCTGCGGATGCAGAGTCACGGCGTGCGACCCGTCGCCTTGTTCCCGTCCGGTCGGCGGGCCCCGATCCTGCACCGAGGCCCGCATCGAGACGAGGTGCAATACCACCTGGCCGGCGATGCGGAGTTGCTCGCCCGAGTCGCTCGACTCGGCGGTACCGCCGCCCACCTGCTCGCGGACGAGTACATCCGCCGTGCCGTGCTCCCGGCTATTCGCAATGACTTTCGAGCCGCCGAGACCTACCGCGGCGGGGACGCCGTGCTGGACAGCCCGATCTTCGCGATGACCGGTCGGACGGATCCGGAGGTAACGCTCGACGAGGTCCGTTCCTGGGAACTACACAGTCGAGACGCCTTCGACATGAGGGTGTTCGACGGAAGTCACTTCTTCATCTTCGACTCGACGACCGCGGTCGCCGCGTACGCCAGCAGCGCCCTCGGCTCCTTGGCGACCACCGACGCGGCCTGAGGCAGTCCCGGGTCAGGCCTGCCGTGACCGGCCGGCCGCCGCCATTCCCGACTTAACAAACAAGCCGCGGCGTCTCATCTGGCGAGCCAACATCACCCCTGCGTGTGCCGCCGTGCCGAACCCCTATTACCCCTATCGAATTCTGGCAGTGGCTATAGGGGCTTGCCGCTGTCTCGCCCGGTGCCTAGGGTTTCGCGTCGTACGGTGGTTTCGCCACACGCTTCCGCGAACCGACCGCGCCTCTTGAGGAAACGAAGGGCCCATGACCCGGATTCTCTTTGCGACACTCCCCATCCCCGGCCATGTGCGCCCGGGCCTGCCCGTCGCCCGTGAGCTGGTGAACGCCGGCCACGATGTCGCCTGGTACACCGGCCGGAAGTTCGTACCGTTGGTGCGTCGGGTGGGCGCGACATTCCTCCCCGGTGGCCTCGGACTCGACGGCGACGTGCTCCAGGAGATGACTGGCAACCGGAGCGGCCTCAGTGGATTCAAGAGAATCGTCCGCGAGCTTTTCGTCGAACCGATTCCGGAATGCGTGAAGGACCTCAAGCCCGTTATGAGCCCGGCGGCGTGTGGCCGGCGCGCCGTCCCGTCGACCTCCGTGGAGCGGTCATGACGGTCGCGACGGCGCCGCCGGTCGAGGCGTTCGAGCGTGAGCTCGGCGACCCCCGGGAGGCCACCGGTGTCTTCTCCTACGCCCGGTGCAACGCACTGGACAAGGCCGAGGCGTTCCCGGACGAGATCATCGAACTCGTCAACGCCCAGGGACTGCAGCGCCACTACGTGCCCGAGGAGTTCGGCGGCGCGCTGGGGGAGTTCCCGGTCGTGCTCGACTTGGTCCGCGCGGTCGCGCGCCGCGACCTGACGGTGGCCATCGCTCACACGAAGACGTTCCTCGGCGTGGTGGGCGCGTGGGTCTCACCGAACACCTCGATGACCCACACCCTGGCTCGACAGGCGCTCGACGGCTTCGCCATCAGCTCGGGTATGACCGAGCGTGCCCACGGCAGCGATCTGGTCGCGTCTGAGGTTCGCGCCAAGGAGGTGCGCGGAGGCTTCGAGCTGTCCGGTGAGAAGTGGCTGATCAACAACGCCACCCGCTCACGCACCATGTCGGTCCTCGCTCGCACCGGCGAGGGCCCCCGGGGCCTCGACGTCCTCGTCGTGGACAAGACGACCCTGCGCCCTGAGACCTACCGGTGTCTGCCGAAGGTCCGCACCCACGGCATCCGCAGCGCCGACATCAGCGGCCTCGCCTTCGACGGCGCGTTCGTCCCCACCGAGGCGCGGCTGGGACGCCCCCACACCGGTCTGGAGACCATGTTGAAGGGGCTCCAGCTCACCAGGACGCTGTGCGGGGGCCTGTCGCTGGGCGCCGGCGAGCACGCCCTGCGGTTGACGCTGGACGTCGCCGAACGGCGGCGGTACGGCCGGGTGCTGCTGGACCAGCCCGAGGCGGTCCGCACACTTGCCGACGCCGGCGCCGACCACCTGGTCAACGAGGCCGTCGCGCTCGTGGGCTGCCGCGGCATCCACGCGATCAGCGAGGAGACGAGTGTCGTCGCCGCCGTCGTGAAGTACCTCCTGCCCAGCCGCACCGACCGCATGATCGCCGACCTTGGCAGGTGGCTCGGCGTCCGGTCGCAGCTGGTCGACGCCGACACCGACGGCCGCTTCCAGAAGCTCGCTCGCGACCACCGCGTCATCCACTTCTTCGACGGCAACACCCTGGTCAACCTGAACATGCTGGTCAACGAGTTCCCCGCGATCGCCCGCCACGTGGCTACGCCGTACGACGACGAGGCGCTGCGGATCGCGCTTGATCCCGGACGACCGCTGCCCCCGTTCAAGATGCGGTCCGTGCGGCTCGTGACGCGGACCGGCAGCACCCTGCTGCGGGCCCTGCCCGACCTGGCCGCCGGCGCGGCGGGCACCCCCGCCGGGCCGCTGGCCGCCCGGCTGCTGGACCACCACCGGCGGCTCCTGGCCGAACTCGCCGACCACCAGCCCCCCGGCGTCAAGGTCCCGCGCCACGTCTTCGCCCAGGCGGAGCGCCTGACGTTGTGCTGGGCCGGCGCGGCCGTCCTCGGGCTCGCCTCGCACGCGGACCCGCCCGCCGGCGACCCGTTGTGGACGGACGGGCTCTGGCAGCGCGCCGCGCTCGGCCGGATCCTCGCCGCACTCGGCGAACCCACCGGGCGCCCGGCCGGGCAGGACCACGAACTCGTCCATGCCCTGCGCGACCGGCTGCGTAACGGTCAGTCGCTGTCGGTGCTGCCGCACCGCGTCGCCGAGGGGGTGGGACGGTGACCACGCACCCGACGCCGACCACGCCCCCGGCGCCCCAGGACGACCTGGAGTCCCGCCTCGGTGACCCGTTCGACGACGACAATCCGGTGGGGTACGCGGCCGTGCTGGCCGCCGACGAACAGGCCGTGCCCCTCGTCGCCGGCGAACACCTGCTGGACGACTGGCGGTTCAACCACGAGTTCGTGCCTCGTTCCCTCGGCGGCCGCTGGAGCGGGACCGACGCGCTGGCCCGCCGGCTCCGCCCCGTCTTCCGCCGCGACCCGGCGCTGGGCCTGGGCTACGGCGTCACCTCACTGATGGCGGCGGTCAACGTGTGGGCCGCGGGATCCACCGCGCAGCGCCGCGCCGTCGCCGACATCCTGCTGGGCGGCGAGCGGATCGCGGCCGCGTTCCACGAACTCGCCCACGGGGACGACTTCCTCCACAACGAGTTCACCGCCCGTATCACCGACGACCGGATCGTCCTGGCGGGCGGCAAACAGGTCATCAACAACATCGAACGGGCGGGGTCCCTCGTCTTGTTCGCCCGCAACGGCGACACACCCGATCCGGGTTCCCACTCGACGCTGCTGGTCACGAAGCGGGACCTGCCCCAGGAGTCGATGCGTTACCTCCCCCGGTTCACCACCCCGGGCCTGCGGGGCTGCCACCTCGGCGGCATCGTCGTCGACGACGCCTCGATCGGCCACGACGCGCTGGTGGGCGCCCCCGGCCAGGGCATGGAGACCGCGTCACGGGCGTTCCAGGTCACCCGGGCGGCACTGCCGGGCATGGCGGTCGGCGTCCTGGACACCGCGCTGCACCTGACCCACGACTTCGCCACCGACCGACGGCTGTACGGCCACGTCGTCGCGGACCTGCCACACGCACGCGCCACCCTGGCCGCGGCCTTCACCGACCTGCTGATCGCCGACTGCCTGGCAACGGCGGTCAGCCGCCACCTCCACCTGGCGCCCCGAGCCACGTCCGCGCCGGCAGCCGCCGTGAAATACCTGGTTCCGCTGCTGCTTGAGGAGGCACTCCACGACCTGTCGGTCGTCCTCGGAGCCCGGTCCTACCTACGCGAAGGCCGGCACGCGGCGTTCAGCAAGCTCTTCCGCGACCTGCCGCTGGTGAGCATCGGGGACATCGGGCCGACGTCTTGTCTGCTCACGATCCTTCCGCAACTGCCGACCCTCGCCCGACACTGGCCCGCCGCGGACCCGCCGGCCGAGCTGTTCGACACCACCGTCGAGCTGCCCGAACTCGAGGTCAGCCAACTGTCCGTGACCGACAGCGCGCCCGACCCGCTGATGGGCACCCTGGCCGGCGTGTCCGCCGACGACGGTCCGGCGGGGCGTCTCGCGGCCGACCTGACCGAACTGCGCGAACAGTGTCGACGGCTGCCCTCCACCGAACTGGGCCCGGGGGCCGGCGCCGACGCCTTCGACCTGGCAAGGCGCTACACGCTGCTGCTCGCGGCGGCCGCGTGCGTGGGCACGCACCGGGCCAGCACAGGGTTCACCGGCGAATCCGCGTGGCTCACCGCCGCGCTCACCCGGCTCGCCGCACGGCTCGGGCACGGCGACGGCCTCCTGCCCGACGACCTGACCGAAACGCTCTTCCACGAGCTCACCGCCCGCGTCGACCAACGACTCTCCTGCGACCTGGAGTGCGCGCCGGTGTTCCGCTGAGCCCGGCGCGCCAGTCGGCCCGTCGTCAGTCTCCGCGCGATGCGGCGCGGCGGGTTCACGCAGCTCGGTCACCCCCGTGCAGCACCGGCTCGGTCACGTGCGGCGGCTGCCGTCACTCCCGGATCGCCGCCGACGCCAGCCGCCGGCAACGCGCCAGGTCCTCCCGGCGGGCCGTCAGCGTCCAGCGGTGGGTGTCCCGCCGAGCGGCCTGGTGGGGCAGCCGGCGCGCGTCCGCGCCCCCGACCGGTGAGGTCACGGTCCCTCCGGAGCGTCCACGATCCGTCAGCGTCACGCGACCTCGTCGGCCACCGGGTCGGCCACGCGGGCGCCGCGGATCGGCAGTCCGGCTCGGCGGTAGATGGCGTCGATGACCCCCATCGTCGGCACGAAGTGAACGGCGTCGGTGCGCGGCCGCTCGCCGTCGACGACGGCGCGGGCGAAGGCGCGCAGCTGACAGGCGTACGTACTGGGCTCCCTCGGGACGCTCTCGCGGGTGCGGCGGCCGGCTGCTGTGACGGTGATCCGGTTGAACATCTGCGGCCCGAGCGGGTTGAGGACCGTCAGCCGGCCCTTCGTTCCCTCCACCAGGCACCGGGTGGCCAGCGGCGGCCAGCCCCACATGGTGGCGACGATCCGTCCGGTCGCGCCGCCGGCGAACCGCAGCCGGGCGTCGACCCGGCGGTCCACGTCCTTCGTGCGGGTGGGGGCCTTGGCCTGGACCACCTCCGTGATCTCGGCCGCCGCCGGGCCGGTCGCGCCGGCGTAGGTCCGCAGCAGCGCCACGGCGTACACCCCAAGGTCCATCAGCGCGCCGCCGCCGAGCTCGTAGCTCCAGCGAATGTCCTTGCTCGACGGGATCGGGAAGGCGATGTGGGCCTCGAGGTGGCGGATCTCGCCGATCGTGCCGGCGGCCAGCAGCGCACGGACCCGGTCGGTCAGCGGGTGGTAGAGGGGGTGCATCGCCTCGCAGGCGATGCGCCCGGTCTCCTCGGCGACCTGGGCCAGCCGCCTGGCCTCGCTCTCGTTGGCGGTGACCGGCTTCTCGACCAGCACGTGCTTGCCGGCCCGCAGCGCCCGTTCACTCCACGTCGCGTGCAGCCCGTTCGGCACCGCGACGTAGACGGCGTCGATGGCGGGGTCGGCGAGCAGCGCGTCGTAGCTGTCGTGGACGTGGGGGATGCCGAGGCGGTCGGCGTGGGCGCGGGCCCGTGCCGGGTCGCGGGCGGCGAGGGCGGCCACCGTCACCTCGGGTACCTCGTGGGCGGGCTGCGTCAGCGCCGTCTTCACGATGCGGGCGGCGCCGAGCACGCCGATCCTCACCGTGGTTCCGGTTGTCCCGGTGGCCCCGTGGGCAGCGCGGTCGTCCGTCACGATTTCTCCCGTCTGGGGCTACAGCGAGTCGTGGATCACGTGGCCGACGCGGAGGGCGTTGGCGGCGATGGTGAGGCTGGGGTTGATGCCGCCGCTCGAGGGCATCATCGAGGTGTCGACCACGTAGAGGTTGTCCAGGCCCCAGGCGAGGTTGTCGGGGTTGAGCACGCTGGTGCGTGGGTCGTCGCCGAACCGACAGGTGCCGCACTGGTGGCCGAGGGCGTCGTTCATGTCGATCCCGGAGAGGTGGATCGGGGGGAGCAGCGAGCCGGTGTACCGGCCGAGGGTGGACCTGACCCGGCGGTGGAACCTCTGGTGCCGCGCGCGATCCTCCGCACTCACCGTGTACTGCAGTTCGAGCAGTGGGCCCTGCTTGCCGTCGCCGCGGCCCGGCAGGATCCGGTTGTCCGCGTAGGGCAGGTCTTCCATGATGGCGGCCAGCACGATGAACCGGTCCTGCATGACGGGCTGCCAGCCCAGGCGTGCGAGTGGGCGCATCGGCCCCAGCAGCCGCCGGCTCCCGCGGCTGTGGTTCATCAGGACCGCGTAGGGCGGCACGTGTCCCATCGACTGGAGGGTGCCGAACTTGTCGCCGTCTACCAGGTAGAAGTCGTTGACGCTCAATTCCTTGGTCTGGCCGCGTGCGCGGTCCTTGACGCGGGAACGGAAGACGTACACGTCCATGAAGTGGCGCATTAGGTTACGGCCGACCTGGTCGTGGTCGTTGGCCAGGCCGTTCGGCCAGTCGTTGGAGCGGGAGTTGAGCAGCAGCACGGGGGTCAGCAGCGCGCTGGCAGCGACGACGACGACCCGGCCGCGGAAGGTGTGGGTCTGGCCGTCCCGCCGGGCGACGACGCCGGTCACCCGGGTCCTGGTCGACTCCAGGCGCACCGCCATGGTCCGGTCGAGGAGGGTGGCGCCCATCTCGCGGACGGCAGGTGTCACGCAGACGTTGCCGGCGTGGTTCTTGCAGCCCGCGGCACAGAGGTAGGACTCGCAGGCCTTGCATTCCGGGCGGTACTCGCAGGCGACGTGAAGGCTGTAGGGGTGCATCCCGCGCTCGCTGAGGTAGTCGGCGAGCTTGGCGTTGCGGGCGGTGACGGGCCCGGGCGGCAGCAGCGCGTCGGTGTCGTCGTCGGGGCGCATTGGGTCGGCTGTGCCCCGTACCCGGTAGAGGCGTTCGGCCCGCTGATACCACGGCACCATCTCGTCGTACTTCACCGGCCAGGAATCCGGCACCGTGGAGTCGCCGACGTCGGCGAAGTTGGCGCGTGGGGTGAAGTCCTCGGGGAAGAGCCGCTCGGTCACCATCCCGTACAGGGCGGACGAGCCGCCGAGGCCTGAGCCGGTGATCGGCTGGAACAGCTTCGGCTTCCTGCCCGGCGTGGTGTCCTCGTACCACCAGGCGCTCCGCCCGGCGCGGGTCAGGTGGTCGGCGTGCTCGGCGTCGGTCAGCCGGGCGAGGTCGAAGGTCTGCTCCGCGTAGTCGCCGATGATCGCGCCCGGTGGCGGGTCGAGGTCGGCGTTGCCCTTCTCCAGGAACAGCACCCGTCTGCCGAGCCGGGCGAGTTCGTGGCCGAGGGTCCCACCGCCCATGCCTGTGCCGATGACGATGGCGTCCCAGGTGACCGTCGCCAGCTGCTCGGCGGTGCTCTTCTCGGTGTTCATGTCGGTCAGCCGTTCTCGCGGGTCGAGGTCCCCACGGGGGCGTCGACCACCTCGAGGATCGCCTCGGCGGCGCGGGGTGCCCCCGGGTATCGGTCGTACGCCGCCTTCAGCTGCCGGGCGCGCTCCCGGTATCGGCTCTCGGTCAGCACCTTCGTGACAGCGGCGCGGATCCGCTTCGAGCTCGGGGTGGAGGTCTTGAGGGAGATGCCGGCGCCCGAATACGCCACGCGCTGGTTCACCTCGATCTTGTCCTCGCTGCGGCCGGCGGTCACCAGCGGTACGCCGTAGACGAGGGACATCTGGACCCCGGCCCAGCCGCCGTTGGTGACCATCACGTCGGTCAGCGGGAGCAGTTCCGTATAGGGAACGAACCGCTCCAGCCTGAGGTTGGCCGGCGGGGTGGGCAGCGCGCCCTCGGGCACACCGTCGAAGGCGATGACCACCACCAGAGCATCGGAGTCGGCGAGCGCCTCGATGGCCGGCAGGATGAGCTGTCGCGTGTCGGTCGAGGCCGTTCCCTGGGTGACCAGCACGACGGGCCGGCCGTCGCGGCGGGCGTCGTGCAGTTCTGGCCACCAGTCGGGTGGAGTCCAGTCGTCGACGCCGGTAGGCAGCATGGGGCCGACGAACTCCACGACCGCCGGCAGGTCGCTGCGTGGGTACTCGACCTCCGGGATGGCGGAGACCAGGGTGCGGTCGGTGAGCCGCACGGTCCAGTCGGTGAGGAAGTCGTCGAGCGGCGGGAAGTCGGCGGCGGCAGCAGCTCGGCGCAGCGCCTGCTGCACGTCGCGGAAGAGGACGCGGGCGGCCAACCACTGCAGACCGCGGTTTCGCAGCCGGCCGAGGGGCGAGGAGGACGGGGGCAGCCCGGTGCCCGCGGGGGCCGTGTCGACGCTGGTGACGGAGAGCGGTCCCACGACGTAGGCCACGCTCCGGATCCCGCGCTGGTGGGCGACCATCGGGCCGGCGAGGAAACAGTCGTCCACGACGATGACGTCGGGGCGGAACTCGTCGGCAACGGACCCGAGGTCCTTCACGTATTCCGGAATCGGTTCGACGAAAAGCTCGCGGACGATTCTCTTGAGTCCGCTGAGGCCGCTCCGGTTGCCAGTCATCTCGTGAAGCACGTCGCCGTCGAGTCCGAGGCCACCGGGGAGGAATATCGCGCCCACCCGACTCACCAACGGTTCGAACTTCCGGCCGGTGTACCAGGCGACATCGTGGCCGGCGTTCACCAGCTCACGGGCGACCGGCAGGCCCGGGCGCACATGGCCGGTGATGGGGAGTGTCGCAAAGAGAATCCGGGTCATGGGCCCTTCGTTTCCTCAGGAGGCGCGGTCGGTTCGCGGAAGCGTGTGGCGAAACCACCGTACGACGCGAAACCTAGACGCCGGGCAAGACGGCAGCAAGCCCCTATAGCCACTTCCCGAATTCGATGGAGGTAATAGGGGTCTGGCACGGCGGCACACGTAATCTCGCGTCGAGATTGTAGGGGTTATAGGGGTATAGGTGGAGGCGGACGGCCCTGGTTAGTCTGCTAATTGAAGGATCGTCATATCCGTTGGACGAGGTGTTGGGAGAGTGACGGCGTGAGCGAGCGCGACGCGCTGCTGGGGGTTCGGCGGGCCGGTGGCTGCCGACACGGCCACGTTCGTCGCCCTGTTCCGCGCCTGGCGGCTCGCAGTGACGCACGAGAACCTCGACATCTAGCTCGGCGGGAAGATGGACCTTGGCATCGGGACAGGGACTTCGGGCACGACTCAAGTGAAGTGAACTACTGGGTTCCGATGACACGGGCCTTCGGCAACAACACCGTATGGATTGAGAAGCAGAACGTGGACGCTGAGTACGGCGAAGTGGTGGTGGTGTTCGATGGAGCCAACTTGTTGCACGGGAACGTCATCAACGACACGCCTATCAGCCGCCTGAGCATGGATTTCCGGATCATTCCTAGATCGGAGTATCGGCCGAGCGAGAAGCGCAGCGTGTCCCGCGGGATGCCCTTTCTCCTCGGCCAGTACTGGGACGTTCCCTGAGCCTGGATCTACTGGCGAGTGTCAGGGCGGTGGCGTTCAGTGGATGTGTCCGGTGGGGCTGGCGTGAGGGCAGGCGGATCGGTGGAGCCTGCACCGTCGTCGGACGCCGCACCCTGGGAACTCCCCCTACTCGCCTCTCAGGGGTCTGGTAGGGGTTGCTCTGCGCGGTCATGGCAACAGGATGGAGTTGCGGCACCGACATCTCGCCAGACCGGGAGCTGAGGAGCTGATTAGCGACGTCGCTGGTTGCGGCATGGCTCTATGCCGGCAGGGGTGGCCCGTCACCGCGACACGACCGGACTCCTCGGCTTAGGGACGCGTTCGCCAGCCCTCCTTCCCATGTGCACGCCGCGCCCGCGGACGCCCACTGCCGTCTCGCCCTCGGGTGACGTGACGATCACCGGAACGTAGCGAAAGGTGAATCATGACGATGGACACGGAACTGCCTCAGCTGCCGTTCCCGCGCCCCAACGTGCTGGACATCGCTCCCGGGTACAAGCCCCTGCGAGACCGTGCACCACTGGTCAGGGTCCGCACCGCGCTCGGTGACGACGTATGGCTGGCGACCGGCTACCACATCTGCAAGCAGGTGTTCGGCGACGCCCGGCTCGGGCGTTCACATCCGGACCCGGGAAATGCGGCGCGCGTCTCGGCGTCCCTCATGTTCGGCGGTCCGACTGGCGACTTCGCGACGGAGGAGCAGCTCCACCGCACCCAGCGCAAGGTGCTGACGCCTGCCTTCTCCGCGCGTCGCATGCGGCAGCTCAAAGACCATGTGACGGAACTCTCCGCGTCCATGCTCGACGAGCTGGCGCAGCGCCGGCCCCCGGTCGACCTGCACGCGCACTTCTCCTTCCCGCTGCCCAACACGGTGATCTGCCAGCTGATCGGTGTCCCGGAGCCGGACCGGGACAGTTTCCGCCTGTGGTCGGGCCGTTTCACCAGCAACGACCAGGCGGACGCGGCCCAGGCGGTGGGGGAGATGCTCGGCTACACAATGGGGATGGTGGCCGACCGGCGGAAGAGTCCCCAGGACGATCTGGTGTCCGATCTCATCGCCATCGCCGCCGCGGAGAACCTGGAGTTGCTGACCGACCACGAGATCGCCGACATGGCATTGCACCTGGTCTTCGGCGGACACGAGAGCACCGTCTCCCGGATCGACTTCGGGACACTCCTGTTGCTCAGGCATCCCGAGCAACGAAAGGCTCTGGTGGACGACCCCTCGCTCGTCGAGCAGGCCGTCGAGGAGATCCTGCGGCGCAGCATCCCGGTGGACGATCTCTTCCCGCGCTACGCACGCGAGGATTTCGAGATCGAGGGCGTCACGCTCCGAAAAGGCGACTGCGTGCTCACCTCCACGAGCGTGGCGAACATGGACGATCGGACGTTCGCTGATCCGGAGCGCTTCGACATCTTCCGCAAGCCGGATGCCTCCCACGCCAGTTTCGGCCACGGCATGCACTACTGCGTCGGCAACGCGCTGGCGCGGATAGAACTGCAGGTCGTCTTCAGCATGCTGTTCCAGCGCTTCCCCACGCTCGAGCTCGCCGTGCCGTTCGAGGAACTGCACATCCCCATTGAGCGACGCTGGATCGGCGGGCTGGACGAGCTGCCGGTGACCTGGTGACGACGAGAGGGAGCGGGATTCGCATGCGAGTGAGCGCCGACCAGGACCTGTGCGTCGGGTCCGGGAAATGCGTCCAGACCTCGGGGGAGGTGTTCGACCAGGGCGAGGAGGACGGCGTCGTCGTGGTCCTCCAGCACACGCCCTCGGAACAGCACCACGAGGCGGCCCGGCGGGCGGCGCACGGATGCCCCTCGGCGGCCATCTCGATCATCGAGTGACGCGGTCGGCGCGGTGGCGACGGGCGGTCCGGGTACACCGGCCGCCCGTCGGTGCGTTCGGCCGAACGGGACGTCAGGAGGAGGAGACGACCGCCGCCGAGGCGTGCAGGTAGCGCAGGAGGTCGTCGACGAGGCCGTCGGCGTCGGCGTTCCCCTTGCCGCCGATCGCGAGGTGCCCGATCACCGTCAGGTCGATCGCGCCGTGGATCAGGGCCTGCAGCAGCGCCGTCATCCGCTCGGTGTCGCCAGGCGGGAGCTGTCCGGCCCGCTGCGCGGCCTCGACGATGGCGATCAGCGTGCTGTGGCTGGACTCAGCGGCCACGGCCAGGTCCTCGAACGGGGTCGACCAGACGCCGAACACCAGCCGGTAACGGGCCGGATGGGTCAGCGCCCAGGCGACGTACTCCCGCAGGGCCACGCGGAGCACCTCACCCTCGGGCAGATTGTCCTTCCGCAAGGCGGCCAGTGCATCGCCCAGCTTCGTCAGTTCCTCTGCGGCGACGCCGGCGAGCAGAGCCTCCTTGTTGGCGAAGTGCTTGTACGGGGCGTTGTGGGACACCCCGGCGCGGTGACCGACCTCTCGCAGGGTGACGGACTCTCGTCCACCCGCGTCGAGGAGGTCGGCTGCCGCGGCAATCAGCAGACTTCGGGTAAAGGGAGGCACTTTTTGACTGTACCTCGCGATATGCCAGATGGCGCCGGTTGACGAGGTCAACCGGCGGCTGCTAGGTTGACGTCGTCAACCCGCTGGCTTGTACGACTTCCAGGTGGAATCTGAAATGTTCTCACTGCTGGGGCGCTTCGCCTACGTGCGCAGGCGTCTGATTCTCATCGCGGCGGCACTGTTCGTGGTTCTCGGCGGTGTCTGGGGCAGCGGAGTCTTCGGCGTGATGGTCACCGATGGGTTGGAGTCTCCGAACGCGGAGTCCACCCGCGCCAACGTGCTGCTGCAGGACCACTTCGGGCACCAGCCCGGTGACCTGGACTCGGTGGTGGTCTACACCGACCCCACCGGCGAGCTGACGGTCGACGACCCGGCGTTCGAACAGGTGGTGACGGCGGCGCTCAGCAGGCTGCCGCAGTCCGAGGTCCTCTCCTGGACCGGCTACTGGAGCCCGGGGCTCACCGAGGAGGAGCGCGCCGAGTACGTCTCCGAGGACCGGTCCTCCACGATCGCCACGCTCACCCTGGAAGGTGCGGACACCGCCGAGCGCCTCGAGTCATACGCCGAGATCGAGGGCCTGGCCCGCGCCGACGGCGGTCAGGTGGAGACCTACATCGCGGGCGAGGCCGGCAGTGTGTACCACCTCCAGGAGGCGGCCACGCAGGGCCTGGCCATCTCCCAGATGATCGCGCTGCCGATCCTGCTGATCCTGCTCCTGATCACCTTCCGTGGCCTGGTGGCCGCCGCCATCCCCGTCGCGCTGGGGATCCTGGCGATCATCGGCTCGATGGTGTTGCTGCGCTGCCTGACGTACGTCATGAACATCTCGATCTTCGCCATGGAGATCACCACGCTGCTCGGCCTGGGCCTCGCCATCGACTACGGGCTCTTCATGGTCAGCCGGTTCCGCAGCGAACTGGATCGCCACGACGGCGACGTGAGCGCGGCGCTGGTGGCAACGATGAACACGTCCGGACGCACGGTCGCCTTCTCCGGCCTGGTCGTTGTCATCGGACTGTGCGGGCTGCTGTTCTTCCCGCAGCCGATCTCCCACTCGTTCGGCTGGGCCGGCATCACGGTGGTCCTCTTCAACATCCTCGCCGCGCTCGTGGTGATGCCCGCCGCGCTGGCGGTGCTCGGCCCCCGGATCAACGCGCTCGGCCCGCGCTGGCTGCGTCGCAGGCCCGGCGCCGTCACCCGGGAGGACCGGGCGTGGGCCGCGCTGGCCCGCTCCGTCACCCGGCGGCCCGTGCCGTGGCTGGTCAGCGGCCTGCTGGCGCTCCTGGCCGCCACGACCCCGCTGTTCATGCTGGAGCCGGGCCTCACCAACCACCGCTACCTGCCCGAAGACAACGAGGTCCAGGTGGTTCCCGTGATCCTGAACGAGGAGTTCGCCCCGGGTCATGCGGGCGAAAGCCTGATCGACATCGCCATCTCCGGCCCGGTGGAGGAGCAGGCCCTGGCGGACTACATGCGAGCCGTGGACGGCGTGGAGGGGGCGTCCGAGCCCGTCGTCCACCGCGCCGACGACGAACTGACCTGGGTGACCTTCCAGTACCGGGGTGAGATCGACGATGCCCACAACGTGGCGTTGGTGCGCGAGGTCAGAGCACTCGACGCCCCGGCAGGCGCCGACCAGGTCCTCGTCGGCGGTAACGGCGCCCCGCCGGTCAGCTTCGACGGCAACGATGCGACGACCGCCGCATTGCCGTGGGCACTCCTCTTCGTCGGCCTGTCAACCCTGCTCGTGCTCGTCATCTGCTTCCGGTCGGTGCTCGTGCCGATCAAGGCCGTTGTCGTCGCCTTCATCTCGCTAGGAGCCTCGCTCGGCCTCATCATCTGGGGATTCCAGGAGGGCGGCTTCCGAGGCCTACTGGACTTCTACGTGGTGGGCACGACCGACGTGTGGGGCCTGGCGATCATCATCACCATCGCCTTCGGTCTCGTCACCGACTACGAGATGTTCCTGGTGAGCCGCATCCACGAGGAATACCGGGCCACTGGTGACAACCAGCGCTCCATCCGCGTGGGTCTGGAGAGCACCGGTTCCGTCATCACCCGGGCCGGACTGCTGATGGTCGTCGTGCTCGCCGCGATGGGCGTCACCGCCACATCACTGTTCGTCATGACCATCGGGATCGGGCTGACGCTGGCGGTCGTGATCGACGCCACCGTGGTCCGCTCGATCATCGTGCCCGCCGCGATGCAGCTCCTGGGCCGGGCGAACTGGTGGCCGGGCGGGCCACGGTCGTCGGGCGAACAGCCGACCCTCCCCGACGCGCCTCGGCACGCCGCAGGGACCGAGGCCACGAGCGAACCGGCCAGCCGCGTCTGACCACGGGCCGTGACAGCCCGTCATGACCGAGCGCCACCCCAGAACCTTGGGCCACAACACTCCAAGGAAGGCGAGGAAGCAGTGGCACAGGCAGAGTTGCATGACCAGGGCAGCGCCGAGGCACCGGTCAGGCGGCGCACCGCGGCCCTCACCGTGCTCGTCATCGGCATGCTGATGGACCTGTTGGACACGAGCGTCGTCAACGTGGCGCTGCCGCGGATCCAGGAGGATCTCGACGCCAGCGGCTCGGCGCTCCAGTGGACGATCGCCGGGTACGCGCTGCCGTTCGCCATCGGCATGATCACCGGCGGGCGGCTGGGCGATCTCTACGGCCGCAAGCGGGTCTTCATCACCGGCCTGGCGCTCTTCGTGGTGACCTCGCTGTTGTGCACGCTGGCGCAGAGCGGCGGACAGCTCGTCGCCTTCCGGGTGGCGCAGGGCATCGCGGCGGCGTTGATGGTGCCGCAGGTGATCGCGACGATCCAGGTCATGTACGCCCCTCACGAACGGGCTCGGCCGCTCACCGTGGCCGTCGCGATGTACGCCCTCAGCTCGATGATCGGCCCGTTCGTGGGGGCGCTGTTAACCGAGAGCGACGTCGCGGGACTGGGATGGCGGCTGATCTTCCTCATCAACGTGCCCGTCGGACTGGTGCTGCTGCTCGCCGCCGTCTACCTGCTGCCGGAGTCCCGGTCGCGGACAGCACACCGGCTCGACGTCACGGGCATGGTCCTGCTGGCGGCCGCGCTGCTGCTCTTGCTCTACCCGCTGGCGGTGGGGCACGAGGTGGGGTGGCCGCTGTGGATCTTCGTCCTCATGGCGCTGTCGGTGCCCGCACTCGGGCTCTTCGTGGTCCACCAGCGGGGCCGGGCGACCTCCCCCCTGCTCCCGATGCGGCTGTTCCGGCACCGGTCGTTCACCGGCGGCCTGACGATCCTGGGGCTCGGTTTCGCCACGGTGTACGGCTTCTTCTTGACCTTCACGGTCTACCTCCAGAACGGGCTCGGCTACGGCATCATGCAGGCCGGCGTGGCCATGCTCTGGTGGGGTCTCATCGCCCCGATCGTCGGCGGCCTGGCTCTCAACCTGCTGGCGCCGCGGTTCGGGCGCCGGGTCGTTCAGGTGGGGCTCGTGGTGTTCATCCTGGCCCTGGTCACGATGCTGCTGGTCATGCGTGCGTACGGACCGGACGCCAACGCCGTGATGCTCGCGCTGCCGCTGGTGCTCGGCGGAATCGGCGGGGGTCTCTCCATCGTGCTCGTGGTGGACTTCGCGCTCTCCAATGTGCCGGTGGACGAAGCCGGGTCGGCCTCGGGGGTGCTGAACGCGGTACAGCAGATCGGCGCGGCGATCGGTGTTTCCGCCGTCGGCGCGCTCTTCTTCGGCCTGCTGCCAGCCGAACAGACGTCGGGCTGGGCGAGCGCCGCGAGCCGTGCCTTCGAACTCACGATGATCCTTCCTATCTGCCTGATGACAGTCGCGTTCGTCGCTAGTTTTCTGCTGCCACGCAAAGCGACCCACGGAGAGGTTCCGTCAACTACTGCTGAGGAGCCTCTTACGGCGGGCTGAGTCTCCCCCCGGCTCAGCCTGTCAGGGAGCCCCGCCACCTCGACCAGGTGGCGGGGCTCCTTTCTGTTTCGCCGGCCTCGATGCTGGTGACTCGGTGCTCCGCGCAAATCCCCTAGTGCTTCGACAAATCCCTTGTAGCTGCCCTAGGGGGCACTTAGGGGTTGCTCGCACCGGCTGGTTCGACAGGATTGAGAACGCACGTCAACGCATGCCTGGATCACCGTTATCAATTCTTCCGCGTCGGGAGCACGTATGAGTCATTCTCCGCAGAGAACGGTGCACGACGCGGTCGCCGTGGTGGGCATGGGTTGCCGTTTCCCGGGTGGCGCCGTCGGTGTGGAGGCGTTCTGGGAGCTATTGGTCAACGGCAGGTCGGGTGTGGTGGAGGTGCCCGCCGACCGCTGGAAGCTCGACGACTTCTACAACCCCGACCCGGACGCCGTCGGCCAGACCTACTCCCGCCACGGTGGCTTCGTGGACGGGGTGCGGGAGTTCGATGCCGGGTTGTTCGGCATCGCGCCGCGTGAGGCGGTCGGGGTGGACCCGCAGCATCGTTTCGTGCTGGAGGTCGCCTGGGAGGCGCTCGAGCACGCGGGGATCGCGCCGGACTCGCTGCGTGGCTCGCGCACCGGTGTCTTTGTCGGCATCAGCGGCAGCGATTTCGAACGGCTCAACCTCGCCGCGGGTGACCCCGGCATCATCGACAGCTACTACACCACCGGCGTAGCCCCCACCATGGCGGCCAACCGGCTGTCGTTCGCCCTGGGTCTCGAGGGCCCCAGCATGGTGGTGGACACCGCCTGCTCGTCCTCGCTGGTCGCGGTCCACCTGGCGGGCCAGGCGCTGCGCGCGGGTGAGTGCGACACCGCGATCGTCGCCGGCGTCAACCTCATGCTGTCGCCCAACGTCACCGTCGCGTTCTCCCGGGGGCGCTTCCTGTCGACGGCGGGACGGTCCGCCACGTTCGACGCGTCGGCCGACGGCTACGTGCGGGGCGAGGGCTGCGGCGTGGTCGTGCTGCGCCGGGCGGACGTGGCCCGCGCCGCCGGGCAGCGGATTTGGGCGGTGATCCGCGGCACCGCCACCAACCAGGACGGACGGAGCAACGGTCTGACGGCGCCGCGCGGCGCGGCCCAGCAGGGCGTGATCCGCCAGGCACTGGACGCTGCAGGCATCCGCCCGGCCGAGGTCGGCTACGTCGAGACGCACGGCACCGGGACGGTGCTGGGTGACCCGATCGAGGTGCGCGCTCTGGCGGCGGTGCTCGGTGAGGGACGGCAGGAGAGCGGCGCGGGTCCGGTGGCGCTCGGCGCGGTCAAGGCCAACATCGGCCACCTGGAGGCGGGCGCAGGCATCGCCGCACTGATCAAGACCGTGCTGGCGGTGGAGCGCGGCGTGATCCCGCCCCACCCGCACCTGACCGAGCCCAACCCGCACATCCCCTGGGACCGACTGCCCGTCACCGTACCGACGACCGCAACACCGTGGGAGGCCGAGTGGCGGGTCGCCGGCATATCGGGGTTCGGCTTCGGCGGGTCCAACGCCCACGTCGTGATCGAGTCCGCGGCACCCCGCGAAGCCGCCGACGACACGACTGTCGAAGGACCGTTCCTCCTGAAGGTCACCGGCCACTCCGCGGACGCGGTGGCGGAGGGGGCGGAACGCCTCGCGTCGCTCGTCCAGCGCGACGCCGGGAACACCCCCGCAGGCCTCGCCCACCTCGCCTGGGCCGCCACCGTCGGCCGGGCCGACCTGCCCGACCGCGCGGCCGTCGTCGCCGACACCCTCACCGAGGCCGCCGAAAACCTCCAGGCCGTCGCCCAGGACCGCCTGGCCCCCGGCGTGGCCCGGGGCCGCCGCGGCACCGGCGGCGTGCCCCGCGTCGGCTTCGTGGTCCCCGGCCAGGGCCAGCGCATCGCCGGTGCGCTCGTCGGGCTGTACGGGCGGGTGCCCGCGGTGACCGAGGTCGTCGACATGGTCGCCGCGGTCGTCGGCCCAGTCTCCGACCTGCCGCTCTCCGCGCTGCTCGACGACAGCGGCGACCCAGCGGTCGCCGCCGCCCTCAACGACGCGTCCGTGGTCCACCCCGCGCTCTTCACCATGGCGGTCGCGATGGGCCGGTGGTGGCAGTCGGTCGGCGTGCGCCCCGCCGCGGTGCTCGGCCACAGCCTGGGGGCGTACGCCGCCGCCGTGCTGGCCGACGTCTTCTCCCTGGAGGACGGGGCCAGGCTGGTCGTCACCCGTTCCCGGCTGATGGACGGGCTACCGTCCGGCGGCACGATGGCGGCGGTCTTCCGCCCTGCCGAGGATCTCCTCGACCGCGCGGCCCTCCGCAACGGCGAGGTGGTGATAGCCGCCTACAACAGCGCCCGCGAGACCGTGGTCTCCGGCCCGACGGAGGCCGTGACGGCGCTGCTGGAGGAACTGGAGGCGGAGGGTGTGCGCGGCACCGGGCTACGGGTCGGCACCCGGCTGCGGGTCACCCGCGCGTTCCACAGCCCGCAGATGGAACCGATTCTCGCGCCGCTGGCAAGGGCGTTCGACGACGTGCAGCCCGGCCGCCCCACCGCGGAGATCATCTCCGACACCACCGGCGAGCTCGCAGGCCCCGAGATTGGCACCGCAGCCTACTGGGCGCGCCACACCCGTCAGCCGGTTCGCTTCGCCGAGGCCGCACGGACCCTGCTGGACCGCCGGATCGGCGTGGTGGTCGAACTCGGTCCCGGCGGGCTGTTGCCGCTGGTCCTCGCCGCCGCCGAGGAGCGCGCACCGGTCTGCGTCCCGTCGGTCGTCGTGGACGGCGGCGTGCCGCGCGGCCTGCTGGAGTCGGCGGGCCGGGTGTGGGCCGCCGGTGTCGACCTCGACTGGACCCGGGTCAACGGCCCCCGGCCGGCGGGCCCGTTGCCGACGCTGCCGACCTACCCCTTCCAACGGAGGACGTACTGGCCGGATCTGCCCGGCCTGCGTGCGGCCGCGGCACCCTCCGAGGCCGCCGACCGGCCGACTCCCGCCGCCCCCCAGCGCGAGACCCAGGATCCCGTCCGCGTACGCCGGGGCCGCCGCGACGCCCAGCACGTCACCGCCCTCGTCACCGTGCTGCGCGACGAGCTCTCGGCGGTGATGGAACTGCCGGAGGGCGACGAGCTCGACGCCGACGCCGGCCTGTTCGACCTGGGTCTGACCTCGGCGATGGTGGTGATGCTGCGGACCCGCTTCGCGGAGGGGTACGGCTGGCACGTGCCCGCCACGGCGGTCTTCGAGCACCCGACGATCCGCAGGCTGGCGCAGTACCTCGCCGACTCGGGGGTCGGGACGGGGGCGGACGGCGACGCGGAGGTGAGCACCACCACCGCCGAGGTCACCTCCGAACCCGCCGACCGCGCCGCCGACCCCGCCGAGCCGATCGCGATCGTCGGCATGGCGTGCCGCCTCCCTGGCGGTGCCAACGACCTCGACGGCTACTGGCGGCTGCTGCGCGAGGGCCGCGACGCCACCTCGCCGGTTCCTCCCGACCGATGGGACGCCGACGCCGCCGCAGCGTCCGCCCGTGCGGCCGGCGTCTCGCCGGACGTCTTCCGCGGCGGCTTCCTCGACGTGCCGGTCGACATGTTCGACGCCGAGGCGTTCCGCATCACCCCGCGCGAGGCCCGCAGTATGGACCCGCAGCAGCGGCTGACGCTGGAGGTGGCGTGGGAGGCGCTGGAGGACGCCGGCTACTCCGCCACCGACCTCGCCGGCTCCTCCACCTCGGTGTATCTGGGCATGGCCACCCTCGACTACCTGCAGCTGCTCGCCGCGGACCCGACCGCGGTGGGCGACGCCTACAGCGCCACCGGCAACACCTTCAGCATCGCCGCCGGCAGGCTGTCGTACCTCTTCGGCGCGCAGGGGCCGTGCATGACGGTCGACACCGCCTGTTCCTCCTCGCTGGTCGCCACCCACCTCGCGATCCGAAGTCTGCGCGCGGGCGAGTCGGACCTGTCGATCGTCGGCGGGGTCAACCTGATGCTCGCCCCGTTGACCACCACGAGCCTCGCCAACCTCGGCGCCCTGGCCTCCGACGGCCGGTGCAAGACGTTCGACGCGTCCGCCGACGGCTACGGCCGCGGCGAGGGCGCGGGCGTGGTCATCCTCAAGCGCCTGCGGGACGCGCTGGCCGACGGGGACCACGTGTGGGCGGTGCTGCGCGGCTCGGCCGTCAACCAGGACGGCGCGAGCGCGGGTCTCACCGTCCCCAACGGGCAGGCGCAGCAGGGGGTCATCCGGGACGCGCTGCGCGACGCGCGGACCGAGACGGGTGCGGTCAGCTACGTCGAGGCACACGGCACCGGCACCTCCTTGGGCGACCCGATCGAGGTCAGAGCGCTGACGGAGGTGCTGCGTCCGGCGCGGGACGCCGGCGCGGCCGCGACGCTGCGCGTCGGGTCGGCGAAGACCAACATCGGCCACCTGGAGGCGGCGGCCGGGGTGGCCGGGCTGATCAAGGTCGCGCTCGCGCTCCACCACGGCGAGATCCCGCCCCACCTGCACGTGGCCACCCCGAACCCGCACGTGGCGTGGGACGAGCTTCCGGTGGAGATCCCGGCCGAGCTCACCACCTGGGAGCCGACCGACGGGCCACGGGTGGCGGGCCTGAGCTCGTTCGGCTTCAGCGGGACCAACGCCCACGTGGTGCTGGCGGAGCCGCCCCGCGCCGAGGAGCCGCCCCGCGCCGAGGAGCCGGACCGGCGGGTCGCCGAGCCAGGGGACGACCGTCCCTCGTTGCTGGTGCTGTCGGCCCGGACGCCCGAGGCCCTCGCCGCGCTCGCCGGGCGCTACGGCGACCTGCTGACCCAGGACCGCCGCGACCAGGCAGGCCGGACGGTCGAGCCCCCCGCCTGGCCCGACGTCGCGTGGAACGCGGCGGTACGCCGTACCCCGATGGCGGAACGTCTCACCGTCACCGCAGGCTCCGCCGCCGAGGCGGCCGGGCTGCTGGCCGCCGCCGCGCGCGGCGAGGAGCACACGGGCCTGGCCACCGGCCGGGTGGTGCCCGAGGATCGCCGCCGCCTTGTCTTCGCCTTCAGCGGCCAGGGCAGCCAGTGGGCGGGCATGGGTGCCGACCTGCTCGCCGAGCCCGCCGCCGCGACAGTGCTGAACCGCTGCGAGGAACTGGTGCGGGACCTCGCAGGCTGGTCGCTGCTGGACGTGCTGCGGGCGCCGGCCGAGACCTCCCTCCTCACCGACACCCGCTTCGCCCAGCCCGGCATCGTCGCCGTGCAGCTGGCGCTGACCGCGCTGTGGCGGGAGTGGGGCGTCACGCCCGACGCGGTCGTCGGCCACAGCGTCGGCGAGGTCGCGGCGGCGCACGTCGCGGGCGCTCTCGACCTCGACCAGGCCATGACGGTGGCGGTGCGCCGCGGCGAGGCGATGGCGGCGACCCGCGGCTCCGGTTCGATGGTCGCGGTCGGCCTCTCCCCCGACGAGGCGGCCGAGGTGATCGCGCCCCACGGCGACCTGGTGTGGATCGCGGCCGTCAACGGCCCGCGGAGCGTCGTCGTCGCGGGCGACCCGGCGGCGCTCGACGCGCTGGAGCCGGAGGTCCGCCTGCGGCGGGCGTCGTGGACGTCGATCCAACGGGAGTACGCCTTCCACACCCCGCGAATGCTGGCGGCCCAGCCGGACCTGCTGCGGGCGCTGGAGGGGCTGGTCCCCAGCTCGCCGACGGTGACGGTCTGCTCGACCGTGACCGGGGGGCGCTTCGGCGACGGCGCCACGTTCGACCCGGCGTACTGGGCGGAGAACATGGTGCGCCCCGTGCGGTTCGCCGACGCGCTGCGCGCGGCGTCCGCACCGACGGGCCACACGGTGGTCCTGGAGGTCGGACCGCACGCCGTGCTCAAGACGCCCGCCACCCAGACCCTGACCGCCGACGGCGCCGCGCACACCGTCATCCCTTCGCTGCGGGCCCGCCGCGGCAGCCGCGCCACGTTGCTGGCCGCTGCAGGGCAGCTCCACGTCCTCGGCTACGAGCTCGACCACTCCACGCTGCACCCCGCGGCGACCGGCCGCCGGGTGACGCTGCCGACGTACCCCTGGCAGCGGCGGCGTTACTGGCTGCCGAAGCCGCCGGCGGCCCGAGCGGACGACGGCGGCCGGATCGAGGCCGAGCTCGCCGACGTGACGTACGAGATCCGCTGGCAGCCGGTGGAGCCAGAGCCGTCCGTGGGGAACGCCGCGGCGGCGAACGGCGGCTGGCTGATCGTCGCCGACGGCACGGAGGAAGGCGCGTCCGCCGGGGGCTTCGCCGAGCAGGTCGCCGCGCGGCTGACCGCCGGTGGCGGGCAGTGCGTGGTCGTCGGCCCGGACCGGCTCGACCCCGAGGCGCCGGAGACGGTGCGCCAGGTGCTGGCCGACGCCGTGGCCGAGGTCGGTACGCTGCGCGGCTTCGTGCACTGCGGCACCCTCGCCGCCGGCCAGGACGTGGAGGCCGCCCTCGCCGTCTCCTGCGGCCCGCTACTCGCCGCCGCCCACGGGCTGCTCGGGGTCAACGCGGTGAACCCGCCCCGCGTGTGGGTGGTGACCCGCGGCGCGATGGGCGTCGACAGCGGCCCGGTCGCGCCGTTGCAGAGCCCGGTGTGGGGCCTCGCCCGGGTCGTCGCCCTGGAGCAGCCGGAGATCTGGGGCGGCCTCGTCGACCTCGACCCGGAGCGGAACGACCCGGCGGCCGACGCTGACGCCGTGGTGGCGGAGATCCTCGCCGCCACCGGCGACGGTGAGGACCAGGTGGCATACCGGGCCGGCGGCCGGCGGGTGGTCCGGCTGTCGCGGATCGAACGCCTCGCTCCCGCCCCGTCCACGCCGGTCACCGGCACCGCCGGCTACCTGATCACCGGCGGCCGCGGCGCGCTCGGCCTGCGCGTGGCGGAGTGGCTGGTGGAACGCGGCGCCCGCCACCTCGTGCTGGCCGGCCGTCGCCCGCTGCCCGCCGACCCCGCCGACCCGGTGGTCGCCGCCGTCCAGCGGCTGCGCGACGCGGGTGCCACCGTCCACACGCCCAGCGCCGACGTCGCCGACCCCGAGGACATGGCGGCGCTGTTCGCCCCGGACGCCGACTGGCCCGCGATCCGCGGCGTGGTCCACGCCGCGGGCACGTTCAACCCGTGCACCGTGGCCGAGCTGGACTGGGACCGCTTCCGGGCCATGACCCAGGCCAAGGTCGACGGCACGCTGCTGCTCGACGCGTTGACCTGCGGTCCGGACAGCACGACCGAGCTCGACTTCTTCGTGATGTTCTCCTCGGCATCGGCCGTCTGGGGCTCGGCGCTCGCGGGCCACTACGCGGCGGCCAACGGCTTCCTCGACACCATGGCCCACCACCGCGCCGCCCGCGGCCTGCCCGGCGTCGCCGTCGACTGGGGCTGGTGGGACGGCAGCGACCTGGTCGACGCCGAGCACCTCCACCACTTCGAGGCGATGGGCCTGCACGTGCTGCCCGACCCCGTCGGCTTCGCCGCGTTGGGACGGCTGCTCGCCGCCGACCACCACCGGCAGGTGACGGTGGCGCCGGTCGACTGGGACCGGTTCCGCCCGGTGCTGGAGGCCCGCCGCCGTCGGCCGTTGCTGGCGGAGCTCGGCGCCCGGCGCGAGACCACCACCGCGGACGAGGAACTGCTCCGCGGCCTGCGGGTCGCGCACGGAGGGGCTCGCGTACGGCTGCTGGAGGAGCGGATGCAGCGCGAGGTCGCCGCGGTCCTCGGCGGCGACGAGAAGCAACGGCTGAACCGGGAGGCGGGCTTCGTCGACGCCGGCATGGACTCGCTGATGAGCGTCGAGCTGAAGAACCGCGTCGATCGGCTGCTCGGCATCGACCTGCCGGCCACCGTCGCGTTCGAACACCCGAGCATCGCCGCGCTGTCGGAGCACCTCCTGACGTCGGTGCTGGCGCTGCCGGACGACGCGGGCGAGCCCGCCGAACCGGACGAACCCCTCGACGGCCTGTCCGAGACCGAACTCCTCGAACTCCTCGACCAGGAGCTGGAGCAGTCGCAGCCGCTGTCGCACGAATCCACGACGAGCCCACGGGAGATGTCATGACAAACCAGTCGGCGGACGCGGCGACCACGGCCAACCCGGGTCGCTCGGCCGACGTGCTGCGTCGCGCCCTGGTGGAGTTGAAGGCCGCCCGCGCCGAGGCCGCCGAGGCCCGGCGGCTGGTGACCGAGCCCGTCGCCGTCGTGGGTATGGGTTGCCGTTTCCCGGGTGGCGCGGTTGGTGTGGAGGCGTTCTGGGAGTTGTTGGTCAACGGCAGGTCGGGTGTGGTGGAGGTGCCCGCAGACCGTTGGAAGATCGACGACTTCTACAACCCTGATCCTGAGGTCCCCGGCCGCTCGTACACGCGTCACGGTGGCTTTGTGGACGGGGTGCGGGAGTTCGATGCCGGGTTGTTCGGCATCGCGCCGCGTGAGGCGGTCGGGGTGGACCCGCAGCATCGTTTCGTGCTGGAGGTCGCCTGGGAGGCGCTCGAGCACGCCGGGATCGCGCCGGACTCGCTGCGCGGTTCGCGCACCGGTGTCTTCGTCGGCATGGGCGGTAGCGACTTCGAACGGCTGCGGCTCTCCACCAGCGACGTGTCGGCGATCGACGGGTACGCCGCGAGCGGCGGCTCGCAGAACATGGCGGCCAACCGGCTGTCGTTCGCCCTGGGTCTCGAGGGCCCCAGCATGGTGGTGGACACCGCCTGCTCGTCGTCTCTGGTCGCGGTCCACCTGGCGGGCCAGGCGCTGCGCGCGGGTGAGTGCGACATCGCGATCGTCGCCGGGGTCAGCCTGATGCTGTCGCCGGGCACGACCGTGGCGCTGTCGAAGGCGCAGATGCTCTCCCCGCAGGGCCAGTGCAAGACCTTCGACGCGTCGGCCGACGGCTACGTGCGGGGCGAGGGCTGCGGGGTGGTCGTGCTGCGCCGGGCGGACGTGGCCCGCGCCGCCGGGCAGCGGACCTGGGCGGTGATCCGCGGCACCGCCGTCAACCAGGATGGGCGGACCTCCGGGTTGACGGTGCCGCGCGGCGCGGCGCAGCAGGACGTTATCCGCGCGGCGCTGGACGTCGCCGGTATCCGCCCGGCCGAGGTGGGTTACGTCGAGGCGCACGGCACCGGGACCTCGCTGGGTGACCCGATCGAGGTGCGCGCGCTGGCGGCGGTGTTGGGCGAGGGGCGGCAGGAGAGCGGCGCGGGCCCGGTCGCGCTCGGCGCGGTTAAGGCCAACATCGGCCACCTGGAGGCGGGCGCAGGCATCGCCGGGCTCATCAAGGCCGTGCTGACGGTGGAGCGCGGCCTGATCCCGCCCCAACTGAACCTGACCACGCCCAACCCGCACATCGCGTGGGAGCAGCTGCCGCTGACCGTCCCGACGACCGCGACGCCGTGGCGGGCGGAGCGGCGCATCGCCGGTGTGTCGTCGTTCGGCTTCGGCGGGACCAACGCCCACACGGTGATCGAGTCGGCCGCCGCGCCGGACGGTGCGGAGAACGAGACCGACCAGGTCGAAGGCCCGTTCCTCGTCAAGGTCACCGGCCACGGCGTGATGGCGCTGCGGGCAGGCGCCGCGCAGCTGGCGTCGTGGATCGGCGCCGCGCGGGACGGGAAGAACGACGGCGACGCCAGGCGCCTCGCCGACGCGGCCTGGACGGCCGGCGTCGGCCGGGCCGACCTCGCCGACCGCGCCGCCGTCGTCGCAGGCACCCTCGCCGAGGCGGCGGCGCGGCTGCACGCCGTGGGCCAGGGGAACGCCGTTCCCGGCGTGGTCCAGGGGCGCCGCCGTTCCGAGGGGCCGCCGCGCGTGGCGTTCGTCGTCCCGGCGAACGGTGACGGCGCCGCCGGCGCCCGCCTGCTGGCGACGCTCTACCGGCGTTCGCCGGCGGTGGCGAGGATCGTGGACGAGATGGTCGAGGCCGTCGGCCCGGAGGCCGCGGCGCCGTTGACCGCGCTGTCCGACGGCGCCGGTGACGGCGGGGCCGCGACCGGCAACTCCGACCTCGTGTCGTACGCCACGACCGTCGCACTGGGCCGTTGGTGGTCTTCGCTCGGCGTGCGGCCCGACCTGGTCGTCGGCCACGGCGCCGGGGCGTACGCCGCCGCCGCGTTGGCGGGCGTCTGGTCACCCGCCGACGGCGCCCGCCTGGCGGCCGGCCTGGCCGGCCCGGAGACCGTCACCCGCCGCACACCCACCACTGAGCTGCTGCCCGACGGCGACGAGGGGGCCGGTGCCGACGTGACCGGGGACGCGGCGGAGACCGCGCGGGCGATCCAGCAGCGGACCGTGCAGGCGGTGGTCGACCTCGGGCGGCCCGCCGTGGGACCGGCGTTCCTCGCCCTGCCCCACGGAGACGAGGACGCGGTCGCCGCAGCCTGCCTGCCTGCCGGTACCGGCGCTGACGACGACTCCCTTGCCGGTCTGCTGCTGGCCGCAGCCCGCGTCTGGGCGGCGGGCGTCGACCTCGACTGGGCCCTGCTCAACGGTCTCCGCCCGGCCCGGCCCTCGCTGCTGCCGACCTACCCCTTCCAACGGCACGCCTACTGGCCGGAGATCGACCCGCAGGCGGCCCTGTCCCGCACGCCGTACACCGGCGAGGGTGTCGGCCTGACGCCCCGCCTGCTGAGCACCGCCACCGGTGCCGTCATCGGCGAGACCGAGATGTCCCTGCGCCACGTGCCGTTCCTCACCGAACACCGCGTCCACGGACGGCTCGTGGTGCCCGGCACGGTCTTCTTCGAGCTGGTCCTGCGCTGCGCCGAACGGGCGTTCGGCCGCCCGGCGCGCCCCCAGGAGCTGGCGCTCTCGCGGCCGCTGGTGCTCGGCGAGAACGACACCGCAACCATCCAGGTCGTGGTCGACCCGCCGTCGGGGGGCCGCGCCCGGGCGCAGCTCTTCAGCGGCGGACCCGAGGCGGGTTGGCAGCGCCACTTCGAGACCGTGGTGGAGGTGGTTCCCGAGGCGGACGAGCAGGCCGAACCGTCGACCGGGGCCGCAGGCCCCGGTCCGGAGTTCACCGGCGCCCTGGAACGGAGCGGGCGAACCCTTACCGAGGACGAGTTCTACCAGCGGGCCTGGCACCCGCTGTTCCGGCTGGGGCCGAGCTTCCGGCTGGTACGGAGCGCCCGCAGCGGTGCTCGCACGGCGGTCG
This sequence comes from Pseudonocardia aurantiaca, assembly GCF_039526725.1. NCBI lineage: Bacteria > Bacillati > Actinomycetota > Actinomycetes > Pseudonocardiales > Pseudonocardiaceae > Pseudonocardia > Pseudonocardia aurantiaca. The sequence goes on from NZ_BAAAJG010000026.1 coordinate 397,280, forward strand.
GCAGGGTGGTCCCACCGGCCCTGGACGCCGCGGGCGTCACCGCGGGGATCCGTCCCGAACTGCTGCTGATGGACGCGGCCATCCAGTTGATTGCGTTCGCCGCGCTGCCCGACGACGTCGACGAGATCCCCGACGACCGTCCCGTCCAGCTCGGCACCGGGTGCCGGCGCATGGTGACGGGCGACCTCAGAGCCGCGGTCCAGGCAGTGGACGAGGAGTTGGAGTGCGTCGCGGTGCTCCGGGAGACCGCGGACGGTTCGGTCCTCGGTGACCTGCGGATGACCGGCGCCGACGGGCGCCTCCTCGCCGAGGTGTGGGGAGTGACCTACCGCCCCGTCGCCCCGTCGATGCTGGAACGCCTCGTCGCCGAGCGCGCCGCCACCGTCGCCCCGGACGGTGGCGACCCGCTGGCCGCCTTCGACGTGGACCGTCTGCGGACGACGGCGGAGCCGGAACGGACCCGCGAGCTTGTCGACCACCTCAGCCGGATCTTGGCCCCGATCCTCGGCATGCCGCCCGAGGAGATCGACCTGAAGGTCCCGCTGGAAGGGCTCGCCGACTCGCTGATGATCGCGGAGCTGCGCACCGACATGGAGGGCCTGCTCGACGTCACCGTGCCGATGGAGGTCTTCTTCGACCGCACGTCGCTGACCGGGTTGGCGCGTTACGTCACCGACCTGTGGCGGGCCGACCAGCCGGCCGCGGCACCCCCGCGACCCGAGCCCGAGCCGGCGCCCACCGAACACGTCGCGCCCGCCCCGGCGGCCACTGCCCCCACGCCGACGCCGGCCAAGCGCAAGGCGAAGACCACGCGCTCGAAATCCTTGACCGTGCCCGAGATGACCGCCCTCGCCGGGCTCGACCCGGAGATCACGTTCACCGGTGACCCCGAGCCGTTCGACCCCGCCGCCCCGACGCTGCTCACCGGCGCCACCGGCTTCGTCGGCGCGTTCCTCCTCGACGAGCTGATGAAGCAGCGCCAGGGCGATGTCCACTGCCTGGTCCGCGCACGCGACGAGGAGCACGCGCTGCGCAGGCTGACGGACAACCTCCGGCAGTACGGCATCGACCCGGAGCCGTTCCGTCCGCGTCTGGTTCCGGTCCTCGGCGACCTCGCCGAGCCACTCCTCGGCCTGGACGCGGCCCGGTTCACCGCGCTCCACGATGCGGTCGGCGACGTCGTCCACTGCGGTGGCATGGTCAAGTGGACCTACCCGTACAACGGCTTGCAGGGTGCGAACGTCGCCGGCACGCGCGAGGTGCTGCGGCTGGCGGCGGCAGGCGTGCCCCGCCCGGTGCACTTCATCTCCACCGTCGGCGTCTTCTCCTCCAAGGACTTCACCGCCGACGCGGTCGACGAGAACGCCGACATGCACACCAGCGGTTCGCTGGTGGTCGGCTACGCGCAGACCAAGTGGGTGGCGGAGCGGATGGTGCGGTATGCCCAGGAGCGCGGGCTGCCGGTGACGATCCACCGGATCAACACCGGCGGCCACAGCGTCACCGGCGCGTTCAACCGGCTCGACCACCTGTCGATGATCCTCAAGGGTTGCGTGCAGGCCGGTATCGCGCCGACCTCCGTGGCGGTGATGCCGGTGCAGCCCGCGCCGATCGACTACGTGGCCGCGGCGGTGGTGGCGGTGGCGAACCGGCCTCAGCTGCGCGGCCGCACCTTCCACCTGGTCAACGAGCGCTCGATGAGCTGGCGCGAGCTGTTCGACGCGGTCGAGGAGTTCGGCTACCCGCTCGGTCGGATGCCGTTCGAGGACTGGCGCGACCGGGTCACCGGCCGCAACCCGGGCACCCTCGCGCTGCTGGGTCTCGCGCCGTTCCTCCACGACAGCATCGACGACACCCGGCTGCCGTTCTCCACCTCCGACCTCACCCGGCAGGCGCTGGCGGAGACCGGGACCGGCCTGGCCTGCCCGCCGCTCGACCCCGACCTGGTCCACACGTTCCTGCGGGGCTTCGTCGACGTCGGCTTCCTCGAACCCCCGGCCACCGCTCGCGCCTGACCCTCGACCGACCCGACCCGACCCGACCCGACCCGATCCGCGCCCACGGCAACGAGGACATGACATGACGACGGTAAACATCGACCTCACCGACCTGGAGTACCGGCTCAACCCGTGGCCGACCTACGAGGTGCTGCGGGAACAGTCCCCCATCCACTTCGTGCCCGAGGGCACCCACGACGGCGAGGACTTCTACGTCTTCAGCCGCTACAACGACGTGTCGATGGCGCTGCGCGACAAGAACCGGTTCTCCAACGTGGTCATGCGCGGCCGCTTCGACATGCCGATGATGATCAACCGCGACGCCCCGGAGCACACCCGGCTCCGGCGCAACGCCAACCGGGCGTTCAACGCGCGGCTCGTCCTCACCCTCGAGGACTGGGTGCAGACCGTCATCGACGAGGTGATCGACGACGCCCTCGCGGGCGACCGGGTGGAGTGGGTCGACGCGGTGACCTACACCCTGCCGCTGCGGGTGGTGGGGGACATGCTCGGCATCCCGCTCGACCGGAAGAACGACTTCCGGCGGTGGAGCCAGGCGATCATGAACATGTTCGCCGTGGCCGCGGGCCTCGACCCCGACGAGGTGCCCGGGTACCTCGAGGACCTGCTGGAGTTCGGCAACTACATGACCGAGCTCGCCATCGAGCGGAAGGGCAAGGCGAACCGGGGTGACATCCTCGGGGCCCTCGTCGAGCAGCAGGAGGCGGGCAACTGCACCCAGGACGAGCTGGCCGCGATGGCCTACTCGTTCGTCGCCGCAGGCCAGGAGACCACGATGAACCTGCTCGGCGGTGGCCTGCACATGCTGCTGACCGATAAGGCGTTGGGGAAGCGGCTGACGGAGAACCCGGACCTGACGGGCGCCTTCATCGACGAGTACCTGCGGGTCTACGCCCCGGTCCAGTGGACGCTCCGCCGCACCACCGAGGAGGTGCAGCTGCACGGCGTGACGATCCCCAAGGGCGGGCTGTGCCACATGGTGATCGGCTCCGCCAACCGCGACCCGCGGCGCTTCCCCGACCCCGACCGGCTCGACCTCGACCGGGAGAACAAGGCCGACCACCTGGGGTTCGGCGCCGGCCCGCATTTCTGCCCGGGCGCCGCGCTCTCCGAGTTGCTGTCGAACCTGACGTTCCGCGCCTACTACCGCATCCTCGACCGGCTCTCGGTCGACCCCGCCGAGCCGCCGGTGCTGCGCACCTCGCAGGGGGCGTACGGCCTGGAGCGGCTGAACCTGCTGGTCTCGCACTGATCCACGCACCGGGCGAACGGGTAGAAGAACAGGACCCCACGACGATGACCAGCACCGTTCCGACTCCCACCCAGACCTCCGTCCCGCCCCTCCTGCTGGATCGGCTCCGTGACCACGCGAGAGCCAGCCCCGACGCCCTGGCGTGCGCCTTCGTCGCCGAGGACAGCGCCGACGGGGCCGAGGAGGAGCAGCTGACGTACGCCTCGCTCGACCGCGAGGTGCGGGCCGTCGCGACCGGGCTGCGTGCCCACCTCGCGCCCGGCGACCGGGTGCTGCTGCTGCTGCCGGAGGGCGCGGACTTCGTTCGCGGCTTCCTCGGCTGCATGCGCGCCGGCGTCATCCCCGTGCCCGCCTACCCGCCGCTGCCGGTGCAGTCGCGGCAGCGGGTGGAGACGCTCCGCTCGATCGTGGCGGACTGCCAGCCGCGGGCGGTGCTCAGCTCGGCCTCGGACGAGGACGTCGAGGCGATCTGCGGCGTAGCACCCGACCTCGCCGACCTGGTGTGGCGCCGGCCGGCGGAGCTGCTGGAGTTGACGCCGGATCCGGCGGCGGACCACCCGGCCACCGCCGACGGCGTCGCGTTCCTGCAGTACACCTCCGGCTCCACCTCGGCGCCCAAGGGCGTTGTGGTCACCCACGGCGCGATCGCCCACAACCTGGCGATGATCGCCGCCGGCTTCGACCTCGACGAGCCGCCGCGGATGGTCAGCTGGCTGCCGCTCTTCCACGACATGGGGCTGATCGGCAACCTGCTCTACCCGCTGTGGGCCGGCGGCTCGTCGGTGCTGATGACGCCGATGACGTTCCTCAAGCGGCCGGCCCGCTGGCTGCGCGCGATCTCCCGGCACCGGGCGCACGTCGCGGGTGGGCCCAACTTCGGCTTCGACCTGTGCGTCCGTCGGGTGCGCGACCGCGAGATCGAGGGCATCGACCTCAGCGGCTGGCGGAGCGCGTTCAACGGCGCGGAGCCGGTGCGGGCCGCCACGCTCGACGCGTTCGCCGAGCGGTTCGCGGCGTACGGCTTCGATCCGAGGGCCTGGTGGCCGTGTTACGGCCTGGCCGAGGCGACGCTGCTGGTCACCTCCGTCGACCCGCGGCTGGCGCCGCGCCGGCTGACGGTGGACCGGGACGCGTTCCAGCAGGACCTGGTGATCCCGGTCGAGGTCACCGCCGAGGCCGCCGCTCCGGCGGACGACATCACCACGCTGGTCAGCTGCGGCACCGCCAAGCTGGACCGCACGGTCCTGATCGTCGACCCCGAGACCGGCGGTCCGACGCCTCCCGGCCGGGTCGGCGAGATCTGGATCGGCGGGCCGCTGCTGCCCGTCGGCTACTGGGACAACGAGCGGGCGACCGAGGAAACGTTCCGGGCCGTCCCGACCGAGGGCCCGCAGCTGCCGTACATGCGCTCGGGCGACCTGGGGTTCCTCCACGACGGCGAGCTGTACGTGACCGGCCGCTGCAAGGACCTGCTCATCGTCGGCGGCCGCAACCACTACCCGCAGGACATCGAGGCGACCATCGAGGAGTCGCACGAGGCGATCCGCAAGAGCTGCGTCGCGGCGTTCGCCGTGGACGACGGCGGTGAGGAGCGGGTGGTGGTGGTCGCCGGCGCCGGGCAGGGTGCCGTCGGCCCCGGGGAGAACGCGGCGGCCAAGCGCGCCGAGATCGTGAAGGCGGCCGCCGTCGCGGTCGCCGCCGAGCACGGCATCCAGCTCCACGACGTGGCGATGGTCGGCCCCAACGCGGTGCCGAAGACCTCCAGCGGCAAGCTGCGGCGCGCCGCCTGCCGCAGCTCGTACCTCGCCGGGGAGTACGCCCCCAGTACCCCGACCGAACAGACAGCACATACGGAGGAATCGTGACGGACTCGACGGCGCTCACCCCCTGGCAGGTGCGGGACTGGCTGATCGCCGCGATCGCCGAGATGCTGCGGGTCGAGGCGGCGGAGGTCTCCTCGGAGACCGTATTCCGCGAACTGGGCCTGTCCTCGGTGCAGCTGGTCCAGATGACCGCTGATCTGGAGGACATCCTCGGGCGCGAGGTGCCGCCGACGTTCCTCTTCGACTGCCCGACGATCGAGGACGCTGTGGTGTACCTCACCGCGACCGAGCCATCGGGCGAGGCGGCGTCCCATGGTTGACGCTGCCGCCCCCTACGACGGCACCCCGTCGTTCGACGGCGAGCGGCTGCTGGTGACCGGCGGCGCCGGTTTCATCGGCTCGGCCCTGGTCCGCATGCTGCTGGCCCGGCCCGGCGGGGTCGCCGCGGTGACGGTGCTGGACAAGCTGACCTACGCCGGCAACCTCGACAACCTCGCCACGGTCGCCGACGACCCGCGGCTGCGTTTCGTCCACGGCGACATCTGCGACGCGGAGCTGGTCGCCGAGGTGACGCGGGGTCAGCACCGGGTGGTGCACCTGGCCGCCGAGTCGCACGTGGACCGGTCGATCGTGTCGGCAGCCGGGTTCGTCTCGACGAACGTGCTCGGAACCCAGACGCTGCTGAACGCGACGCTGATGGCCGGCGTCGGCACCTTCCTGCACGTTTCGACGGACGAGGTGTACGGCTCGATCGAGACGGGTTCCTGGCCGGAGACCGCCCCGCTCGCGCCCAACTCGCCGTACTCCGCGAGCAAGGCGTCGGCCGACCTGCTGTGCCTGGCGTATGCCCGGACTTACGGCATGGACGTCCGCATCACCCGCTGTTCGAACAACTACGGGCCGTACCAGTTCCCGGAGAAGGTCATCCCGCTGTTCGTCACCAACCTCATGCGAGGGCTGTCGGTCCCGCTCTACGGCGACGGGAGGAACGTACGGGACTGGCTGCACGTTGAGGACCACTGCCGGGGCCTGTTGCTGGCGCTGGCGCACGGCCGGCCCGGCGAGGTCTACAACATCGGCGGCGGTGCCGAGCTGTCCAACGTCGAACTGACCAGGACCCTGCTGGACCTGCTCGGTCTGGGCGATGACCGGATCGCATGGGTCGAGGACCGCAAGGGCCACGACCGCCGGTACTCCGTCGACTGGCGCAAGGCCGTCGCCGAGCTGGGCTACCGGCCGAGCCGGTCGTTCACCGAGGGCTTGGCCGACACCGTCGCCTGGTACCGGAACCAACCCGCGTGGTGGGAGCCACTGTTGGAGCGAGCGATCGGCGCCGACCCCTCCGCGGAGGCGGCCGAGGCGGCCGCCGTGCGCCCGGAACGAGAGGAAGCGCGCGTCTGATGCGCGGAATCATCCTGGCGGGCGGCTCCGGCACCCGGCTCCGCCCGCTGACCCAGGTGCTGTCCAAGTCGCTGCTGCCGGTCTTCGACAAGCCGCTGATCTACTACCCGCTGTCGGTGCTGATGCTCTCCGGCATCCGGGACGTCCTGGTGATCAGCATGCCGGGCCACCTCGACCAATACCGCACTCTGCTGGGCGACGGCAGCCGGCTCGGCATCAACCTCACCTACGCCGAGCAGGAGAAGCCGCGGGGCGTGGCGGACGCGCTGATCGTGGGCCGCGACTTCGTCGGCGACGACCAGGTCGCGCTGATCCTCGGGGACAACATCTTCCACGGCCACGACCTCGCCCCGCTGCTGCGGGAGCAGGTGGCGAAGCTGGAGGGCGCCACGTTCTTCGGCTACCCGGTCGCCGATCCGCACCGCTACGGCGTCGCGGTCTTCGACGACGGTCGGCTGGTCGACATCGAGGAGAAGCCGCAGGACCCGAAGTCGAGTCTGGCTGTGACCGGCCTGTACCTCTACGACAACGAGGCGCTGGGGTACGCCGCCGAGCTGACCCCGTCGGCCCGGGGCGAGCTGGAGATCAGCGACGTCAACCGGCGGTACGTCGAAGGCGGCCGGGCGCGCCTGGTCGACCTGGGCCGAGGCACCATGTGGCTCGACGCGGGCACCCACGAGAGCCTGATGGAGGCGTCGAACTACGTGCGGGTGCTGCAGCAGCGTCAGGGCACGCAGATCGCCTGCATCGAGGAGGTGGCGTACCGGATGGGGACGCTCGACCGGGCCGGCCTCGACGCCGCGATCGAACATGTGGGTGCGGCCTCCGACTACGGCCGTTACCTGCTGCAAGTGCTCGGCGAGCGCGAGCTCGCCGGTTCGCGTCGGTGATCCCGCGCGAAGTCCGGTACGGGTGACCCGGCAATCCCGGGAAAACCGACGTCACCCGGCGAAGCGGTGAAGTCGTTTGTCGCGATCAACCGCGACCCCAACAAGCTGGGAGAGCCTCCTCGCGATGACCCGGATCTTCCTGGCGACCATGCCCGTGACCACCCATGTCCGGCCCGCCTTGCCGATAGCCCGGGAACTGGTGGAAAAGGGGCACGAGGTGCTCTGGCGTTGTGGCCGGAACTTCGAGGAGGAGATCAGCCGGACCGGCGCCTCGTTCGCGCCTGTCGCACGGCATCTGGATTTCGATGAGAACTCCGCCGTGTTGGCGACCCTGGATGAGAGAAGGCCGGGAGTACCCGGATTCAAAAAGGTTGTCCTGCGCGTCTTCATCGAGTCGGTTCCCGGCCACGTCGACGACATCGCGCCGATGCTCGACGCCTTCCGGCCCGACATCTTGTTCTCGGACTACAGCCTGCTGGCGACCCCCATTCTGGCCAACCAACGAGGCGTGCGGACCGTCCTGTTCGTGGGCGGTCCGCTCCCTCTCGCCGGCGCGGGCGCCCCACCCCCTGGCTCCGGATTGCTCCCCACCACCTCACCACTCGGACGGTTCCGCGATCGGAGCCTGTGCTGGCTGGTGACCCACGTGCTCTTCCGCGACGTGCAGCGAGCCCTGCGTCGGTCGCTCGCCGGCCTCGGGGCGCCGAAGGTCGACACGTTCTTCATGAACTGGCCGGTCCAGCTGGCCGACCGCTATCTGGTCATGACTGTCCCGGAGTTCGAGTACCCGCGCGGCGACCTCCCCCCGGTGGTCGAGTTCGTCGGCCCCGCGCTGCCGGACCGGCCGGCGAGCTGGGTGCCGCCGCCCTGGTGGCCGGAGGTCGAGCGGGCGCGGGCGGTCGGGACTCCCGTGGTGCTGGTCACCCCGGGCGGCGCTCCGACGGCCAACCCCGCGACGCTGCTCCATCCGACCGTCACCGCGCTCGCCGACGAGGACGTGCTGGTCGTCGCGGAGACCGGAAACCTCGCCCCCGACGACGTGCTGCCCGCCGACCGCCGGCCGGCCAACCTACGGCTGGAGCGTTCCGTGCCGCCCACCGAACTGCTGCCGATGACGGACCTGATGGTGACCAACGGGGGATACGACAGCGTGCAACTGTCGCTCGCCCACGGGGTGCCGCTGGTCGTGACCGGTGTGAGTGACAACCGGCTGGAGGCGAACAACCGCGTCCGCTGGTCGGGCGCCGGCGTCTTCCTCAAGACCTGGAGGCCGGAGCCGGCGCGCCTGAACGCCGCGGTCACCGAGGTGCTGCGCGAGCCCCGCTACCGGACGGCGGCCGGACGGCTGCGGGACTCCTACGCGCGCCACCCCGGCGCGCGGCGCGCCGCCGAGGTCATTCTCGAGGTGGCGGGGGCGACGACGCCGTGACCGGCGGATGGTTGGTCACCGGAGCCGGTGGCATGCTCGGCCGTGACGTCGTGGCACGCCTCGCCGCCGACGGCCGGACGAACGCGAGCGTGACGGGCCTCGACCGGCGCGCCCTGGACATCACCGATCCCGGTGCGGTGCGCGCCGCGTTGCGCCGGCACCGGCCGGCCGTCGTCGTCAACTGCGCCGCCTGGACGGCGGTGGACGACGCCGAGCGGCACGAAGCGGCGGCGGCGCGCGTCAACGCCGAGGGACCACGCCACCTAGCGGAGGCGTGTCGCGCGCACGGCGCTGTGCTGCTCCAGGTCTCCACCGACTACGTGTTCGCGGGCGACGCCACGTCCCCGTACGCCGAGGACGCCCAGCCGGCGCCGCGCGGCGCCTACGGCCGCACCAAGCTGGCCGGTGAGCTGGCGGTGGTCGAAACGCTGCCGGACACCGGGTACGTGGTCCGCACCGCCTGGCTGTACGGGGCGGGCGGCAGCAACTTCGCGCGGACGATGATCAGGCTGGAGCGGGACAACCCCACGCTCGACGTCGTCGACGACCAGCGCGGGCAGCCGACGTGGACCGTGGACCTCTCCGACCGCCTGGTGCGGCTCGGCCGGGCCGCCGTCGCCGGTGCCGCCCCCGCCGGGGTGTACCACGGCACGAGCGGGGGCGAGACCACGTGGTGCGGCTTCGCCCGGGAGATCTTCCGGCTGCTCGGCGCCGACCCCGAGCGGGTTCGGCCCACGACCAGCGTCGCCATCGCGCGTCCCGCGCCGCGCCCGGCGTACAGCGTGCTCGGGCACGACCGCTGGCGCGCCGGCCGGGGGGAGCCGATCCGCCCGATCAGCCCCTGGCGTGAGGCGCTCGCGGCGGCGTTTCCCTCCCTCCTCCGGGCCGAGGGCAGCGGCGACGCGGAGGCAACAGCAGCGACGACAACTGCAGCGACGACAACGGCAGCGGCGGGACAACGCGCACGACCAGGAAGCTGAGGAGGGCGAGGAGTATGCGACCGCTTGCCATCGAGGGCGCCTGGTCGACCAGGCCCCGGGTCTTCCCCGACGACCGGGGCTCGTTCCATGAGTGGTTCCAAGGCAGCGACTTCCGCGCGTCGACCGGGCACGGCCTCGGCCTGGCCCAGGCCAACTGCTCGGTCTCCCGCCGCGGCACCCTGCGCGGCATCCACTTCGCCGACGTGCCGCCCGGCCAGGCCAAGTACGTCACCTGCGTGCGCGGCGCCGTCCTCGACGTCGTCGTCGACATCAGGACCGGTTCTGCGACCTTTGGGCAGTGGGAGACGATCCGGCTGGACGACGAGTTCCACGACGCCGTCTACGTCTCGGAGGGCCTGGGCCACGCGTTCCTCGCGCTCACCGACGAGGCCACCGTCGTGTACCTGTGCTCGGAGGGCTACGCCCCGAGCCGTGAGCACGGCGTCAACCCGCTCGACCCGGGCCTCGGCATCGCCTGGCCCGAGGACGTCGAGCCGTTGCTCTCCCCGAAGGACGCCGCGGCACCCTCCCTGGCCGAGGCGGAGCGGCGGGGCCTGCTGCCCTCGTACGAGGAGTGCGCCGCGTTCCGCAAGGGCCTGGGCTGAGCCTGGGCGAGGGCTGGCTGGGTGGTCACTCCCGGGTCGAGCCCAGGTCGAGTCGGGCCTCGCGGGGACGGGACGTCAGCCCACCGTGATGTTCCGCCGGACGCGTCGCGGTCGGGAACGCGGAGCCGGGCCAGCGATCCTGGGTGCTGCTGGTCACCTGCACGAGGTAGCCGACCATCGCAGCCTTGAGGTGGGGCACCAGGTCGTCGCTCCCGACGGCCGAGGGCAGCAGTCCGGCCACGATGGCGGTCAGCACCCCGGACATCCGTTCGACCGCCACCGGATCGTCGTTCTTGGCCGACAAGATCCGGGACACGACGTCCTGCAGGGCGTGGCGCACGCCGCCGCCTGTCGGGTGCAGCGCGCCGTTGGAGCCAAGGCTGAGCAACGTCGGGAACGCCTGGTTGGCCCGGCCGTAGGCCACGAGCCGGTCCACAACTGGATCGAGCGCCTCCGCGAGGTCCGGCCCCTCGCCGGTCGGGTGGTCGGGGTGTACCCCGCCGACGGCGATCTCCGAGAGGTCCGCTCGGTAGCGCTCGACGAGGGCGTCGACGATCGAGGACTTGTCCTCGAAGAACTGGTACACGGAGCCGATGGAGGTGCCGGCGCGCGCCGCGATCGCGCTCGTCGTCGTCGCGTCGAAGCCCTTGGCGGCGAACTCCTCCGCGGCGGCGAGAAGGATGCGGTCGACGCGGTCCCGGCCCCGGGCCTGACTTGGGATTTTCCTCACATACGAGCCATTCTTGACAATGTGACGATCTCCTCACAAACTATGGGGTGCCTGAGCACGGTAATACTGCACGACAAGCGGCTGATGGGCCGATATGCACAGCGCCGTGCCGTGCCGCGTCGAGACGGTGCGCCCTGGGGTGGGGGTAGGCAAATCCCACGGGCCGCCGTACTCCAAGCCTGTGTTGACGATCAGCGGCCCACTGCCGGAGTCCGGGACGATCGGCACGGACTTGGTCGAACGAATCTGATGGGAGCTCGCGCAAATCGGGGCGCGCGGGCTCAGGGGGACACCAGAGACGGACGGACCAATGGTTCTATGGGAACGCACGGCGCAGCATGATCGACTCCAGGCTTTGTGGAAGGCATGCTGTGGGGGGCGCGGGGGCGTGGTCCACATCCACGGGCCCGCAGGCAGCGGAAAATCGGCGCTGCTGCACGAGTTCTGCGCGACCGCCACGTCAGAGGGCGCATTGGTGCTCACCGCGGCGTGCTCGCGGGCCGAGCGGGAGGACCCGCTGGCAACGGTGCGCCAACTGCTGGAATCGGCCGAGACGGGCGCTGCGGCGGGAGCCGGCCACTTCACCGCGCCCGCCGCTTCGCACGAGAGCCATGGGCTGGTCCTCGGGATCACCGCGCTCGCGCGCGACCGGCCGGTGGTCGTCGCCGTCGACGACGTCCGCTACGCCGACACCCAGTCAGTGCGTCACCTGCTGGCCCTCGCTTGCCGGGCGCCATGGGCGCGGATACTGATCGTCCTCACCGAGCGCACCTCGTCGGGGTATGAACGCTCGACTCTGCACGACGAGCTCCTCGGCACCTCGGCCGCCCGCACAGTCGGCGTCACGAACCTGACCGCGGGTGGGGCGGGGAGCGTGCTCGCCGAGTACGGCGTGGCGGCCGATGCGTCGTGCGTCGAGCATCACTCGTGGGTCACCGGGGGCAACCCGCTGCTGATACACGCGCTGGCGCCGTCGCTCGGCAGATGTACCGGCCCGTCCAAGGGGTCGTGCCTGCTGGCCGGGCGGCACTCACCCGATTTCCGCACGGTCGTCCGGAACCTGATCCGCTCGCTGGACCAGGCCGAGGTCGAGGTACTCCGTGCCCTGGCCGTGCTCAGCGGTAGCGCCGACATGGCTGACCTGCAGGGTGTGCTCGGTACGCCGATCGCACGGCTGGCCAACGTCGTCGATGGCCTGGAGCGCGTCGGCCTCCTCGAGACCGGACGGTTCCGCGACCCCACGGTGCTCGACGAGGTCCGCGCCGACATGACCAACAACGAGCACATCAGATGGCACGTCCGTGCGGCCGGCTATCTGCTGCGGGAGCGCGCACCGGCCACGGCGGTGGCTGCGCACCTGGTGAAGGCGGGTCGGGTGCCGAATCGGCGGATGGTCGACGTGCTGCAGGAGGCGGCCACGGCACTGCTCGCCGCAGGTGACGCACATGAGGCCAAGCTCTGCCTCGACCTCGCCCGTCGCTCCGGCCCTGACGCCGATCAGGTGTCGGAGATCGAGTTCGCGCTCGTCCGCGTGGAGCACCAGATCGCACCGTCGTCGGCTGCACGCAGGCTCCCGTCGGTCACCTCCGCCATCCCCGACGAGCGGCTGCGTGGTGCAGAGATCGCCGATCTGCTGGAAATGGTGTGCTGGCACAGCGGGCCCGACGTCAGTGGCGAGATCCTGGCCAGGATCGCGGGCCGGTCCGCAGCCGATGGGCGGACCGCAACCGAGCTGGAGAGCGGCTGGATGCTGCTCACGACGGTCTTCCCCGGGCTGGCGGCCATGCCACGCCCGACCGTCGGTGGTGAGCCCGAGCCGCGCCTGTACCGCTTCGCCCGCGCGGACCTGCTCGCTCTCGCGTGGTCGATGTTGCACGAGGGCTGGACGGCCCAGGCGGCTCAGCAGTCGGATCGGCTGCTCACGCCGGCCGACCAGCATGTGCGGGACGCCAGAGCGGTGTTCGTCACGCTGACGGTGATGGCCGTGGTCGGTCGGCCCGTGTCGCCGTCGGTCTGCGACCAGCTGATCGACGCAGCCGATTCCCGTGGCGCCCTCGCTGCGAGGGCGATGTTCCTGGCGGCGAGGGCCGACGCCAACCTGGCGCGTGGGCACCTCGTCGCCGCCGAGCGTGACGCGCGCGCGGCGCTCGATGCCATGCCGGCGGAGGCATGGGGCGTGGGCATCGGGCAACCGGTGTCGGCTCTCGTGCTGGCCATCACTGAGTCGGGCCGGGCCGCTGCAGCCGAGCCGCTCGGTATCTCGGTGCCGGATGCGATGTACGAGTCGGTGTTCGGGCCGCGTTACCTCTACGCCCGCGGCTGTCATCTGCTCGCGCTCCGCCAGCCGCGGGCGGCGCTGGACGACTTCCGCTCGTGCGGGCTGTTGATGGCCCGGTGGGGGCTCGGCCACGACGTGGCGGTGCCCTGGCGGTACGGGGCGGCGCGCGCGCTCGTGTCGCTGGGTGACGAGCGCGTCGCGCGGGAGTTCCTGGACGACCAGCTCGCCGATCTGACGGGCGGGATCAACCGGGGGCTCGCGCTGCGCCTGGCGGCCTCGCTCAGCTCGCGTGACGCTGCGCTGCGCCTGCTCTCCGAGGCGCAGTCGATCTTCGACGCCGCCGGCAACGGACTGGAGTCCGCTCGCACGCTGGCCAAGATGAGCGAGCTCCACGACGGCCGGGGGGAGCGGACAACGGCGCGGGTGAAACGTGCCAGGGCCCGGCAGCTGGCGCAGGATCTCGGAAGCCCCCGGCTCGTCGACGAATTCGCTCCGGCGTCGACGTCCACCATCGAGTCACGGCGGCCGGCACCCGTGGCTGCGCTCGAGAGCAGCACGACGGTGCTGACAGACGCGGAGTCCCGTGTGGTGGATCTTGTCGTGCGGGGCCACACCAACCGCGAGATCTCCGACCGGCTCTTCGTCACCGTCAGTACCGTGGAGCAGCACCTCACCAGCGTGTATCGGAAGCTCAAGGTCAAGCGACGACGCGAGCTCGCCGCGCTCCTGGCCGGGCAGGTCGGACGGCAGGCTGGTTGACCGGCATCGGGCCGTCGAACAGCAGCGCCTCCAACTCGCCGAGGTCGCGTATATTAGTTGTTGATGCTAACGAAAACGTCCGACGCCCCCGGCTACAAGTGGGTCGCGCTCTCCAACACCACGATCGGCGTGCTGATCGTGACGATCAACATGTCGATCCTGCTGATCGCGCTGCCCGACATCTTCCGGGGCATCGGCATCGATCCTCTCGCCCCGGGAAACATCAGCTACCTGCTGTGGCTGATCATGGGATACCTGGTGGTCACGGCCGTCCTGGTGGTCAGCTTCGGGCGCCTCGGCGACATGTTCGGCCGCACCAGGATGTACAACCTCGGGTTCGCGGTCTTCACGTTCTTCTCCGTGCTGCTCGCCGTCACCTGGATGCAGGGCGACGCTGCGGCGATCTGGCTGATCGTCATGCGCGTGCTGCAGGGCATCGGGGGAGCGCTGCTGCTGGCCAACTCCACCGCGATCCTCACCGACGCCTTCCCGGCCGGCCAGCGCGGCTTGGCGCTGGGCATCAACCAGGTCGCCGGCATCGCCGGATCGTTCTTGGGGCTCGTCGTGGGCGGTGTGCTCGCGCCGGTCAGCTGGCGGCTGATCTTCCTGGTGTCCGTTCCGGTCGGGGTGTTCGGCACGATCTGGGCCTACGTCAAGCTGCGCGAGACCGCCGTGCGGCATCCCGCCCGGCTGGACTGGTGGGGCAACATCACGTTCGCGGTGGGCCTGGTGGCGGTACTCGTCGGCATCACCTACGGCATCCAGCCTTATGCCGGGCACACCATGGGCTGGGCGAACCCGATGGTCCTCGGGCTGATCGGCGGCGGCATCGTCGTGCTCGCCGCGTTCGCGAAGATCGAGACGCGCGTGCCGGAGCCGATGTTCCACCTGTCGCTGTTCCGGATCAGGGCGTTCACCGCGGGCAACATCGCCAACCTGCTCGCCGCGCTCGGCCGCGGTGGCCTGCAGTTCATCCTCATCATCTGGCTGCAGGGCATCTGGTTGCCCGAGCACGGCTACGCGTTCGAGCAGACACCGCTGTGGGCCGGCATCTACATGGTGCCGCTGACGATCGGTTTCCTCGTGGCGGGACCGCTGTCGGGCGTGCTGTCGGACCGCTACGGCGCGCGGGCGTTCGCGACCGGCGGCATGGTGCTCGCCGCCGTCAGCTTCCTGCTGCTCGACCTGCTGCCCGTCAACTTCGACTATCGCCTCTTCGCCGTGCTGCTCGCGGTGAACGGGCTGGCCATGGGGTTGTTCAGCTCGCCGAATCGCGCCGCGATCATGAACAGCCTTCCCGCGGCCCAGCGCGGGGTCGGTGCCGGCATGACGTCGACGTTCCAGAACTCGGCGACCGTGCTGTCGATCGGCGTGTTCTTCTCGATGCTCATCCTCGGGCTGGCCGCCACCCTGCCGCCACCCTCTACTCCGGGCTGGTCGGGCAGGGCGTGAGTGCCGACGTCGCCCTCCGCGTGTCGCAGCTCCCGCCGGTGAGCACGCTGTTCGCCGGCCTGCTGGGGGACAACCCCATCCAGAACCTGCTCGGACCGGACGTGCTCGCGGCCGTGACGCCCCAGCAGGCCGCGTTCCTGACCGGCCGGACATTCTTCCCGGAGCTGATCTCCGGGCCGTTCTCGGCCGGGCTCACGCTCGCCCTTGGCTTCGCCGCCGCGGCCTGCCTCGTGGCCGCCGTCGCCTCGGCCCTGCGCGGCGGGAAGTACCTCTACGAGGAGCGGGGGACGGGGGCTGCGGCCGCTCCCGTTGCGGTGGCGAGCGCCCGCGCCGGTCGGGGTGCCCTGTCAGGTGGCCTGGACGGTGAAGGTCAGCGCGGCCGCGCAGATGACCAGCATCGCAGTCGTCTTCAGTAACGGGTTGCGGCAGAGGTCACGGGCGGGTGGTCGCGTACCTGCGCGCCGTCGGCGGGAGGACGGGAGTAGACCGTCAGTGCTGGTCGGCGATGCCGCCCATCCTGTCGAACGGCCAGACGATGAACCGGGCCCTCCCGATCACGTCCGCCACCGGCACCGGGCCGTGACGCTGCGCCCGCGAGTCGGCGGAGTCGTTGCGGCTGTCGCCCATCACCCACAGATGACCCGCGGGGACCCGGACGGGTCCGAACCGCGCCTGCCGCGCGGGGCCCGACTCGGGCTCGTAGTAGACGTAGGGCTCGTCCAGGGCGACGCCGTCGACGAGGATCCGGTTGCGCTCGTCGCAGCACACCACCGTCTGGCCGCCCACCGCGATCACGCGCTTGATGTACACCGTCTCGTCGACTGCCTGCAGCCCGACCAGCGAGCCGAGCCGCTGCAGGACTTGGACTACGGGGTTCGCTCCATCGTCCGGGATCCGGTGTTCCGCGCTGGTCCAGGTGGCGGGGCGCGTGAACACCACGATGTCGCCCGGCGCGGGCGAACCGAAGCGGTAGGCGAGCTTGTCGACGAGGACGCGGTCGTTGTCGCACCCGCGGCACCCGTGCAGCGTTGTCTCCATCGAGCCGCTGGGGATGACGTAGATCCGGGCCACGAACACCGGGACGAGCGCCATGAGCACCAGCGCGGCCAGGAGCAGCGCGAAACCGCGGCGGGACCGACGGGACCGGCCCGCCTCCCCGCCCATCCCTGTGCCGCCCGGATCCGCTGCGACCCGGTCGTCCCCGGCGTGATCGGCACCGGTCGGCCCGGTGCCTTGGGACGTGGCCGGTGCCGATGGCGCGGCCGTCGCCTCCGGCGCGCCCTGTGCGTCCCGAGGCGGCGCAGCCGGGTCGGTCACCTTGGCCGAGCGCCGGGCGCCCTTGCGGATCACGTGTCCTCCCTCTTCCCCGGGTCCGTTCCCGAACGTGGCTCGGGCGTGCCCGGTGAAACCGCATCGCGGCTCATCGGGCACACCCGAGTTGACAGACCGCCCCCTGCACCCAGCGCGCCGCCGGCCGGGATGCCGGCGCGGACCGGAGCGGTGGGGCTGGCTGGGTGGCGGAGAGCGACCGGTCCTACTGCGCTACGGGCGGAGTTGTTCAGGATCGCTAGCGACGGCCCAGCGGCCGGCGCTGGGGTCGACGACGGCGCTGGACACGTGTGGCACCTCTTGCATGCCGCGACCTCCT